>CAJUMJ010000011.1 GCA_910587095.1 uncultured Lachnospiraceae bacterium
CAACAGATCAGCATAAGCATACTGGATCGCATCATACGTCCTGCATACCTCAGAGCACTTACCGATCATCCTCTTTTCACATCGCCCCTTAAAGTTCTTTTTCCTCATCCTTGCAAAACCTCCCATCCGGGAACATCCTGCATCTTTCCCCGACAACGGATGCCGTGCTCCGCAAGTCATCCTTATGTCAAACGCTCCCAAAAATGAAATTGAATCGTTTTTGGGGAATTTTTCTCTCATTTTTGGGAAATAACAATCCTCTCAAAGTCCCTGTTTACAAGGATTTCAAGCCAATCCTCATTCTCCCAAAAACGCATTCAGGAAATATCACCATGTCGTAGGGCACGGAAATTTATTCTATATTGGGCACTTAAAAGGCACTTTGTTTTATTCTCGTCGGGCTAAAGCCCTCCCTGCCCCTACTCCATGGTGATTCCTACGCAGAACGTTCCAAAAATCCTGTATTTATGCGAGGGAAAGGATAGTCGTTAGACAAAAATAAGACCCCGCATCCTGCGATGCAAGGTCTTATTTTTCTATGTCGTAGAATAAATATCTTTGCCCTTGTATAGAATAAATTCCAATGCCCTACGACACCAAAAATCCTATGGCATTATTTCTGAATAGCCGCCTGCGCCGCCGCGAGCCGTGCTATCGGCACTCTAAACGGTGAACAGGAAACATAGGTCAATCCCACCTTATGGCAGAACTCCACGGAGGACGGATCGCCGCCGTGCTCGCCGCAGATGCCAAGCTTGATATCGGGTCTGGTTGTACGCCCCTTCTCAGCCGCCATCTGTACAAGCTGTCCCACGCCGCTCTGGTCGAGTCTCGCAAAAGGATCGGACTCATAAATCTTATTCTTATAGTAGTCGCCTAAGAACTTCCCGGCGTCGTCGCGGGAGAATCCAAAGGTCATCTGCGTCAGGTCGTTCGTACCGAAGGAGAAGAACTCAGCTTCCTCGGCAATCTCGTTTGCCAGAAGCGCTGCTCTCGGAATCTCGATCATCGTACCGATGTGGTACTGAATGTCGGAATTTTTCTCTTTCTTCACGGCCTCAGCCACTTCCACTACCACGTCCTTGACAAACTTAAGCTCTCTCTTCTCACCAACCAGAGGGATCATAATCTCTGGTACGATATCGTAACCCTTCTCATTCTTCACTTCGATTGCCGCTTCCATCACCGCTCTGGTCTGCATTTTTGCAATCTCGGGATAGGTAACCGCCAGTCGGCAGCCTCTGTGTCCCATCATGGGATTAAACTCATGGAGGGAATCGCAGATCTCCTGCACCTCCTCCGCTGTCATCATCATCTCAACTGCCAAATCGTCAATATCCGCCTGCTCTGTAGGCACAAACTCATGTAACGGGGGATCCAGGAAACGGATGGTAACAGGTCTGCCTTCCATCACCTCGTACAGCGCCTTAAAGTCACCCTTCTGGAACGGGATCAGAGCATTGAGCGCTTTCTCTCTTTGCTCCTGGGTTCTCGCCAGAATCATCTGCCTGATCTTCGGAATCCTGTCGGGATCGAAGAACATATGCTCTGTTCTGCAAAGGCCGATACCCTCCGCGCCGTACTTCACGGCATTCGCCGCATCTGCAGGTGTATCCGCGTTGGTGCGCACCTTGAGCGTGCGGTACTTGTCAGCCCACTCCATAATCCGCCCGAAGTTTCCGCTGACGGAAGCTTCCACTGTCTTAATATCCCCTTTATAAATCTTACCGGTGGAGCCGTCCAGCGAAATATAATCGCCTTCATGGAACACCTCGCCGCCAAGTTCAAATACTTTTTCCTCCTCGTTGATGGCAATGTCGCCACAGCCCGATACGCAGGCCGTACCCATGCCACGGGCCACAACTGCCGCGTGGGAAGTCATGCCGCCGCGCACGGTGAGAATACCTTCCGCCGCATGCATACCTTCGATGTCCTCCGGAGAAGTCTCCAGACGCACGAGCACAACTCTCTCTCCCTTCTCATGTGCCTCTTTCGCCTCGTTTGCCGTAAAGTAAACCTTACCTGCCGCCGCGCCGGGAGAAGCGGGAAGTGCCTGTCCGATTACCTGACCCGCCTTCAAAGCGTCGGGATCAAAGGTCGGATGTAAGAGCTGATCCAGAGACTTCGCTTCTATTCTAAGCACTGCCTCCTCAGGCGTAATTTTTCCTTCGTCTACCAGATCGCACGCAATCTGCAAAGCCGCAGGCGCGGTACGCTTACCGTTTCTTGTCTGTAAGAAGAAAAGCTTGCCCTCCTCAATGGTAAACTCCATATCCTGCATATCGCGGTAATGCTCCTCGAGGCGGTTCGCAATCTCCATAAACTGCTTATAGCACTCGGGCAGATCCTGTTCCAGTCTGGTGATGGGCTGGGGCGTGCGGATACCCGCAACCACGTCCTCACCCTGGGCATTGATCAGATACTCACCGTAAATACCCTTAGCGCCGGTAGAGGGATTTCTTGTAAAGGCCACGCCCGTACCGGAGGTATCGCCCATATTTCCAAATACCATCGCCTGCACGTTTACCGCAGTTCCCCAGTCGCCAGGTATGTCGTTCATACGTCTATACACGATCGCTCTCTCGTTATCCCAGGAGCGGAACACTGCTTTTACCGCTTCCATAAGCTGTACTCTGGGATCCTGCGGGAACTCCTCTCCTTTGTTTTCTTTGTAAATATTCTTGAAACGGACGATGATCTCTTTCATATCCTCGGCTGTCAAGTCGGTGTCAAACTTAACGCCCTTGGATTCTTTGATTTCGTCTAAGATTCTCTCAAAATAAGATTTAGGAATTTCCATAACCACATCAGAGAACATCTGAATAAATCTGCGATAGGAATCATAAGCAAACCGGGGGTTCCCAGTCTTTTGTGCAAACCCTTCCACAGCTACATCTGTCAGCCCCAGGTTCAGGATGGTATCCATCATACCCGGCATGGACGCTCTAGCCCCGGAACGTACCGACACAAGAAGAGGATTTTCGGTATCTCCAAACTTTTTACCCTGCTTCTCCTCAAGTCCTGCAAGAGCCGTGAAAATTTGCTCCTTGATCTCGTCCGAGATCTGTCTGCCATTATTGTAGTAGTCCGTGCACGCCTCTGTCGTTACGGTAAATCCTTGCGGAATCGGCAACCCCAAGTTCGTCATCTCCGCCAGGTTTGCTCCCTTTCCGCCCAGGAGATTGCGCATATCTGCGTTGCCTTCCTCAAATAAATACACCCATTTCGCCATCTTATTCTCTATGCTCCTTTCTTCGCCTGTGAAACAAGCCATTAAGCTAGCATTTATTTTACCATATATTTGAAAATTTAGCACTGGTTTTTTTAATTTTTTACAAAAATGAAGACAAATACCCGGAGATATTTGTCAATTATAGAAACCAAATATTCTGCTGCCATTTCCAAAGCGCCAAAACATTACAATCTCTCCGCTCTGATCGGGAGAAAACTGTCAAAAATAAACACATCATACTCTCCCTTGAGCGCCTCCAGATCCTGCTGGCTGCGAATCGTCCAGGCGGCGGCTGGGTGTCTGTAGAGGCGTCTGCAAATTCTTCTCCCAGGCTCTTCGCTGAATTTATGATTGTAGGCAATAAAGTCCGGTTTCGTCAAAAAATTGAACAGAAGGTGGGTCATCCCGAAATAGAGTATATTCCAATACACGCCCTCCCTGCGGAAATTGGAGGAAAGCTGCCCCCTCACCACTTCCCCTCGATTTATGCGAAACCACCAAAGCACCATAGGATTAAAGGACTCGATACAATAAGCCCCGCCGTAAGCGCGCAACATCCGGTCAATGACCGCACAGCATGAAACATCCGCCGTCTCCGCCTTAATCTCCACAATAAGCGGCACGCGACCGTCTACCATCGCAAGAAAATCCTTAAGCCGCGGTATTCTCTCCTCGGATTCACACAAAGTATAATCCTGTAGCTGTCCGTATGTACAATCCGCGATTTTCCCCTCCGTCCCGCAAATTCTGTCCAGTGTGAAATCATGAAAGATCACCGGCACACCATCTCTTGTCACCTGCACATCCAGTTCTATGCCAAGCCCGGCTTCCACCGCTTTTTGAAAGGCAGCCATGGAATTTTCCGGCGCGTCCCCCTCATTGTCGTGAAGCCCCCTGTGTGCAAAATATACTTTTTTAAAGAGCGTGGTATCGGGTCTGTTGAATATGCGGGGCATGATTGCCAGCATATACAAAACAGCCAACGCCATAATACATATCAGTGTAATCTTTATAGCCGCCAGAATCATCTGATCTTCCATCCTTTAAAGCAGACATCGGTTATCCGAAATTATTCTACAACCTTCCCTTCTACTTTTCAATAGAAAAATCCACTCAGAAATCATTCAGTCTGACCACGTCCCCCTTCTTAATTTCCTTTGTGGATGATTCAATGATGCGGCTCTCGTCGGTAAGAGCCCCCTCTACTGCCGCCAGCTTGTCATTCTTGTCGACAACGCTGACGTTAATCTCCTCCACATAATATTCCGTGCCAAGAATCCCCTCCCGCTCATTCACCACATACACAAAATTCCTGTCGTTTTCTGCGTGCAACGCCAAAAGGGAAACGCAATAGGGATATTTCTCCCCCACTTTGGAGCAGGTCAGCTTCCCGGAAAGACCGGGCGTCCCTGTCTCCTCGGGCAATCGCAGAAGCGCCGTGTAGCTGCCTGGCATATTTTCATTTTCTTCTATATAATCCACCTTGGCGTCAATCTTTTTGCGCCCGTCCAGTTCCAGCTTCACGTCGTCATTTAAGTTTACATAACTTTTTTGTTCCTTGGTAAGCGGCACGCGGAACTGGCAGGGCACCTCGTCATCCGCCAGGAGAAAGGAGGCCGTGTCCGGCACTCTGCCGCCCGTCTGGACATAGATATCCGTCACCATCCCCCCCATGGGACTTGTGATTCTTCCCTCCTGCTCCACAACTGCCTTGTATTCGGCAAGCTTTTCCTGTACCGCCGAAAGCTCTGTCCTGTAAACCGCCAGTGTCGCATCAACGTCCTCCTCCTGCAAAATATCCTCCACCTTGCGGCCGGCATCTTTTATGATATTGTCCCGGTTCCACTTCGCGTCCGCCTCCGCGTAGGCCGCGGCTTGCAGCTCCTGTCTGAGCCGTTCCTCCTCCTCTTGTCTGGCTTTCCACTCGGCGTCCATCTCCTCCTCGGTCTTCGCCTCCCCGTTTTCCTTCTGCCAGTCTCCCTCGTGAGCCCTGTTCTCCGCCTGGAGCTTATCAAGCGCCTCCTCAGCCTGCGCTACGTCCTCGGCTGCCCGGCCTACCAGCGTATCCTGATACCTTGCAAGCGCGTCGTAATCCTCCCTTGCTCTGGCTTCCTCCAACTCCTTCTGGCTTTGCGCCAGCTCCTTATTACGGATAATGGCATCTATCTGAAGCTGTACCTTTGACGCGGCAAGCTCCTGTTCCTCCATAATCCGCTTCATATCTTCCAGATCCACGGTAAACAGAAGATCGCCCTCCTCCACTTTATCTCCGGCCTGCACCGCAAGCTCCTTTACCCGCAGACCGCTTAAAACCGTCACCGGCAGTTTGGCCCCCGCCTCCACGATGCCTTCCGCCTCCACGATATGCTCGATATACTTGGAATCAGTCCGGGTCGTCGAAACCATCGGCAGCTTCGAGGCATATATACTTTTTGACACAAGTGTACAAAACCACATAAAAGCCATAAAAATCGCCAGCCCTGCGATAATCCTCTTCCTCCGCTTATCCATGATTCTGTTTCCCTCCCACTTCTATTTCTACTCTTTTAAGCCCGAATAAACTATTCCCTGCTCCAGATAATCCTGTCCCAGCACAAATACAAAAGCCGCCGGAACCAATGTGATAAACGAGGCGCAGAGCGCAAAACCCGCCTGTAGCCACGAGATCTCCGGCAAATATAGAGACAGTGGCCACAACGCCTTATCCTCAAGAAACGCCAGCGGCTGTTCCATCAAGTTCCAATATTCCAAAAACCCTAACACCATGGCAGATAATAATCCACTTTTCCCTAATGGAAGCCCCATTGTTAAAAATATCCTCAGTTCACCCGCCCCGTCAATCCGTGCCGCCTCGAAAAGCTGTGGCGGGATCGCCCGGAAACCGCCGTATGACAAAAAGATAGGCAGAGTGGAAAACACCGCCGGCAAAATAATGGCGGCGTGGGTATTCATCAGAGATAAACGGTCAAGCACCAGATAACTGGAAAGCATCGTCACCTGAAAGGGCAGAAGCATCAGCACCACATACATGGCAAACAGCGCCCTGCTCCCCCGCACGGAATACGCCGCAAAAGCCCATGCCGCAGGAACGCCCACCAGAAGCTGCCCCACCAGAATACAGAGCACCAGCTTCACGGAGTTCCAGAACAGAACAAAAAAGGAGGGCGTCATAAAGAGCAGCCTGCCGTAATGCTCAAAAGTAGGATAGTCCGGCATCAGTTTCCAGCGGATATATCCCTCTCCCTCCCCGAACACGGGAATCAAATACTGCTTCATTTCCAGACCATCCATGACCGATCCTGTCAAAATCAAGAAGACGGGAAAGCAGATCAGCAGCGCAGGCACCAGCAACACACCCGTCGTCAGATATTTTCTGACCGCCCCGCACAGTCTTTTCTTCACTTGCAACATGTTTCCTTGTCTCTCCATAATCTCCCTTTTCAGCCGCCCCGCCGATACCCGGGACAGCTCATCTCCTGTTCGCTACGGCACGCCTTTTTCATTATCCCGCCACCGACAAAACAATTTCTTCCCCACTCATACCGGACAAAAGCTGCGCCATTTACTCCACCCTGTCCCATATCCTCTGCAAAGCCATAATCGCCACAAAGAGCACCGCCCCCACGCACACCGCAGATGCCGCCATCTTGTCAAACTCCAGATTGACGAACCAGTTGTTGAACAGATGTTGGAGCAGATAAATGTCTTCCTGCGGATAAGACCCCGCCACCAGATAAGCCTCCCTGTATATCTTAAAGGAATTTAAAAAGGACAAAATTACAATGGTGTAAAAACTCCCCTTCAAATTCGGCAGGATGATATGGCGGACACATTTTAGGCGCCCTGCCCCATCCACTCTCGCCGCCTCGATAAACTCACCTGGAATCGCCAGAATGCCGGCAAGCCAGAGCACCACTGTATACCCGGTATTCTTCCACAAATAACTTGCCACCAGTACCCAAAAGGATGCTCCCGTCCCCAAATAATCCGTGGTCACGCTCCCCCATAAACCCGTAAGCTCCCCGATTTTAGTGAGAAGCAGATTTAAGAACCCCTGCCTGTAAAAGACCATTTTCCATACAAGAACGATGGTAGCCGTCGGCATAGCCAGCGGAAACAGATACACCGACTTTATTAGAGACGCATTTTTTAAATTGCTCAGCGTAAGCGCCACCAAAAGCCCCGCAAGCACCAAAAGCGGTATACAGACCACCGTAAACCGCGCGGTATTTTTTACCGCAAGCAAAAACGCCTGATTCTGGAAAATAACGCCGTAATTTTTAACCCCCGTAAACTCCCCCGTGACCGCCGTCTGAAAAGAACGCTTCACCACGTCAAGAAACGGCAGGAGCACAAAAAGGGTCACCCCCGCAAAACTCGGCAGAAGAAATAACAGGAAAGTGCGTTGTCTGCGTCTGTATTTTTTCCCGTTTCTGCGCTCCCGCTTATTTTGAATTTTTAAGTTATGTAAACCCTCTTCCATTCTTTGCGTTTTCGACATTTCCACCACAAACTCTCCTATAATAGTACAGTATTTATGCTTTTTCACATCCATTCAATTATATTACATCATTCTGCAAAATCAAACGCGGAAAATGCCGCTTTTAGCATTCTCACATCTCTATTCGGAGAATGCCGCTTTTTGGCGTTCTCCCATGTGAGACATAGAGTTTCCTCCTACATTTCTTGCGGAGAATGCCGTCCTTTGGCATTCTCTCGTGCGAAACTATAGAACTTCTTAGCGAAGCTGCCTCTGCTGCTGAGCTTTAGAAGTTCTTTTCGCACTGTTATTCGGACATGTAAATCGCCAGCTTTTCCTTCACAAGTTCCACAGCCTCCTCCAGGCCGCACCGCTCTTCCAGATAATAGTTCCCGGCTTCCCGCACCGCATCTTCCACAACTGTATCAACCAAATAGGGCGTACGTACAGAGGAGAGCAGATCGTACAGCTCCTTCGTCTCCTGCTCGGTGGGCACATACATGCTCATGAAAATCACCAGACCATCATCACCGGTAAGACTGCTCCCGCCGTAGGAAGTTCCTGGCTTAGCCCAATCCGGAAGCCGTCCGCCCAACGTATCAAGATATGTCCGCAAACCCGACTCATTGACCGGAAATCCGACCGGGTAAATCAGGCTCTGCATATCTTTGGAAAGGGTCTCCCGCAAAAGCCCGCCGGCAAGTTCCGCCTTACCGGACGCTGCGCCTATTCCCATCAGCGCATAAGGACGGAAAGAATCCTTCACATGCCCCGGCGTCAATGCCATCTGACAGTTCCTGCCGTTCTCTCCGTTCTCCGACTTGTTGACTGACTTCATAAAAGCATAATTATAGGCATTTTTCAACTCTCCAAGCGCCACTTTTTCATTGCCGGCAATGATCTGCATACCTCCTCCCTGCAAGTCATTGTAAGCGCTGACCTCGTCACTGCTGTTGACCCCGTTCTCCGCCATGTCCAAATACCGCTGCAAAACATCCTCGTCCAGATCTTTTGTGCAGGCATCATAGATCCGCTTCGTCTGCTCCAGATAGTCGGACAATTCCGCTGCATCGAGCTGTCCCGCCTCCGTAAACCACAGCGGCGCAGACACCGGCATCAGCGCATTCAGTATCATGTCCTTACTGTAAGTCTCCATGATTCCTCTGCCGGGATTTTCGCTTCTAAGCTTCTCCATCATATCCGCCAGAGAAGATAAGTCTGACACATTTGTCATATTTCCTTTGTCCGTCAAATACATGGACACGGTTACCGCCGCCGGAATCATACAGATTTTTCCATCCACCGTAAAGCTTTCCTTGATATTCGAAAGAATCTTTTCCTCCTTCTCCAATTCCGTAAGATAAGGCGTCAGATCCGCCAGTACCCCCTTTTCCATATAGGAATTCACCGGAAGCCCGTCCAGAAGGAGAAAATCAGGTCCCTTACCTGCCATAATTTCCGTGTTCAGCTTCTTCACCGCATCTTCTCTGGTGGCGTTGCCCTCCTCATCCATGCCCACTTTGTATTCCACATAGACGTCCGGATTCGCCCCCTGATAGCGGATGATCGCCTGCCGTAAAATATCGTTTTCCGTCAAACTATATGCCGTGAGTGTCTGCGACGGCATGGTGCTGACATTCGGATCATAGGCAAAAGCCGATATTTTCCCCTCGGAAAAGGCCGCCATAAATCCTTCCTCCCCCGTCCGAATCATCTTTACCACATGCTTCGTAGGGTCGCTCAAGCTGGACAGTCCGCCGTTGATCACCTGCTCCATCACGGTGCCGCCGATCACATGACGGTATACCCCTTTCGTGCAGACCAGATAAACGCCCTCTTCTTCCGCCGGGAAAATACTGTAGGTGGATTCCACAACCCGATCGTTAACCACACAGTTTTGATTCACAAAATCCGTGATCACATCGTCGTCAATCCGCTGCGCCGTATCAAGCGCATACAGAACAACGCCTCTTCGTTCATTTTTTATTGCCATATAGTTATCCCATACACAGAACATGTTCGGCGTGATATCTGCCGCCAGAAACAGCTTGGCATTTCCGCTCTCCCGATCGATCTCATAAATCTTCTGATCCATGTTCGCCACAAAAAGCCTGCTGCCATCCTCCGATAGACACAGGCTGGCCGGCACTTCATACTCGTCTGCAGGCACATCAAACCACTGGGGCTTTCCCTGTGCGGGAATGAAGCATATCGTATTTTCGCTTTCCCCGGTTTCACCGTCCGCCGACTTTTTGTCCGTTTCGTCTGACGCCTCGTCCTCATCCGCCGTCCCGTCTTCCGTATGCCAGCTCATGCTGCCATACTTCTTACAAAGAATCGCCACGCTTCCGTCTGGAGCCGCTTTCATGTCATATACGTAATAATCCGCCAAAAGATCGTACCAGCCCGGCAGTTGATCCGGCTTCCATGTAGCGCCGCCATCGTCGGAAACCCATCGTCCCTCTTCGCCGTTTTCCAGAAGGACAAAACGCCCGTCGGAAAGCTCTTTCAGATCCTTAATCTCCCTGGTATCCACATCTGTCATGGTTTCCACATAACGCCCCATGGCCACACCGTCTCCGGGCAGCTCACCCGTCTTTGTTGCTGTTTGGCCGTTTGTGTTTCCGCCTTTGTCTCCGCACCCTGCAAGGGACACAGCCATCATCCCCACAAGCCACAAAGCCGCCGCCCGTCTCCTGCCATTCATCCCGTTCACCCACATCCAAATCGCCCTCCACACACTCTATATCATAATAAGTTTTTTAAAGAATGCCGCTTTTTAGCATTCTCCCATGTGTGACATAGAAGTTCTTGGCGTTTCGTCCAATGGCGAAACGTCTTTAGAACTTCTTCACACATTGTTATTCGGACATATAAATCGAAATTTTCTTCTGCACAAACTCCACGGCCTCCTCCAGACTACACTTTCCCTCCAAATAATGTTTCCCGGCTTCTTTCACCGCGTCTTCCACAACCGCGTCAGACAGATAGGGGGTACGGACAGAGGAGAGCAAGTCGTACAGTTCCTTCGTCTCCTGCTCCGTTGGCACATATACGCTCATAGTAACCATCAGACCATTATCATCCCCAAAGCCGTATCCGCTGAAAGGCTCTCCCGGCTTGCCCCATTCGGGGAGCTGACCACCCAGTGTTTCGAGGTATGTCTGTAAGCCCGCCTCATTGACGGGAAATCCGATCGGATAAATCATACTCTGCATATCTTTGGAAAGCGTCTCCCGCAAAAGCCCGCCGGCAAGCTCCGTCTGAGAGGACACTGCGCTTATTCCCATCAGCGCATAAGGGCGGAAGGAATCCTTCACATTCCCCGGCGTCAGCGCCATCTGACAATTTTTGCCATTCTCCCCGTTTTCCGACCGCTTCACAGACTGCATGAAGGCGTAGTTGTATGCGTTTTTCAATTCTCCCAGAGCCAACTTCTCATTGCCGGCAACGATCTGCACACCGCCGCCCTGCAGATCATTGTAGGCGCTGAACTCATCGCTGCTGCCAACCGAGTTCTCGGCTCTCCCCAGGTAAACTTGCAACAGTTCCTCGGACAGCCCCTCCATGCAGGCATCATAAATACGCTTCGTCTGCTCCAGATAGTCGGACAGCTCCGCCGCATTAAGCTGCCCTGCCTCCGCAAACCAGAGCGGCGCGGACACCGGCATCAGCGCATTCAATACCATGTCCTCGCTGTAAGTCTCCCAAATCCCCTCCCCCGGATGCTCACTTCTGAGTTTCTCTATCTTATCCGCCAGAGCGGAAAGATCCGACACTTCCGTCATATTTTCTTTGTCCGTCATATACATGGACACGGTCAAAGCTGCGGGAAGCATACAGATTTTTCCGTCCGCCGTAAAACTTTCCTTGATATTCGGAAGAATCTTTTCCTCTTTCTCCAATTCCGCAAGATACGGCGTCAGATCCGCCAGCACCCCTTTCTCCACATAAGAGTTTACAGGAAGCCCGTCCAGAATAAGAAAATCAGGACCCTTACCCGCCATAATTTCCGTGTTCAGTTTTTTCACCGCATCCTCTCTGGTGACGCCGCCCTCCTCGTCCATGCCTACCTTGTATTCCACATAGACGTCGGGGTTTGCCCCCTGATACCGGATGATCGCCTGTCTCAAAATGTCGTTCTCCGTCAGGCTGTATGCCGTGAGCGTCTGCGATGGCACGGTACTGATTTCGGGATCGTAGGCAAAGGACGACACCTTCCCCTCGGAAAATGCCGCCATAAACCCTTCCTCCGCCGTGCAGATCATCTTCACCACATGCTTCATAGGGTCACTCAGGCTGGACAGACCGCCGTTAATCACCTGCTCCATGAACGTACCACCGATCACATGGCGGTACACTCCCTTGCCGCAGACCAGATAAACACCCTCTTCCTCCGCCGGAAAAATACTGTAGGTAGATTCTGCGATCTGCTTGTTGACTGCACAGTTTTTATTCACAAAATCCGTGATTACATCATCCTCAATACGCTCCGCCGTGTCAAGAGCATACAGGACAACGCCGCCACTCTCGCTCTTGACCGCCATATAGTTATCCCAGACACAGAACATGTCCGGTATGATATCCGCCGCCAGAAACAGCTTTGCCGTCCCCGTTTCCCGGTCGATCTCATAAATATTCGGTTCCATCGACGCCACGAAAAGCCTGCTGCCATCCTCCGAAAAACAGAGACTGGCGGCAATGTCAAACTCATCAGCGGGCACATCAAACCACTTTGTCTCACCCTGCGCTGGAATCATGCAAATCTTATTTCTGCTTCCCTCATCCGTTTCCTCCACATCGTCTGTTTCGGCTTTCTTTCCATCTGTCGCCCCTTCGCCGTCCTCGGCTTCGTTGTCCGTTTCCGCTCTCTCACTGTCTCCGGCTTCGTCATTCATTTTCGCCTTTTCACTGTTCCCGGCTTCCTCGTCCATTTTCGCCTCTTCGCCATTCGCCGCTTCACCCGCAGATTTTTCTCCCTCTTCCGGCTTTTCCCCCGTTTCCGCCTCTCCTCCGTCCCCGGATTCCCCGGCGTCCTCTTCCGCCGCCCCGGTCAACCCGTCAAAGCTCCTGCAGAGCATAGCCACACTCCCGTCGGGAGCCGCTTTCATATCATATACATAATAATCCATCACGAGATCGTTCCAACCCGGCAACTGATCCGGTTTCCATGTCGCGCCGCCGTCCCCGGAAATAAAACGCCCCTCCGCCCCGTTTTCCAAAAGGACGAGCCGCCCGTCGGAAAGCTCTTTCAAATCCATAAGCTCCCCGGTATCCACATCCGTCACTGTTTCCACATACCGCCCCATGGCCACAACGTCGCCGGACTGCTCGCCCGTCTTCGTCTCTGTGCCGCCTGTTGTGCCGTCCCCACCTTTGCCGCCGCACCCTGCGAGGGACAAAGCCATCACCCCCGCCAGCCACAAAGCCGCCGCCAGCTTCCTTCCATCCTGCCGTTTCATCCCGTACACCCGCATTTGAATTACCCTCCATACTCTCTATATCATACCTACACGGAGAATGCCCAAACTTTGGGCATTCTCCCGCGTGAGAAGGAGTTGCCCCGCAACTCTTAGAACTTCTTCGCGAAACAGCCTTTGCTGTGAGCGATTAGAAGTTCTTCTCACGCTGTTATTCGGCCATATACAATTCCACCCGAGACTTTATCTTCTGCACCGCCTCATCCAACGACATCTGCCCCTGCAGATACTGTGCGCCGATCTCAATCACCGCATTCTCCACCACGGTATCCGCCACATAGGGCGTCTTCACCTGACTGCAGAGCGTGTAAAGCTTCTGGAACTCCTCCCGCGTCGGCATATAGATATCCATATGGAACTCCCTGCCATCAGCGTAACTTCCACCCACCGAGCTGCTCGGCTCGCCGTACTCTTTGTCCGTGCCGCCGTTCTTAAAAATCTTCCACTGGTTGCTGAGCTGCTCCTTCAGCGCCGTCTGGTTTACCATGAAACCGTCGTAGAGTAGGCTCTGCACCTGCGTGCCCATAATGATGTCAAAGAACCGCTCCGCCTCCTCCTTATGGGCGGACGATGCGGAAAGCCCAACCAGAACCGACGGCTCGAAAGCGCCCTCACTCATCCCGTCAAAGAACTTCATGTCCACATCCTCAAATCCCTCGCAGTATTTTAAAGATAATCCGCTCTGATAGTTGTAGACGCTCTTCAACATCCCGAAGTTGAGCTCCATACCCTGCATCATAAAGTCGTCATAATCCAATCCCACGCTGTTGAAATGCTCATACGCATATTTTTCTTCCTTATAATAATCCTTCTGCCACCCGTAAGATTCCTCAACATACTCGGGGATTCCTTCCAGGGCGGTCGTTGAGATCTGATTCATGGCTGATAAATATTCCGAAAGCGCCGCGCTGTCAATGCCGCCCGACTCCCCGATAAATGCCGTAGCCGCCACGGGAAGGAGCCACCGCACTGTCGCCTCCTCGGAAAAGAACCGGCTGATCTCCGCCTCCGGCTTCTCGGCTTTGATTTTTTCCACGGTGTCAACCAGAGACGCAAGATCCGTAATGCCCGCAAGATCGTCCTGTCTGCCAATCACCATGGGAATCTGGAAAGAAACCGGCATCATGTACACGGTTTCCCCATGGTTGAACGCCTCCACAATATTGGGAAGGAGAACCGCGTCCCCGGACAGACTGTCAATGTGAGGTTTTAAATCTTTTAAAATTCCCTTCTCCTCATAGGATTTCACGGGGAGCCCGTCCATAATGATCACGTCCGGTCCCTTGCCAGCCATCAGCTCCGTATTTAACTTCTTGATCGCGTCCTCCGCCGCCTTGGCGTCCGTGCCGCTCACCCCCACTTCATATCGAACAAAGGTATCCGGGTTTTCCGTCTGAAATTGTGCGATCGCCTGCCGCACCGCGTCCTGCTCCTCCAGAGAGTACACCGAAATCATATTCTCGGGCACTGTCGGTACACTGGCATCATACTTGTAAAGCGCCACCGTTCCGCCGGAAAACAGCGCCGCAAACTCATTCTCCCCGTATGCGGTGACGCCGATCATGTTCATGGAAGGGTTGCTGAAACTGGTGAGCGCGCCGTCTATGATCTGCTCCATCACGCTGCCGCCTATCACATGGCGGTACATCCCGCCCTTGCCCGCCAGATAAATCGCGCCATCCTCGCCCGGCGTCATATACACCGAGTAGCTGTCGTTGGCATAATACTCATTCTTATAATTTTCCTCCATGAAGTCGGCGAGAACGCTGTCCTCCACCCACTTTTCTTCCTTCCGGTCGTAGATGGAAATGCCGTCTCTGGAAGTGAGGAAAAACATGTTGTCACCCTGACATTTCACCAGATCCGGGCGCCACTCCATGGTCACCTCTTTCGTCAGCGTACCGCTCTCCACGTCCACCCGGTAAATCATACCTCCGCCCACCGTTGTGGCAAACAGCTCCCCCTCCGGGGAATAAAAAATGTTGTAAACGTAGCTTTCGTTCTCCTGTACCGGCAGTGAATCGATCCTCTTCACCGTGCCGTCCGGCTTCGCCACATGGAGCCACGGGTTAAATTCTTCCGTCTTATCATACTCTGTATTATCCGAGGAGAGCACCGCCACTGTCCCGTCCGGCGCAGCCGCCATACTGAAAATATAGTTGTTCTCCGCAAATGTCTTCATGTTGTCAATTCCGGGAATCGGAACCGCCTCCCAGCTTGTGCCGCCGTCAGAGGAGATCAACTGTCCTGCCCCCTCATCCAGAACAAGCAGCCTTCCGTCTGTGAGCGCCGTGATGGTGTAAGATCTGGACGAGCTCTCCGGAAGTTCTACCATCGTCTCCACATAACGCCCCATGGCGGTCGGCTCATTGTCGAAGTTTCCTTCGTCCGTCCCTGTCTCTCCGCTACGCACATCATTTTCTACTCCCGTTTCATCCTCCGAAGACGCCCCCGTCTCGTCCGTGGAAGCCATGGGACTGCCGCCCCCGCATCCCGCCAGCGTCCCCGCTGTGATAACAAGCGCGAGGCAAACAGCCAGCAATCTTTTTCCATTTCCATATTTTCTTTTTCGTTTTCTGCACTTATCGTTATCTATACTCAATCTCATCATTTTTCCACACTGCCTTTCCAAATGTTCGATTACAGCATCCAATATTATGTAAACTGCATTCATCACTCACCTGTTTTTCACATTTCACTCGATACGCAACCCGCTTTTCCAAATATATCGGACTCCCTTTCTATTTCGCACTCCACACGAATCACTCAAATATATACATCACAATACTGTCCGCAAGGAAACTTCCGTCACCCTGCCAGCTTCCTTTCATGCGCGTGGAAATGCCTTCCTCCAGATCCGCAAAAGAGCCTTCTCTGGCTGAGATGTCCTCAGGACTTACGCCGCCGTTTTTGATCGTCTGAAGCTCCCATACACAGCCTTTGCTCACATGCACCGTGATCCTGTCCTCTTCCTCTTCATATCCCGGCGCGACGCCCACCGCGACACTCGCATCTCCATCCGAGTATGTTTCCGTCCTGCTGACCACGAAACTATCTCCGCTCACGTCAAGGACATCTCCATCCAGTTCCGCACTACCGACCGACCGTGCCTGCGCATCTAAATCGCTTTCCGCGCCCTGCGCACCATCCTGCGATGCCGAACCGCCGCCTTCTCCGTCTGCATCCTGTCCGGCGTCATTCTGTGTTTCTTCGTCGACTGTGTCGTCCGCGCCATCCGCCGCATTGTCCCTGTCGTCTCCCTGCGCGCCTCCTCCGGCCGTATCGCTTTGCAGTTCTTCCATATCCCCGGAAACAAGTTCCACGGGAATCGGCTCCTCTGTTTTCCCGCATCCTGCTGTCGTAACCGTCATCAAAACGCATACGATCGCTAAAATCACTCTGCCCCTGTTTCTTTTTCCAATCTGCCCTGTCATCATCCCGCCGGCATTATGTAATCCCGCCACCTTCTGAAAATTTACCATAATGATTCACTCTCCTTATCATACTAAAGTTTTCTCTAAAGAATCTCTAAGAATCTTTAAATCTTTCTGAAGTTTCCTTTGCAAAATACTAACTATTTTTTTCCGCTTTTCCCTGCATCTAAACATATATTTCCATAATCACCCTCGTCGCCACAAAGGTTCCGGCCTCATAATACCCTTCCAGCTCCACGCTCATGCCCTCTTCCAGATCGGATAACGCTGCCTCCCGCATATCAATCCCTGCGCCGCCACCCTGAATCGTCCAATGCTCCACCTTCGTGTCTTTCGTGAATCTGACCGGGATTTTCTTCGCCTCCTCCACATCCAGCAGGGTAACCATGCCGTCCTCATCCACCAGCGTAGTCTGCGCCAGCGTCATGCCGTCCGCCTGCGGCGCCTGCACCTTCCCGCCAAGATGCGCTGTCTCCTGCAATATCGCGACTGCCTGCCCTTCTTTTTCCGGCTCTATTGGCTCCTCGCCGCCGCTTTCTTCCGGCTTCTCATTCACCTTTTCCTGCGCCGAAACCGGTTCCTCTCTCGCCCACTCGCCTTCCTGCGTTGCCGGTACAACCGAGCCATTTTGATCCTCCTGCTCATTCTCCGCCCCCGCCGAGACATTTTCCTGCGGATTCTCCTGCGCGCCCTCTTTCCCCACGCATCCCGTCATCCCCACAATCACCACCAGACCAATCGCCGCCGCCATTTGCTTTTCCTTCATTCGTAGCGAAAACTTTTCCGCTGTGACATAGTTTTTTCTTTTTCTCACTTTTGTCCTCATCCTGCTGCATCCTTTCTATAGCGTGTCGCTTTAAGTAATTGGCAAACACATCTCATCTGTGTGACAATTGTGTAAATATCATAACCATAAGCAGCGCGTCTGTGTTGGTTATGTTATTTGCACAATATCAACAACCATAAAATAGCTTTGCAATTATTTAAACGCGATTTTCATTTCCCAATCTTAGCAGGAGTTCCTCTAAAGTATCTCTAAAATTTCTTAAGGTTTTCTTTCCCAATTCCCCGGATACACAAAGAGGAGACGTATGGCTTGTGTCCCATACGTCTCCTCCCAGTTTTATCCTATCTCGTCTGCACACTTCAATGCAGATATTTTTTCAGCACCTCTATAAACAACTCCATATCGAGGGGCTTCGCAATGTGGTCGTTCATACCGCTCTTTAAAGCTGCCTCTTTGTCTTCCTCCAGCGCATTCGCCGTCATGGCAATGATCGGAAGCGTCTTGACATCCTTTCTGGCAAGAGAACGGATCGTTCTCGTGGCCTCATACCCGTTCATAATCGGCATCTGCACATCCATCAGCACAATATCGTAATAATATTCTTCCGATCTCTTCACCATATCCACGGCATCCGTGCCATCCGGTGCGGCTTCCACCACAAACCCGCTCTCCGTCAATATCACCTCCGCGATCTCTCTGTTCATCTCGATGTCTTCCACCAGAAGAACTCTCTTTCCGCCAAAATCGCTTGCCTGCCAGGCGGCTGTGTCCTCCTCCTTCTGACCCATATTATTTGCGGCCAAAAGCGCGGATTTTAAATCCGACATAAAGAGCGGTTTCGCGCAAAACGCCGTGATTCCGGCCTCTTTCGCCTCCTCCTCAATATCCGTCCAGTCATAGGCCGTCAAAATAATAATCGGCGATTCACTGCCCACCACGCTTCGGATTCTCTTGGCCGTCTCGATACCGCTCGTCTCAGGCATCTGCCAGTCGAGGATGTATGTGTGGAAGGAGTCTCCCTCGTTCTTCGCACTCTTGGCGCGGTACACTGCCTCCCGCCCGGACGTGGTCCATTCGGCTCTCATACCAATGGTCTTTAACATCTTGCTGACGCTGTCGCAGACATTAAAATCGTCATCCACCACAAGGGCCCTAAGTCCCTCCATCTCCTTGATCTGCTCCGCGTTCTTCTCCACATCCTGAAGCTTTAAGGTGAGATTAACCGTGAATGTGCTGCCCTTTCCAACCTCACTTTCCACCTCGACCGTGCCGTTCATCACCTCAATGATGTTTTTGGTGATCGCCATGCCGAGTCCCGTCCCCTGAATACCGCTCCTCGTTGTCGTCGTCTCCCGCTCGAACGGCTCAAAGACATGTTTCACAAACTCCTCCGACATACCGATTCCGTTATCTTTAATAATGAAAACATAATCGCCGTACCCATGTTTAAAGGTGGTGTGCTGCATAATGCGGAACGTGATCGTTCCCCCCGCAGGCGTGTACTTGACGGCGTTGCTCATCAGATTGATAAAAATCTGATTCAGCTTAAGCGGATCCGTTATCACATCCTCGTTTACAACTTCAAACGTATCAATAAAAAGCTCAAGCTGCTTCGCTTTCACCTGAGGCTGGATGATATTCACGAGATTGTGCATCAGCTCCGAAATATTACACTCCTGATCGTGAATCTGCATCTTGCCGCTCTCAATACGGCTCATATCAAGAATATCGTTGATCAGGCTCAAAAGATGGTTGCTGGAAGCGAGAACCTTCTGCAGGCACTCCCTCACCTGCTCCTTATTGTCAATACGGCTCGCCGCGATCGTAGCAAAGCCGATAATCGCATTCATAGGCGTCCGGATATCATGACTCATATTGGAGAGGAAGGTCGTCTTCGCCTCATTGGCCTGCTGGGCATGCATCAAAGCATCCTGAAGCGCCTGTGTCTGCTGCCTTTGCTCAATCACCTGCTCCGTGACATCCCGCGCTACGACCATGGCCATGATGTCGTCTGTCATATCGTCTTTGGTCATAAAGAAGGACTGACGCACGCACATCTGACCGCCTTCGCTTGCCGTCTTTGTCCAATAATCTATGTCGATTTCCGCCTCGCCCTCCTCGAACGCTTTTTGCAAATAGGCAACATCCACTACCCGGGTGTACTCTTCCTGGGATTCCGGACAGACATACTCCTTCCACTTCTCAAAGAATGTCGATACCTTGCAGGGCGCCTTTAACCCAACCGCTTCCAGCATGGAACCCTGCTCCCCGTCCCTGGTCTGCAAAATATCCTGTTCGACGAAATCTCTCGTCAGGTTAAATTCAAAAGTGCTAAACGCGTTCGACGTAACCGCAATCCGATACTGCCTTTCCTTGCGGTTCATCACGGCCAGCTCCTCCTGCCCCTTAAGCTCCCTGAATTTCATCTCTGAGATGTTTTGACGGACATATAAGATCCTGCTTGCTCTGTCTCCTTTTCTCTCCAGACAGACGGTCGTCAACTGCTCCCATTCTTCCTTGCCGTTGCGCATAACGTGGCATTCATACGTGAACGTATCCTGACCGGAAAGATTTTGTACAACCGAATCGATCGAGAAGATATTCCAGTATTCTTTCTGCTCCTCCTCCCCTATAATCTCACTGCACTGTTTTTTGAGCACACTCGCGTAATCGCCTTCCAACGCCTGCTTGTTATCCACAAGGTTAACTCCTGCGGTGTAGGAATACGAACCCGTCTCAAGATCAACCGTCAGATATCTGGAAGAAAAGAGTGTGTTTAAACCATCCAGCACGTAGGTCACCTGACGGTTTTTCGCTTCCAGCGCCTTTTTCTCTCTCGCCGCGCGTACGATCACAACAAGAAAATAGACCGCGCAGAGAATGAGAAGAGAAACTTCAAGCTGGATGCCGGCGGCGTTTGCCCGGTTTACCATCCCCTGTGTGACTTTGGGCGGGAATGTCTGAACCAAAACATACTTGCCGTCCTCAAGAAATTTCACACAGAGATTGTCTGTCATGCTGCCCTGGCCGCATATGAAGGAACCGTCCCCTCCGTTTTCGAGTACCGCCTCCGCCTCCCGCGCCGTGGCGGAATCAATATAACCGGTTTCTTTCAAAACATCCATAAGCTTTCTCTGCTCATACTCCGTCCCGTTGGAGCTCGCGATCACCTGTCCGTCCGGCATGCAAAGCCAGGTATCCGAAACTTCCCCGAAATATGTGGCCTGTAAGATTTCCCTCAGATACTGCTCCGCCACGAAGGAGCCTCTGATTATACCGATGATCTCCCCGTCAAACCGAATCGGCGCATAAAACAGAACTCTTGTTCCTTCCTCGGAAAGACGCGCGTCGAATATGACGGAATTACCGCTCTCTCCATCCATTCCGCGCCGATAGTACTCTCTGTCGGAGGAATCCGTCACCCCTCCTTCCGAGGTGTAAGTCTTCCCCTCCGCATCCGTAAAGCGGACCGTGTCAAAAACGGAATTTAGCTCCATCTCCTTGAGAGTTCCGGCTTCTACCATCGGTTCTGTCAGAGAAGTTTCCAGAAAATGCGCGTAGGTACTGATAACATTCAGTCCGTTCTCAAACTCGTTTGAAATCTGGCGCGCGGTTTTGCGCACGGCGTCCTCCGCGTATTTCCTGTTCTGTTCCGCAATTCTTTCCTTATTCTGCATCGTGTAAAAATTAAACAAAAGAATCACAACAACAACCAGCGGAACGACATACAGAACCGACTGTAACACTCTTTTTCTCTTAATCATCAAATATGATCCTCCCTTGCCCCATAAACCTTAAATCCCCTCGCTTTGTCCCGTCTCTTCCAAAATCCCGTCAATCAGTGCCTGTAACGCATCGATATCAAAAGGCTTCGGGACATGAGCGTTCATACCCGCATACAACGCCTTTTTCCGATCCTCCTCCAGAGCGTCGGAGGAAAGAGCAATAATCGGTATTTTTGAGAGCGCCTCGTTCTCAAGCTTTCGGATTGCTCTCGCCGTCTCATACCCGTCCATACCGGGCATTTCGATATCCATCAGCACAAGAACATATTCCCCCCTCTCGGACGCTTTCAAAAGTTCGTATGCGCTTAACCCGTCACAGGCCGTTTCCACACGATAGCCCAGATTTTTGAGAAGCTCCTCCTCGATCTCCCTGTTAATGCCGTTATCCTCAACCAACAGGATTCTGCCTTTGTCCCTCCCGTTCTCCTGGTTTTCTCCCGCAGCGCTTTCATGCTCCATAAAGGAAGCGCGCACCGGGTATTTTATGGGAAGCTCCACCGTAAAAGTACTGCCTTCCCCGACCTTGCTCTCCACGTTGACCGTACCGCCCATTGTCTCGGCATAGCTTCTCACCACCGCCAACCCTGCACCGGGCATACCGTTATAGATCACGTTTTTCTCCTGCCTGATCGGATGAAAGATCTCCTCCTGCCGCTCCTTTGGAATGCCGCGTCCGCTGTCCTTAACGATAAACCGGTACAGCCCCCTTCCTTTCCTGTCGCTCTTGCTTTCTATGACGGTAATGCTCACCTGGCCCTCGGACGGCGTATATTTGATTGCGTTGTCCAGAAGCTGGTTCAAAATCTCCCGGAGCCTTATGTAATCTACTTCCACCGAGAAATGGGTCATCCCCGTCTTGTCCATTCGGAATTTAATATTCTTCGCTCTGATCGGCCGCTCCGCGCTCTTTTCCACTTCCCGAAGCAGCTCGCCCAGGTGGTATTCCCTCTCCGTCAGCTCCGCTCTGGCCGGTTCGTTCAGGTTATCTTTCAAAAACTCGTCGAAAACCGCCAATAGCTCCTCCCCCGCAAGATGGATTTTTTCGATACAGTCCCCCACCCTTCCGGGATCCCCGACGCAGCCTTTTAACAGCTCCGCATAACCGATCATGGCGTTTAGCGGCGTCCTGATATCGTGGGACATATTTGCAAAAAAAGTGTTCCGTGTAAGGCGCTCCGTTTCCGCCTGACGAAGGGCCGACTTTAAAAGCCGCTGTCTCTCCACCTGTTCCGTGATATCTCTTGATACGGAAAGAGCAATCACATCGCCCGTATGCGCGTTTTTTTCTAAAAAGAAGCTGTAGTGACTCAGACGTTGTCTCCCATACATGTCCGTCACCCAGCTATCATAAGTCTGTTCTCTCTCCCCTTCCTCATAACAGTGGATCAGCCTTTCCAGGTCAAAAAAGCGTTCGTATTCCTCCAGCTCCCGCGCCTCCGTAAAATCCGCCCAAAATCTGGTAAAATCGGAATATTTCTCAAAGGGCTGCATTCCCATATAAGTAAACAGATTTTGCAAGGTTCCTTCCTCGTTCAACACGGAAGCGGAGATAAATTCGTCCCTGGTCAGATTGACCTCAACAAAAGAAACCGCCTCGTAGAGAAGCGCTCTCTTAAAATAATCCTCCCGCAGATACGCCGTGTAGAGCGACTCGTTGATCCGCTCAAGCTCCGCCATACGCTTTTGCATCCGCTCCGTGACATCCTCTATAAATACATAGAAAATATCCCCGTAGTCCCGCGTGTGGCTGAAATGTCCGTAATCCTCCACCCATCGCACCGAGCCGTCCCTGCGGATAATCCGGTACTCCACATAGTCGATCTTTTCCCCACTGTGCATAATCTGTGACTGAATGCTCGATTCCACTTTTAAAAGATCGTCCGGATGGACAACCCCTTTAAAAGTGTTCCCCGTCAGCTTCCGAAATTCGTCTCTCGTAGCGCATCCGAAAATCCGCAGCATGGCGTCATTTATATGAATCAGCTCCTCGTCCCCATCCGCGTGGTAGACGAAAAACCCGCCGGGCAGGCTCTCGGAAAACTGCGCAATAATGGGAAGCGTCTGCTCGTTAAAACTGAGCATATGGTCTGATTTTGTTTCGTACTGTCTCAATGCCTCTCCCTCGCCTTTGTCTCGTTACACACAAAATGCCAATGTCTATCCTGCGACGATTATATCATAAATAGAGAAGTATAGCAAAAAAAATAGATTAGAGATTTTTTAAAGATTTCTGTGGTATCATACATAATTAGAATTTATAATGATTAAAAAAAGGAGCTGACCATGCGTATACTTCTTGCTGAGGACGATGAACAACTGAATGAAACTCTTGTATACGGGCTGACGCATGCCGGTTTTATCGTGGACACATGCTTTGACGGGGAAGACGCGCTATTTTACGGAGAGCAGAACATCCATGACGTAATCCTTCTGGATCGTTTGCTGCCCTGCATGGAAGGCACGGATGTGCTCAATGCGCTTCGGAAAAAGGGCATAGGCACGCCCGTGATCCTGATCACTGCCCTCGGCACGCTCTCCGACAAGGTGGAAGGACTCGATCTTGGCGCGGACGATTATCTGGTCAAGCCCTTCGCCATAGAGGAACTCTTAGCCAGAATCCGCTGTGTTGCCAGACGTCCCCGCAAATTGGTAACGCCGGAATCCCTCTCCTATTCGGACATCACCTGGTTTCCCGCAGAAAACCGGCTAAACGGCCCTTCCGGCAGCTGTACCTTATCCAGGCGGGAATCGGCTCTTCTTGACGCATTTGTGAAAAGCGGAAACGCGACCCTCTCCCGGAGCCACCTGCTCTTAAAAGTCTGGGGGCCGGATACGGATGTGGAGGAAGGTAATCTTGACAACTACATCCACTTTCTGCGCAGACGCCTCAAGACCGTGGGAAGCCGTCTCATCCTGAAAACCGTCCGGGGCGTGGGCTACGCCCTGACAAAGACCTCATAATCCCCGCTACATCTATCGCCCGGAAGGAAAAAACCATGTTTCAGAAAGTACACCTGTATCTGACGGCGCTGTGCGCCGGCATCACCGCCGCCATCATGATTGTGATGTCCTTATTGTATCTGTACCTCTCGGAAAAAGGATTGTATGAAAACCAATTTCATTCCTTTCAAAACGACATCAGTACGATCGCCACCAGCCTGGAACAGCAGTCTGTCATCTCCATGGAATGGCTCGCAAAGATGGAAGCGAGGGGCGGTTATACTTTCTATGTTCTGGACAATGAAATCCCTTTTCTCTACAACCAGCTTATCGGCCTGTCGGACGCCTCCGAAACCCGCGATCTTCTCGACGCCTGCCTTAAAACCTACAAAAACCACTTTGAATACGCCTATATTGAGGAGGAATTAAATAACGGCGGCCGTTACAGCACATGCCTGCACACGGAATTTCCATTTAATCCCGGCGGAAAAACGCACGAATACTACGCGAGCGTCATTGAGCTTGCCCGAAACGACTCTTCCCTGCAGATGGTCGTGCTCTCCTCCCTCTCCTTTCTGGAAAAGCAGATTACAAGACAGAGAATTCACTTTCTTCTGATCGACGTGTCCGCCCTTTTGCTTTTGACGCTCTTTTCCTTCTTTTTCACCGGCCGGCTGCTGCAGCCCATTATAGAAAATCGTCAGAAGCAAATTGCCTTTGTGGCCGCCGCCTCCCACGAGCTGCGCACGCCCCTGGCCGTCATTCTCGCCGCCGCCGAGTGTTGCCGCAGCGCGGATGCCGAAAAGCAGACTAAATTTCTCGACACCATAAATCAGGAAGGCGCCGTCTTGACCTCTTTAGTCAACGATATGCTCTTGCTGAGCGCCTCCGACTCCCACAGCTTCGTCGTCCGCCCCGCCCCCACAGAGCTTGACACGCTGCTAATTAACGTCTATGAAGCGTTCGAACCCCTGGCGGCAAAAAAGGAGCTGACCCTCACCGTCTCGCTGCCGGAAGCCTCCCTTCCTGCCTGCAACGCCGACGAGGAGCGGATTTTCCAATTGCTCTCCATTCTGATTCACAACGCCATCAGCTATACGCCGGAAGGCGGACGCATCGATCTGTCCCTTAACCGCCGCAAAAACCGCTTCTATCTCTCCGTCTCGGATACGGGCGTCGGCATTTTGCCACAGGACCGGAAAAAAATATTCGACCGCTTTTACCGGGCGGAAAAATCCCGAAGCGCCAAAGGACACTTTGGACTTGGCCTGTCCGTCGCTTCTGAAATCGTAAAGCTCCACCACGGCACGATCACGGTCACGGAACGCACCGGCGGCGGAAGCGTGTTCACCGTCGCACTGCCCTGATCATCCATAGATTTTCGTTGCAAAAACCTGCGCTTTGTGTATAATGATATGCGTAGCCAAAAACAGAATATATTGGAAAATATGAGGTTTCAACATGATACAGGCAAATAACGTAACCTTACGCGTAGGAAAAAAAGCCCTCTTTGAGGACGTGAACATCAAATTTACCGAAGGAAACTGCTACGGCTTGATCGGCGCAAACGGCGCGGGTAAGTCCACCTTTTTAAAAATTCTCTCAGGCGTTTTGGAGACGACAAACGGCGACGTGTCGCTCACGCCCGGCCAGCGGCTCTCCGTCCTGGAGCAGGACCACTTTAAATACGACTCTTATCCTGTCATGGATACGGTGATCATGGGCAACGAGCGGCTCTATCAGATTATGAAGGAGAAGGACGCCATCTATGCCAAAGAAGATTTCACCGACGAAGACGGCATCCGCGCGAGCGAACTGGAAGCGGAGTTTGCCGAGATGGACGGCTGGGACGCGGAGACAAACGCCGCCATGCTCTTAAACGGCCTGGGGATCGAGACAGACCTGCACTATAGTCAGATGGCGGACCTAAACGGCAACGAGAAAGTCAAGGTGCTTCTCGCAAAGGCGCTCTTTGGCAACCCGGATATCCTGCTTCTCGACGAACCCACAAACCATCTTGATTTGGACGCCATCGCCTGGCTGGAGGAATTTCTGATCAACTTTGACAACACAGTCATCGTCGTCTCCCACGACCGCTATTTCCTCAACAAAGTCTGCACCCACATTGCCGATATCGACTACGGCAAAATCCAGCTCTTCGCGGGCAACTACGACTTCTGGTACGAGTCCAGCCAGCTTATCATCAAACAGCGCAAGGAAGCCAATAAAAAGAAAGAAGAGCAGATTAAGGAGTTACAGGAATTCATCTCCCGTTTCTCCGCCAACGCCAGCAAATCCAAGCAGGCGACTTCCAGAAAGAGGGCGCTTGAAAAAATTGAATTGGACGATATCCGTCCTTCCAGCCGCAAGTACCCTTACATCGATTTCCGCCCGGAGCGTGAGATCGGCAACGAGGTACTGACCGTGGAAGGCATCAGCAAGACGATAAACGGGGAAAAGGTGCTTGACAACATCTCCTTCATCGTGGGCCACGACGACAAGATTGCCCTGGTAGGCGGCAATGAACTGGCAAAAACCACCCTCTTCCAGATTCTTATGGGTGAGATGGAACCCGACGAGGGCAACTACAAATGGGGGGTCACAACTTCCCAGGCATATTTCCCGAAGGATTCCACTTCCGAGTTTGACAACGACTACTCCATCACCGACTGGCTCATGGGCTACTCCCCCGTCAAGGACGTCACCTACGTGCGCGGATTCCTCGGCCGTATGCTCTTTGCGGGCGAAGACGGCGTGAAAAAAGTGAAAGTGCTCTCCGGCGGAGAAAAGGTGCGTTGCCTCCTTTCCAAAATGATGATCAGCGGCGCCAACTGTCTGCTCTTCGACGAACCGACCAACCATCTTGACATGGAATCCATCACCGCCTTAAACGAGGGCATGAAGAAATTCAAGGGCGTGGAGATTTTCTCCTGCCACGACCACCAGGTAGTGCAAACCACGGCAAACCGCATTATGGAAATCCTGCCGGACGGCACTCTGATCGACAAGATCACCACCTATGACGAATATCTGGAGAGCGACGAGATGGCGAGAAAGCGCACCGTCTACACGAGCACTGCAAGCGAAGATGAGGACGATTGACCATGAAATCCGTTGACCTGCATACCCACACTTCCAAATCGGACGGCAGCTACACACCGACGCGGTTAGTCGACTACGCCATAGAAAAGGGACTCCTCGCCGTGGCCATCACGGATCACGACTCGATTGAAGGGCTTGACGAAGCCCTCTCGCACGCTGCCTCCTTAAAGGCGCAGGGGCTCCCCTCCGTCGAGGTCGTCCCGGGAATTGAATTTTCAACCAAATACGAAAAACAGGACGTACACATCGTAGGACTCTACATCTCCTACGACAGCGACGCATTCCGGACAGCCCTTGACGGCTTCGTCAATTCGCGCGTAAACCGCAACATAAAAATGTGCCAAAATCTGCGCGAGGCCGGCATTGATATCTCATACGAAAAACTGCAGGCCATGTACCCCGAGGCGGTCATCACAAGGGCGCACTACGCAGCCTATCTTTTAGAGAACGGTTATGTCAAAAGCAGGCAGGACGCTTTCGCCATGTATCTGGGCGATCACACAAAATACTTTGTCCCAAGGGAAAAGGTGACCCCCACCCAGGCGATTAAGCTGATCCTCACCGCGGGGGGGATCCCTATATTGGCTCATCCTCCTCTCTACCATATGGGAAAGGACAGGCTGGATACTCTCGTCTCCTCCTTAAAGGCGGACGGGCTGATGGGAATCGAAGCGTTTTACAGCACCTACACCAACCAGGATGTGCGGGATATGATGGGACTTGCCAATCGATATGACCTCCTTTTAAGCGGCGGCTCAGACTTCCACGGCGCCAACAAGGCCGGCCTTGATTTGGGCTGCGGCTACGGAAATCTGTTTGTCCCTGAGGAAGTACTTTTCAAAATCAAAGCCGCCCTTTTGGACGGTGCAAGATAACATCAAGAGAAAACAAATCATAAATTTGCAGAAATGAGGACACTGAAAATGAAACTGCTGTTCACGGATTTAGACGGTACGCTCTTAAATGACGAAAGCCAGGTGACACCCGGCACAAAAGCTTTCCTGGACGAATTTCTCGCGGCCGGCAACAAACTGGTCTTCTCCTCCGGCAGACCTCTCATGAGCGTTCTGGAGGTAAAGGAAAAAGCCGGACTTACGCAGCCCGGCATCTTTTTGAGCTGCTCGAACGGCACCAGAGTCTACGACTGCGACAACCGGAAAACCGTGATGAAAACCGGCATTCCGCTCTCCTATGTCCCCTATCTGCAAGAGCAGGCGAAATCTCTCTCCCTCCACATCCAGACCTACCGGGACAACGGGGAAAACGAAGCCGTAATCACTCCCGCCGACGATGAGGAGATCCGCTATTACCGCAGAAAAATCCACATGCCCATGGTGGTGTCCGAAAATCTCGCGGACGCCATCACGGAAGGCCCATGCAAGATGCTGGCTATTAGTTTACATAATTTTGACAAACTGGAAGCTTTCCGAGAGAATATCGCTGACTGGGCGGAAAATAAAATCCGCACCATCTATTCCAGCGACCAATATTTGGAACTCTTTGACTGGAACGCGGGCAAAGGCAGCGCTCTGCTCTTTTTGTGCGATTATCTGGGGATTCCCGTAAAGGATTCCTATGCAGCCGGGGACGCAGACAACGACATCTCCATGCTGGACGCCGCAGGCTGCGGCATCGCCATGAAAAATGCCACGGACAAAGTGAAAGCCCACGCCGACGTCGTAACGGAACTCACAAACGACCAGGATGGGCTTGCGGATATGATGCGAAAACTACTATAATTAAGATACGAAAACGGCTACGCCTCTATGATCAGGTACCTTCCGTCGCCGATGGCAAACACCTCATCGGCTTCGAGTATCTCCTCCTCGTCGGCTCCTTCCATGTCCACGCCTTCTTCCTCAAAAAACTCCCATACCTCCCTGACGGAATCGACCACAACCGCCATACATTCCTCCAGAAAATTTTCCGCCTCCTCGTATGTTTCGGCCACCTTCTCCGGATAAAGCTGTAATTGATTTTTCAGGAAACACTCTACAGTCATTTCATCAAACATAAACGTCCTCCCTCTGATCACATACCTCTATAAATAGTTTACATAATTCCTCTCTTTTTCAATTCCTGACATACCCTGCCGACAGGCAGTCCCACCACATTGTTATAATCCCCGCAGATTCCCTGGATATACGCGGCGAAAAGCCCCTGGATCCCGTAGGCTCCCGCCTTATCCATAGGTTCCCCGCTATCCACATAGGCTTTGATCTCCTCGTCGTTCATCGCGTACATGGTCACATCCGTACACTCGGAAAAAGTGGCGTACATGGCAGACATATCCTTATATTTCCACGCGAGAGTCACCCCCGTATAAACCTGATGGCTGCCACCCTGCAATTCTTTCAGCATACGCACGGCATCCGCCTTGTCAGCAGGCTTTCCCAAAATCTTTCCCCAGGCCGACACCACCGTGTCGGCCCCGATCACAACAAAGTCCTCTTTTCCCTCTGCCGCGAGACGCCCACAGACATCCACCGCCTTCTGGTAAGACAGTTCCTCCACCACCTCGTCCGGTCTTACCTTTGTCACCTTCTCTTCCACCAAACTTGGCGTGACCTTAAATGAAATTCCCACCTGCTTTAACAGCTCTTTTCGTCTGGGCGAAGCCGAAGCCAGATATATTTTCATTGCGCGCACCGTTCCTTTCTATTCGTCGTGATGCATCTTCGGGATAAAGACTCTCTTATGCGTCGTCCCCGTCTTCTCCTTCGCCGCCGCTTTCGCCTCCTTACAGAATGAGAGCTGCGCGTTGAAAGTCTCCTTCCCTCTCCTGTCGACCTTCTGATAGCTTCCGTCCGGCTGCAGAATCGAGGCTTTTACCGTGTCCCTTAGCTGACATTCCAGAATATGCCGCAGCTTCTCCTGCAAAGCCGGCTTCTCAATCGGAAAGAGAATCTCCACCCTGCGCTCTAAGTTTCTCGGCATCCAGTCCGCGCTGGCGCAGTAGTATTCCGGCTTTCCGTCATTCTCAAAGCAAAATATCCTGGCATGTTCCAGATAATTGCCGACGATGGAGCGAACCGTAATGTTCTCGCTGACTCCCTCTATTCCCACCCGCAGACAGCAAATTCCGCGGATAATCAGATCGATCTTCACTCCCGCCGCGCTGGCGTCATACAATGCCTCAATAATGTCCTTATCGCACAGCGCGTTCATCTTGGCAATAATTCTGGCAGCCCTTCCGGACAGCGCGTGCTGCTTTTCCCGCTCAATCAGATAGATAAACCTGTCCTTGAGCCAATGCGGCGCCAGGGAGAGCTTGTTCCAGCTTCTCGGCTCCGAATAACCCGAGAGCATATTGAACACCGCCGTGGCATCCTCCCCGATCATCTCCGAGCATGTAAAATATCCCACATCCGTGTAAAGCTTGGCAGTGGAATCATTATAATTGCCGGTGCCAAGATGCACGTAACGACGTATGCCGTTCTCCTCTCTTCGAACAACAAGCGTTATTTTACTGTGTGTTTTCAGTCCCACAAGACCGTAAATTACATGACAGCCCGCTTTCTCCAGCTTTTTCGCCCATACAATGTTATTTTCCTCGTCAAATCTGGCTTTTAACTCCACCAGAACGGAAACCTGCTTCCCGTTCTCCGCCGCCTGCTCCAGAGCCGCGACGATGGGAGAATGGCCGCTGACGCGGTAAAGGGTCTGCTTGATAGCAAGCACGTCCGGATCTTTTGCCGCCTGTCTGATAAACCGCACGACCGGCTCAAAGGTCTGATAGGGATGATGCATCAGGATATCTCCCTCCCTGATCTTCCCAAACACATCCGCATCCTCCGAAAGTTCCGGCACGGGCTGGGGAGGCAGATAGCCGTGCTCCTTTAGCTCGTCAAAGCCGTCCACACCGTACAGTTTCATTAGAAAAGTCAGATCAAGCGGGCCGCCGATGGCGTAAATATCCTCCTTGGGAATCGCCAGCTCCTCCCGAATCAGTTTGAGAAGTCTGCTGTCAATACCCTCTTCCACCTCCAGGCGGATCACCTGTCCCCACTGTCTCTTCTTTAACTGCTTTTCGATCTCCTGCAAAAGATCCTCCGCTCCCTCCTCCTCGATGGAGAGATCGGCGTTTCTCATAATTCGGAAAGGATAAGCGCAGACAATGTCATAATTTAAGAAAAGCTTGTGGATGTTGCGCTCGATCACCTCCTCCAGGAGAATCAGCTTTCTTCCCTCCTGGGAGGGAATCTCCACGAGACGCGAGAGGACGCTCGGCACCTGCACGGTTGCAAATTCGAGCTCTCCGTCCCCGTTCTTCTTTGTCATCAGCGCCCCGAGATTCAGGGACTTGTTGCGGATCAGCGGAAACGGCCTGGAGGAGTCCACCGCCATCGGCGTGAGCACCGGATAGACATTGTCCGTAAAATAGCTGTCCACAAAAGCCCCCTCCTCCTTTGTCAGATCCTCATGGTGGGTAATGATTCTCAGCCCGCTCGCCGCAAGCTGCGGCAAAAGAGAACGGTTGTAGGTGCTGTACTGCTGATCCACAAGCTGATGCGTTTTTTCATTTACCTGGACAAGCTGCTCCTGCGCAGTCATACCCGCAATGTCACGCTTCCTGTAACCTGCGTTCACCATATCCTTGAGAGACGCCACCCGCACCATAAAAAATTCATCTAAATTAGACGCCGTAATGCTCAGGAACTTGAGCCGCTCAAACAGCGGAATCTGTTTATCCCTAGCCTCAAAGAGCACTCTCTCGTTAAAGAGCAGCCAGCTTAATTCTCTGTTCGTATAAAACGTTTCGTCCGAAAAATTGATCTCCCGCGCCATCGCCTTATGGCCTCCTTCTATATTATAGTCGCACTCTCTATTTCTTGCCCCTGCAATACCAGTCTGTCAGCGCTGCCTTATAACAGGCCGGATGCTGTAGACCTCCTCGAAAAATTCGGAACGCTTTGTAAACAGTCCCTTCTCGAGCGTAATATCCACGGAAGCATCCACGCAGATCACCAGCTCGCGCTCCTTAAGTACCGCCCTGACATCCTTGAATTTCTGCTTATGGCTGCGGTCCAGCCCATTGGCTATCTTCAAAATGGCCGTCAGTTTCGCGATCGTCAGATAGGCGTCTTTGTCCAGTGTGCTGTCTCCTCCCATCACTTCCCAGTAATCAAAGTCCATGTGATTGTATTTCACTACATTGGCCACAATCTCCCTCTCCATATGGGAAAGACCGATGATTTCCGTCGACATGATGATATTGTAAGAGCATTCGCCCAGATTTACCAGACTGATATACTTGCCGCAGTCATGTAAGAGGGTGGCGATCCGCAAAAGAAGCTTCTCCCTCTTTCCAAGACCGTGTACCTTCTTCATGCTGTCAAATATGGTCAGGGCAATCTTCTCAAGCGTCTCGCCGCGGCGCTTGCTGCCCATGTAACGCTTACTCATATTCTGCGCGCAGGCGATGATATCCTGCTCGAAGTCATGTTCTTCTGTGATGATTTTATGCATCTGCGCATATTCGTATGCTATGCCGTCGCATAGCGTTACTCCCGGCGCCCATATCATGTTGGCATCCATCATCTTGGCAATCCGGTTGATCAGGACGCCAGAAATATATAATAGAGGAATATTTTCCTCCGGCATATCCAAAACCTTGGCAGCCTGCTGATTCGACTTGGAACGTATCCGCTCAAGGAACGTTTCAACAGCCGGGGCCTCCACGCTGCTCTCCTCCAGGCCCGCCGCGTCTCTTCCGACGATAGCCGAAATATAGTCGTCCACGACAATAATGTTTTCCACCCGCCTGTCCTTCAAATACAGCTTTTTGAACAGTTGGATCTGCGAACTCACCATCTCGTCCAGAATCACCTCATACTGCCTGGGACTGATGTTCAGCCGACCCAGTTGGTCCTGCAGCCTGAGCACGCCAAGACGCATATTCTGAGTGGTGACCAGCGTATCCTTGTCAAACAGCGAAATCTGGATACTGCCCCCGCCGATGTCCACGATGGCCGTCCCCTTCTCGACCACCTTGTTAAACCGCCCCTTGGAGGCGATGGCCTTGTAATTCAGGAAGCGCTGCTCCGAATTGCTCAATACCTCAATATGTACCCCCGTGCGCTGCGCAATCTGATCCAGAATAATCATGGTGTTTTGCGTCTCCCGGATAGCGCTGGTGCCGTACGCCTTGTAATCCTCCACCCGGTAACTCTTCATAATGTCCCTGTAATCCCGCAGCACGCGGGACAGCTCGTCCACGCGTTCGTAACTGATTTTCCCCGTCGCGAAGGTATCCGTCCCCAAATCAATCCGGTGCCTGATATGATCGATCTCCCGCAGCCCGTTCTTTTGGGATATCTCAAATATTTTCATGGCGAGCTCATAAGAACCCACATCTATCGCCGCAAATGTTTTCATGCTAACCTCCATGTCACAGCTCTGCTGTGACTCAAAACTACGGACGAACATGTTCGTCCTGGAGAATTCCCGTATTTTGGCATTCTCCTGTGTGAGAAAAGTCTGCAAAGCAGACTTAGTACTTCCAAGTCAGCTATGCTGACTTTGCGAAACAGCCTGTGCTGTGAGTGGCTAGAAGTACTTCTCACACTACACTCCGTCCTTCCCGCTTTGTCCAAGTAAGAAATCTATGAACTGCTGCGCCGTCCTGCCCGACAGCCCTCCGTGGGAAAGCTCCCACTTGTTCGCCAGAAGGAAAAGATCCTCCTCCGGCACCTTTAACCCGTTTCGCTCCGCCAGCGTCTTTACAATCTGCTGGAACTGCTTCTTGTCCGGCGACCCGAAATAGACGGTCACGCCGAAACGATAGACCAGAGACAGCTTCTCCTGAACCGTATCCCCCGCGTGCATGTCCTCGTCCCTCCTGTCCGCCTTGTCGCTGTAATTTTCCCGGATCAGATGCCTTCTGTTGGAAGTGGCATAAATCAACACGTTTGCCGGTTTCTTCTCCAACCCGCCCTCAATCAGCGCTTTCAGATACTTGTACTCCACCTCAAAATCTTCAAAGCTAAGGTCGTCCATATAAATGATAAATTTGTAGTTTCTGTTTTTGACCTGGGCAATCACCGCATTCAAGTCCTGAAACTGGTGTTTGTACAGTTCAATAATACGCAGGCCCTGTCCGTAGTATTCGTTGGCGATGGCCTTCACGCAGGAGGATTTTCCGGTCCCCGCATCCCCGAACAGCAAACAGTTGTTGGCGCGCCTCCCCGCCACAAAGGCCTCCGTGTTCTCCCGGAGCTTTTTCTTCGGAATCTCGTATCCCACCAGATCGTCCATATAGACATGGGCAATGTTTCTGATCGGGACAATCGCCGCACCGTCCTCGCGATGCTCCACGCGGAAAGCCTTGTGCAGGCCGAGATTGCCGACGCCATATTCCCTGTAAAACTGGGTGAGCGTGGCCTTCATGACCGCCGCGTTCTCATTGGCCACAAAGTTCCTCGCCAGCGTACATATCCTGTCGCGGATGCGCCTGTTGTAGATCTTGCTGTCCGCGGAAGGCCCCTCGTAAGCCAAAACCACGGCAAACTCCGGCGCCTTAAGAACTTCCATCATCCCCGTAAAATCATAATCAAAAAATTCCTTAAAAATCGCTATGTCATGCAGCACCAGCTCATTGATGCTGCCCTCCACCTCGCCTCGCATCTCGCAGGCACAGCTATAGCTGTTTTCGTTGTTCACGAGGAGATTGGTCAGATAGCAGTGCCATAGGTTCCCGTAGAACCCGTGATCCGCCGCCTGCTCCGCCAGCCTGTGCATGGATTTGTAAAAAAGCGGCCTCGCTCTGCCGTCCCCTGAGCGGTAATGCTCCATCAGCCATACCACGTCTCTGAGGATATCCCCATCCTCGAATTCCTTGTATATAATCAGTTCTTCTTCCCTCATCACTGCCTGCCCTCCACTAATAGTTGCCTAATATTCTCAGGTTGCGCGCCTCGTCCCGAAGCCCTCTCAGGGCGTTTTTCACCGCGCCGTCCGCAAAGTTTCCCTCGAAGTCAATAAAAAACCGGTACTCCCAGTTTCTGTCCTCAATGGGACGGCTCTCGATCTTTGTCATATTCAGATTATTGTAGATAAAATGGGACAGCATGTGATAGAGGGAGCCGCTCTCGTGAGGCACCTCCAGACAGATGCTGATTTTGCCCGCGTCTTTTCTGAATATCTTCTGGTTCGTGACGATAATGAAGCGGGTGGAATTCGTCTCCGACTGGTTGACTCCCCTTTGCAGGATTTCCAGGCCATAGGTTCCCGCCGCCTGTTCACCGGCGATAGCCGCCTGGGTTTTGTCTTTCTCCTCGCTCACCTTGCGGGCGGCAAAGGCGTTGTTTTTCAGGCTGACCTGCCTCCAGTCCTCATGCCCGTTCAGGTATCTGGCGCTTTGCATCAGCGACTGAGGATGGGAATACACCGTCCTGATCTGTGATATATCCGCGCCCGGCACGCCTAACAGGCAGTGCTCGATCTTTAAAATCTGTTCCGCCACAATATAATTCTCAAACTCCACCAGAAGATCATATATCTCACTCACAATTCCCGCTGTGGAATTCTCGATGGGCAGCACCGCGAAGTCCGCGCTCCCCTCCTCTATGGCGCACATGGCGTCCCGGAAAGTATCCACATGAAAACTTTTCACCTGCTCCCCGAAATACCTGAGCATAGCCGCGTGGGAATACGCTCCCTCCGCTCCCTGGAAGACGACTCTGGCCCGCTCTGTCTCCAGCTTGTCCACTCCAATAAAAGGCAGTCTCCCAAGAGAGCCCGCCTCCACCAGTTTCCTGTATTGCAGCTTACGGCTCATGGACATAATCTGCTCGAAGAGTTCCTGCACGCCGAGCGCGTTAAAGGGATCGCTCGTTAAGGAGCGCACCTTCCTTAGCTTCTCCTCCTCCCTCTCCCTGTCAAGCACCTTCTTGCCCGTCTCTATCTTGTAATCCGCCACCTTCGACGAAATCGCCATCCGCGCCTCATAGAGCGAAACGATTTTTTCGTCAATCTCGTCCAGCTGGCCCCTCAATTTGGTCAGATCCATATTTTACCTCTTTTCCGTCTTTTATCCCCTGTAATCCTCCATCCTTTTTCCGCTCTTTCCTTCCTAAGTTTACCTCAATTTGTTCTTGATAGCAAGCAGGTTTACAGATATAATAGTAGTGTTATGCGAGAGCTTTATCGGGAGGAAAATTCATGACAGACAGACTGAAGAACGTCCTGATTATTTCAGTGACAGTAGTTATCTTAATAGCCATTCTAATCGCCGTAACCCTGGCCGGACGCATCCCCCTAAACGACGAATCCACCGTCGGAAACACACCCGGGAATCTCAACAACGGCGGGTATTTCTGCGAGATGGACGGGCGGGTATATTTCGCAAACGCCTATGACAATTTTGCGCTTTATTCCATGAACCCGGATGAGACTGACCTTGTCAAATACAATGACGGAGCCGTCTCCTCCATCAACGCAGCCGGAAAATATCTCTACTACGCCCAGGTCAGCGGAGGGTCCTCTTCCGGCAAAAACAGCAAGACCGTGCGCATCCCCGGTATTTACAGAAGCAATCTCAAAGGAAAATCGGTGGTGGGCCTCGACCGCTGCGATATTGTCAGCATGCAGCTTTGCGGTAACTATCTCTATTACGAAAAATACGATAAACAAGTCGGCACCTCCCTTGACAAGATACGGATTGACAAAAAGGATAAGAAGACCGTCTCACAAGGAATCGTCAACCCCAACTGCTTTACCGGAGGCAAAATCTACTACAACGGCACCGCGGAGGATCACTATCTCCACGCGCTTGACGTCTCCACGGACAGATCTTCCGTGGTTTGGGAGGGAAATATATGGAATCCCATCGTTCAAAACGACTATGTATACTACATGGATGTGGCGGAAAACTACAGGCTGTGCCGCTATAATCTCTCAAGTAATGTGGTGGAAGTCCTGACCAACGACAGAATCGACATGTTCAACGTCTACGATAACTATATATATTATCAGGTCAGCTCCTCCGATTCGCCGGCGCTTAGGCGGATGCTGACAGACGGAAGCTCCCAGGAGCTCATCCGCGAGGGCGTATACCAAAACATCAACATCACTTCCCAGTATGTGTACTTCAATTCCTTCAACGAGAACACACCGGTCTACAAGACCTACACCTACGGCCCCGTCAACGTGACCACTTTCGACGCCGCCAGAGAGGCCGCCCTGCAGAATATGAAAGAATAAAACCACGTAAAAAGAGCTGTTCCTTGCGACAGCTCTTTTTTCATTCCTCTCACAGGTTTTCGCCCTCTTTATAATAACACGTGTTTTTCTCCGTTCTCCTCCACTTCCTCCAAAAGTTCCGATATCGCCTTTCCGAGAATCGGATGGATCTCATACGGGGCAATCTGAGTAAGCGGCCTTAGCACAAAGTCCCGGTTTTTCATGTCCCGATGGGGAATCGTCAGCTTCTTTGTATCCATCACACTGCCTTCATAGAGAAGGATATCCAGATCGAGCGTCCTGGGCCCCCACCGCTCCTTGCGCTCCCTGGCCTCCTTCTTTTCGATAGCCTGCAAAAGCTCCAAAAGCTCTTCCGGCGTATAGAGCGTCTCGATAGACAGAGCGCCATTGAGATAGTTGGCCTGCTCCACTCCGCCGTAAGGCGTTGTCTCCACCCAGTCCGACACGCGAAGCACTCTGCATTTCCTGTCCGCAAGCAGTTCATCCACCGCCGCGCTCAAATGCGCCCTCTTATCCCCGATATTGGAACCGCAGGCGATGTAGGCCCTGCGCCACCCTCTGGTAATTTTCACGGAAACCGAGCCGAAGGGTACCGTGATCGGCGCCTCCGGCTTCTTTACCTCCATCGTTACCTGCCTCACATGCGGGAACTGCAAGAGCAACGCTTCCGAAGCCCTCTCCGCCGCCGTCTCGATCAGCTTGTAAGTGTGCTCGGATAGAAAGGTGTGCAGAAAACGGCAGACGACACCGTAATTCGTGGATAAACCTAGTTCATCCGCCTTTCCCGCCGCCCTCGTATCCGTATCAAGAATCACACTGACATAAAAATTCTGCCCCTTCTCGTTCTCCTGCTGGTATACACCGTGATAGGCGTATATCTGCAAATCCTCCACAATAATCTGATCCATATACAAATCTTCTCCCGTCATATGATGCGTCCCGATCGTTTTCATATCTGTTGTTACTTAATTCCTGTAGCCGTCCCGAATTGCCTCTGTCATCTTAACCACACGGGCGTTTTCCTTCACGTCATGTACGCGGACAAACATCACGCCTCGCTGCACGCCATAAACGGTAGTCACCAGAGTGCCTTCCACGCGCTCGTTTACGGGCAGATCCAGCCCCATACCCACTACGGATTTCCGGCTTGCGCCAAGAAGCAGCGGATACCCGAGAGAATGGAACTTTTGCAGATTGTCAATAATTTCCAGGTTGTTCTCGTAGCTCTTTCCAAAACCGATACCGGGGTCCAAAATGATCTTGTCGTAAGCGATTCCCTTGCCGCTCGCAATCTCCAGCGACGATTCAAAATCCCATAGCATCTCCTCTATCAGATTTTTGTACTTCGGCTCCTTACGGTTGTGCGCCAGACAGCAGGGCAACCCGGACTCGGCTATCACCTGAGCCATATTCTCGTCATATTTTAAACCGCAGATATCGTTGATCATATCCGCGCCCGCGGCGATCCCCGCCTTTGCCACCTCAGACTTATACGTATCAAGTGAAATCGGAACATTAAATCTGGATTTGATTGCTTCGATCATCGGCGCCACTCTGTCAATCTCTTCCTGGGCCGTAATCTGCGTATACCCCGGTCTTGTGGATTCGCCGCCAACATCCACAATATCCATACCGTCTGTTATCATCTGTTCTACGTGATATAACGCCTTATCCAGCTCCACGTACTTTCCCCCATCCGAAAAAGAATCGGGTGTTACGTTCAGAATACCCATCACATATGCGTGCCCTTTTGTTCTGAAATCTCTCTGTCCAATTCTCATTTTTCTTCCCTCCGTAATCTTGTTATGTAGTTACTTATCCACAGGATTTTCCTGTATTAAATCCTGATTAAATACATTTCGTTCTCCCAGCATCCGGAAAAAGAGGTTCTGCCACTGGGGATCTTTCTGAAAACATCCCCGGGACGCCACCGTCACCGTCTTGCTGCCCGGCTTTTCCACGCCCCGCATGGTCATGCACATATGCTCCGCCTCGAGCATAACCATTGCCCCCTGGGGCCTCAAATGCTCCATAAGCGCCTCCGCGATCTGTATCGTCATCTGTTCCTGTATCTGCGGCCTTCTGGCGTAAACCTCCACCGTCCTTGCCAGTTTACTAAGACCCACCACTCTTCCCTCCGGGAGATACGCTATATGGGCTTTCCCGTAAAAAGGCATCAAATGGTGCTCACAAATAGAATAAAAGGTGATATCTTTCACAATAACCATCTCGTTGCTCGCCACCGAAAAGGTCTTCGCCAGATGTTCTCCCGCATCCTGATCCATCCCCGAAAAAATTTCACAGTACATCCGGGCGATCCTGTCAGGCGTTTCCCTGAGCCCTTCCCTTGTCACATCGTCGCCGATCCCTTCCAGAAGGAGCCTGACTGCCTCTCTAATTTTTGTCTGATTTACCATGGGTATCTCTCCTGATCGTATCTCTGTGTTCCACCGCTTCCATCAGTTCTCCCAGATAGGAGAGAGAGCCGAAAGCGATGATCACGGCGTCCTTGTTTTTGCCTGTCAGAAGATAAGCAATCTCCACCGCCTCCTGCACGCTGTCCGCCGCCGTCACCGCCCTGTGATATTCCCTGGCGGCCTGCGCGAGCTCCAGAGCCGGCAGGGCGCGATCGGCCACAGGAGGCGTCACGGTGATGATATGGGACGCCAGATCACAGGTGTTTCGAATCACCTTGTCATATTCTTTGTCCCTTAACATTCCCATTATATAAATAATTTTCCTGTTTGTAAAATATAAACGCACACTTTCCGCCAGTTTCTTTGCCGCGTCCTCATTGTGGGCCCCGTCGGCAATAAAGAGCGGATTCTTCGCGATAACGTCGAATCTTCCGGGCCATCTTGTCTGCAAAAGTCCCTCCCGTATCTTCTCCTCCGGGACCTTAAAACCGCACCTGTTAAGCGAAAGAACCGTCTCCACCGCCAGCACCGCGTTCTCGATCTGGTACTGCCCCGGCATGGAAATCTCCAGACTTTTATACTTGTCATAGTCGAAACTCTGTTTTGTCACCCCATACTTAATATGCTTTGCACGGGAAATGTCCGCCGTCAAAAACTTTCCCTTTTGAGAAAGAGCCGACTGCCGCAAAACCTTCATCACCTCCGGCGTCTGGCGGACCGATATCACATAGCACTTGTTTTTTATGATTCCCGCCTTTGCGAGAGCTATCTTTTCGAGACTGTCTCCCAAAACGTCCATGTGATCCATGCTGATGGAGGAAAAGACCGCCGCCAGCGTATTTTCCACCACGTTTGTCGTGTCAAGCGCACCGCCAAGCCCGGTTTCGAGCACGACGATATCGCACTGTTTATCCTGAAAATAGAGGAAAGCGACCGCCGTCTCCACCTCAAAAACGGTGGGATGGGGCAGGCCTTGTGCCGCCATAGATTCCGCCGCCGCCCTCACCGAATCCAGATACCTGCAAAATGCCGACTGCGTGATCACGCGGCCGTCTACCTGAAACCGCTCCCGATACTCTTTCACCGCCGGAGAAATATACCGCCCCGTGCGATATCCCGCCGCTGTCATGATCGTGGAAATATAAGCAAGCGTAGAACCTTTTCCGTTGGTGCCCGCAATATGCACAAACTTAAGCTGCTCCTGCGGATTTCCCAGCCGGGCGCACAGCTCTCTCGTCGTCTCCAACCCCATGACAACGCCAAGAGGACGCAGCTCTTCTATATAATGCATCGCTTCACGATAGTTCATGCTTCCTCCTTTTTTAGACAACCTGTATAATTGGTCTTCCGGCCGTCCATACTATATCCATGAAAAAATTTTTGCACAACTTCATTCACTGCGGCCTTCTGGGATGGTTTCTGGAAATCATCTTCACGGCCTTTCACGCCTTTCGCAGGCGGGATATGAAGCTCCCCGGCGCAACTTCCGTCTGGATGTTCCCCATCTACGGTATGGCCGCCCTGCTTTCTCCCGTCTGCCGCCTTTTAAAAAACCGCTCCCTTCCCATCCGTGGGATCGTCTACACCGCACTGATTTTTGCCGGTGAATTTACCACCGGAATGTGGTTAAACCGCCGTGAGCTTTGTCCCTGGAACTATGAGCGCTCCCGCTGGAATCTCGGAAAAGTAATCCGCCTCGACTATGCGCCCTGCTGGTTTGTAACAGGTCTGCTCTTCGAGCGGCTGCTTCGGGAAAACGACGAATCCCTGCGTCCGAACCGGCCTCGCCGTTAATCGTCCACGTCGTCTATCCCGTCCGCGTTAATATTCAACGTGTTTAACGTGCGCCTCTTTCTCCTCGCCTCCTCGGAGGTGTGAAGAATATAGTTTTTGATTTCTCTGGCGTTTCTTATATGCTCCAAAAAGAGCTGCGGATGCGTGTTGTCGCCCGTATAGCAAGCCACCGTGCCCAATCCGAAAATGCGCTCCGCAAGGCTGGTCTTCAGCTCCACATCCTGTATTTTATATAAATAACAATCGTTTTCGGTCGTGTTGAGCAGTCCGCTGTCGATGGTTATTACTTTCTCGTTGATTGTATACTTTGTGAAAGTAAAAGGCAGGCCGAAAAAGAGCCATCTTTTCCGCTCCACATACTCTTTTTCTCCCCCCTCTTCCGTAATATTTTCCGTATCTATATCCTCTCTTACCGCATCGTCTCTGTTGTCTTCCATAGCTTCCTCCATTTCAAATCGTTTTTCCGCCATTCTCTGTTTACTATATCATTCTAGCATATACACCTGCGTTTCTCAAGCCGCCAGTATCACAAATGTCCCGCTTCTCTCCCCCTTGCAAGCCCCCGACCTTTGTGCTATGATATACAAAATATAGCATATCCATATGATAAGGAGGACGCCGCATGACCGCTAAAGAATGTATCGTAGGGCGCAGAAGTATCCGCAAATTCAAAACCGACGCCGTTTCCCATGAACTTTTATCGGAGATCGTCGAAACCGCTTCCTACTCTCCGAGCTGGAAGCATACACAGATCACCCGCTATATAGCCGTGGAAGGCGCATTAAAAGACAGGATTGCGAAAGAATGCACCAGCCTGTACGCCCCCAACGGCGCCATTATCGCCGCAGCACCCGTGCTGATGGCGGTTACCGTTATCAAGAACCGCAGCGGATATGAACGCGACGGGTCGTTCAGCACCCCGCGCGGCGACGGCTGGCAGATGTATGACGCCGGTATCGCCTCCCAGAGCCTATGTCTGGCAGCCCATGAAAAAGGGCTTGGTTCCGTGATCCTTGGTCTGTTTGACCAGAGCGAGGCGGAAACTTTGTTGCAGATTCCCGAAGACAGAGAGCTGGTAGCGCTCATTCCGATCGGTTATCCCGACGAAACGCCCGTTACTCCCAGGAGAAAGCCCGTGGAGGAATTGTTATCCTATCTATCATAATTGATAAAAGTAGAAGAGATCGCTCTCTTCTACTTTTTTTGGACATCACAGGAAAGGAGTTTTGTACTTTATGAGACATTTGATGAACCCGCTTGATTTTTCCGTGGAGGAGCTTGACCGGCTCTTTGACCTGGCAAACGACATAGAGAGCAGCCCGCAAAAATACGCCCACGCCTGCGAGGGCAAAAAACTGGCTACCTGCTTCTATGAGCCGAGTACACGCACCCGCTTAAGCTTCGAGGCGGCCATGCTGAATCTTGGCGGCCAGGTTCTCGGCTTTTCCGACGCCGCATCCTCCTCCGCCTCAAAAGGGGAGAGCGTTTCCGACACCATCCGCATCATCTCCTGCTACGCCGATATCTGCGCCATGCGTCATCCCAAGGAAGGCGCTCCCATGGTAGCCGCTGGGCGCTCCGGCATCCCCGTCATCAATGCCGGGGACGGCGGGCATCAGCATCCCACCCAAACGCTCACCGACCTGCTCACCATCCGCTCCTTAAAGGGCAGACTTGGCAGTTTTACCGTCGGTCTATGCGGCGACCTGAAATTCGGTCGCACCGTGCATTCCCTGATCAACGCGCTGATCCGCTACGACGACATCCGTTTCATTTTCATCTCTCCGCCGGAATTAAAGGTGCCGGACTATATCACGGATATGCTGACGGAGAAAGGCATCACCTACGAGGAAGTCATTCGTCTCGAGGACAGTATGCCTAAACTCGATCTCCTCTACATGACAAGGGTGCAGAGAGAGCGTTTCTTCAACGAGGAAGACTATGTGAGACTGAAAGACTTCTATATTCTTGACAAGGCCAAATTGTCCGCCGCCAGAAAGGATATGCTGATTCTCCATCCCCTGCCGCGGGTCAACGAAATTTCCGTGGAGGTCGACGACGATCCCCGGGCCGTCTACTTCAAGCAGGCGCAGTACGGCGTCTACGTCAGAATGGCGTTAATATTGACCCTGCTTGGCATCGAAATCAAGAATAAATAAAGGAGGAAAACCGCTATGCTGAATGTAGGTAAAATCGAGGAAGGCTTCGTACTCGACCATATCGAAGCCGGCAAGAGTCTTGACATCTATCATCACTTAAAACTTGGTAAGCTGGACTGCCCGGTGGCGATCATCAAGAACGCCCGCAGCAACAAAATGGGAAAAAAGGATATTCTGAAGGTGGAGTGCGACATTAACACGCTGAATCTGGACATCCTTGCCTTTATCGACCATAACATAACCGTCAACGTCATCAAGGACGGGGAAATCGTAGACAAAAAGGAGCTTGTTCTCCCGAAAGAAATCCACAACGTCATCAAATGCAAAAATCCCCGGTGCATCACTTCCATCGAACAGGGACTGCCGCACATTTTCGTACTTGCAGATGAGGAAAAAGAAATTTACCGCTGTAAATACTGCGAAGAAAAAGCAGGAAACTCCTCTAACTGGTAGTCTCCTGCCGATTGCGTAAAGCTCTTCTTTCAAACTCCTCCCTTGCGCAGCTTACGCACAGGAGAAGTTTCGGGGAAAACGCACCGCACTCTCCCCTCATGATCATATCGTAAGCCTCGGCGGGCGTATAGGCGCTCTTATAACAGCGATCGCTGACCAGCGCGTCGTAGACGTCCGCCACGGAGACAATCTGCGCGGCGATCGGGATTTCCTCCCCCTTTAAGCCGTCAGGATAGCCGCTCCCATCGTACCGCTCGTGGTGGTGACGGCAAATCTCATAGCTTGCCCTCCCGTACTCGCTCTCCTGAATATCCCCGAGCATATGGATGATCTCGCAGCCCTTTGTGGTGTGCGTCTTCATAACCGCAAACTCTTCTTCCGACAGCTTGCCCGGCTTCAAAAGAACAGCGTCCGGAATCGCAATCTTTCCCACGTCGTGCATGGCCGCGGCCGCGGCAATCACCGCCACATCCTCCTGATCCAGCCCATATTCCGGGTAAAGCCGCGCCACATAACCGGCCAGAATTCTTGTGAAATCCTTTACCCGCCTGACATGGTCGCCCGACTCGAGATTCCTAAACTCCACCACGTTACTCATCGTCTCTATGATACGTTCATTCATCCGCTGCAGCTCAAGCGCCTGCTTTTGCAACACGCTAGTCTGCAGCTTCGTCAATTCTTCCAGATGGCGCACCGTATAATATATCTCGCCATCCTTATCATTCGTGCGTGTAATAACGCCCGAATTTTTCATATACCCTCCGTGAATCCGTTCATCCCCTCCGGCATGAACGGCTGGAACTTCTTCTCACCCGATCAGCGCTGCGCAACATCCTTCATGGAGAAGCTGATTCTTCCCATCTTGTCCTTGCCAAGGCACACGACCGTCACCTTGTCGCCAAGGGTGAGCACGTCCTCCACGCGATTGATTCTCTCCTTCGCGATCTTGGAAATGTGAACCATGCCCTCCTTGCCCGGAGCGAACTCGATGAATGCGCCAAACTCCTTGATGCTCACTACCGTTCCCTGGAAAATCTGGCCTTCCTCGAAGTCCGTGGTAATCATCTTGATCATATCGACAGCCTTGTCCATCATTTCGCGATCCGTACCGCAGACAGAAACCTGGCCCTCGTCATTGATGTCAATCTTAACTCCCGTGCGGGCAATGATCTCGTTGATCGTCTTGCCGCGCTGTCCAACCACGTCGCCGATCTTCTCGGGATCAATCTGGATGGAAATGATCTTGGGCGCATAAGGGCCGACCTCCTTGCGGGGCGTAGAAATCGCCGGACTCATGCAGTTTGCCATGATATACTCTCTCGCCTCACGGCATCTGCCGATCGCACCCTCCACGATGGGCTTTGTCAGACCGTGGATCTTGATATCCATCTGAATCGCCGTGATACCGTCGTGCGTACCTGTCACCTTAAAATCCATGTCGCCAAAGAAATCCTCAAGACCCTGAATATCCGTCAGAAGGACGAAATCGTCATCCGTCTCGCCCGTCACCAGACCGCAGGAGATACCCGCCACCATCTTCTTGATCGGCACGCCTGCCGCCATCAGGGACATGCAGGACGCACAGGTGGACGCCATGGACGTGGAACCATTTGATTCAAAAGTCTCCGACACTGTGCGGATCGCGTAAGGGAACTCCTCCTCGGAGGGAAGTACCGGCAAAAGCGCTCTCTCCGCCAACGCGCCGTGACCGATCTCTCTTCTGCCCGGCCCTCTGCTCACCTTCGTCTCACCCACGGAGTAAGACGGGAAATTGTAGTGGTGCATATATCTCTTGCCTGTGATATTCTCGTCTAAGCCGTCCACTTTCTGCATTTCAGAAAGAGGCGCCAGCGTACATACGTTGCAGATCTGTGTCTGTCCCCTCGTAAACATGGCGGAGCCGTGCACTCTGGGAATGATATCAACTTCCGCCGCAAGCGGTCTGATCTGGTCTAACGCCCTGCCGTCGGGACGCTTGTGATCCTTCAATATCATCTTTCTCACGGTCTTTTTCTGGTACTGGTATACCGCCTCGCCAAGCACTGCCAAATACGCCTCGTTCTCCGCGAAAGCTTCCTCCAGCTTTGCCGTGATATTCCTGATATTCTCCTCGCGCACCTGCTTCTCGTCGGTGAAGACAGCCGTCTCCATCTCTTCAGGTGTCACAATTTTTTTCATGTCCTCAAACATCTGCTCCGGAACCGCGCAGCTCTCGTAAGAATGCTTGGGCTTTCCTACCTCCGACACGATCTGGTTGATGAACGCAATCAACGTCTGGTTGATCTCATGGGCCTTGTAGATCGCCTCAAGCACCTTCGCTTCCGGCACCTCGTTGGCGCCGGCCTCGATCATCATCACTTTCTCGGCGGTGGACGCCACCGTCATTTTCAGGTCTCCCTTGTCCCACTGTTCCTGGGAAGGATTGACAACCAGCTCGCCGTCCACCATACCCATCTGCGTCATCGCGCAGGGGCCCGCAAAGGGAATGTCGGAAATACAAGTCGCGATGGCCGTACCGATCATCGCCACAAGCTCCGGGCGGCACGCCGGGTCGACACTCATCACCAGATTGTTTAACGTCACGTCATTGCGGTAATCCTTCGGGAACAGCGGCCTCATGGGACGATCGATCACGCGGCTTGTCAGGATCGCGTTTTCGGAAGGCTTTCCCTCTCTCTTGTTGAATCCGCCGGGGATCTTTCCCACAGAATAGAACTTTTCCTCATACTCCACACTGCAGGGGAAGAAATCAATTCCGTCCCTTGGTTTATCGGAAGCCGTAGCCGTAGATAACACGGTCGTCTCACCATACTGCATAAAAGCGCAGCCGTTTGCCTGTTTGCCGACTCTGCCGATGTCCACCCTGAGGGTACGTCCGGCGAGCTCTAAGGTATAACTCTTGTACATAATCTTCTCTCCTTCTTCTCTTCTAACTTCTAAATTCAGAAGAGCGGATTTAGGATCGAACCTGCCAACCCTATCTCCGCTCAACAGCCCTTTTTATTTACGAAGCCCAAGCCTCTCAATCAGTGCACGGTATCTCTCGATATCCTTCTCCTTCAAATAACCTAACAGTCCTCTTCTCTGACCTACCATTTTCAGAAGACCTCTTCTGGAATGATGATCCTTGGGATTCTCCTTCAAATGCTCTGTGAGCTCCTGGATTCTCGCCGTCAGAACCGCTACCTGTACTTCCGGCGAACCGGTGTCGCCCTCGCTTCTCGCATACTCTTTGATGATCGCTGTCTTCTTTTCCTTAGAAATCATTGTTTCTCCTTTCCCTTAGGGGGCTACCCTAAAACCGCCTGATACCAAGACAGGGTCGGAGTGTCCCGCATCTGCGTATCGGCTGAAATTCATACTGTGATATTTTATCATATCACAAATATAATGTAAAGCGGATTTTTAATCCTGCAGTATTCTGACTGCCTTGAACGGTGAGCGGTAGGAGACATTGGAAATCCTGATCCCTGTCTTTGGACTGCTGGCGTGAACTACCTGTCCGTTTCCGATGTAAATCGCCACATGATTGATGGTTTTTCCCTTTGCGTAGAAAATCAGGTCGCCCGGCTTCGCCTCCGACACCTTGATGACCGTGCCGCAATTTGCCTGCGCTCTGGAGTTCCTTGGAAGTTTCACACCGTATTTCTTGAAGATGCTCATGACAAACCCCGAGCAGTCCGCCCCCTTTGTCAGGCTTGTTCCTCCCCACACATAAGGATTTCCGATAAATTCCTTCGCATACTGACAAATGTCCACCCGTACATCGGAAATTCCCTGTCCGTAGAGCAGCTCCGACATGGTAACCGCCGTGCCAAGCTCAGCGCTGACCTCCACATACTCCGCAGAGACATAGACCTCGTCGTCGTCCAGAAAAACTCTGACCCAGTCGCCCTCCACGGCCGACACCTCCAGTTCCTCGCCCCTGGGCACCAAAGTGATCACCTCAGAGTCGGTGTTCGCCTCCGCTCTGACCTTCAGACTGTCGGTATTCACCGTCGCCACGGTGGTAGCCAGCTCCTCCGCCTTGAACTTGGCCAAAACGCCGGTCAAAAGGTAATCCCGACTCACATAACCTTCCACGCTGCCGGACCGGATATGCGCCCATATATCGTCCATCTCTATCACCTCGCAGGCGGCGTCCTTTGGAAGTTTTCCCACCAGTCTGCCGTCCTCCGCGGCGATCGCTCTGATATTCAAGTTATCGCTCACATTGGCAATTCCCAGGTTTGTATAACCCCAGTTCGCGTTTTTTGCCCGCTCGTAAGCCAGCGCATAGTCCTCCGCCGTCTTATCGGAAATCAGAACCGTACCTGAACCGATGGTGTCGTTGTCCAAAACGTCCTGGGCCGTCTCCGCCTCATCCTCCGTATCTTCCCCTGTATCGTTGCCGCTGACCTGACCCGCCTGTACCTTCTCCTCGTACATATCCATTTTCAACTGCCCCGCCGGCAAAAAATCCGGAGCGGGCAAGGACGCATATGCATCGAGCGGACTCTGCACAAGCATAACTAGCGCTATTATCAATAAAACTTTTTTTCTCTTCATCCTGGAACCGGCTCCTCTCAATATACTTCGCCGTCTCCCCCTCATTCTCCTAATTCGGCTCAAAATAGCTGTTGGCAAAAGCGATGTTGGTCGCATGATCCGCCACTCTCTCAAGCCCGGACACGATATCCGAGAACATGGCGCCTGCCTCCGGCGTACACTCATTGTTGGAGAGCCGCTCGATATGTCTTTGCTGCAGCTCCTTCTCCTTCTCGTCTATCGCTTCCTCAAGATTTCTGATATCCTCCACATGTTCCTCCGTGCTCTTAACGAACATCTCAAAGGAAAAACGCAGAATCGTATTGACCATATCCATCATTTCGCCAAGTTCCTTCTGCGCCGCCTTGGAAAAGCTCACCCCTGTCTTTTCCCTCTGCAGCGCCGAATCCGCAATGTTCTCCGCATGATCTCCGATTCTTTCAATATCGTTGACTACATGGAAGAGAGCGCCTATACTCTTCAAATCCTCTATCGGCAAAGTCGTCTGATTGATTTTGACAAGATAGTTGGTGATGGCGTGGCTCAAAAAGTCGATATTCTTCTCCACCTCGTAAACCTCGTCGATCTCCTCTCTGTCAAGTGTGACAAGGGCGTTCATGGCGCGGTTTAGGTTCTCGTCCGCAAGGGATCCCATACGATCCAGCTCCTTGATGACCTCCACCACCGCAGTGGCGGGATTTAAAACCACCTTCTCGCCGATATATTTCAACTGATAGCTGTCCCGGTAGCCGATCTTCTTGTCGTCGCCGGGCACAAGCACATAGGTCAGCTTCACAATCTGTTTGATAAACGGCATCATAATGACAACCTGGAATACCTTGATGGAAATGTGGGCATACGCAACCATCCGACCCGGATCTCCGTGGGCGATAACCGAAAGACCGCCGACAACCCGCTCCACTGACAGATAGAATATTATGTAAACTATAATTGTACCGATCACATTAAAGATCAGATGAATCGCCGCCGCCCGCTTCGCATCCTTCTTACCGCTCAGGGAAGCAAGAAGGGCCGAGGTACAGGCGCCGATATTACAGCCAAGAATGATAAACATGGCGATATTCATGCTCATCAATCCCTGATTTGCCAGAAGCACCATAATACTGACCGTCACCGAGGAGCTCTGAATCACCGCCGTGAGCACCGTCCCGAGCAGCACCGCCAAAAAAGGCGAGCGCAGGGAGGCAAACATATGTAAAATCGCGGGCGAGTCCTTCATGCCCGACATGGCGCCCGACATCGTGCTCAGTCCCATGAAGAGAACGCCGAAACCGATAATCACCTCTCCCCAACGGGAAACTTTCTGTTTCCTTACAAACATGACGATCAGCACGCCCACAAGCAGGATGACCGGCGCCGCCTTCTCCAGTTTGAAGGAAACGAGGAGCGCAGTCACCGTAGTACCGATGTTTGCGCCAAAGATCACGCCCGCCGCCTGCGTGAGCGTCATCAGGCCGGAATTTACGAAACTGACCACCATGACCGTACAGGCGGACGAAGACTGGATGACTGCCGTGAAAAATACACCCACCAGAATCGCCATAAAGCGGTTGGTCGTCAGCCGTTCCAAAATGCCTCTCAGCTTCGCGCCGGCAACCTTCTCAATGCTGTCGCTCATGATGCGCATACCATACAAAAACAGACCCAGGCCACCTGCCATGGAAAGAATGATTGATAGACTCATCTCGATTCAAGATCCTTCCTTTGTTCTTTTCCCCTTTGAAAAGCTGCACGGTTCTATTGTATCCGAAAAGAAAACCTCTTACAACCCCTTTACGACAAAAAAAGACTTTCCGAAAACTCCTTTCCTGCCTCCACGTCCTTTGCTATCTGCTCTCTCAGCGCCTCCACGCTGCCAAAAGTCCGCTCCTGCCTGCGGAACGAAAGGAGTTCCACCCGGATATCGCTGTCGTAAATTTCTCCCTCAAAATCATAGAGATAAGTCTCCACCCCGATGCGCCGCTCCTGTGAAACCGTAGGCTTATATCCCACGTTGGATATCCCCCGATAGCTTCTGCCGTCCACAATCGCCCTGGAATAATAGACGCCGTTTGGAGGCAAAAGCTTCCCTGCCTCCGGCAGGAGGTTGGCTGTCGGCATGCCGAGCTTTCGTCCAAGCTCCCTGCCGTGCACCACAATGCCGCTCACACTGTAAGGCGCGCCAAGCATACGACAGGCATCCTCCATCCTCCCCTCACGGACTGCCTTGCGCACCCGTGTGGAGCTGACCTCCTCCCCGTCCACCCGGACTTTGTCAATAAGCTCCACCTGATAACCGCAGTTTCCGGCATAGTCGGCCAGCAGCGCATAGTTCCCCGCGCCGCCTTTTCCGAAAGAAATATCCGGCCCCGCACAAAGATAGGCGGTTCGCATCTGTCCGGCCAGATAACGGGTCACAAATGCCGGAGGCTCCGTAGCCGCCGTCTCCTTGTTTAAGGGAAACTCGATCAAAACATCTATCCCCATTTCCGAAAAGACAGCCCGCTTCTCCGCCCTTGTAGACAACTCTTTCGTCTCCCCCAAAAAGAAGGACGCCGCCGAAGTGTCAAAGGTAAACACCACCGTCCGAAGCCCCTGTTTCTTCTGTTTCAGCACCCGGTCCAAAAGCCTGCGGTGGCCCAAATGGATCCCGTCAAATTTTCCGAGCGCAACCGCGCTCCTGTTTTCCAACTGAAATTCCGTCGTATTTTCTATAATCCGCATGCCGCACTTCCCATATGTTTTCTCGTAGATAATTTTCCCTGTCAAAAGCTCAGAGGAACATTTTCACGGGTCTTGCCTCTTTCGACCCGGCGTCGTACCGGTAAAGACCATAAAACCGCCCCTCCCCGTCGTACATCCTGAGCCGTTCATCCTCCATCGGCTCCCCGCCGCATTGGAACAGCTTTGCCGGAATCCGGTTCCCGTTTTGCAAAAGTCTGCGTCCCTCCTGGTCCGTCTTAGCCGCACGACACTCCGGGAACACCGCGTCCGGCGGAATTATAACATCAGATATTTTATTCTCATCCCGCAGCTTCTCGATCTGCGAAAGCCGAAGCGCTTCTTCCATCCCGAAAATTCCCACCCGGCTTCTCGTCAGGGACTCCATCGCGCCGCCGCAGCCTAGCTTCTCTCCGATGTCATGGCAGAGCGTCCTGATGTAAGTCCCCTTGGAGCAGACTACCCGGAATCGAACCGTGGGAAGACACATTTCAAGAATCTCCAGCTCCCTGATCCGTACCTTCCGAGGCTTGCGCTCCACTTCCTTCCCCGCCCTCGCCAGCTCATAGAGCTTTTTCCCGTTCACCTTGAGAGCCGAGTACATGGGCGGGATCTGCTCGTAATCCCCGAGAAAGCGGAGAATATTCTCCCTCACACGCTCCTCCCCAAGCGCCGAAAGCGTCTCTTCACCCGCGCGAAACAACACCTGCCCCGATAAGTCCTGGGTGTCTGTCGAGACCCCGAGCCGAAGCGTGGCGATGTACTCCTTATCCCAGTCCGTAAGCATGTCGCACAGTTTCGTGCCCGAACCAAAACATACAGGAAGCACGCCGACCGCATCCGGATCGAGTGTCCCTGTATGCCCTATTTTTTTCTGTTTACAGATTCCCCGAAGCTTCGCCACCACATCGTGGGACGTAAAACCTGCTTCCTTATAAACATTCATAATTCCGTTGTACATAAAGGCCCCTGTCTCTTTCTATACCTGCTCCTGCGCCTTTTTAAGCTGGGAGGCGATCTCCCGGGACAGATTGTTGATATTGTCGTGGCAGGTCCCGTTCATCGTGCAGCCTGCCGCCCGCAGATGACCGCCGCCGCCAAACTTTACCGCCACCCCGGCGACATCGACAAGACCGTTCGAGCGCATACTCACCTTGTAGGACAGTGTGCCGATCTCATACATAAAGATGGCGCATTCCACACCCTTCACGCCCTGTAGCTGATTGACAATACCGTCCAGGTCCTTCGGCCCCACCTGGTAGAAGTCCATCATGCGTCTCGTCACCACGCTCACAATACACTTGTTGTTCATAAACCGAATGCTCTCCAGTATGGCTCTTCCCGTAATCTGTGTCTGCACATAAGTCTTTTCATAAAAAGTTTTCTCTATCAATCCTGAGAAATCAAATCCGAATTTAAGCAGATTGGCCGCAATCTCCATCGTGCGCACGGAGGTGTTGGAATAGCGGAACACGCCCGTATCGTGGGCGATACCTATGTAGACAGCCTTCGCGATCTCCTCATCGACCAGCTCCGGCTCCATCAGCTCATAGAGCAGCTCCGAAGTGGAGCTTCTCTCCGGCTCCACCACATTCACATCCCCGCAGCCCGTGTTACTTATATGGTGATCAATGTTGATCCGTCTACGCGCCCTGTCAAAAAGAGGCCGCGCCTCGCCCAGGCGTTCTTCATTGCAGTCCAGCGCAAAGAAAATATCATACGTTTCTTTATTGTCAAATTCAGATTTTATATTTTCTATCCCAGGCAAAACCCGGAAAACCGCCGGCGGTGTTTCCAAATAGGCATCTATTCTCGCCTCCGGCAGCTCCTTTTTCAGATAGCGGTACAGCGCCATGACAGAGCAGACACAGTCCCCGTCAGGTCTTACATGCCCGCCGATCGCTATGGTCTTTGCATCCTTTAATTCGCTACTGATCCTCTTCATCTTTTCCTCCATGTCTGAGACTCATTCTGTCCGATTCCCCTCATTCACTTCGGCCGCCTCTCTGTCAGCCGCCATCACTTCCTCAATCCGCTTCGACATATTTACCCCATAGGCGATGGACTGATCCATAATAAAGTGAATCTGCGGTGTACTTCGCAAATTGATCGTGCGCGCGAGCTGTCCGCGAATATATCCCTCCGCGCTCTCAAGTCCGGCAAGCGTATCCGCCTGTGCCTTCTCATCGCCAAGCACGCTGATCCACGCCTTGCATGTCTTCAAGTCGGGAGCAACCTCCACGGCCACCACCGACGTCATGGGAGCGATTCTCGGATCCTTGATCCCGCTTCGGATAATCTCGGCCAGCACACGCTGTACTTCCCCGTTGATCCGGGTATTTTTGACACTGTTTTTCCTCATAGACACCCTCCGGTTATCTTGGTACTTCGACCATGATATAAGCTTCCACAATGTCGAGTTCCTGCATCTTGTCAAAGCCGTCAAACACCAGGCCGCATTCAAACCCGGCTTTCACTTCCTTCACATCGTCCTTAAACCGCTTCAGGGATGCAAGCTGTCCCTCATAAATCTGCTCCTCTCCTCTGCGGATGCGGATCTTGCAATTTCTCTGGAACTCGCCGTCAAGCACATAGGAACCTGCGATATTGCCGATAGCGGACGCCTTGAATATCTGACGCACCTCGGCATGGCCGATCACCTTCTCCTCAAAGATCGGGTCTAGCATACCCTTCATGGCCGCTTCGATATCCTCGATAGCCTGATATATTACTTTATAGAGACGCACATCCACGCCTTCGCGCTCCGCGACTGTTTTCGCCGTTGCATCCGGTCTTACGTTGAATCCGATGATAATCGCCGAGGATGCGGAAGCGAGGGACACATCCGACTCGTTGATGGCGCCCACGCCGCCGTGAATGCACTTCACCACGACCTCCTCGTTGGACAGCTTCAAAAGACTCTGCTTCAAAGCCTCCACGCTGCCTTGTACGTCAGCCTTGACAATCAGGTTAAGCTCCTTCAGATTGCCCTCCTGAATCTGGTTGAACAGATCATCCAGGGACATCTTCGTCTTAGTATCTGCAAGCATCTCCTCTTTATGCTGCGCCATGTAAGTTTCCGCATAAGATTTCGCGCTCTTATCGTTCTCATGGACAATAAACACCTCGCCGGCGCTTGGCACATCGGATAAACCGAGAATTTCCACGGGTGTGGAAGGCTTCGCCTCCTTCACTCGTCTGCCCTTGTCGTCGATCATGGCTCTCACTTTGCCGTGGCTTGCCCCGGCGGAGATAAAGTCTCCCACATGAAGCGTACCTTTTTGCACAAGCACGGTTGCCACAGGGCCTCTTCCCTTGTCAAGCTCTGCCTCGATCACCAGACCTCTCGCATTTCTGTCCGGGTTCGCCTTAAGCTCCAGAATCTCCGCAGTGAGAAGAATCGTCTCCAGAAGGGTCTCGATTCCCTCCCCCGACTTCGCGGATACGGGCACAAACTCCGTAGACCCGCCCCAATCAACCGGAATCAGCTCATACTCCGTCATCTCCTGCTTTACGCGGTCGATGTTCGCGTTTGGCTTGTCGATCTTGTTGACCGCTACGATGATCTCTATGCCGGCCGCTTTCGCATGGTTGATGGCCTCCACCGTCTGAGGCATCACGCCGTCATCGGCCGCCACGACAAGCACCGCGATATCCGTGGAATTGGCGCCGCGCATACGCATGGCCGTAAACGCTTCATGACCCGGCGTATCCAGGAAAGTGATGCTCTGTCCCTTGACGCCAACCGTGTAAGCGCCGATTGCCTGAGTGATGCCGCCCGCTTCCTTATCCGTCACGTTCGTCTTCCGGATCGCGTCTAACAGGGACGTCTTACCGTGATCTACGTGTCCCATCACGCAGATTACCGGGGGACGCGCCACCATCGTGGAGACATCTTCCTCCTCCTCGCGAAGAAGCTCCTCGATCACATCCACCTTGACTTCCTTCTCACAAATAATCTCGTATTCGATGGCGATGTTTTCCGCCTCCTCGAAAGTGACATCCGAATTCAGAGTCACGATCTGCCCCTGCAAGAACAGTTTCTTGATAATCACCGAAGGCTGGATTTTCATCTTGTCAGCCAGCTCCTTGATCGTCAATGTCTCCGGAATTGTGATCACTTTGATCTTCTCCTCCTTCGACTCTTCCGGCTTCTTTTCCGGTTTAATGAAACGGCCCGCCTTGTTACGGCTCTTTACCGCCGTCTCGTCCTCCTCATAGATGTGGTCTTTCTTTGACCGCTTATCCCTGTCCTGACTGGATTTGCGCTTTTCTTCCTCCCTGCGCTTCTCCACGTCCTTGCCGGGCGCCTCAGCGACAAAGTCCTTCTGACCGTTATTTTTCTTAAATCGATTGTCCTGCCCGCCGTTTCCTCTCTGAGGGCGGTCATTATTTCCACCGTTCCTGCCGCCAGCGAAGGGAGCGCCGCCGCCTTTGCGATCACCCTGCCCGCCGTTATAATTCGGCCTGCCCTGACCCTCAGGTCTGCGATTTTCCCCTGCACCTCGCGCTCTCTCCTGTCCGGGAGCCGTTCTGTTTGCGGCTGCCGGTTTTTTATTATTGACTTCCCTGTTCTCACGGTTTTCACGGCTTTCACGGCTTTCCCTGTTTTCCCGATTTTCCCTGCTTTCGCGGTTCTCACGGTTTTCCTTTTCGCGGTTTTCCCTGTTTTGCTTTTCAAGAAGCCTCTGCTCCAAGCGTTTCTCCTGCTGCTGTCTCTGGCGGACTTCATAAGGCTCTGCCGTCACCGGGATCGGCTTCTGGGTAGGACGCACGATTTTGTGCGGTACATTCTGAGGCTGTACAGGACGGGCGCCGTTCGACACCGGCCTGCTGCCGCCTCTGTTCTGACCGCCTCCCGCATTCTGCTGCTGTCGTCCCCCCATCTTGGAATTATGGGGATTACTCACGAAGATGATCCTTTTTTTCTTAGGCTGTTCCGGCTTCCCTGATTTATCCGGTGCCTTCTCCGTATTCTCTGCTTTCGCAGGTGCTTTCTGAACAGGCGCTGACGTTCCCTTTTCGGGGGCCTCATCCCGCTTTTGCTTTTCCTCCTGGATAGCCGGCTCCTTCATCAAAGCGTCTCCTTCCGGTTTGCCCGAAGAACCGAACTGCTTTCTTACCAGGGCGATCGCCTCGTCCTCAATGGAGCTCTGCGCCACCTTCACCTCATATCCTTTCGCCTGCAAAAAATCGATCAGCTCCTTGCTCTTCCTGTCCACCTCTTTTGCCAGCTCATGTACTTTCATCTTCGCCATACTCACTACCTCCAACTATTCCGAATCCGTCAAATGCTTTCGTATTGAATTTGCAAATCCCTCATCTGTCACCGCAAGAACCGATCTCTCCTCCTTGCCCATGGAATGTCCAAGCGCTGCTTTCGTCCCATGGAACGCATAGGGAACCTCGTAAAAATCACACATGTTACTATACTTTTTTCTGGTATTACCCGACGCATCCTCAGCTATAATGACCAGGCCCGCTTTATTGCTCTTCACAGCCTGTTCCGTTGCAAATCCGCCACTGACAACATTTCTGGAGCGTGCGGCGAGTCCCAGCATTGACAACACCTTATCCCTGCCCGGTATCTGCTTCATGCCCGCCCTCCTCAAACTCCTTCTCCAGATTCCCGTATATTTCATCCGGTACGCGCATCTTAAGGGAACGCTCCAATCCCCTGTTTTTCCTGGCCTTCGTCAGACATACCCCGCTCTTACAAAGGTATGCGCCCCTGCCGTTTTTTCTTCCGGTCACATCCAGAAAAACGGATCCCTCCGCGCTCTTTAACACGCGCATCATCTCTCTTTTATCCTTCATTTCCCCGCAGCCCACACACTGGCGCAGGGACACCTTTTTTGCCATACCGTCCTACTTGCCCTCTCTGCTACATTTCTCCACCGTCCGCCTCTTCTACAAGCTCCACTGCAATCTCTCCGGTGTCTTCCTCCTGCACAAACTCCTCACCGGCGTACTCTCCTTCTCCGTACTCCTCTTCTACATATCCCTCTTCGAACGCTTCCTCTTCCTCAAACTCCTCGTCATCATAGAGATAATCCTCGTAACGGAATCCCGGCGCGTCCTTGGCCTGCGTTTCGCTCTTGATGTCAATCTTATATCCCGTCAGCCTCGCCGCCAGCCTCGCGTTTTGTCCCTCCTTGCCGATTGCGAGGGAAAGTTGATAATCAGGCACAACCACCTTGGCTGTCTTTTCGTCGGGATCGGCGAACACCGCCACGATCTTTGCGGGGGACAACGCATTCTGTATCAGATTGCCCGGATTGTCATCCCAGTTTACGATATCGATCTTCTCCCCGCAAAGCTCATCTACTATGGAATTGACTCTGGCGCCGTTTAGCCCCACGCACGCCCCAACCGCATCCACATTTGGGTTGTTTGAACGAACCGCAAGCTTCGTCCTGCTGCCGGCCTCCCTGGCAATGCTCATAATCTCCACCGTGCCGTCCTTAATCTCCGTCACCTCGGCCTCGAAAAGGCGCTTCACCAGTTCAGGATGGGTACGGCTCACTAAAATCCTGGGACCTTTTGGCGTATTTCTCACTTCCAGGATATACACCTTAATTCTCTCGGTCGGCCTGAAATGTTCGGTGCGCACCTGCTCGTTTTCGTTTAGGATAGCGTCCGCCTTGCCAAGATTGATGGAAATGTTTTTGCCCATATAACGCTGGACAATACCTGTCACCACATCCTTCTCCTTCTCGAAGTATTGGTTGTAGATCACGCTCCGCTCCTCCTCACGGATCTTCTGTAGTATCACGCTCTTGGCATTCTGTGTAGCGATACGTCCGAATTCCTTGGAGTGAATTTCCACGCGGACAGTATCTCCGATTTTGGCGGTCGGGTCGAACTCCTTCGCCTCCTCCGGAGAAATCTGCATCACCGGATCCTCTATCTCTTCAGCGACCTCCTTCTCCGCATAACAGAAGTAGTCGCAAGTATTTCTGTCAATCTCCACCTTAACGTTGTCCGCCTTGCCAAAATGGTTTTTATAGGCAGTAATCAGTGAATTCTCGATCGCCTCAAAGAGAGTTTCCTTGCTGATTTCCTTCTCTCTCTCCAGAATATCCAGCGCCTCCATCAATTCCTTATTCATTTTCCGTTGTCCTCCTATGTTTCCTTACTATGAAATAAGCAAAGCAAACGCTTTAAAAATCCAGTGCCAGTCTGACCGCCGCAATATCCGGCCTCGCCAATGTACGCAGCCCCCCGTCTTCCTCAATGGTGACGGACTCCCCGTCAAAAGCTTTCAAAATTCCCGCAAAATCCTTCTGTCCGTCTATGGGCTTGTAAGTTTTGATTTCCACCGCCTCGCCCAGGCTTTTTTCCAGATGTCTGTCCTTTTTTAAAAGCCTCCCAAGTCCCGGACTGCTGACCTCCAAAATGTAAGCGTCCGCTATAAAGTCCTCCGCGTCGAGCGCATCGGATAACGCACGGCTCACATTCTCACAATCCTGGATATTCACACCCTCCGGCTTGTCGATATAAGCCCGCAGATAATAGTCTTTTCCTTCCTTCACGTACTCCACGTCGTAGATTTCCACCTCGTACCGCTCGACGATAGGAGCCAGAAGCTGTTCGGTTTTCTCCTCGTATGTTTCCCTTCTTGACATAATGTCCTTTCTGTTCCCCCCTATGCACGGAAAAGAGCGGGCTTGCAAGCCCACTCTCATTTTAGTAACCATTCTTAATACTGAGGATATTATACCACTCCTCACCCTTCATTGCAAGTGCTATTTCCAAAAGATACAAACGGACAAACAAAACGGCCGCGCCTGACGCCGCAACGATTGACACCGGGGCCGATATCCATTACTCTATAGATAACTTTTATCACGGACAAGAGGGGAAAAATATGTTAAATAAAGCGAATTTCATTTTATTGCTGCATCTGTTTCAGAGCTTCTTAAGCACCTGGGCGCTGATGAAAGCATCCCGCATGGAGCCCGGCAATATTCTCACTTTTGTCTTCTTCCTTCTGCTGTTTTTCTTCTACCGGCACGTTAACCGCAGAGTGGACAGTCTGCAGGAGGCCCTTTTGCCAAAGGGAAATACAAAAAGCCGCGTGACCCTGGCCCTCTCCGTTGTGTTTACCCTTTTCTACATGCTGGTGGACTATCCCTACTATATAGAACGACTCACAAGCAGGCTCTACCGTTGTCTCATTCTTTCTCTGGTATTTTCCGGTTTTGTGATTTTATTTTATTACCTGCTCACCTTTTTGTTTTCTTATACCTGCAACAAAGCCCGTCTGCAGTCAGTCATGCTCTCCGATTACTGGCCGGCTTGCTATCTTTGGGTCGCTCACCCCAGGCTCTCTGCCTGTTTTACTAAAATTGCCGGCTTTTACAAAAGCCATGTGACCCTCTCAACCTTTCTTCTCTGTATGCTGGGCTGGCTGCCTTACTATCTCTACCAGTATCCGGGGATTATGACTCCCGACAGCATCAACCAGTTTGAGCAGGTTCTTGGCCTCATCCCTTACTCCAACCACCATCCCTGGGTACACACACTGGTATTCGGCTTTTTTTACCGGATCGGCTACGTAGCGACAGGCAATATGGTGGTTGCCGTATCGGTCTATACCCTTTTTCAAATGTGTCTGCTGGCCGGCAGTGCGGCTTGCCTTACAGGAACTCTCCGGGCGCGAAAAGTACGTCCCTTTGTCCTGCTTCTGATCACCGCGTTCTATGCCCTGATCCCCTACCATGCCGTCTTTTCCGTCACAATCTGGAAAGATATCCCCTTCGCGGCCGCGGTGATGTTCTTCCAGTGCGCCATGCTGCGGTTAATTCTCTCTCCAAAAGCAAAGCGAAACGACCTGGTTCTCTTTTTCATATCAGGCGTTATGATATGCCTCTTCCGCTCCAACGGCTGGTACGCCTTTCTGGCGCTTGTACCGCTTCTTTTGTTTACCTTCCGCAGACAGGCCAGACGCTTTTATCCGGCGCTCCTTCTCATCTTTGCCGTCGCTCTGATCGTCAAATACCCCGTGATGAAATCCTGTCGCGTGACACAGCCCGATTTTATCGAATCCGTCTGTATTCCGATGCAGCAAATCACAGCCGTTATTTGTAATGACAGACCGCTCACCGAAGAGCAGCTTTCCCTGGTTGAACAGGTTGTCGATCTGACTTATATCCATGAGCTTTATAATCCCACCTTCGCCGACAACATCAAGGAGCTTGTCCGGGCGGGAAACCAGGACTACCTTGTCAGTCACAAAGAAGAGTTTTTCCGGCTTTGGGTCCAACTGGGCCTCCGTTATCCTTTTGACTACCTGACCGCCTATATACAGCAGACCTACGGCTACTGGTATCCCGACTCCTTCTATCTCGTGGCGGAAGCCGAGGGAGTGAGCGCCACAAGCCTGGGCGTCTCCCACACGCCCTTAATCGGCGGCCCTCTTGTCGTCAAGGGAAAAGAAATCGCCATCAAACTCGGAAGCATGGTTCCCATTTACGGCACGCTCTGGAGCATGGGCGTCGCCTGCTGGATCCTTCTCTTCAGCATCGGCACCGTCACCATCCGCCGGGAATATCACAAACTTCCCTGCTATCTGCCAGGTTTTCTTCTCCTTTTAACCGTGCTTATCGCAACGCCGGTAGCCACGGAGTTTCGCTATGTCTACTTTATAGTGTTTAGTCTGCCCTTTTATCTGACTGTCGCCATGCTGCCCTCCGACTGAAAGGCTTACGGTAAAAAAATGCAGTCCCCTGCCTTTAAATGGGAATACACAATGCCATCCACGCTCTGCGCAAAACGGCTCCGCGCCACATCGCCCGTGCAGTGATTAAATCCCGCGAGCGCGATCCCAAGCTCCCCAAGTCTCCTCATGGTTTCCTCAAGCCGCGCCTCGTCCGCCTCTACCAGATGTGAACCGCCGAAAACAGCATACACGGGACGCGCAAACCGCTCCGTCACGCTCTCAATCATATTTAAAACCCCCGGATGGCTGCATCCCACAACCAGAACCAGACCCTTCTCACGCTCAAGCACCAGACAGACCTCATCCGGAAAATCGTCTGCCGTCATCCCCGCTTCCGTCTGCCTGACAAATCGGGACGGAATTTTCTCAAACTCATGAAAACGCCGGAAGCCGCCCACCACATGGCAACCCTCATCCAAAGTTTCACCCCCCTCGCATACCAGATGCTCTATCCCGTTTTCCTCCAGAAAAGCGCTTCCAAAACCACAGCCAAGATACGTATACTTTTCCCCCTCGCGGGCGTACTTTTCCTCAAAAAACTTCGGCCCCGTTATAAGAGGCGCACAAACGCCATGGCGCACCATATCGGGATATCCGCCCGCATGGTCGTAATGGCTGTGGCTCAGCACCACATAGTCCACGTCCTCCAAGGACACATTCATCTTTCCCGCGTTTTCCCTGGCCGCGCTGCCCGCGCTGCAGTCGAAAAGAATTTTAAGCCGCTCCGTCTCCACCAGGAATGACAGCCCATGCTCCGCCGCAAGGGACCTGTTCTTAGAGAGATTATTTTCCAACAATGTACGCAAAACAATCATATGTAATCCTTCCTTTCCATGACGTTCTCACTTCACCCGTTTCTTCTTTTGCAGTATTCGTCGAAGCTTATGAAATCATTTTCTTTATCTGCATATATTTTCACATCCTGAAGACTGCAATTCATATGCTCTATTTGGGCAATTTGTCTCTCATCAAATATTGTCCCTTTTAAATTTGCCCCATCCAATTGTATTCACCTCACTTCCGCTCCTCTTAAATCGGCCTCCTCCAAATCGGCTTTACACAAATTTGTGCCTGTCAAGTCACATCTTCTCAAATCGGCTTTACGCAGACAAACCATTTCCAATTTCTGCTCATGAAGTTTCATCCCCCTAAGATCGCTTGCCACTAAAAACAACTTACTGTAATTTCCCCATTGCCCCAATCTGATATAATCACTAAGCCTATGTAGTATCATTCCCTCCATCACATATTTTCTATCCGTCACAGGAAGCAGAAGCCGCAAAATTTGTTCTTTTATCTCATTTATCCTGTGTGGCATTTCATAGCTGATACTTGTAATGCATCTCTCGTATATGCCCCCTTCCAGAGAAAATATCTGATCGTATATATCTACAATAGAATCTTCCTTCTCAATAGATATATCCAAAGCGAGAATCATATACAAAATAAGTGGTATTCCAAACACCTCTTTTCCTTTAAATAAAATCTGCATGGAATCCTCTGTTAAACTCCTGTTTGTCTTTTTCCCATATACCATGCAAAAGTTTCGTATTTGTTTTGTGTCCCATGATTGAAGGGTGATATAATCGCTTTTTATTTTTACGATATTTTCTATGTAATTCTCTCTGCATGTAATAATCAGGGAAAATTTGTCAATCAGGTTCTCCTTTTGCAGTTCCCAATACAGACGATTTATCAGTTTTCCCCTGTTCATACCTACATTAATTTCATCGAATCCATCAAGAATCAGCACTTTTCCGCACAATTCATTATATGACACCCCCAAAACGCACAGTATTTCATATAACATGATGCGTTTTTCGCCTATATTCTGCCAATCCATATTTCCCATATCGGAAGCAAATTTATATACAAATATATCGTCTGCTCTGTCCTCAAAGTTAGCAGTAATCCATGTAATCAACGTACTTTTCCCGATTCCAGGCTGCCCCAAAACAACAAGCATTTTTCTTTCCTTATTATTGTATATGTACTCAGACAACAGCTCTTTTAAATAATTAACTGCCCGATACAGCGCATCATCCCGATGTATTTCTTCATAAAATCTTTCAAGAAAATTCTCGCATCTTTGTTCGCTGTTATCTGAACCAAGTACATCCAATCCACATTTTACTGATTTTAAAGCATCTCCGCCATGTTTGAATTCAATATATATTTTCTCTAACCTCCATGTCACAGCTCTGCTGTGACTCAAACCAGTGCGGAGAATGCCCGTATTTTGGGCATTATCCTGAGTGAAACGGAGTTGCAACGCAACTCCTAGAACTTCCAAGTCAGCAATGTTGACTTTGCGAAACAGCCTTTTCTGTAAGTGGCTGGAAGTACTTCTCACACTATTCAACATTTATTTTTGCAAAATCAATTTCTAAATGTTCATATATCCCGGCTTTCACTTTATCTGAAAAAGAATATTGTTCAAATGTATCATGTATAAAATTATAAACCATAATCAATTGTTTTTGTCGGATCAACAATCCAGTATTCCCTAACTCCTGCGGTACCATATTTTAGTAATTTTTTGTTATAATCCATTGAACGACTTTCAGGCGATACAATCTCTATGATCCAATCCGGTGCGCCCTTGCATCCTTCGTCTGTAAGTTTGTTCTTGTCGCAAATTACGGAAATATCAGGTTCAAGATATATTCCATTTTCAGCATTCAAAAATACTGAAAATGGTGCTGGATATACTTCGCAATCACCGTTTTGTCTTGAATATAATTAAAAATGCTATTTGATAATGACATAACAAGTTTTTGATGGATTCTATTAGGTGTTGCCATCATATATAATTCACCATCTATTAGTTCTGCCCTTTGTCCGTCCGGCAAATTATAGATATCTTCAATTGTATAATAATTTATTTGTTTTGCTGCTGCATCATTTGATCACCGTCTTTTTCTTCATTATATAGTGCATTTATTTGTGTTACAGGTAATTTTCATACACACACCACATTTACCCATATACGGCTTACAATTCGCGCATGAGCAAATAGTTTTTTGAGAATTTATATTATTTTTCCAAAAGCAAAAAATCGTCGCCCGGCAGCGACGATTCAGAGAATGCTTCACAATTTCCCATTACATAAAAAATACCGCAAACCGCATCATTCGCAGTTTCCGGCATCCTTTAGGGTTGGGCTGTTCTAAAACAGTCAGCAGCTCGTAGGGGAATCGAAAATCCCAACTGTTTTATAATCCCTTGATTTTACGCTGTTTTTGGCGTATAGAATATTAAATACCCACAGAATACCCACGCTACTCTTATTCCATTACTTTAATACACTATCGACTTATATACTGCTTAACATCTGAAATGTGTATTAAATCAATCGCTTGCGCTTTCATTTCTTTAATTATATGAATATACCTATCATAAGTAAATTGTACTGTACTATGTCCTAATATCTCACTTATAATTTTTATATCCACACCTTTTCTAACCAAGATAGACCCAAATGTATGTCTGAGTGCATGTACTCCTCGATATTGTATATCATTCTCTTCACATATCCTTGAAAATGTCTGTTCAATTACTCTGACTAACATGACTTTTCCATCTTTGGTAGATATAACATAATTTGATTTAATCCCCATATCTTTCTGTCTTTTTTTTAGTTCTTCTAATACCAAATATGCCGTTTCATTCATAGGAACCACACGATTACTTTTTTGAGTTTTGGTTGTTGTTATAATATTAACTTTTTTATTTTCAGACTCAAATCTGTTCCTATTTTTTATAGTAGATACAGTCTTAGTAACCTTAATAGTCCTCTTATCAAAATCAATGTCTTTCCATATTAAAGCAGCAGCTTCACCAACTCGCATTCCAGTATTCAACAGCAAAATATATACTGGAGCATATCGATAACGGTTAGTATTTCTTGTACTTGTACCATAGTAACTCATACAAGCCTTTGTTATCTTTTCAACTTCTTGATCTATATATGCCTGCTCATTATTATCAATAATTTCCTCCATCCCTATGATAATATTCTTTTTGGGCATTGCTACAAAATCTAATGGATTAAATTTCATCTGATTCTCTACCACTGCTCTTTTAATTGCAGGGTTGATTATCTCCATTGTTTTTTTCAAAATCGATTCTGAATATCTTGAAGCAATGTCATCAACAAAATATTGCATATCAGATATTGTAATATCTTTTAATTTCTTTTGTGCGATTGCTGATGGCTTAATTTGATTTTTGAATACTCTTTCTAAAATATCATATGATGAATCTTTTATTTTACCAAACTTATATGTTGTTAAATAATTCTCAATATAATTTGATAAATATTCTTTAGAATATTCCAGACTGTCAAAAAAGGTCAGCAAAAGCTGGCTTTTTTTGATATAATAAAATCAGGGGTGAGGACATGCTGATAAAAGAAAAGTCGGAAAGAAATACACTGGAAATGGTCAGTCTCGAAGGGCTTGTTCCGCAGGATCA
>CAJUMJ010000012.1 GCA_910587095.1 uncultured Lachnospiraceae bacterium
ATCGCATTATGCGTATTCGTGACGAATCTGTTTAAGATTCACAAGCGGATACTTTACGCTCTTTTATATTTGTTCCAATATGGGAATGGATACAAATGTTGGAGTATGCAGATATTCGCTTAATCAGCAGACACTAAATAACAGTTTTAAAAGGAAAAAAGATGTGCTATTCTTTTGGATAAGATTGAAAAATAAAATTTTCAATCGCGAGATTTGTGCCTGCGCGTTGCTTGACACAAACTCGTTATGCGCAAAGAACAGCGCAGAAATGGAGAAAAAATGAAGGACGAAATGACTTCGACAGGGAGGGAACTATGATCACGTATCATGAGAGAGAACGGATTTTTAAATTGGATTCGCCGAATACGAGCTATATGATCGGCATTGTGGACGAGGAGAATTTTGTCGGCCACATTTATTACGGAAAGAGACTGAAGGAGGCGGAGGCGTCGTATCTGATGAGGACGCAGGAAAAGCCCTTCGTGCCAAGTCGGAATAACAGGGAGAGGGGCGCCTTTTATGACGGTTTTCCCTTTGAATACCCGGTGGGCGGTTTGGGCGATTACAGGGAGAGCTGTCTTGATATCAGGACGGCGGGCGGCCATGCGGGAGCCATGTTATCCTATGTATCACACGAGATCATGAGAGGAAAGCCCGGGCTTTGCGGCCTTCCGGCTACCTTTGGCACGGAGGAGGAGTGCGAGACGCTAAAGCTTGTCTGCGAGGATTGCTATGTGGGGATGCGGGTGGAGCTTCTCTATACGGTGTTTTCCGACAGTGACGTCATAACCAGGAGCGTCAGGGTGGAGAACGGCGGGAAGGAGCATTTTTACCTGACAAAGGTGTACTCCGCCTGCATCGATATGGACAGCCGGGATTACGATATGATTTCCCTGCACGGAAGCTGGGCGAGAGAGCGCCATATCCAGAGAAAGCCGCTTGGGTATGGTATCCAGAATGTCAGTTCCTTCCGCGGGGAATCCAGCCACCAGGACCATCCTTTCCTTGCGCTTGCGGATCGGCATACGACGCAGGAGCACGGGGAGGTGTACGCGATGAATTTCGTGTACTCGGGCAATTTCCGCGCCCAGGCGGAGGTGTCGCAGTTTGACGGCGTGCGCCTCTCCATGGGTATCCACCCGGAGAATTTCTGCTGGAAGCTGGAGCCGGGGGAGAGCTTCCAGGCGCCGGAAGTCGTGATGGTCTACACCGATCGGGGGTTGGACGCCATGACGAATACCTTTCACGGTTTTTACAGAAAACATCTGTTGCGAGGCAAATATAAGGATAAGAAACGGCCGATTCTCATCAACAACTGGGAAGCCACCTATTTTGACTTCGATTCGGATAAGCTCTTGTCCATCGCGAAGGAGGCGGCTTCCCTCGGGATTGAGATGCTTGTGATGGACGACGGCTGGTTTGGCAGGAGGAATTTCGACGACTGCGCCCTTGGGGACTGGGTTGTCAACGAAGAGAAAATAAAGGGCGGACTTGCCGCTCTTGTGGAAGAGGTAAATAAGCTGGGGATGAAGTTCGGCATCTGGTTTGAGCCGGAGATGATTTCGCCGGATTCGGATTTATACAGGGCGCACCCGGACTGGGCCATCGCCATTCCGGGGAGGCCCGGCACGCAGATCAGGCAGCAGTATGTACTGGATCTGTCGAGGAAGGAAGTCGTAGACCACATTTACGCCATGGTGTCGGCGGTACTTAAGAGCGCAAATGTGGAGTATGTGAAGTGGGATATGAACAGACAGCTTTCCGATATGGGGAGTGCAGCGCTTCCCCCGGACAGGCAGGGAGAGCTTTACCACAGGTATGTGCTTGCGCTGTATGAGATGCAAAACAGGCTTACTACCGATTTCCCTGATCTGCTTCTGGAAAACTGCTCCGGCGGCGGCGCGCGTTTTGACCCGGGGATGCTCTATTACAGCCCCCAGATCTGGTGTTCGGACGATGCGGATGCCATAGAGCGTCTGAAGATACAGGAGGGAACCGCACTCATTTATCCGCTCTCCACCATGGGCGCCCACGTGTCGGACTGCCCGAACCATATCGTAGGGCGGACGACGCCCTTTGAGACGAGAGGGGTCGTCGCGCTCGCGGGAACTTTCGGCTATGAGCTGGACATCACCAAAATATCGGAGGAGGAGAGAAACCAGATACCGGGTCAGGTGGCGATGTACCACAAATATAACGATCTGGTCAGAGAGGGCGATTATTACCGTATCGCGTCCTACTCGCAAAACCACATGTTTGACTGCTGGCAGGTGGTGAGTGGGGACAAGCGGGAATCGCTTGTGACCTTCGTGCAGGTGCTAACCCGCGCCAATTACAGATCGAGGCGCATTCTGTTAAAAGGTCTGTCAGAGGATACCCGCTACGAGGTGCAAATCTTGTCCGCCAGGGGCGAAAAAGAGGGGGACGTGTGGATTTGCGGCGGCGATACGCTCATGAGCGCGGGAGTTCTTGTGCCGGATATGCCGGGGGATTTCAGGTCAAAGCTGATCTATTTGACGGCGGTGGATTGACGGAAAGGTGAAGTGGCCGATATGACGAAATCAGTGAGGCTGGCGGACATTGCGCAAAAGCTTGGAGTCAGTGTGGTGACGGTGTCGAAAGCGCTGTCAGGGAAAAAGGGAGTCAGCGAGGAGATGCGCGCAAAGATAAGGGCGCTTGCCGACGAGATGGGGTATACGCCAGTCCACTCGCCAAAGGAGGAGGCGGAGAGGGCGTATACGGTCGGTGTTATGACATTTGAGCGCTATTTCAGCCAGTTTGCCTCCTTCTACTGGAAAATGTACCAGGAGCTGACGACGCAGGCGATCCGCAAAAACTGTTTTTCCCTGTTGGAGGTGGTGAGCATCTCCGACGAGGAGGGACTGGTATGCCCAAAGCTTTCGGAGGAGGAGCGTGTGGACGGTATTATCGTGATCGGAAAGCCAGGAAGAGAGTACTTGAAGATGTTATACCGGAGCCAAAAGGCGCCCATGGTGTTTCTGGATTTCTACGATGACGAACTGATCGTGGATTCCGTGATATCGGAAGGGTTTCTCGGGACATATCGGCTGACGGAACACCTGATTCAGAGAGGACATGAGAAAATCGCTTTCGTGGGGACTTTGATGTACACGGAGAGTATCACGGACCGCTATTTCGGTTACTGCAAGGCGCTTATGGAACGCGGCATAGAGCGGCGTCCCGAATGGCTCCTGGATGACAGGGATTTTTCCGACGGCCGCATGGGATTGAAATACAAGGTCGCTTTGTCGGAAAATGACATGCCGACAGCGTTTGTCTGCAACAACGACGTGACGGCCTATGCGCTCATCAGGCAGCTCAAAGAGAGCGGATACCGGGTGCCGGAGGACATCTCCGTGGTCGGCTACGACGATTATCTTTACGCGGAATTTGGGGATTCGAAAATTACAACCTACGCTGTCGATATGGAAAAAATGACGCAGGCGGCTCTGGCGATTCTGGCAAAAAGAATCGAAAACTGCGAGACGGAGCCGAAGGTGTATGTCATAAGCGGCAGACTGATAGAGAGAAAGACGGTACAGGAAATAAACTGAGTACCGATTGTGAAAGCAAGCAAAAAACATGGATTACAGAACCGGTGTTTCCCTGCGGTAGACGGAAGGGGAGACGCCGGTTTTCTCTTTGAAGAGCCGGATAAAGTGGTTGGTATTCTCGATGCCGACAGCCTGTGCGATGGCTCCGATTTTCTCGTTTGTGTGGAGCAGAAGCTCCTTCGCCTTCTCAATTCTCACTTTATTCAAGTATTTAAGCGGCGTATCGTCGTAATATTTTGCGAACTGTCTGCCGAGCGTAAATTTGTTTACGCCGTACCTGGCGGAGAGGTCGTCCAGGGAATACGGCTCCTGATACGCCGTGTCGAAGCATTTTTTCATGTCGGTCAGATAGGAAGGGATGTGGTGGGAGCCTTCCCTTTGCACGGCGTAAAAGAGATAGAGCTGCGTGTAGAGGGAGAGCAGACTTTGTGAGCGCATCAGGGCGTGAATTTCATCGTCGTCCTGTATTTTCAGAAAGCGTTCCCACAGAGAAAGGGAGTCGGCGTCTTTTTCCAGTCGGAAGATACAGCCGCCAAGGGATTCCAGCTTTTGATGATAGTAGGCGCTGACCGGCGTGCTGACAAAGCAGATCGTATATTCCCATATATTGTGCAGACAGACGAGCCTATGCTTTTTCCGGCAGTCGATAAAGGCGAGGGTGCCTGGCAAAAGTTCCCCAAAAGTTTGGGGGGGGGGTAGAATCATATCGTTGCAAAGAAGCTTTCCGGCGCCCTTTTTGGTATAGAGCAGGCAGAAAGCGTTGAGTCCTGCGGTTTCGCAGGAGAAGGGCGCGGTGACGGACACGTCGCCCCTGCAGAGCAGATAAGGGAGCGTGCCGCAAAAGTCATAGGTTCTCCCGTAAGTGTGCGCGAAGTAGTCGGAAAAAGAAAAACGGCTGCTCGTCTCGGAGAAAATGAGACTTTTGAAAAATTCCGTGGCGAACGTAGAATCGGGCATGGCGGATTGATCCTTTCTGAGCCTGGTGTGTAGAAAAAAAGATTAATAAAAGTTGAAAGATAGTATAGATGAAAATCAAGGAAAAATCAATAACAGAATATTGCGTTTACATGATTAATTTTGATATCTAAAAAATAGCTAATAAAAACCTAAAATTGACTTAAAAAGCAAGGAAGAAATGTGAAAAGAAGAAAATGTAATGGTAAAAATGTATAAAAAACGAGGGAGTAAATTGGTAAAATGGAAGAAATAACGGGAAATATCAATAATTGAATACAAATGCAAATTTAAGATAGTGACTAATTTGTAAGGTTAAATTAAAATAAAATTAGCTTAACAAATAAACAAAAATGCAAGGGAGGAAAAGAAATGAAATGTAAAAGACTTATGGCACTTGGAATGACCGCGGTCATGGCAATGTCAATTGCGGGATGCGGCGGCTCCGGCGATGCGGGGGCAGACACGACGGGCGCATCCGCGGGGAGCGAAGCGTCCGGCGATACAGGTGCGGAGAGCGCAGGCAGCGGGGAGAGCGCGTCTTCCGGCGTCCCGACTCTCGACGCGATTACGGTGGGAGAAGATTACAAGGATTTGACGGCGTCCATCAAAGTGCTGACAAACAGAACGGATATCGTCGATACGGTTTACAAAGGATACGCGGAACAGTTCATGGAGTTGTATCCGAATATTACGGTGGAGTACGAGGGAATCACCGATTACGAGGAGTCCGTGACGCTTCGTCTGACGGCCGGCGACTGGGGCGATATCATGTTCATTCCCACCTCCGTGGCGAAGAACGAACTTTCCACTTATTTCATGCCTCTTGGCAGTTTTGACGCGATGAAAGATACGTATAATTTCCTGGAGGAGAAATCTTTTGAGAACGTAGTTTACGGTATCGCAAACGGCGGTACGGCAAGCGGTATCGCTTACAACAAGAAGGTATGGGCGGACGCGGGCATCACCACGGTGCCCAAGACTCCCGAGGAGTTTTTGGAGGATCTAAAGATCATCAAGGACAAGACCGACGCGGTTCCGCTTTACACAAACTTTGCGGCAGGATGGACGATGGGCGCGTGGGACGCCTACACGGACTGCGCGGCGACGGGCGATCCCGATTTTAAGAATAATATGGTGCATATGAGCAATCCTTTTGCGAAGAGAGACGATCTGACGGGCCCTTACGCGGTGTACTACATTCTCTATGAGGCCGTTGCCCGCGGGCTGATCGAGGACGATCCGGCAAGCACGGACTGGGAATCCTCGAAGGGCGCGATCAACAGAGGCGAGATCGCAACTATGGTGCTCGGCTCCTGGTGCGTGGAGCAGTTCAAGGAAGCGGGCGACAATCCGGACGATATCGGATATATGCCTTTCCCGATCAGCGTGGACGGCAAGCAGTATGCGGGTTCCGGCGGAAACTACTCCTTCGGCATCAACGTGCAGGCGTCCGACGAGAACAAGATCGCATCCCTTCTGTATATGAAATGGCTGATTGAGGAATCTTCCATCTACATGGATGAGGGAAGCATTCCTGCCCGCAAGGACGCGGAATATCCTTCCGTGCTGGAAGCTTTCGACGGCGTGGAGCTTCTCTCCAACAACCAGGCGCCGGCTGGCGAGGAAGATCTGTTTGACGACGTGAACAACGAGAGTGAAGTGGGAATTAACAACAACGACTATCCTGACTGTGAGATTCTGGAGGCTGCGCTCTACGGTACACGGACTCTGGACGAGATCATGGACGAGTGGAATCAGAAATGGACTTCGGCGCAGGAGTCGCTGGGTGTGGAGGTTAACCAGTAAACGGGCGGCTGCGACAGTGTGAAAGACGGAAAAGGAGAAGGATATGGTGAATAACAAAAAAACCTTTGGGGAATGGTTTGGGAGCAGGAAAATCCAGAGGCGTCTGGTCATCTTTACATTTATGTTCGTACCGCTGCTGCTTTTGCTGATGTTTACATATATTCCCTTCGGAAAGATGGTGCAGTTTAGCTTCTACAATATGAAGTACATCGGAAAGCGCAATTTTGTGGGGCTTAAAAATTACGTCGAAGTTTTTAACAGGCCGGAGATTTTCAAGTCGCTGTTCGTCAGCGTGTATTACATGGGCGGCGCCGTTCTCCAGTTGGCTTTGGCACTGTTTTTTGCGACGCTGATGGTATTCAAGGTTAAGGGCGAGTCCGTCTTCAAGGCGACGATGTTCTTTCCCTATCTGATTTCCGGTATCGCGATCGGCTTTATATTCAAATTTTTCTATGCGAGAGGTTATGTGCTTGATTCCATCGTGGCTTTGTTTGGCGTCGCGCCGGAAAATATTCCCTATTGGCTGCAGGACACAAGCATCAATAATTTCTCGCTGGCGGCGACGTCGGTGTGGAGATATACGGGACAGAATATGATCCTGTTTCTGGGCGCGATGATGTCCGTGGATGCGGATCTCTATGAGGCGGCTTCCCTGGACGGCGCGAACAAATGGCATCAGTTCAAGTACATCATTTTGCCGAGCATTAAGTCGATCGTCGTGTTAAACCTGATTCTTTCGATCAGCGGCTCACTGAGCGCGTTCGAGCCGCCATATGTCATCACAAACGGTACGATGGGTACAGGTACTTATTTCGTTATCATGAACCGTCTGGCGCATGAGAACCAGAAGGTCGGACTTGCCAGCGCGATGGCGATAGTACTGCTCGTCATCATCATTCTCTGTACCGTGGCGCAGAAATTGTTCTTTGCCTATGTGTTCGACGATGGGACGGATGACGAGTCCAAGGCCGCGGTGAGGCGGAAAAAGAAACAGAACAGACAAAATAGGGGATTAAAATAGAAAGGGGTGACGGTAATGAATACGAATACGAGCAAAGTACAAATGGGACTGTTTACGTTTTTCAAATATTTCATGTTGATCATAGCGGCTCTTATTGCCATCATCCCCGTTGTCGTGTGCGTGCTTACGGCGTTTAAGACGGAGGAGGAGTATCAGAGCACTTCCGCGCTGTCGTTGCCAAAAAGTTTCCTGTATTTTGAGAACTTCAAGGTGGCTTTCACGCAGGCGAATATGTTGCGCGGATTTATCAACACGGCGTTTGTGCTTGTGGTGGTTCTCACGGCGTCCGTCCTTGTCAGTTCCATGATCGCCTATGTGCTCAACCGTTTTAAATTTGTAGGAAACGCGATGATCAGAAATCTTTTCATGTTCGCTGCGCTGCTCCCCGGAATCGCCATGCAGGTAACGATCTACGAGATCATGAATAACCTGCACCTGATCAATCACCTGTACGGTTATATGATCTGCCTGATGGGTACGGATATTATCTCGATTTATATATTCCTGCAGTTTTTTGAGAATCTTCCGACCTCGCTGGACGAGTCCGCGATCATAGACGGATGTACCTATTTCGGCGTGTTTTTTAAGATTTTGCTGCCCCTTTTAAAGCCTGCGATTATGACGAATTTGGTGTTAAAGGGCGTGGGCGTCTACAATGAATATTACGCGTCAAATCTGTACTTGCAGTCAAAGGAATTAAAGACCATTTCCACGGCTCTTTACACTTTTACGGGCCCTTACGGAAGCCAGTACAACTATATCTGCGCGGGCGTGCTGATCACAATCATTCCGATTCTTCTGATCTTCATTGTGTTCCAGAAGCAGGTATACGGAGGACTCGCGTCCGGGGCCGTGAAGGGCTGACGCAGAGTCGCCTGTTTTGGAAAACAGATAAAAAACGCTTGTCGCGGCATACCGGCGACAGGCGTTTTTTTGTAATGTATTCAGGGAAACATATTGAAGCAGCGCATATAATTTTGATTTGCATTATTCCAGTTGACTACATGAAACCAGTCGTCTATATAATCCGCTCTCACGTTATAATGCTTTAAATAATAGGCATGTTCCCACACGTCGATATTGAGAATGGGGAATAACCCCATTTCCAGAGGAGTATCCTGATTCGCCGTCGTAATGATACCAAGGTGTCCTGCGGCGTTGACTACAAGCCATGCGTAACCGGAACCGAATACGGACAAGGCGGCCGCTTTAAACAGGTCCCCAAACGGCGCATAACCGCCGAACTCGCTGTTGATTGCTTTGTTTAAAAAGCCGACCGGCTGAGAAGAATTCGGATTGGACATGTTTGCGAAATAGAATTGATGGTTGAAAACGCCCCCGGCGTTATTTTTTATATCGGCCTGAATTTCTTCCGGAAGGCACGGCACATTGACGATGAGCTGCTCGAGAGTCCAGCTTTGGTATTCAGGATATTTGCCGAGCGTATTGTTCAGGTTGTCGACGTAAGTCTGCAGATGCTTGTCGTGGTGCAGGTACATTGTTTTTTCATCGATATAAGGTTCCATGGCGCCGAAAGAATATGGCAGAGGCGTGTTGATAAATTTATAATGGTTACTCATATGGAAATCCTGTTTTTGTTATTATATGTCGGCCATAGACAGGTGTGATGACACGTAAAAAGCAGGCACTTGGGATTTGGTAAAAAGGGCAAAGAAAAAGAAAGCAGACTGACATATAATGTCCCGGTCCGCTTTCCCGTCATATCTTTGTTTTGCCTTTTTGTAAGTTCTGCTAAAAGCCCGTCCCACGCATTTTCCGGCAAAATCAGTTTCTTAAAAGCTCCTCAACTTCATCATAGCTCTTTCCGCTTTCGCTGATCAGTTCGTCGAGAGCGGCCAGGCGGTCCATTTTCACTTTTGCTTCCAGTTCTTTCCTGGTCTTTTCCAGTGCTTTCAGGGTATCTTTTGTCTGGTCGATCTCAGATAAAACCTGCTCCAATTCCTCTTCCGGCGTGAGATTAATTTTCTTTTTACGTGCCATGAGAACCTCCTTTTTGTGTTTATGTACTCCCGGAATTTCTTTTGCACCTGCCTTTGTGGCAGATTTTCCGCCAGATGCACATAAATCTAATCAACGTACGTTCCACGTACGTCTCATAAATTTATGCGCATCTGACAAAAAATCATCTCACAAAATCAGGCATAAAGAGACTACGAAAGTACATGTTTGGATTTTATTTTTATATAAGAATATCATAAGAATAGGAAAATGTAAATTCAATATAGGTTTTATATAGCGGTACAAATTGCTTTTTTCTTCTTTTTATGGCATGATAAGAAAAGAAAAAAAGAAACGGAGAAAACTGATTTTAAACAGGAGGTATGGGATGAAACTATTGGTAATCGGGGGCGTGGCAGCCGGAACGAAGGCGGCCGCGAAATTTAAGAGGGTGAACCCGGAAGCGGAGGTGACGATCGTCACAAAGGGCCGGGATATTTCCTACGCGGGCTGCGGCCTGCCTTACTATGTGGGCGGGGCGATTCACGACAAGGAGCAGCTTATCGTGAATACGCCGGAAAAGTACAGTGCGCTCACAGGGGCGATGGTGTATTCGCAAAGAGAGGTAGTCGCTCTGGACCCTGCGGCAAAAAAAGCCGTCGCGAAAAATCTCCGCACAGGCGCGGAGGAAGTCTATGAGTATGACGCCTGCATCGTGGCAGTCGGGGCTTCTCCGGTGATCCCGCCGCTGCAGGGTTTGAATTTGCCAGGTGTTTTCGTGATGCGTTCCCCGGATGACGCCATCGAGACGAGAAATTATCTCGCGAGAGACGGCGTGCGGCGCGCCGTTGTTGTGGGCGGTGGATTTATCGGCCTGGAAGTGGCGGAAAACCTGCTGGAAAAGGGACTGTCGGTGACCGTGATCGATATGGCGCCTCAGATTATGCCGGGCTTTGACAATGAGATGGCGGATTACGCGGTGCGCCATCTGGAGAAAAAAGGCATCCGGGTGATGACGGGGACGAAACTCATGGGCGTGACGGGAGAAGAAAGAGCGGAGGGCGTGCAGACCGACAAGGGACTGCTTCCCGCGGATTTGGTGATTCTCTCTATCGGTATACGCCCGAACACGGGATTTTTGCAGGATACGGGAATCGAGATGTTTAAGGGAACCGTTCTGGTGGACGAGAGGATGGCGACAAACGTGGCGGATATCTACGCTGCGGGTGACTGCGCGATGGTGAAGAATCGCCTGACAGGGGAAAGACAGTGGTCGCCCATGGGTTCCTCCGCCAACATGGAAGGGCGCACGCTTGCCCTCGCCCTGGGCGGCAGGGACGTGGCTTATCCGGGTGTTCTGGGAACGGGAGTGGTGAAGCTTCCGGGACTTTCCGGCGGCAGAACCGGGCTCTCCGAGGAGCAGGCCAAAGCGGCGGGCTTTGAGACGGCCTGCGTGCTTGCCGTGACGGACGACAAGGCGCATTACTATCCGGACAGCTCCTGGTTTGCGATCAAGCTGGTGGCGGATAAAAAGACCCATAAGCTGCTTGGCGTTCAGGTGCTTGGGCCCGGCGCGGTGGACAAGGTGACGGACGTGGGCGTGATGGCGGTTACCTTCGGCGCGACGCTCGAGCAGATGACCTGTCTGGATCTGGCTTACGCGCCGCCCTTCTCCACGGCGATCCATCCTTTTGTGCAGGCGGTACATATGCTGCTTAATAAGCTGACAGGGGATATGGACAGCTTTACGCCCGCGGAGTATCTGGCAGGCGCGGCGAAGGAGTACCGTGTTGTCGACGTGAATCCGGCAGGTCCCACCATCGCGGGCGCTACCTATGTGGATCTGCTCAAGGTGAAAGGCGAGGTGCCGGGGCTTTTGAAGGACGAAAAGCTTCTGCTCGTCTGCGCCAAGGGAAAGAGGGCGTATCTGCTTCAAAACAGGCTGAAACGCTACGGCTACACGAACACGAAGGTGCTTGAGGGTTCCTCCTTCTTCAATGTGGTGAAAGCGGAGAGCAAGCCGGGCGTGGTGACCGTGCCGGCGGAGGAAATTACCCGTGTGAAAGCGCTTGGCTGCCTGCACAACAAGGGAACGGATAACTTCAATGTCCGTGTGATCACAAGAAACGGTAAGATTACGACGGCGGAGCACAAAAAAATCGCGGAGGCGGCCGAGAAGTTCGGAAGCGGGGACGTGGTCATGACCACCCGTCTGACGATGGAGATCGTGGGCGTGCCTTTTGACCGGATAGAAGAGCTGAGAGCGTTTTTGGCGCAGGAGGGACTGGAGACAGGCGGTACCGGCTCCAAGGTGCGCCCGGTGGTGGCCTGCAAGGGAACGACCTGCCAGTACGGTCTTTTGGATACCTACGCTTTGTCGGAAAAGATACACGAGCGGTTTTTCCACGGCTATGCCGACGTCAAACTGCCTCATAAATTCAAGATCGCGGTGGGCGGCTGCCCGAATAACTGCGTGAAGCCGGATCTGAATGATTTCGGCATCGTGGGACAGAGAGTGCCGGTGATCGATCTGGAAAAATGCCATGGCTGCGGCAACTGCCAGATTGCACAGGTGTGCCCGGTGGGGGCTTCCCGGGTAGTCGACGGCAAACTGGTGATCGATCCTGACGAGTGCAACAACTGTGGACGTTGTGTGGGTAAATGCCCGTTTAAGGCGGCGGAGGAGAGCACATACGGCTACCGCGTCTATATCGGCGGACGCTGGGGGAAGAGAGTAGCTCACGGACAGAAGCTTTCGAAGATTTTTTTGAGCGAGGAGGAGGTACTCTCCGTTTTGGAAAAAGCGATTTTGCTTTTCAGAGAGCAGGGAAAGACGGGAGAACGCTTTGCGGATACCATAAACAGAATCGGTTTTGAGAATGTGCAGGAACAGCTTTTGTCGGACGAGATTATTTTGCACAAAGAAGAAATCATCAACGCGAAGATGCATCTGAAGGGCGGAGCGACGTGCTAGGTTGCGATCGGTGGATCATGTATGGAATGTATCAGTATCAGCCATAAGACGGCGGAGGCTAAAAAGCGGCAAAGATGCTTTATCCCAAAAGAAAACAGGGAAGACTATTTACAAAAGATAAGGGAACTTTGCGGGGTGGAACAGTGTGTTGTCCTGTCCACCTGCAACCGGACGGAGATTTATGTGAAGGGCAGGGAAAACCGCTTCCGGGATTTGGAAGCGGCTCTTGCCGAGACGGCCGGCAGTGACGCTCAGTGGATCAGGAGCCTGGTCAGACGGTATCAGGGAGCGGGAGCGATCCGCCATCTCTTCCGTGTGACCTGCGGAATGGAGTCCATGGTGATCGGGGAAGACGAAATCCTCGGGCAGGTGCGGGACGCCTACAAGTACGCGAAGGATGCCGGATACACGGGATATGAGCTGGACGGCGTTTTTCAGGCGGCGCTTTCCTGCGCGAAGCGTGTGAAGACGGAGACGGCGATCTCGAAGTCGTCCGTCTCCGTGGCGACGCTTGCGGCGAACGAGGTTTTCAGGATTCCCAAACGGGTGAAGACGGTACTTCTGATCGGAAGCACCGGGCAGATGGGGGGCATTGTCCAGAAAAACCTGTTGAGTCAGGAAAACATCCGGGTCATAGCCACGGTCAGATCCCACAACGGGGTGTGCCAAAGCGGGAATCCCCGGGTGGAGAATGTGGATTACCGGAGGCGGTATGAGTATCTGGAGGAGGCGGACGCGGTTGTCTCGGCTACCTCCAGTCCTCATTACACGATGATTGCAAAGCAGGTGGAGCAGTCCATAAAAACGGATAAGGAGCGATTGTTCGTGGACATATCCATGCCGCCCGATATGGACGGGGACATCGGAGGGATCGCCAACTGCCGTCTAGTTACACTGGACGACATCAACCGGCTGGCGCAGGAAAACAACAGGCGCAAGTCGCAGGCGCTTGCGGACGCCGAGGAGATCCTTGCGCAGGAGTTTGACAGGATATGCAAGGTTTTGGCTTTTCACCGGTTTATGGAGAAGGACGCCGGATGGAAGGAGCGATATGAGGGCTGGTCCGCGCAAAAGCTTGTCTATCTGCTGCGGGACGAGCTTGACAGGGATTCTTTTGAAGCGGTATTGGAGGTGTTGGGCCATGCCGGGTGGCAATAGTGGGTACTTCCCTTTTTTTGTGGATATAGCCGGTAAAAGCGGCGTGATTGTGGGCGGCGGAAAGGTTGCGGCGAGGAAGCTGGAAAAGCTTTTGCCATTCGGACCCGGCCTGACCGTGATCGCGCCGCAGACAGAGGAGTGCGTGCGGGCGTGGGAGAAGTCTGCGGACAAAGACAGGGCGTTGTCCTGTCGTTTTGTCGAACGGGAATTGGAGCCTGCGGATTTGGAGGGAGCCGATTTTGTGATTGCCGCCACGGACGACGAAGCGCAAAACGGCCGCATATCTGACCTGTGCAAGGAGAGACGGATCCTGGTGAATGTGGTTGACGACAAAGAGAAATGCACGTTCCTTTTTCCGGCTCTTGTGCGGGAGAAAGATCTGACAATCGGTATTTCCACGGGCGGAAAGAGTCCGGCGGCGGCGTCCTGGATCAGAAAAGAGACAAAGCGGGCGCTTGCGCCGGGTATCGGGGATGTTATTGACTTAATGGGTCAAATCAGACCGAAGGTGATGGAACTGGAAGCGTCGCAGAAGGAGAGAAAGGATATTTTGGAGAGCCTGTTTCTCTATTGTGTTGAGAGAGAAGGGAAAGTGATGTTGGAGGAATTGGAGCGACGGTTATATGAAAAAAATCCGAATCGGAACAAGGGGCAGTAAACTGGCTTTAAAGCAGGCGTCTCTTGTGCGGGACGCGCTGTCAGAGGCGGGATACGGGACGGAGATCGTAACGATACACACAAAGGGAGACAGGATACAGGACAAGCCTCTTTGGCAGATCGGGGACAAGGGCGTTTTCGCCTCGGAGCTGGAGGAGGCTCTCAAGGACGGCAAAATCGACCTGGCGGCGCACTCCGCGAAAGACCTGCCCATAAAGCTGGCGGAAGGGCTTGTGATTGCGGCTGTCCTCAAAAGGGCCGACGTGCGGGATGTGCTTGTGGTTCCGAAGGGAGGCGCGTTGCCGACTGGACGCGTATTCCGGATCGGGACGGGCAGCAGGCGAAGGCAGACGCTCGCGGGACAGCTATGGGAAAACGTGGTATTCGAAAATATCCGCGGCAATGTGGACACCCGTCTGCGAAAGCTAAAGGAGAGTGGCGAGAAAGAGACGGGAGCGGTCGTGTACGACGGGATACTTCTGGCGAAAGCGGGGCTCGACCGGCTTGACATCCAGTCTCGCTACGCGCAGGAGTACGGGTTTTACCCTCTCCCGCCGGAGGACTTTTTGCCGGCGGCATGTCAGGGAATCATAGCGGTGGAAGCCGTGAGGGATTCGGCGGCGGCTTCGGTTTGCAAAGAGATTACGGATGAGGAGACGGCGCTGTGTTTTGTGGTGGAGAGGGAGGCGCTATCGCTTCTTTCGGCGGACTGCAGCGAGGCGGCTGCGGCGTGGTGCAGGTTGGAGAGAGTCGGACAAAGCCGGGACGCGTCGCGCGAGGATTTTTCGGCGGACAGGCTGCTTTTAGATGTGATGTACGCGGGCAGGAGAGTCGGACTGACCGGAATGGCCAGCATAGAGGAAGGCAGACGGCTGGCACGACAGGCGGCGCGGATCGTCAAGGAGCGGTGAGGACGGCAGGAAGGCGGGCCGGATGCGAAGTAAAGGAGAACGGGTAAGGTTGAGCGAGGGAAAGGTATATCTGACGGGCGGCGGCTGCGGCGACGAGGGACTTTTGACCCTGAAAGCCTGGGAGGCGCTAAAGAGCTGCGACGCGGTGGTCTATGACAGCCTGGTGTCCGATGAACTGCTGCGGTGGACGCGGCCGGACTGCGAAAAGATCTTTGTGGGAAAGCGGTGCGGCGTTCACAGCCGGACGCAGCTGGAAATCAACGCGCTTCTTATAAAAAAGGCGCGGGAAGGAAAGACGGTGGTGCGCTTAAAGGGAGGGGATCCTTACGTGTTTGGCAGAGGCGGAGAGGAATTTCTGGCGATGCGCGAAGCGGGTATTTGCTGTGAGGAGATCCCCGGTGTCACGTCGGCGGTTGCGGCTCCTGCGGCGGCCGGGATTCCGGTCACGTACAGGGGGCTTTCGGACAGCGTGACGGTGGTGACGGGCACTTCGGCGGACAGGGACGCAACCGATGAGGCGGGGCTTGACTACCGGACGCTTGCGCAGCTTGGCGGCACGCTTGTGATCCTGATGGGGATGCAGCATCTGGCGCAAATCGTGGTGGGGCTGCTTGGTGCCGGAAAGGACGCAAATACGCCCTGCGCCATTGTTATGGAAGGAACGACGGGACGGCAGCGGGTTGTGCGGGCGGCGCTTTTTGAGATTACGGCAAGGGCGGCGGAGCAGGGATTTACCTCTCCGGCGGTGATCGTGGTTGGTGCGGTGGCGAAGCTAGACCTGACGGGAAAGAGGAAGGACGGCGATTTGCCCCTTTCGGGGATTACGGTCGGGGTGACGGGGACGGCGCATTTTGCGGATAGGGTATCCCTGGCGGTTCGAAAACTGGGCGCGAAACCGTTTGACATGAGCTTTATGGAGATCAGGCCGGCGGATGAGGCGCTTCCCGGTTTTGAGGATTGCGGCTGGCTCGTCTTTACAAGTCCGAACGGCGTGCGGGTTTTTCTCAATAAAATGAAGGAGGAGCGGCGGGATCTGCGCACGCTTTACGGGAAAAAGACTGCGGTGATCGGCCCGGGGACGGCGGAGGCGCTCCACGAGGCGGGAATCTACGAGGACTATATACCCCGAAGTTACGATGCAGCCCATCTTGCAAAGGGGCTCTCGCAAGTCATTGCGGGAGAAGGGGAGGAAAGAAACGCCGTCGGCAATCTGGTGATGCTTCTTCGGGCAAAGCAGGGGAGCGACGCTTTGCCGCTTACCTTGAAGGAACATGGCATCCCCTATAAGGAGTATGCGCTCTATGAGCTTTTCGTGCGGGAGGAGAAAAGGGACGTGGTGAGCGCGAAAGCACCGGATTATATTGTCTTTGGTTCCGCTATGGGAGCGAGAGCCTATTTTGAGGGCTTGGAGAAGAAGGGCATCGGGAACGAAAAGAGCCGTTATGTCTGCATCGGGGAAAGGTGCGCGAAGGAAGCGCAAAAATATATATCGAAACCGCCTTTGATCGCAAAAGAATCGGGGGTGGATGCGATCGCGGCGTGTCTTTGCGCGGATTTGGCTTGTAATTACGGAGGAGGAAACGGGCGATGTACCGATTTAGAAGATTGAGAAGGGATGAGAGAATCCGCTCTATGATGCGGGAGACCAGGCTTTATGCCAGAGATTTTATTTACCCGGTTTTTGTCATGGAGGGAGAGCAGGTGAAAAATCCGGTGGAATCCATGCCGGGGGTTTTTCAGTACTCCGTCGATTGTCTTGACGAGATACTTGAGCAGGTGAAAACAGCGGGGATCGGGGGCATCATGCTTTTTGGCATTCCGTCCCGCAAGGATCCCTGGGGGAGTCAGGCTTATGCCAGGGACGGCGTCACGCAAAGAGCCGTCCGCTATATACGTGAAAAGTATCCTGAAATCTACATCGTGGCGGATGTGTGTCTGTGTGAGTACACGTCCCACGGCCATTGCGGGATGGTGCACGGGGAGGAGATTTTAAATGACGAGACGCTGCCTTACCTTGTGAAGATGGCCGTGAGCCTTGTGGAGGCAGGGGCGGATATGGTTGCACCCTCCGACATGATGGATGGCCGGGTTGCGGCCCTACGGGAGGGGCTGGACCAGGCGGGCTTTGCGCAGACGCCGATTATGGCTTACAGCGCCAAATTCGCCTCCGCTTACTACGGGCCTTTCCGGGACGCGGCCCACTCGGCGCCCGGGTTCGGCGACCGCAAAAGCTATCAGATGGACTTCGCGAACGGACAGGAGGCGATCAGGGAAATCCGCGCGGATATAGAGGAGGGGGCGGATATCGTGATGGTGAAGCCGGCTCTTGCTTATCTGGATGTATTGAAGGAGGTCGCCTTGTCCTTCGACATGCCCCTTGCGGTGTACAACGTAAGCGGAGAGTACGCCATGGTAAAAGCGGCTGCCGCGAACGGATGGGTTGACGAGAGAAGGATAGTGACCGAGAACCTCACGGCGATGAAGCGGGCTGGCGCGAAGATTATCATTACCTATCATGCGCTGGATGCGGCGAATTGGCTGGCGTGAACAAACGGACGAATGTCCGTATGGGATATGAAAGGTACGGGATAAATTCTTTTATAATAAATATATGTTCACCTTACACCAGGGGAGGAAAATATGAATTACGACAGATCGGAACAACTTTATGAGAAGGCGCGGAAGCTAATCCCCGGCGGGGTCAATTCCCCTGTGCGCGCGTTTCGCGCGGTGGGCAGGCATCCTTTTTTCGTGGAGAGGGCCAAGGGACCGTGGCTTTTTGATGCGGACGGAAACAGGTTTCTGGACTATGTCTGTTCCTGGGGACCGGGGATTTTGGGCCATGCGCATCCGAAGGTGGTGGAGGCGGTACGGCGTGTGTGCGAGGGAGGGCTTACCTTCGGCGCGCCGACGGCGCGTGAAGTGGAGCTTGCGGAGCTGATAAACGCCTGCGTGCCTGACGTGGAGATGGTGCGGCTTGTCAGCTCCGGCACCGAGGCGGTGATGAGCGCCGTGCGTGTGGCAAGAGGGTTTACGGGCAGGGAGAAAATAATAAAATTCGCGGGCAATTACCACGGCCACTCGGACGGTCTGCTGGTGAAAGCCGGTTCCGGGCTGATGACCCAGTCCGTGCCGGACAGCGCCGGCGTCCCGGCAGGGTATGCCGGGAGCACATTGACGGCCGTCTACAATGACGAGGAATCCGTGCGCGCCCTGATGGAGGAAAATCACGGGCAGGTGGCGGCGGTTTTGGTGGAGCCGGTGGCGGCGAACATGGGAGTGGTGCCGCCCGTGGCGGGGTTTCTTGAGTTTTTGCGGCGAATCACGAAAGAGTACGGCGCTCTTCTTATTTTTGACGAGGTGATTACGGGGTTTCGCCTTTCGCTTGGCGGTGCATCGCAGTTCACGGGTGTGCACGCCGATCTGTACACTTTCGGAAAGATTGTGGGAGGCGGAATGCCCCTTGCGGCCTACGGGGGCGGGCGGGAGGTGATGTCCTGCGTGGCGCCGCTTGGCGCGGTTTACCAGGCGGGAACCTTGTCGGGAAATCCCGTGGCGGTGACGGCGGGTATCACGACGTTAAAAATATTGATGGACGATACGGGAATTTATGACCGGATTGACAAAAAAGCGAGGAGACTGGCGGAGGCTTTCGGCGATGCGGGTCTGACAGTGAACCGGGCAGGGTCGCTGCTGTCGGCGTTTTTTGTGACAGGCCAAAATGCGTCCGGACGAAAGGTAGAAAATTATGAGGACGCCTGCAGGTGTGACAGGGAGGCTTTCGCGGCATATTTTAATCATATGCTGGATCGGGGCATTTATGTGGCGCCGTCCCAGTTTGAGGCGATGTTTGTGTCGGACGCTCATTCCGATGAGCTGATTGAGACGACATGCGGGGCGATTGAGGCATGGATTGGAGGGAAAACAAATGGGTGAAGTGGATGACGTGATTAAAATGTTGGACAGCCTGACGAAAGACGGCGTCGGCAGGATTAAAGTGGAGACTTCGGGGGAAGTGGCGCAGGGGGAGCGGAAAAAGGCGTACCTGGTAAGACATTTTTTAGGTGATTGAAATAAAATAAGGACTATGCTACAATTTATTCATATTATTCCGGCTTTGCTTTATGGATGGATAAATGGAGCCTGTCGTGCCGACATAAGGAAAGCTGGCGTTTTAATATATTATCAGTACTGCTTGGTACATACATAATCAAAGTAAAAGGAGAGAACATATGCGCAGGAGTATCAAAATCATGGCTGGAATCCGGGTGGCGGCGGCCTTGCTGGCGGTAGTGCTGTTCAGTCTGCTGACCACCAAAAATATTTTCAATATGGAGGTTTCCGAGGCGGACAATATGGCTGTGAACGCTCTCTTACAGAGAGCGATGCAGGCGGAAACCGCTCATTACAAATGGTCTTCCAATTTGAGTAACGCACTCTACTCGGGGGAGGAATTTACGGGCAGCACGGACCCGACGGGATGCGTGCTCGGACAGTGGCTCTACGGTGAGGCAGGGACGGAGGATAAGACGATTCTCGATCTGCGGACCCAGCTCGAGCCTTTGCACAAGGAGCTTCATGAGTCTGCCATCTACGTGCTTGATATGTATAAGGCGGATCCGGCACAGGCGCAGGCATATTACCGGGAGACGATTATGAGCAACCTGAGCGTTCTGGTCGGGCTTCTGGAGGAGGTTGTGGAGCGAGGCACACAGCTCAACGAGATCAGTGCACAGAACATGGAGAAAACGGTGTCCACCATGCACATAGTCACGGGCGCAGGGCTCTTTATAACACTCTTTTTCATGTTGAGCCTGGCGCTTTACATCGTGAAGAATGTGGTGAGGCCGATTCTGCTCATCACGGAGAAGACGAAGCCCTTGCAGGAGGGGCGCATGGACATAGAACTGACCTACCGTGCGAATAACGAGATCGGTGATCTGTCGAACACGCTGAGAAGCTCCATCGGACAGATCAGAGAATATATAGAGGATATCAACCACATGATGAGCCAGCTTTCTGCCGGAAACTTCAATGTGGGAGCTTCCGTGCCCTTTATAGGCGATTTCCGTTCCATCTCGGATTCCATAGACAGCTTTACGGATTCGCTCTCAAGCGCTATGGGCAGCATTCACAATGTGGAACAGAAGGTGCACGGCCATGCGAGAACGCTTTCGGACGGTTCACAGATGTTAGCCCAGGGAGCGACGGAGCAGGCGGCGGCTGTGGAAGAGCTTTCCGCTACCTTGGACGATCTGTCCAGAAGCGCCAACCAGAATATCCAGTCGGCTTCCGATATGCGGGATAACGCGCGTCTTACCGGAAACCAGGTTGACTTAAGCAGTCAGCAGATGGCTGATCTGGTCAGCGCCATGAGGGATATCAGCGATACGTCGGAGCAGATTGAAAATATTATTTCCACGATAGAAAACATTGCGTTCCAGACCAATATATTGGCTTTGAACGCTGCGGTGGAGGCAAGCCGGGCGGGCGAGGCAGGAAAGGGCTTTGCGGTGGTGGCCGCGGAGGTGAGAAATCTTGCCGCACAGTCCGATCAGGCCGCGAAGGCGACGAAGGAACTGATCGAAAATTCCGTACACGCGGCGGAGCGGGGAAACAAAATTGTGGAGGAGGTTTCCGGCACGCTGCAAAAGACTTTGGAGCTTGTGACCAAGTCGAATGGCGCCATAAACGAGATAACCGAGGCGGTGCAGACGGAAGCGTTCGCCATTTCGCAGGTGGCCGAGGGAATCGGGCAGATCGCAAATGTGGTGCAGACCAACACGGCAAACAGCGAAGAGTCCGCGGCTGTCAGCGCGGAGCTGTTTGAGCAGGTTAATCTCCTGCAGCGTCAGACGAGAGGTTTCCAGCTTAAGCGCTGAGTCATAAATAGGAATGGCGGATGCAGAAAGGGAAAATAAAATGGCAATAAAGGAAATACCTTACAAAATCTATCTGGAAGAGGGGGAGATGCCAAAACAGTGGTACAACGTCCGGGCCGACATGAAGAATAAGCCGGCGCCGCTTTTAAGTCCGGGCACCTTAAAGCCTATGACGTTTGAAGAGCTGCGGGGGGTGTTCTGCGACGAACTTGCAAAGCAGGAACTCAACGACACGGACGCCTATATCGATATTCCAAAGGAAATCCGGGATTTCTATAAGATGTACCGCCCGTCGCCTCTGGTGAGGGCATATTGTCTGGAAAAGAAGCTGGATACGCCGGCAAAAATTTATTATAAATTCGAGGGAAATAACACGAGCGGAAGCCACAAGCTCAATTCCGCCATCGCTCAGGCATATTACGCCAAGATGCAGGGCCTTAAGGGCGTTACGACGGAGACGGGAGCCGGACAGTGGGGCACGGCGCTCTCGATGGCATGTTCCTATTTCGGTCTGGACTGCCATGTATATATGGTGAAAGTTTCCTACGAGCAGAAGCCTTTCCGCCGGGAAGTGATGCGCACTTACGGCGCGCAGGTGACGCCCTCCCCCTCGGACACAACCAATGTGGGACGCAAAATTCTCGAAGAGTTCCCGGGCACCGGGGGAAGCCTCGGCTGCGCCATCTCGGAGGCGGTGGAAGCGGCTACCAGCCGAGAAGGTTACCGTTATGTGCTGGGAAGCGTGCTGTCCCAGGTATTGCTGCATCAGTCCATCATAGGCGAGGAGACGAAAGCGGCGCTCAGGAAATACGACATCAGGCCGGACATGATTATCGGCTGTGCGGGCGGCGGTTCCAATTTGGGCGGCCTGATCTCGCCGTTTGTGGGAGAAAAGCTGCGGGGAGAAGCGGATTACCGGATCATAGCGGTGGAACCCGCCTCCTGTCCGAGTCTGACGAGAGGAAGATACGTGTATGATTTCTGCGACACCGGCAAGGTTTGTCCTCTGGCTAAGATGTACACGCTGGGGAGCGGCTTCATGCCGGCCCCGAACCATGCGGGCGGCCTTCGGTATCACGGCATGAGTTCCGTTGTGTCCCAGCTTTATGACGACGGTTTGATCGAGGCTACGAGCGTGGAGCAGACGGCGGTATTCAGGGCAGCGGAGGAATTTGCGAGAGTGGAAGGAATTCTGCCCGCGCCGGAGAGTGCGCATGCCATCAAGGTGGCCATTGACGAAGCTCTGAAATGCAAGGAGACGGGCGAGGAGAAGACCATTGTATTCGGTCTGACGGGAACCGGCTATTTCGATATGGTGGCTTACGGGAAGTTCCACGACGGCGAAATGTCCGATTATATTCCCTCGGATGAGGATCTGGAAAAGGGATTTGCGGGGCTTCCTTCCGTTTTGGAGAAATAAGAGAATATGCACGGCATATGTTGCCTGCCAGGGCGCGGAGAGCACACTGTCTCCGCGCCTTTTGCGCGACTCAGCAGAGTCAGAAGCATCCCCCATCATGCTTCATGCTCGCATGAAAGCAAGGTGGGGGATGATTATGACGAGCAACGCGAACGAAAGATGCGAAGCATCTTGAGTCTGCTGAGGAAGCAGAGTCAGAAGGATTACGGAATATGCACCATGTTACCTTCTCACACTGAAAAAGTGACAAATGTCATCGGGGATTCGTTACAAAGGACAGGTGTTTCCGAATAAGGAACTATTTATAATGAAATCACAATAAAAAAAGGGAGGAAATGTAACATGAAGAAAAAAATCGTAAGCGCAGTTTTATGTTCGGCTATGCTGGCAACCGTGCTGGCGGGCTGTGGCGGCGGTGATGCGGCGCCTGCAGCTTCGGCACCTGCGGCGGAGGCGCCCGCAGCGGAGGAAGCTCCTGCAGAGGAAGCGGCACCTGCGGAGGAGGAAGCTCCTGCTGAGGAGGCGGCGGAGGCACCTGCAGCATCCGAGGGCGGCAGAACCATCGGTTATACTTGTATGGATGGTACCAATCCGTTCTTCGTAGCTCTTGAGGGCGCGATCAGGGAAGTGGTAGAGTCTCACGGCGATACGCTTGTTTCCATGGATCCTGCCAACGATTCCAACACACAGATCGACCAGATTGAGGACATGATCTCCAGAGGCGTTGACGTGATGTTTGTCAATCCGGTAGATGCGGACGGTATCATTCCGGCGCTTGACATGTTAAAGGATGCGGACATTCCGATGTTCGGTTTCGATACCCAGGTTGGCGATATGAGTTACCTTGTTTCCTACGCAGGTTCCGACAACTATAACGCGGGTTATGTATGCGGTAAGGACCTGGCTGAGAAGTGCCCGGAGGGCGGCGATATCCTTGTTCTGGATTCCCCGACCATGCAGTCCGTGACAGACAGAACAGACGGCTTCCTGGCAGCTCTGGAAGAGTCCGGTGTGACCTTTAATATTGCCGGCCAGCAGGATGCGCAGGGTAACCAGCAGGTAGGTAACGAGAAGGCGACAGACCTTCTGACGGCAAGCCCGGATGTGGTGGCGATCTTCGGCGGCAATGATCCCACGGCTCTCGGCGCATATGCGGCAGCGGACGCAGCGGGCGTAACCCCCATGATCTACGGCGTGGACGGTTCTCCTGACGTGAAGGCTCTGTTAAAGGATACCATCATGGAAGGTACGGGCGCTCAGTCCCCGATCTCCATCGGCAAGACCATTGCCGAGACTGCTTACAAGTGGTTGGACGGCGAGACAGTGGAAGAGTTTATTCCGATCGAGACATTCCTGATCACGGCGGACAATGTTGACGAGTTCGGAACAGACGGCTGGCAGTAAACGGATCGTCCTATAATAAATGGAAGGGCTTTGTTCTCAGTGCACGGGTGCGCTGGCGAGGGGCAAAGCCTTTCCCCTTATGGGAAGGAAGCAGGAGGTGATTGGAGTTGGGTGAGAAGTATTTACTTGAAATGAAAGGGATCAGTAAATCATTTCCGGGCGTGAAGGCGCTGAGCAATGTAAATTTGCAGCTTCGGTCTGGAGAGGTTCATGCCCTTCTTGGAGAAAACGGTGCCGGCAAGTCCACCTTGATCAAGGTTCTTGGCGGAATCTATCATGCCGAGGAGGGAGAAATCTGGATTGAGGGACAGAAGGTGAATATTGACGGCGTGGTATCTTCCAGAAACGCCGGGGTATCCATCGTGCACCAGGAGCTGGTACTTGTTCCCTACATGACGGTTGCCGAAAATATTTTTCTTGGCAGGGAAGCCGGCGGCCGGTTTAACATTAAGCGGGGACAGATGACGGAGGAGGCGCAGAAGCTTTTAGACACCTACGAGATGAATATCGATGCGGACACGTTGGTGGAAAAGCTGACGATTGCCCAAAGACAGATGGTGGAGATTGTGAAAGCGATTTCCTTTAATTCACGGATATTGGTTATGGATGAGCCCACCTCTTCGATTTCGGATAAGGAGGTCGGATTTTTATTCGATACCATGAGAGCCTTGACGAAGAAGGGTGTCGGGATCATCTATATTTCTCATAAAATGAGTGAGCTGGAAGAGATCTGCGACCGCGTCACGGTTATGCGTGACGGGGAGAGCGTCGGCACGAGAGTCGTGAAGGAGACGAGCAAGGACGACCTGATTGCTCTGATGGTAGGTCGTGAGCTGACAAACTATTACACGAGAGATTTCCAGAAGCCTGGCGAGGTGATATTGAAGGGCGAGCATATTGCCGACGGAAAGATGGTGAAAGATGCCAGCTTTGAACTGCGAAAAGGTGAGATTATCGGTTTTGCGGGTCTGGTGGGAGCCGGACGCAGCGAGACTATGAAAGCGGTGTTTGGCCTGACGCACGATATGAAGGGCGAGGTTTATGTGGAGGGGAAGCAGGTACATATCAAATCCCCGATAGATGCCTTGAAATACGGTATCGCCCTTGTGCCTGAGAGCCGGAAGGAGGAAGGGCTCTACCTGGTACAGGACGTGCAGTTTAATTCCACGATAGAGGTTTTGGGGGAGTTTATCAAAAACTTCCGGGTGGATTCCAAAAAGGAAGAAGAAATTACCCAAAAATATATTGACATGATGGCGACCAAGACACCAAGCCAGCAGCAGATTATCGGTAATCTGTCCGGCGGAAACCAGCAGAAGGTGATGATCGGACGGTGGCTTGCGACGGATCCGAAGATTCTGATTCTGGATGAGCCGACCCGCGGCGTCGACGTGGGCGCAAAAGCGGAGATCTACGCGATCATGAACGAACTGGTGAAGAAAGGTATGTCGATCATTATGATATCCTCGGAGATGCCTGAGATCATCAATATGAGTGACCGCGTATATGTGATGAATGACGGTCGTGTGACAGGATGCCTCAACCACGAGGACGTAACACAGGAAAAAATCATGCAGTTAGCGGCAAAGTAAGTGAGGAGGAGGTATCAACATGGCTAGATTTAAAAACGGAGTTGTCAAATATTTTAAGGACAATATCGGTATTATCATTGCACTGTTGGCAATGTGCGTATTTTTGATTATTTTTCCGACTACGAGGTCTACTTTCCTGACACAGAAGAATATTTTTAATATTCTGCGTCAGAATGCCTCCAACCTGTTCTTGGCAACGGGAATGACGATGGTTATTATTTTGGGGGGTATCGATCTTTCGGTCGGTTCCGTTATCGCTTTGTCAGGATGTGTGGCGGCGGGGTGCGTGGTTCATCTCGGTATGCCGGAAATTCTTGCTTTCCTTATAGCGATCGGCATCGGCGCACTGGTAGGTATGGCGAACGGTCTTGTGATCTGTAAGACAAATATTCCGCCCTTTATCGTGACGCTTGCGTCCATGAACATTGTCAAGGGTATCGCCCTTGTCTACACCCAGGGCGCGCCGATCCGCTGTATGACGGACGCGTTCAAGTTTCCGGGAGCCGGTTATGTGGGGCCGATTCCGACGCCGGTTATCCTGATGCTGATTATCTTTGTGATAGCGATTTTCCTCGTCAACCGCACGCACTTTGGACGTCATATCTATGCGGTGGGCGGCAATGCGCAGGCGGCAAGCTTTTCCGGTATCAACGTGAGTAAAGTGAAATTTTGGGTACATACTTTTACCGGAATCATGGCAGGTATCGCAGGCGTGGTTGTGGCTTCCCGTCTGTATTCCGGACAGCCTACGGCCGGTGACGGCGCGGAGATGGACGCGATCGCAGCGGTTGTTGTCGGCGGCACTTCCATGAGCGGCGGTTCCGGACGTCTTGGCGGCACCTTGATCGGCGTTCTGATCATCGGTGTTTTGAACAACGGCCTGAACCTGATGGGCGTGGATTCCAACTGGCAGTATATCGTTAAAGGATTCGTTATCCTGCTTGCGGTCTATGTAGACTTTATCCGTAACAGAAAAGCCGGCAGATAAACAGGAACACATAAGATGTACTCTTGGAATCATCTCACAAAATCAGGTACAAAGAGACTCCGGGAGTACATACATAAGAAGAATCGGAGAACGTGAACTCGGGATACGAAGTACAGTATCCCGAGTCTGCTTATATGTGCAGGGAGAAAAGGACGGAGAAAATGAAGCGGTTTCTATTGGCAGCGGGGCTCGTATTTTTTATAATAGTCTTTACCAGATGCTCGTTCGTGGATCAGACAAAGGAGCCTAATGCCCCGCGCATCTTCGGGGCTACTTATATGACCAGGAACAATCCTTATTTTGACGTGTTAAACGACGCGATCGAGCAGGTTGTGGAGAGCAACGGGGATATTTTGATTACAAGAGATCCCTGCCAGGATCAGGAGAAGCAGAACGATCAGATATTGGAGATGATTGACGAGGGTATCGAGGTGCTTTTCCTAAATCCGGTGGACTGGGAGACGGTACGTCCGGCACTGATCGCCTGTAAGGAGGCCGGGGTGGTGGTTATAAACGTCGATACGGTGGTCAGGGACACGGAGTATGTGACTTCCATTATCGAGACGGACAACTACCAGGCGGGTGTGCTGTGCGCCCAGGATATGATGAAACGGGTGGATGAGGCGGAGATTATCATGATTGACTGTCCGTGGCAGATTTCGATCAGCAACCGGATTCAGGGATTTTTGGATACAATAGAGGGAAACGACAATTACCGCATCGTCTATAAGGGAATCGGGCACGGGGAATTTGAGGTTTCTGCCAAAGTCATGAGGGAAGTGCTGCGGGAGGGAGTGTCCTTCAATGTGGTGCTTGGCGGAAACGATCCGACGGCGCTTGGGGCGCTTGCCACGCTGCAGCAGTACCGGAGGGAGGAAGGGGTGCTGATCTACGGCATAGACGGTTCCCCCGACTTTAAGGCCATGCTGAAGCTTGGCTATGTGACGGGGACGAGTGCACAGAGCCCTGAAACCATCGGCAGAGTGGCGGCGGATATCGCCTACGATTACTTAAACGGGGAAGAGGTGCCCGAGTACTTAAGCATCGAACCCTACATGATTACCGGGGAAAGTCTGGATCAGTACGAAGTGAACGGCTGGCAGTAGAGGAAGGATATGGGCAGGAAAAAAGAGCATTACACGGATATGTTTCAGTGGGCGATGCTTGTATTAAACGGCGTTGCTGTAGTATTTATATGTACATTCATCTATGTGACCACGAATCGGATCAGGGCGCACTATGACGCGAGGGACTTTTTGGGAGGGGTGATGACGATACCGGACAATCCAAGGACGAACCTCTGGCTCTGCCTGGTGATGTTCGGTTTTCTTGTGGTTAATTTTGTGTTCCGCCATTTCCTGCAGATGAGAAACAGCAAGGGGAGTGCGGCGTCTCTGGTCGCCGAGCTTTTTATCTGCGTGGTGATTATCTATCGGCTGGATTTCAACTACAACGGGCTTTTGCTTCTGGTGTTCGCCAATGTGATCGCCTATGTCAAGGACAGCAAGGCGAAGATGGCATTTCTCCTTCTGGCCATCGTCGGTTATCTGCTGGCGGACTATGAACTTTTGTCCATCTATATGCCTCTCTTTAACATGTCGGACTATGTGAGCTATTATACCTTTACTGCCCAGCAGTGGCTCCTGTGTATTTGGAATACGATGATTTCTTTGAACATTATCCTGTTTGTGGGTTACTGTTTTTCCGTGATCAACCTGCAAAGGGGCACTATAGAGGAGGTAAACGTGCTTTACCACGAGCTGCAGAATGCCAACGAGCAGCTATCGGAGTACGCGGATATGGCGGAGAAGATGGCTCAGACTAATGAGAGAAACCGGATTGCCAGGGAGATTCACGACACGCTCGGGCACAGACTGACGGGCATTATCGCAGGGCTGGACGCATGCCTGGCCCTGGCCGACGTGGCGCCCCAGGAGGTGAAAAAGCAGCTCGGTGTGCTGGCGGATGTCAGCAGGGAGGGGATTAAGGAGGTGCGCCGGTCAGTGAGCGAGCTGCGGCCGGACGCCGTGGAACGGCTCAGTCTGAACGCTTCGATTCGGAAGATGGTGACGGATATGGGGAAAGTCTGCGATACGCAGATTTATTTTGACGCGGGAGAGGAGAAGCTTGAGTTCGAGGAGGATGAGTCCAATATCATATACCGCGTGATCCAGGAGAGCATCACAAACGCGGTGCGCCACGGACACGCCGGGCAGATATGGGTGACGCTCAAACGAATCGACGGGGAAGTCCTTCTGGAGATCAGGGACGACGGGATAGGGTGCAAGGAGCTAAAGAGCGGCTTCGGCACCAGACATATGAAAGAGAGAATTGAAATGCTCGGAGGTACGGTTGCCTTTGACGGACAAAAAGGGTTTAAGGTAACCGCACACATACCGATTCGCTGGGGGGAGACTTATGATTAAAGTGTTGGTGGCAGACGACCAGGAGCTGATCCGGCAGAGTCTGCAGATCGTATTAAACAGCAAAGAGGGAATCGAGGTCACGGATGTGGCAACAGACGGACGGGAAGTGATACAGTGCGTGCGCAGACAGAAGCCGGACGTCATACTCATGGACATTCGTATGCCGAAGATGGACGGCGTACAGTGCACGAAAATTATCAAAGAAAACTATCCGCAGATCAAAATTATCATTCTGACTACTTTTGATGATGACGAATACGTTTATAATGCCCTCAAGTACGGGGCGAGCGGTTATCTCCTCAAGGGCGTTTCCATGGAGGAACTGGAGAGCGCCGTGAGAACCGTGTACAGCGGGCGGGCTATGATCAACCCGGATATTGCGGCCAAGGTGCTCAATCTGTTCTCGAAAATGGCCAGAGCCGATTACACGATCCAAGTAGGGACAAAGGGTGTGGAGGAGCTGACAAAGACCGAGTGGAAGATCATCGAGCAGGTGGGAACGGGCGCGGCAAACAAGGAGATCGCGGAGGCGCTCAAACTGTCCGACGGCACCGTGAGAAATTATCTGAGCACAATCTTAAATAAACTGGAGCTCAGGGACCGCACCCAGCTTGCGATATGGGCGGTACAGACCAATATCGCGCCCTACATGAAGGATGAAGAGTGATGAAACTTTTGTATCATAAAAAGTGCATAGGCGCTATAGCGCTGGCTGTCGTATTGCTTTTTGCGGGCGCGCTGTATCACAGTAAGACGCGCCCCGTTGTGCTGGAGTTCGGGATGTTTACGGGGAGCAACTGGAATGTGGCGAACGCCAACAGCTTTGTGATTATCGACACGGCCATAGCACGCTTCGAGGCGCAGCATCCGGGCGTGAAAGTGCATTATTACAGCGGAGTGCCAAAGGAGGAGTACTCGGAGTGGCTCTCCAGAAAGATTCTGGCGGGAGAGGAGCCGGACGTCTTTATGGTGCTCGGCAGCGATTTCGACCAGTTTTCCTCCATCGGCATCATGAAAAATCTTGATGAACTGATCGCGCAGGATGCGGATTTTGACACGCAGAAGTATTTTCAGAGCGCGCTCAGCACGGGAAAGTACGGAAACGCCCAGTATGCCCTGCCCTACGAGACGGTGCCGACCTTAATGTTTGTGAACCAGACGCTTTTGACCAAGGAGGGCATCGAAATCCCGGACGCCGGCTGGGACTGGGAGGAGATGTACGATATCTGCAGACGTGTGACGAGAGATCTGGACGGGGACGATATTCTGGATCAGTTCGGAATCTGCAATTACGACTGGCTGGACGCGGTCTACTCCAACGGCGGCGAGATCTTCCAGGCGAACGGAAAGACATGCTATCTGGCGGAGGAGTGCGTGATCGAGTCGGTAAAATATATCCGTCAGCTAAACGAGCTTTATCAGGGACAGAAGGTGGCGCAGGATGATTTCAGCAGCGGCAACGTGGCCTTTATGCCTCTGACTTTCGCGGAGTACCGCACTTACAAGACTTACCCTTACAAGATCAAGCGCTACGCCAACTTTAAGTGGGACTGTATCACCATGCCGGCGGGCAAGGAAGGCGGCAACGTGTCCCAGGTCGACACCCTGCTCATGGGGATCGGCGCCAACACACGCAAGGAGGAGCTGGCCTGGGAGTTTTTAAAGCTGCTCACCTACGACGAGGAGATTCAGACGCAGATTTTTTCCCACTCTCAGGGAGCATCGGTACTGCGGGCGGTCACCCAATCCGAGGAGATGGAAGATATCGTGCAGGCGGAGATGGAGGAGGGTGAGACGGTGATCAGCGGGAAACTTCTCGGGAAGGTAATAGAGGAGGGCTACACCGCGCCTCAGTTCAAAAAGTACGAGCAGGCCATTGCCCTTGCGGACAGCGAGATTGGTGAGATTTTGCAAAACGACAAGACCATAGACAGCAATATGAAGATCTTACAGCGGACGATCAACAGCTTTTTACAGCAGTGATGATACGGGGATTTACAGGAGGGGCTTTTGCGTCTATAATAATAAAAAAACGCAACTGTGCGATTTACCGTATAGTTGCGAAAAACGCTGGGAGAGGTCAAGTTTATGAGAATGTGCAAAAGAAAAATGTGGAAGATCAGCGGAGGCGCGTTGGCTTTCCTGTTACTGTTGACCGTTTCGGTCATGATTTGCGGAGGAAGCGCGCAGGCGGCGGGGCGGCCTGTGACGATTCGCTCATGTCTGATTGCGGGAGGAGATGTGCTGTGCAATGTGACGGCAGGAAGCGTCCCGTCAAGCGATGACGGCAAATATTACATTTACGCGAACGAGGTTTTTGAGGACGGCCCGGTCGGGGATGTGGTTGCCATAGTAGAGGCGGGGTCTGATGTGACGGCTTCTTTTCCCGTAAACTATAACACGGCCGATTCCAATTTGAGCCGTAAGTTTCTGGTAGCGGTGAAGCGGGGCGGCGAGATGATGCAGGTCAGCGACGAGCACTATATCACAAACCCGGAGGCAAATGCGGCGTTTACCACGGGGCGTATGAACAGAGGGATCAAAGGCATTTTGCCGGAGGTTACCGCCATAGCAACCGGGGAGCTTACGGATCTTGGCGTACAGCAGGTGGTCTACAATATCTATCTGGATGAGATATGTGCTGCGCCCGGGGAGTCGGGAACGATTTCCTTTGACTACAACGGTCGGACCTACTATTTCAGCAACGGCAGAATTACGCACTATGACCAGATGGTGAAGGGCTTTAACAATCTTGGAATCCAGGTGACCATGGTTCTCTTAAACAAGGGCGGCACCGCGGGCTCAGAGGATCTTGTACATCCGCTGGCAAGAGGCGGGGCGGAGTGCCCGAGTTATGCCTTGAATGTGGAGGAAAGCGAGGGTGTGGAGCATTTGAAGGCGGTGAGCGCCTTCCTGGGACAGCACTACTCCGGCAAGGCCGGCAACGGACAGATCGACAACTGGATTTTGGGCAATGAGGTCAACGCCAGGACATCCTGGTGGTATATGGACTCCGATTCCCTTGATGTGAACGTGAGCGCCTATGTGAAGGCTTTCCGCATTTTTTATAACGAGCTTAAGAGCATGAATGCCAATGTACAGGTTTACAATTCCATCGACCAGGAGTGGGGGCGCAAGTCAAACCCCGGAAGCTTTCTGGCGAAGGAGTATCTGGATCAGTTCAATTATTATATAAACCGGGAGGGAAATATCGACTGGGGGCTTTCCTATCATCCTTACAATTCGCCGCTCTATGATCCTTACGCGTGGAACGGCCCGGCGGTTTGGGTGAAGCAGAGCGTTTCCACACCTTATATCACCATGCAGAACATCGACGTGCTGATCAATTACATGCATCAGTCCAAATTTTTAAACCCTTCCGGGCAGGTGCGCAGTATCTCCCTGGCGGAGATCGGCTATACCTCCTTTTTTGGGGATGACAACCAGGAGGCGTCGGTTGCTTACGGCTATCTGAAAGCGGCATCCCTGCCGGATGTAGACGCGTTCATGCTCTTCCGCCTGAAAGATGACGCCCACGAGATGGAGAGCAAGTTAAATCTGGGAATCACAAATCTGGACGGGAGCCACAAGCCTGCCTACGATATTTACAAGCAGCTTGGAACGGCGAACGAGGGAGCGGTCAAGGAGCGCGTCTCAGAGATCATCGGAATGGATATCGACGAGATGATCCGGGATAATATTGTCTGGACGCGAAGCGGCGACGGCGTTGTGCAGTAGAACGGTATGGCATGGAAAACCACCCTTAAGCCTTGATGTTACTCTCGGAATCTCTTTTGCACCTGCCTTTGTGGCAGATTTTCCGCCATATACACATAAATTTAATCAACGTACGTTCCACGTACGCCTCATAAATTTATGTATATCTGGCAAAAAATCATCTCGCAAAATCAGGCACAAAGAGACTCCGAGAGTACATCTTGAGAGGCGACAGGGTGGTTTTTCTTTGGTGTGCCCGGTGGGCACACGTTTTCAAATATCCAGTTCAGGAGGGACGTCCAATTCGTGGGGAACGGGCGTCCCGTTTTTCTTTCTCTGGCGCACGCATTCTGTCAGCAGATACTCTATCTGGCCATTCACAGATCGGAAATCATCCTCGGCCCAGGCAGCGATGGCGTTGTAGAGCTTGGCGGACAGACGAAGCGGCACCTGCTTTTTTCCGTTGTCGGCCATTTAGTAGAGGCTTCCGGAATTGACAACGGGCTGGGCGTCCCGGTTGCTGCAAAGTACTACGAGGAGGTTCGAAACCATGGCGGCCTTGCGCTCCTCGTCAAGTTCCACGATTTCCTTTTCGGAAAGGCGGCTAAGCGCCATCTCCACCATGCCGACCGCGCCGTCCACGATCATCTTGCGGGCGTCAATGACCGCGGATGCCTGCTGTCTTTGCAGCATGGCAGCGGCGATTTCGGGAGCGTAGGCAAGATAGGTAATTCTGGCCTCGACAATTTGCAGACCTGCCTGTTCCACTTTAGTCTGAATCTCATCCCGGATTCTCTTCGCGACCACCTCGCTGGAACCTCGAAGCGAACCTTCATCCGCCAGACCGTCCCCGGTGGTGTCCACGTTTTCAGCCACATCGTAAGGGTAGAGGCGAACGATGTTTCTCAGCGCGCTGTCGCACTGGAGGGACAGGTATTCCTTGTAATTGTCCACGTTAAATACCGCTTTTGCGGTGTCCGTCACCTGCCACATCACGGCGATGGCGATCTCGATGGGATTTCCGAGGCAGTCGTTGATTTTCTGACGGCTGTTATTTAATGTCATGATCTTTAGGGAAATCTTTTTGTTGGCGGCGTTTACCTGGATATTCTGGCCGCCGGCGGACAGGTTAAAGCGGTTTGTGCCCGCTGAGCCGTCCACGTCGCCGCTCTGCTTAAGCCTTGTCTCGGCCGCCGGATTGAGGGCGCTGCAAAAAGGGTTTACCCAGTAGAAGCCGTCCTCCTTCAGAGTGCCGATGTATTTGCCGAACAAGGTGAGCACCACCGCCTCCTGCGGCCTGAGGACGATGAATCCGCAAAACGGGATCCATCCCAAAAGCAGGTAGACAAGGCCGACGACAAAGAGAGCAACTCCGGTGGGACTTTGCGGGCCGGAATCGCTGATTCCCGTGATGCTGCCGATGATCGTCGCCGCGATCGCCGCCAGGTAGAGAGACAGCGACAGGAGCAGCATGGGCATACCGTTTTTACTTTTGTTTAACACTTTTTCCTTCATAGTTTGCGTCCTTTCTTTTCAATGTTTTTCTTGTGTGACTGTTGTTGGTTGATACTCAAATGATATCAAAATGATATCTATTTGTCAATGAGGTTTTTAAACTTCTTTTACATGCCATCGTTTTAGGAAAATTTGGAAATCCCAATTCATAATAGAAAATATAGTTTATTCTTATACTAACTTTCAAGTCGCTGGTTTTCTGTGAGGATATGCGCCAATGAGGGCGGCATCTTAAAAAGGAGAACATATATTTGAAGAGGAAGGTTTTGCTTGCGGTGCCACACCAGGATGATGAACTGTTTGTGGGGGGCGGTCTGTTTAAGACGCTTGCGCAGCAGGGAGGGTATGAAGCCTATGTGGTGTTTACGACAAACGGTGATTTTTTTGCCCATGAGGCAAAGGTGCGGATGGAGGAGTCGTTCTATGTGCTGACCAGATTTTATGGAGTGAGGGATTCGCACATTTTCTTTTTGGGGTATGGGGACGGCTGGCGGGACGGCGTTCATCTGTACCATCAGGAGGGGGAGGAACCCCTTGTCTCACAGGCGGGACGGACCGAAACTTACGGGACAAAAGGACATGAGGACTACAGATGGCTTAAGTCTGGCAGGCATAGCCCTTATTGCAGGGCGGATTTTAAGAGAGATCTGAAGGATGTACTTTCGGAAGTGTCCGCAGACGTTCTGCTTGTGGTGGATTTTGACAGCCATCCCGACCACAGGGCGGCCTCCTTGCTTGTGGAGGAGTGTCTTGGAGAACTGCTGCTGGAAAGACCGTCCTACCGGCCGCTTGTGCTGAAACGATTTGCTTATGACGGCGTATGGAAAGGAGAGGCGGATTTTTTTGAAGTTCCGGGAAAGGCGACGATACTTAAGGAGCTGTCTCTGTTTCCGTACACGGAATCTGACATGCTTCGCTTTGCCATGCCGGACGACTGCGTGACGCCTCGCTTTTTTATCAATTTTCTTTACAGAGCCTTTCGATGCTATAAAACGCAGGAGATATGGCAGAAGGCCGATGAGATTATCAATATTGACGAAGTGTATTTTAAGAGAGATACCGACAATCTTCTGTATGAAGCCAAACTCTCGGCATCCTCCGGGAATCCCGAATATCTCCGGGATTTCAAGCTGTTTGACTGTGCGGATGTGACGCGAAGGGAGCTTGTATGTAAGGAATGCGGCTGGAAGCCCGACGAGGCGGATGAAAAAAGGCGGGTGCAAATTCATTTTGAGCGGCCCGTGACAGTCGGCAGGATTGCCGTCTATGCCCGCGGAACATGTGGAAAAGACCGGCTGAGAGCGGGGTTTTACTTCGACACGGGAGCGTCCCTATGTGCGGAAATCAGGCCGGATGGGAAAAAAAATCTTTTCGCTGTGGGGACGCAGAGGGATGTGCGTGACATGGAGCTTCTGATAGAAGAGTGGGAGGGAGTTTCATGGGGGATCACGGAGTTGGAAATTTTGCCGCCGGAGGAGAGGGACTTGCCGGAGGAGTTAGAAAGGGCGCTGTTTCGGGAAGAATCCGGTGATCCTCAAACGGCGGATGAGGCGCTGATGAAAATCCGGAAAGCAATTCACGGTGTTAAGAAAAAACTGTCCCGCTGGATGCCAAACCGCCATGCGCTGCGACAGCTTTATCCCGAGCTTGCGGGGAGAGAAAGAGTGCCAGTGAGATATCGGATGAAATATATAGCCCGGCGCATCAGACAAACAGGCAAAGCGTCTGACGCGTCGGACTGAAAAAAGCGCGGGTATCCGGTCACCGCAAGGGGCGGCCGGTCAAAAGCTCGTACCCCTGCATATACTTGTCTATGGTTTTTTGAACGATTTCCCCGGGGAGCGTCCAATCATGTCCCTCGTTGGCCTTCAGCCAGTCCCTGGCGAACTGTTTGTCGAAGGAAGGCTGGCCGTGTCCCGGCTCATACCCTTCGGCGGGCCAGAAGCGGGAACTGTCGGGGGTGAGCATCTCGTCGCCAAGGACGATGTTGCCGTCGGCGTCAAGACCGAATTCGAACTTTGTGTCCGCGATGATGATACCGCGGGTCAGGGCGTACCCGGCGCATTTTTTATAGAGGGCGACGGTGTAGTCCCGGAGCTTCGAAGCGTATGCCTCACCTTTGCCGGGGAAGCGTTTCTCGAGATAATCCACACTCTGCTCATAGGAAATGTTTTCGTCGTGGTCGCCGATCTCGGCCTTGGTGGAGGGAGTGTAGATCGGTTCCGGCAGCTTGTCGGATTCCCGAAGGCCCTCCGGGAGCGTAATGCCGCAGACCGTACCGTCTTTCTGATAGCTTGCCCAGCCGCTTCCCGTGATATAACCCCGGACGATACACTCAATGGGCAGCATATCGAGCTTTTTGCAGAGCATACTGTTGCCGTCAAACTTTTCCTGCCTGAAAAACTCGGGCATATCGTTTACGTCCACGGAAATCATGTGGTTGGGAAGGATATCGCCTGTCATGTCAAACCAGAATTTTGACATCTGTGTCAGAACCGTTCCCTTTTTGGTCACCTGATTTTTCAGAATCACGTCAAAACAGCTTATGCGATCCGTGGCGACCATGATCAGGCTGTCGCCGTTGTCATAAATTTCACGTACTTTTCCTTCTTTGATAGGAGTCAGGGTATTCATAGCGTTCCTTTCTTAAAATATGCGGGATATGTTTTCTGCAACGATAACATTATCATAACAAGAACAGGTGCGGATTGACAACAGGGAAATTCATAAAAGGAGGCGGTGTAAGAGATAAAGGATTTATTTTTTTGGTGATAATTGGTAAGAATTGATGTAAAATGGTAACATTAAATAAAAAGACCGTTTTTGAAGCGTGTATCGCTTCAGATAAAGGACGGCGAAAAGGAGGTATTTATGGATTTAAAGGGATCTAAGACAGAGAAAAATCTGCTTGCGGCGTTTGCGGGGGAATCCCAGGCTTACACGAAGTATACTTATTACGCGTCCAAAGCGAAAAAGGACGGCTATGTGCAGATGGCTAATATTTTCGAGGAGACGGCGGCCAATGAGAAGGAACATGCGAAGATCTGGTTTAAGTACCTGCATGGCGGTGCGATTCCGGGAACGCAGGAGAATTTAAAGGACGCGGCCGAGGGAGAGAATTACGAGTGGACGGATATGTATGCGGGTTTTGCCGAGGACGCCCGCAAGGAAGGATTCGAGGAGCTGGCTCTGCTTTTTGAGGGTGTGGCAAAAATCGAGAAAGAGCATGAGGAGAGATACCGGAAGCTGCTCAAAAATATCGAGGACGGCGTCGTGTTCTCAAAGGACGGCGACTGTGTATGGCAGTGCTTAAACTGTGGTCATATCGTGATCGGGAAGAAGGCGCCGGAGCTTTGCCCGGTTTGCAAACATCCCCAGTCCTACTTCCAGGTGAAGCCGGAGAACTACTAAAACGTGAGAAAAGACAGTCCACCGGGCTGTCTTTTTTTGGGTACATAAAGTGTGTTTTTTAAAACAATATTGTAAAGAAAACGGCGATGTGGTATGATACCACCGTATTGTATCTCGTATGAGAATAATAACAGGAGGAATGTACCATGAAAAATGAAAAGACCTACGAACTTGTGCTCACGGCACTGTTCACCGCCATAATCGTGATTATGGCATTCACACCGCTGGGATATATCCCGCTTGTAGTCATCAACGCGACGATTATTCACATCCCGGTAATCCTTGGAGCGCTATTTCTCGGACCGAAGAAAGGTGCATTTTTGGGATTCGTATTTGGACTCACCAGTTTAATCAACAACACATTTAAAGCGGCTACTGCCTCGGCGTTTGTGTTTTCGCCGGTTCTGGCCTACAACGTCGCGGGTGTATCCGGCATTTTTAAGAGCCTGTACATCTGTTTTGTGCCGCGTATTTTAGTCGGCGTGGTTCCCTACTTTGTATGGCTCTTAATCCGCAGGATTGTGAAGGGCGAGAACAAGGCGGGGAAGGTTATTGTGGATTTAATAGCATCAGTTATATTATTTGTCTCCGTCAGGGCGTTTTTGATGAGGCTGCTTTCGGAGACTCTAAGCACAGTCCTGTGTACGGTGATCGGTCTGGTGGTGGGGGCCGCTCTTATGGCAGTTCTCACGGCGGGGGGCATGAAAAAGGCATCCGCCAACATTGCGCTCTCCTATGCGGGTCTTGCGGGTGCGTTTACCAATACGCTCTTTGTCATGAGCGGTATTTATATTCTGTATAAAGACGCATATGCCGAGGCTATGGGCGTTGCAGGCGAAGCGGTGCTGGACGTCATCATGGGTGTGGTTGCCTTCAACGGTGTGGTTGAGGCTGTGGTGGCGGCGATCATTGTCACCGGCATCGGTCTTGCCCTGACCAGGGTGAAGCCGTTGTATACAGGGAAAGAGCAGGCGGCGAAGGATGCCGCAGTGCTGGCCGCCAGAAAAGCATAAAACGGCCAAATGTCCGTCGGGCAAGGAGCCGCGGACAGCAGGAAGGAAGAACAAACATTTACGGATATAATACAGGAAGACAGGGGAAACGGCATGATATTAGCAGTTGATATCGGCAATACAAACATTGTCATCGGTTGTATGGACGGGGAGAAGGTGTGCTTCGTGGAGCGGGTATCCACGAATCTGGCAGGAACAGAGTTAGAGTATGTGGTGGAGGTTCGGGCGCTGCTTGAGCTGTATCACATCGGTGTGGGGGATATCACCGGAAGCATCATCTCCTCCGTCGTGCCTCCCCTCAACAATATCGTGAAGTCCAGTCTGGAGAAGATGTTTCACCAGACCCCGCTTGTGGTGGGGCCAGGTCTTAAGACGGGCTTAAATATTCTGATGGACAATCCGGCGCAGCTCGGGTCGGATCTGGTCGTCAACGCGGTGGCGGGCCTGCACTACTACGGCGCGCCGATCATCATGATCGACATGGGTACTGCCACCACCATCAGCGTGGTGGATCAAAAGAAAAGCTACATCGGAGGCATGATTTTGCCCGGCGTGAAGGTTTCGCTGGACTCTCTTGTAAACCGCACCTCCCAGCTTCCGCGCATCAGTCTGGAGGCGCCGAAGAAGGTGATCGGCAGAAATACCATCGACTGTATGAAGAGCGGTATCGTGATGGGACAGGCCGCCTGTCTGGACGGCATGATCGACAGGATCTTCGACGAGCTTGGCTACAAAGCGCCGGTGGTGGCTACGGGCGGACTGGCAGGGAGCATCGTGCCCTACTGCAAGAGAGAAATTATCTGCGACAACGAGCTTACGCTGAAAGGGCTTGGTTTGATTTACCGCAGGAACATAGAACAATAACGAGAGTTATTCGAGAAGCTGACAGGCGGATTTCGGGAGGAAACATATGTTATTAAAAGGAAAACATATTGTCTTAGGGGTAACGGGCAGCATTGCGGCCTACAAGATCGCGTCTCTGGTCAGTATGCTTGTGAAGAGACAGGCCGATGTGACGGTGATAATGACGAAAAACGCCACCAACTTTATCAATCCGATCACTTTTGAGTCGCTGACGGGAAACAAGTGTCTGGTGGATACCTTTGACAGAAATTTCCAGTTTAATATAGAGCATGTGGCGCTCGCCAAGCTGGCGGATGTCTTTCTTGTGGCGCCAGCCTCCGCCAATGTGATCGCGAAGGCGGCCAACGGTCTGGCGGACGATATGCTGACGACCACGCTCTTAGCCTGCAGGTGCCCGAAGATTTTCGCGCCTGCGATGAATACCAGAATGTATGAAAATCCCGTCGTACAGGACAATATGGAAAAGCTTAGGGGTTACGGCATGGAAGTTATCACGCCGCCTAGCGGGTATCTTGCGTGCGGCGATACGGGCGCGGGCAAGATGCCGGAGCCGGAAACGCTCTTTGAGGCCGTCATAAAGGCACTTACGCCCAAGGATCTGGCCGGGAAAAAGGTGCTTGTCACGGCGGGGCCTACCCAGGAAAAGCTTGATCCGGTGCGGTATATCAGCAATCATTCTACGGGAAAGATGGGATATGCCGTTGCGGCGGCCGCGGCGCGGCGCGGCGCAGAAGTGACACTTGTGTCGGGCGTGACGGCGCTTCAGCCGCCGGCGGGGGTAAAGGTCGTGCCCGTGATCTCGGCGGCGGATATGGCGCAGGCGGTCAAGGCGGCGGCTTCAAAGCAGGATATCATCGTCAAGGCGGCGGCGGTGGCGGATTACCGTCCGGCCGTGACGGCGGACGAGAAGATCAAGAAAACGGACAGCGCGCTGTTCCTCTCGCTGGAGCGGACGGAGGATATTCTTTCCTGGCTGGGGGCGAACAGGCGGGAAGGCCAGATATTATGCGGCTTTTCCATGGAGACGGAGCATCTTTTGGAAAATTCCAGGGCAAAGCTTGAGAGGAAAAAGATAGATATGATTGTTGCCAACAACTTAAAACAGGACGGGGCAGGATTCGGCACGGATACAAACGTGGTTACCCTGCTCACGAAGGAAGGGACGGAAGAGTTGCCGCTTCTTTCCAAGGAGGAAGTGGCGGACAGGCTGCTTGACAGGCTTCTGGCGTTGGAGGTATCGGTATGATCCAGGATTTGACGGAGGGAGAGTCACAAAAGACTTTAATCAGGTACACGCTGCCTATGTTTATCAGCGTGGTGTTTCAACAGCTTTACAATATGGCGGACAGTATGATTGCGGGCCGGTTTGCCGGGGAGGACGCGCTGGCGGCGGTGGGAGCATCCTATCCGATCACCATGATATTTATGGCGGTGGCGGTGGGGAGCAACATCGGCTGCTCGGTGGTTTTATCCCAGCTTTTCGGCGCAAGGGCCTATGAAAAGGTGAGGACGGCAGTGACTACGATTCTGGTCGCGGGAACGGTTCTCTCCGCGGTTCTGACAGTGGCGGGGCTTATCACGACCCCGGCGATGATGCATATGATACGGACGCCCGAAAATATTTTTGGGGACGGAGCGCTTTATTTAAAGATTTACATAGGCGGCTTTGTCTTTCTTTTTTTGTATAATGTGACGACGGGGATGTTTAATTCCCTCGGGGATTCCACAACGCCGCTCTATTTTCTGATCGGCTCTTCCCTTGGAAATATCGTGCTGGATTTTGTGTTTGTGGCCGTGTTTTCCTGGGGTGTTTCCGGCGTGGCCTGGGCTACCTTTATCGCGCAGGGGATCGCCTGCGTGCTGGCCCTTCTCACCTTTGCGAAGAGACTAAAAGGTGTGGCTTGCGAGGGAAAGCCGCCGCTTTTTTCCTGGACGCTCCTTAAAAAAATCAGTCTGATTGCGGTGCCAAGCATTTTGCAGCAGAGTTTTGTCTCCGTCGGCAATATTTTTATTCAGGGGCTGGTCAACTCCTATGGCTCAGGCGTGATCGCAGGGTATTCGGCAGCCATCAGACTAAACACTTTCGTTATCACTGGCTTCACCACGCTCGGAAACGGTGTTTCCGGCTTTACGGCCCAAAACCTTGGCGCGGGGCGCCGCGACAGAATCAGGGACGGACTTAGAGCAGGGCTTCGGATGGCGGTTTTGGTGGCGGCGCCTTTCTCCGTCATCTATTTTTTCCTGGGGCGGACTATGATGCGGCTCTTTTTGGAGGATACGGGCAGCGGCGCCCTGCAGACGGGTATGACCTTTCTTCGGATCGTGTCGCCCTTCTATTTTGTGGTGGCCGTAAAACTGGTGGTGGATGGTATGCTCCGGGGAGCGGAACGGATGAGAGAGTTTATGGCGGCTACCTTTACGGATCTGATCCTCCGTGTGATCCTGGCCTTCGCGCTCTCGGGATTTTTGGGGGAGACGGGGATATGGCTCTCCTGGCCTGTGGGCTGGGGCATCGCGACGATGATGTCGTGGATCTTTGGCAGGCGCGTTTTGCGGTCGGAGAAAAAAGGCTGATCCGGCCGGGTCAAAAGCGGAAAATATGGGATAATCGTCTGTGACCAATGAATTGCTTTGTCTAAAAAATGGAAAGAGAGGGAAGCGCAATGAGAATCGGAATGGGGTACGATGTGCACAGATTGACAGAAAACAGAAAATGTATTATCGGCGGGGTGGATATCCCTTACGAGAAGGGGCTTCTCGGACATTCGGACGCGGATGTGCTGCTTCACGCCATCATGGATGCGCTGCTTGGCGCGGCGGCGCTGGGGGATATCGGGAAGCATTTCCCGGACACCGATCCTGCCTACAAGGGGATTTCTTCCGTGAAACTTCTGGAACATGTGGCGGCGCTTCTTGCGGAAAATCTGTTTCTTGTGGAAAACATCGACGCGACGATTATCGCGCAGGCGCCGAAGATGAGGCCGCACATAGACCGGATGCGGGAGAATATTGCGAAAGCGCTCGGCATAGAGGTGTCCCAGGTGAACGTGAAGGCAACTACCGAGGAGGGTCTTGGCTTTACGGGAAGCGGCGAGGGCATATCCGCCCAGGCTATTTGTCTGCTGACAAGCCCCAGGGAGCTTTACAGCACGGATGCGGTGAAGAACTGCAGCGCGTGCGGGGGCTGCGCGCATGGCGCGTGAGGGGATCATAAAGTGTTTGTATTTTTTTCGGATTTGTTATACTATATCCGTAGCGGAAAAATGAGCCGATTCTCCATTTTGCGGTATGGTTGTCATTGTATGTGGCCGGGCAGGAAGATTTATATAAATGATAACCTCCTAAAATAAAAAAGTGTAAAGTCCTTGCCAATTCAATAGACTTTACACTCTTTGTTTGTTGGCTGGCTGATTGTTATAAATCTAAATCAGTTGTTACAATACCGAATGATTCGAGCTTTGCCTTTAAAATCTTACTGGGTACATGAGAAAAAATTTGATGCCCTCCGGCAGGAATGGGTTCATACAACACTGTATTTGATTGCAAAAGAAATGCAGTTGGAGGATATTTTCTATGAAGAAATATTTAATCGTCTGTCAATAGAAAAACAGTCGGTAATTATTGGGAGGAAAGCTGACTTTGCACAAAAGGCGGAAATAAGGCTGTCGAATAAGTTTTAAAGAAGAAAACTCCCTAAATTGGCAAAAAAATGATAGGAAAGGCTCTGTATCATGCAGGGCTTTTCTTGTTTGTGCATTATGATAAAAAGAAAGTATGAATGCTTGCTTTAAACACTTGAAACTATTCGGTTGGGCGCACATCTGGAGTGGAAAAATTCAGCCGTATGTGGCTGATTCCGAAAGATGCCCCAAAACCGGCGGATGGGAGAATAAAGGGAAGAAAGGAAGGGGATAGCAAATGAAACGGCTGTTTTTATTGGAAGACGATTTGAGCCTGATAAACGGGCTTTCTTTTGCCTTAAAAAAGCAGGGCTATGAAATAACGCTTGCCCGCACCACTTTGGAAGCGGATGTATTATGGGAAAGGGGAGAATATGATCTGGCTGTTTTGGATGTATCGCTTCCTGACGGCTCTGGTTTTGATTTCTGCAAAAAGATACGGCAGACCTCAAAAGTACCCATTATGTTTCTCACTGCCGCTGATGAAGAAACAGATATTATCATGGGGCTGGACATCGGGGGTGATGATTATATTACAAAACCGTTCAAGTTAGCAGTTTTCCTTTCAAGGATCAATGCGCTGTTGCGCAGGAGTGAAAATTTCGGCACTGCTGTCACAGAATTAAATTCAGGCGGTATCTGTATCCGGCTTTTAAAAGGGGAAGTATATAAAAGGGGAGAACCTGTTGAACTAACGGCAAGTGAATATAAGCTGCTGTGCCTGTTTATGGAAAATCCTGATCAGATACTTTCTCAGGAGCAGATTTTGGGCAGATTGTGGGACTGCAGCGAAAACTTTATAGACAACAATTCCCTTTCCGTGTATATCCGCAGGCTCCGTACAAAAATTGAGGATATTCCGGGAGAACCGAAACGGATTGTCACCGTCCGTGGTATGGGATATAAATGGAGCACTATGGATTGAGGTACCGTATGAAAATATTTGTAAACCGGAAAATCAAACGGCTCTTTCGTGGTATTCTGCTGTGCGTTTTATTTTTTATATTTATTTCAGTCATGCTTACGGAGCTTGAAGTCAGAAATGCGGCAGTTTACACAATAGTCTGCTTTTTACTGATGAGTGCTGCCATACTGGTAATCTGTTATGGGTATTTCACGGAACAGCATAAAATCATGGAACACGCCATATTACAGATTACAGAATATATATCCGGCAACAAGGAGGTCACAATTGAATGCAATGATGAAGGTGAATTATACAGGCTGTTTCATGAAGTAAATTCTCTGGTTGCGATCTTGAACGCCCATGCCGAGAATGAAAAAAATGCAAAGAAATTTTTGAAAAATACAATATCTGACATTTCGCATCAGTTAAAGACACCCCTTGCAGCCCTTAATATTTATATGGGGCTGATACAGGACGAGGCAGAGGAACTGCCGATGATTCAGGAGTTTTCCCGGCTTTCCGAGCAGGAGCTTGACAGGATAGAAGGGCTGGTGCAGAACCTTTTGAAAATCACAAAGCTGGATGCGGGCATGATTGTGTTGGAAAAATCACTGGAAAATGTGTCGGAGATTGCGGAAAGCGTCAAAAAGCATTTCCTGTTCCGGGCAAATCAGGAAGGAAAAGAAATCTGCCTGTCAGGCAGCGGGGAAACCGAATTTTTGTGTGATCGCGGCTGGATGATTGAAGCAATCAGCAACCTTGTAAAAAATGCCCTTGACCATACAGGAGAAGGCGGCTGCATACGCATAGAATGGTGGGTATCCGCTTCTATTGTCCAGATCATCATAAAGGATAATGGCAGCGGCATATATCCAGAGGATTTACACCATATTTTTAAGCGGTTTTACCGAAGCCGTTATTCGAAAGACACGCAGGGTATTGGTCTTGGGCTGCCGCTGGCAAAAGCGATTGTAGAAGCCCATAACGGAACGATTGAGGCAGACAGCGCTTTAGGCAGAGGAACCTCTTTCACGATGAATTTTTTAATTCCAACAAAATTGTAGGGTAATTGTAATACAGGTGTAGGATTTCTCTGCTATATTTGGGGTTATCAAAACAGAAAGAGGTGTTTGCACAATGAATTTATTAGAAGTCAGTAATGTCAGTAAGACATACGGAAGCGGCGAAGCAGCCGTAAAGGCATTAAAAAAAGTTTCATTTTCCGTTCCAAAAGGCGAGTATGTGGCGATTGTCGGAGAATCCGGCTCCGGGAAAAGTACGCTCTTGAATATGATAGGAGCACTTGATACGCCCACATCCGGCAAGGTAGTCATCAGCGGAAAGGAGATTTTTTCCATGAATGACCGCAAACTTACCATTTTCAGGCGGAGAAATATTGGTTTTATCTTTCAGGCGTTCAACCTGATCCCAGAACTGACCGTAGAACAGAATATTGTTTTTCCGATGCTGCTTGATTACCAGAAACCGGACAGAAAGTATCTGGAAGAACTGCTTTCGGTGCTGAATTTGAAAGAACGCCGGAATCATTTGCCCAGCCAGTTATCCGGCGGACAGCAGCAGAGAGTGGCAATCGGGCGTGCGCTGATTACCCGTCCGGCTTTAATCCTTGCAGACGAGCCGACGGGAAATTTAGACTCGCAGAATACCAGCGAAGTGATTGCGCTGTTAAAAGAAGCGTCAAAGAAGTATGAGCAGACAATTATTATGATTACACACAGCCGCAGTATTGCACAGACTGCAGACCGTATCCTTCAGGTGTCAGACGGGGAACTTACTGATTTAGGGAGGTGCAGGGAATGAAAAGTTATTTAAGCCTTGTGTCTATATCGGGTAAGGTGCGGAAACGGCAGAACCGTATGACGATTTTCTGTGTTATTATTTCCGTGCTGCTTGTGACTACGATTTTCAGTGTGGCGGATATGTGGATTCGAACATCAAGTGAGGGGCTTAAGCAGAAACATGGAAACTGGCATATCCGGTTGGAAAATATCTCTCAGGACACAGCGGAAGAAATCAGCCGGCGTCCGGATGTTGCCGCCATCGGCTGGTCGGAAACATTTAACACGGATGGAGACCAGCCTTTTTATATCGGGGAGAAAAAAGCTGCATTATACGGCACTGACAGTATTTATCTGGCAGAGCTTGTGAATGCCCTGGAAGAAGGCGCTCTGCCGCAGGGTGACAATGACGTTATGCTTAGTTCCAATGCGCGCCTTGCGTTAGATGTAAAGATTGGCGATCATGTGACGGTGAAGACGCCTTCGGGGGATACGGATTTTACGGTATGCGGTTTTGGGTCGGATGACGCGGAATATTATCAGGGGCAGACCTATATGGTTGCTGTATATATGATGCGGGATGCGTATATCGGGGTCATGGAGCAGAACCATATTCCGATTAACCCGAGTTGTTATATTCAATTTCAGGATGTGTCAAAGGCATCCGGTATCACCTCGGAAATCAGACAGCAGTATGATCTGCCGGAGGGAGATATTTCGGAAAATACAGCGATTATGGGTCTTGCCGGGCTAAGCAGCAATGAATCTATGAAGAATATTTACGGAACAGCGGCAATCTTGTTCGTTATAGTATTATTGGCCGGCGTATTGATGATTTCCGGCAGTATGAACAGCAATGTAGCGCAGCGGACAAAATTTTTTGGAATGATGCGCTGTATTGGCGCAAGCCGCCAGCAGATTATCCGATATGTACGGCTGGAGGCGTTAAGCTGGTGCAAAACGGCTGTCCCTGTTGGGTTGGTCACAGGTACGGCAATTGAATGGGGGATTTGTGCATTCTTACGTTATGGAATTGGCGGTGAATTTGCAGCTATGCCGGTATTTGCCTTAAGCCCTGTCGGGTTGATCAGCGGGGCGACGGTTGGAATTGTAACTGTCCTGCTGGCGGCACAGTCTCCTGCAAAACGTGCGTCTAAAGTTCCCCCGATGGCAGCGGTTTCCGGAAATTTGGATATGGCGCTTTCGGTACGACATACAACAAAACGGAAGATCAGAAAGGTGGAAAGGACATTGGGAATCCACCATGCAACAGCATCTAAGAAAAACTGGTTTTTATTGACAGCCAGCTTTTCACTCAGTATTATACTGTTTCTCTGTATTTCCGTAGGGTTGGATTTTGCGCATGAGCTGCTTCCCGTAACGCGGTCATGGCAGGCAGATACGGATATTACCCTTACAGGCTATGCAAATGAGCGTGTACTGGCTCAGGGTTTAAGCGATGAAATCAGCGGGATTACCGGTGTAGAGCATGTTTGGGGCAGTTCCTATACAGAGCATGTTCCGGCTGCTTCTTCGCGGCAGGAGATTGACCATGTCAATATAACGTCATACAGCGAGTACATGCTGGAGTGTGCAGAGGAGAGTCTTGTACAGGGAAATTTATCGGAAGTGTATGGGGACAGCGGCAAGGCTATGACAGTTTTGAATAAAGATAATCCGATAAAAGTGGGAGACATCATTCAGGTAGCGGGACAGGAAATCGAGGTGGTATGCGGCATATCCAGCGGGCTGTATCCCGGCGAATACAGCATCATCTGCTCACAGGAAACGTTTGCCCGGCTGACAGGGGAAGAAAATTACAGTATGATAGGGATACAATTAAGCAGACAGGCTACGGATGAAACGGTAAAACAAATAAACAGTCTTGCGGGAAGCAATGTTATTTTTACGGATGAGCGTCAGCGTAATCAGGAAGATGCCAATACCTGGCTGGCTACGAAATTTCTGCTGTATAGTTTTATGGCAATC
>CAJUMJ010000013.1 GCA_910587095.1 uncultured Lachnospiraceae bacterium
GGATCAATCACGCAGAATGCTTTTCTGAGTGTACAGGTAAAAAAACGTAGGCGTAGCGGGCTACGCTGAGGATTTTTTACCTGTACAATCGGGAAAGCAGGCAAGCGATTGGTGTAGTTATTTGCGAAACGATGTACTAGGCGAAGTAAGGAAGGCAATTGTAATATAGAATGAGAGAGTGGCTGTGAGAGCCGGAGGTAAATATGTTTGATAAATTGGAGGATCTGCTCAGGAAATTTGAGGAGATCATGAATGAGTTAAGTGAGCCCACGGTGGCGGATAACCAGGAACGTTTTCGTGCGTTGATGAAAGAGCAGAGCGATTTAACTCCTGTAGTCAATTCCTACAAGGAGTATAAGAAATGCAACCAGGATATCGAGGACAGCCTTGCCATGCTGGACGAGGAATCCGACGAGGATATGAGAGACATGCTGAAGGATGAACTTTCCGAGGCGAAGAAACGTGTGGAGGAGTTGGAGCGTGAGCTGAAAATCCTTCTTTTGCCAAAGGATCCTAACGACGATAAGAATGTGATCGTGGAGATCCGCGCGGGGGCAGGAGGCGATGAGGCGGCTCTATTTGCGGCGGAGATTTACCGTATGTATGTACACTACGCGGAGGGACGCCGCTGGAAGGTGGAAACCATGGAAGTGGAGGAAATCGGAATCGGCGGCATGAAGAGCGTTACTTTTATGGTGACCGGGCAGGGAGCCTACTCGGTGTTAAAATATGAGAGCGGCGTGCATCGGGTACAGCGTGTGCCGGAGACGGAGTCAGGCGGCAGAATCCATACTTCAACCATCAGCGTGGCGGTTATGCCTGAGGCGGACGAGGATATAGATATCGTAATTGAAGATAAGGATATACGGATAGATGTCATGAGGGCGTCGGGTAACGGAGGACAGTGCGTAAACACAACGGATTCCGCGGTTCGTTTGACCCATTATCCCACCGGGATCGTGGTATACAGTCAGACGGAGAAGTCGCAGATACAAAATAAGGCAAAGGCGTTTGCGCTGCTTCGCGCGAAGCTTTATGATATCGAACAGCAGCAGCGGCATGACGCGGAGGCGGAGATGCGCAGAAGCCAGATCGGCACGGGTGACCGCTCGGAGAAGATCAGAACCTACAATTTTCCCCAGGGAAGAGTCACCGACCACCGCATCAATCTGACGATCTACAAGCTGGATAAGGTGATGAACGGTGATATTCAGGAGATTCTGGACGCATGTATCGCAGCGGATCAGGCAGCAAAACTGGTAAAGATGGGAGAAAAGTGAAAAGCCTGATCCGCGGGGATTCAGGCAGCAAAGCTGGTAAAGATGGGAGAGAAGTGAAAGCCTGATCCGCGGGGATCCAGGCAGCGAAACTGGTAAAGATGGGAGAGAAGTGAGAAGCATTTGAAAATGAAACACAGAGGAAGTCCTCAAGCGGACGGATGGGAGAAACTATGGATCCTTTTGCGGGAAAATAGATAGGATAAATGTTTGCACGACCATCCAAGTTGGTGTACAATATACATTAATAGTTCAGAACGGTATTTTTTTTATAATAGAGCAGAATAAATAAATCTATTAAGCAAAAGCGGCGGTGGACGCAGTCGCGAAGGAGGATGACGTGAAGACTATCGCATGGAATAAGAGATACGAGCTGGGTGTGGATTTCATTGATAAGGAGCATAAGCAGCTCTTTGCTACGCTGAATAAGCTGTTGACACTCAGCGAAAATGAAGACAAAAGGGAATGGGTGTGCAAGGAGGGAATCAAGTTCTTAAAGAATCATACCATCGAGCATTTCCAACATGAAGAAGCTTATATGAAGTCTATTGGTTATAGCGAACTTGAGATACATAAACGGCTGCATGACGATTTTCAGAATAATACGCTGCTTGCTCTTGAGGACGAGCTGGAGGAGACGAATTATTCGGAGGAATCCATGCGTCATTTCCTTGGCGTCAGTATTGGCTGGCTGATTGCGCACACACAGACGGAGGATCTGGCAATTGCCGGGAAGAAAATGAGCAAGTGGAAAAATCTTCCGCACGAGGAGGAGATAGATGCGCTGGAGCAGACGATTAATCAGCTCATTTCCGATGTATTCCAGTTAAAATCAAAAGCGATTAGCAGGCAGTACAGCGGGGAGAATATCGGGAAGGTGATCTGCTGTCGTTTTGTATACAAGGGAAAGCAGAAGGAAAAATGGGAGATTGTGATCTCTTATGAGGAAGTGTTGCTTCTAAAAGTGATTAGTGACTTGATGAGCACGCAGTATTTGAAGGTGGATGACATGGTCATCAATATCACCCGATATCTTTCCAGGCAGCTTTTGGAGAAAATAAGGGAATGTTTTCCCGATATGCAGATGTTTGAGCTGGAAAGTGAGTCTCTGCTCACGCAGGAACAGCTAGTCAATTCCTTTGAGAGGGTTCATCCTGATTGCAGCCTCCTGTTTGACACAGGGGCAGGGTATTTTGCGTTTACTGTCACTACGTCCGATTCCATGCAGGGAAAGATTGTATCGCCCTTAAATGCGCAGAATGCCATGGGACAGATCAGAAAATATCTGGACGGGGAAATGAGAAAGAAACAGATTCTTGTGGTGGATGACTCTGACTTTATGCGCAGCAATATGATCCGACTTTTGGGAGAAGATTATGATATGCTGGAGAGCAATTCCAGTATTGCGGCTATCAAGAGCATTACCGTCAACAGGCCCGATTTGATTCTGCTCGATTATGAGATGCCTGTATGTGACGGGAGACAGACTCTTGAGATGATCCGCTCCGATAAGGATATCGCTGATATTCCGGTAGTTTTTCTGACAGGGAGAGGGGATGCGGAGAGCGTCAAAAAAGTGATGGCGTTGAAGCCCCGAGGGTATCTGCTAAAGACCATGCCGGAGGCGGACATCAAGAAATTTATCGATGGGATATTGGCAAAAAAAGATTCCGCGAAGTGACGTAATCGCGCCGCTTTGTCTTCTGTGGTATGCGCTTTGCGCTCTCGTAAGGCATTGCCCGGAGGAGGTATTGCGGAGGCGGGAAAGGCAATTGCGGGTGATTGGATTATATCGTCTCGGCGGCGTGGGTTTGCTTTTGGGGGCGGCGCCGGGATTTTGTAAGGCAGAAGAGGAAGAGACAGATAATGTTTAAAAGCGGCATCTCCAGCAATAATGTGGGATGCCGTAGAGTATATGGCAGACAGGGGGGAATTATACTATGGAGGACAGGAACATGGAAATGGAAGAGAAGGAGAGCGTTTCTGCAAGGAATGTGGAAGAGGCGGAAAGCGGTACAACAGAGAGCATGAAAGATTATGAGAAAGAGTTGGAAGCTTCTTTCCGTAAGATCGGTGAGGGTGACATCATCAAAGGTACGGTGATTGACGTGAATGAGGAGGAGGTCATTCTTGATCTCAAATACTATGCGCAGGGTATTATCAAGGCGGAAAACTTGAGCAATGACCCGGATTTCCTTGCGGCGGGAAAGATTGCTGTCGGTGATGAGGTCGAGGCGACCGTGATTAAGATGGACGACGGGGAGGGCAATATCGAACTTTCCAGGAAAGAGGCGAACGACGTTCTGGCATGGGGTAAGCTGCAGAACATGATGGATCAGGAAACCATTGTGAATGTTCGCATCAAGGAGAGCGTAAAGAGCGGTGTTGTGGCTTATTTGGAAGGGATGAGAGCTTTTATTCCGGCATCCCAGCTTTCCACCGATTATGTGGAGGACGTGGAGTCCTGGGTCGGCAAGGAGATTGAAGTCAAGGTAATTACCGTAGATCAGGAGAAAAAGAAAGTGGTTCTCTCCGGCAAGGCGGTAGCCCGCGAGAAAGAGGCGGAGGAGCGCAGACACCGGATCTCCATGATGGCGCCGGGAACTGTTATGGAGGGCGTAGTGGAAAGCCTTATGCCTTACGGGGCGTTTGTGAATCTTGGCAACGGCATCAGCGGCCTGGTGCATATTTCTCAAATTAGCCAGAGAAGAATCAAAAAACCCAGTGAGGTTTTGAAGGAAGGACAGAAAGTCAAGGTTAAGATTTTAAATACCAATGACAATAAGGTCAGTCTCAGTATGAAGGCCCTGGAAGAGGTCATGGAGGACGTGAAGGAGGAAAGAGAGCCGCAGGAGTACACTTCCGGCGAATCGGTTTCCACCAGTCTGGGGGATTTGCTTGCGAAGCTGAAGCTGTAAACGTGTGGGAATATTCTGCTGTGCAGGCCTTGTACGTTGCTGAACAGTAGTGCCCAAATAAATCAGTTTAGTTATAGAAACAATTAACGGGTTGGTTGCAAAGGGTATGTAGTTTACTTATGCGACGGCCCGTTCTCTCGTGTCCGCGTCTGTAGTGGCCGGTTTGGTTCAGACGGATATCTTGAGGAAAAATACGGTGTGGGTGAAGATTTCCCGGGTGGTATTTCGTTAGAAAGAAGGAGGGGAGGCTTGCCGCAGGAGCCTATCCCGGCGAGGAGGAGAAGGAAATGAAAACAGGGAAAATGATCTTGACCATCATAGTCAGCGTGGCCTTTCTGCTTTTTGCCTCGGTTGTGCAGGAACTGGTGATGATGCTGCTTTCCATGGCGGGGATTCCCGCATGGCTGTACCATATCGTGGGTGGGCTTTTCTATGCGGGCTTGACATACATATTGGTGCGGCTTTACTGTACAAAGTATCTGAGAGCGGATCTGTCGGATTTTTGTATTCCAAAGTGCCGGATACAGATAAAATGGGCTGTGGCGGCGGTGCTTCTGCCGGTGCTTATCAGTGCGGTGTATCTGCTTCTTCCCGGGTATTATGAGAGTAATCCGCTGGATATCAGGACGAAACTAGCGTTTGTGACAAGAGGTGTTTTTCTTGCGGGAGTGGGAGCGGGCGTCGCGGAAGAGTTGCTGTTTCGCGGGCTTTTGATGAATGCGGTGATCAAAAAGTGGGGCAGGGCTGCGGGTGTCCTGGCGCCTTCCGTGTTCTTTGCATTGCTCCATATCATCGGTATGAACTTCAGTTTGGCGAGCTGTATACAGGTGATGGTGGCGGGAACCATGGTCGGCATAATGTTCTCGCTGATTGCGTTGGAAGGGCGTTGTGTCTGGAACAGCGCCATCGTGCACGGGGTCTGGAACATGATTATCATAGGCGGCGGGCTGACGATCGGCACGGAGATCAACGAGTATTCCGTCTGCAGCTATGTGCTTGGGACGCGGGCATTTTTGCTGACAGGAGGCGAGTTTGGCATAGAATCCTCTGTGGTGGCGATTATAGGCTATATAGTGGTGAGCCTGGCGGCGGTGTGGATGACAAAGCGGAAGCGGATCAAGTAGGAACGGACGGTCCGGCGATATGAGGAAAAAGGAAAGCAGAGTACGGGCAGTCGGATTACATATTATATTATGGGAGGAAAGATCGAACTATGGCGAGGAATGTTTTGGCGGTAATTGATATGCAGAACGATTTTATTGACGGCGCGCTCGGCACGAAGGAAGCGGAGGCGATCGTTGACAAGGTGGCGGCGCAGATCCGGGATTTTGACGGTGAGGTTGTCTACACGAGAGACACGCACTCGGAGGGGTATTTACAGACGCAGGAGGGGAAAAGACTTCCTGTGTCTCATTGCATCAAGGGCACGGAAGGATGGATGATCAGGCCGGAGGTGAGCCAGGCGCTCGTCGGGGAGGCCAGGATTTTTGATAAACCGGCTTTCGGATCCGTGGAGTTGGCGGGATATTTGAAAAACATGCCCGATCTGGAGAGCGTTACGCTGATCGGTCTTTGCACCGACATTTGCGTGATTTCCAATGCGTTTGTGATCAAGGCGTTTTTGCCGGAAGTGACTGTAAAGGTCAATGCTGACTGTTGCGCCGGGGTCACGCCGGAGAGCCATAATAACGCGTTGGAGGCGATGAAAATGTGTCAGGTGGAGGTAGTGGGCGAGACTAAAAACGACTGAAGAGGAGTTTGGAAACATGAGAAAAAAAGAACTTGCCCTCGCGGTAATCGAGAGACTGAAAGTAGCGTATCCTGATGCGGGGTGTTCGTTGGAGTACAACGAGGCGTGGAAACTTCTGGTCAGCGTGCGGCTGGCCGCTCAGTGTACGGACGCCAGAGTCAATGTGGTGGTGGAGAAGCTGTATGAGAAATTCCCGGATGTGGATGCCCTGGCGGCGGCTCCGGTGGAGGAGATCGAGGCTATTGTTCATCCCTGCGGCCTTGGAAAGAGTAAGGCCAGGGATATCAGCGCTTGTATGAAGCAGATCAAGGAGGTGTACGGAGGAAATGTGCCGGATGATTTTGACGCCCTCCTGAATCTGCCAGGTGTGGGAAGAAAGAGCGCGAACCTGATTATGGGAGACGTGTTCGGCAAGCCCGCTATCGTCACGGATACCCACTGCATCAGGCTGTGCAACCGTATCGGGCTGGTGGATGGCATAAAGGAGCCAAAAAAGGTGGAGATGGAGCTGTGGAAGATCGTGCCGCCCGAGGAGGGAAACGACCTGTGCCATCGTTTCGTCCTGCACGGCAGAGAGGTGTGCACGGCGAGAACGAAGCCTTTCTGTGACAAATGTTGTCTTGCGGATATCTGTAGACAGAGTATATAAAGGCCTTGAACGCGGAGGGGATGCTTCGTGGAAGAGAAAAATGCACTGACATGTCTTTGTGTACGGGTGAAGAACAGGCGAAGGGGTGGAGAATGGACAAACCTAATTACTTTCAGAGTGCCTTGTCAAGTTTCGTGACGGAAGCAGCCTGTGGCGGTGCGGTCAGGCACCTTGCGGATCTCGGCTATACGCTGGATCAGATCGTTGCCCGTCTGGACTATCCGGCGCCACGGACGAAAGTGCAGCGGATTATGATGGAGTATCTATATGAAAGCCATGTCCTTTTGCGTGAGGAACCGCCAAAGTCTTGGCCTGTCGGCAAGGCGCAGTATATACAGGAACAGGACGCTTACGGAAGGCGTACTATGCGAAAAATCAGAAATGACTATATTAGTCAATTCGAAATGACGGATGTGCCGGAAATGACAGTATTGCCGCAAAAGCCTTTTTTGTGGAAGGAATTGGTCTACGATCGCGGACGGGATGGAAAACTGACAGAGCTGCTGCATAGGAAGTGTAAAGAAAACGGGGAAAGTCTCAGCTATATATCCTGCCCCTTTGGTGAATTAGATATTGACCCGGATAGTCGGAATGGGGAAAGGAGAAACACGAAGACTGTAGAGGAGGTCATGAGCTGCCTGAACGGCAGGCAGCGGGAATACTTGCAGGGCATCCGCTGGGATCAGCCTGTACTGTATCACAGACTTGATCAGCGGATGCGGGAAATTGCCGGCAAACTGTATGAAGCGAAAGTTTACGGCGGCGTCTGCTATTTTATCGCCATACAGGAAAAGATAACGCTCTTACCATAATCCCATAATATGCTGCATCGTAAGACTTACGGCGGTTATGCCGGTCCAGCAGCAAAATCCCATGACGATCGGCTTGCCGCCCGTCCTGACCAGTTTAATAATGTCTGTATTCAGGCCGATGGCGGACATGGCAAGGACGATAAAGAACTTGCTCAGTTCCTTGACTGGAGAGAATATGCCGGAATCCACGCCGCAGGAGACAGCGACTGTGGTAATGACGGATGCGGCGATAAAGTACAGGATAAACATGGGAAAAATCTGTTTCAGGCTTACCTTTTTTCCCTCTGTGCCCGATGCTTTTTCCTTCTGTGTCCTGAAAAACGCGAGCGCCAGGGTAATGGGGATGATTGCGAGTGTACGGGTAAGCTTGACGGTAACGGCAGTATCCAGGGTAGCGGAACCTAATCCCCACATGTTGTCCCAGGTGGAGGCCGCAGCGGTTACGGAGCTGGTGTCATTGACTGCGGTTCCGGCGAAAATGCCGAAAGCTTCGCCGCTTACGGTAGAGAAACCGATGAGCTTGCCGAGTGTCGGGAAAATCAGCGCCGCCAGTACGTTAAAGAAAAAAATGACGGAAATTGCCTGCGCGACTTCTTCGTCATCCGCGTCGATGACGGGAGCGGTGGCTGCGATTGCGGAGCCGCCGCAGATGGAAGATCCGACTCCGATCAGCGTGGAAATTTTGCCTGGTATATGTATGGCTTTGTGTAGAACAAAGGCAATGATCAGGGACGCGCTGATGGTGCTCAGGATAATCGGCAACGACTGTTTTCCGGTTTCCAGAATGACATTCAGGTTAAGCCCAAAACCCAGCAGAATAACCGCCCATTGCAGAATTTTTTTGGAAGTAAACTTGATGCCTGTCTCAAAGGGCGCTTTGTTTTTGATAAAAATCGTGATGATCATACCGGCCAGGATCGCAATGACGGCGCCTCCGATGATCGGAAACTGCTTACCGAGAAACCAGGAAGGGACTGCAATGCACAGACACAGAGAAGTGCCCTTCCAATTGTTTTTTATAAGGTTCATTCAAAATTCCTCCGTTATAGGTATGTTCTTTTACAGTGACAGTTCGATTGTCTTATATCCCGGAGGCATTGTCAACCTATTTTGTTCCCATTATTTGTTTTCGTCAGGCTTCTCTTCCTCAAGCTGCCGTTTTTTCTTATGATAAAGAGCCGTTATGACAGAGAGCATGGCAAAAAGCACGACGCTTACCAAGAGGAAGGAGATGCCGAAAGTGATGAATGCGCCAGGTGCATTCTGATAGTTTTTATAACAGTAAATGCTGTTGTACAGGGCGGTTATCAGTGCGGCAAGCAGACTTGCGCCTAAGTTGACTGTTGGAGTCGCCGGAAGATGTCTGTCCCAGATGCCGTTGCGAATACAGCCACCCGTCAAGTAAATTCCCATGAAAAAAAGTACGGCGCTTTCCCCGAGCGTGATATTGACATCCCGGCCATACACAAATGTCTGTACTGCGATCACAAGCGCCAGCCCGAAAAAGCCGATCCAGAAACCTCTGCTTTCAAGTTTTAAAAGATTCAATTCCTGCATTTCATCCAGATTATTATTCTTAAACCATTTCATCATTCTCCTCCATTCCGGGATGCTAAGCTGACTGTAATCGATTCGACAGTGTGGTTTTCAGCCATCTTCCTCCCAAAATAAATCGTTCAATGTTTTGCCAAGTTCTTTACAGATCTGTATGCACAAGTTTAGGGTTGGATTGTAGTCCCCTGATTCTACCATACCGATGGTCTGTCTGGTAACACCGACACGCCTGGCCAACTCGGTCTGGGAAATGTCTTTTTCCATGCGGGCCAGCTTGAGCCTTAGGTTTTTCATAAAATACGGAACCTCCTTGCGACTTTGGCATATTCCGGATCTGTTGAGATCAGAATAACACTGCGCGGATAAAATGTCAAATATATTTTGCATATGTATAATATAAGTTGCACCAGACCTGCATTAAACCCTATAGAGTAGCCACGATAGATGAGGAGAAAATGCAGGAGAAAGATTGATTATAAAAAATAAGATAATGTACCACGTTCCTGCTCGTGATGCAGCACCTTGTGGGTTCTGTAGTAGGTGGGAGTACATCCCAGGAATTTTTTAAAAAGCCTATTAAAATAGCTCGTGTTATTAAAACCGACCGAGAGAGCCACATCGGCTATGGAATCGGATTCGTGGACAGGATCCATCAGCTTTTTTGCAGATTCATAGATCCGGTATTTCATCAGATACTCAAAAGGACTCATCTGCAAGGTTCTGGAAAAGCAGCGGCAGCACTCGCTCTTACTGACATGGATACTGTCGGCAATTTCGTCCAGGGTCAAAGGCTCTGAGTGGTGGGTTCTGATAAATAGCATGGCTTCCTTCACGCGTTGCTCATCCTGGGAGGGGCGGGAGGAAGTAAGCGTGTCCGTCTCCGGGAGCTGGCGGATCAGCTCTGTCCAGAAATGGCACAAATGTCCTTTGGTGGCAATTTCATAGCCAAAGCTTTTTGTCATGTTCGCTTCGATGATCTCATTTGTTGTTTGCAGCATCCGTTCATGCCAGGGAGTGCTCGCATCCAGGAAAAAGGTTTTAAAAAGTTGGTAATTTTGTATTGGCAGCAGATATTGTGTCTGCAGATAATCCGTTTTGTGGCCAAAGATAAAATCCGGATGAAAGACCAGGGAGCGGAAGGTACAGCGTTTCTTATCCTGTGCATGGATACAATGCATGACATTTTGGTTGATAATGAGTCCTTGCCCCGGTTTAATCAGATGAGTACCATCATCCGTAGAAATTTCAGCGACGCCCTGATCAACGATCAGAATTTCCATTTCCTCATGCCAGTGCCAGCGGATCCAGTTCATGTAAGATTTGTGCAAATCCAGATAACGGGCGTTGACCGGATAAGCCAATGTTCCGCAATCTTCTTTTTCGTAGAGAATATCATAGCTTTTACATGACTTCTGATTATTGCTACTGGCATCTGGCTTTACACTCGTTTCAGATGTAGTGATTTGTACGGTATCCATATAATTCTCCTCTTTGGTGTGTTAATTGTCTGATATGGGAATGATGGGAATACTTCAAGGCATATTATTCCAGAGAGTCATTGATATGCAATAGAAGATAGAATTATATTAGCACAATAGAAAGAAAGAGTCAAATTTTATCGAATTTAGTACAATAATAATAGAACTATTTTAGCACAAAAGGGGAAGAAAGGAGAGGGGAATATTGGAGAGGCAGAAGAACGAAAACATTTTGAATCTGGCGCTGCAGACGGCTCCGGATGTGCGGGAACGTACGCTGGAACTGAATGTAGGATATGACGGGAGCGAGAAGACATGGGAGGTGATTGTAAAATATCACGGTTCTCTCGATATATTGACCCAATGGGGCATTGTTGTGGAAGAGCTGATTGCCGGATATGCGATTTTGACAGTACCGGAATCGGAGATGGGAAGGCTTTCTGATCAGGAGCAGATCGAGTACGTGGAGAAGCCGAAGCGGCTTTTTTTTTCTGACGTGTCGGGTAATACTGCTTCCTGTTATGCGCCGGGGAGCCGGATTTTTGGAGAACTCACGGGGAAAAGAGTGCTCGTGGCGATTATAGATTCCGGAATCAGCTATTACAACCAGGATTTCAGATGGCCGGATGGTACTACCAGAATCCGCAGTTTGTGGGATCAGGTACTTGGCAGAGAATATACACAGGAGGAAATCAATGCGGCGCTTATGGCCGGCAGCAGGCAGGCGGCAGAACAAATTGTGCCAAGTATTGATACAAGCGGGCATGGGACGGCGGTGGCGGGGATCGCTGCGGGGAACGGAGGGGAGAGAGGCGCGCTCTATGCGGGGGTGGCCCGGGAGAGTGAGCTTCTGATCGTGAGACTTGGCGTGGCCAGAGCCGATTCTTTTCCGAGGACCACCGAACTGATGCGGGCGTTGACTTATGTGGTAAAAAAGGCGTTGGAGCTTCAAATGCCCTTAGCCGTCAACTTGAGCTTTGGAAATACTTATGGGGCGCACAACGGAACTTCTCTGCTGGAACGGTTTATAGACAATGTATCGGAAATCGGGAGAACTGTTATCTGCGTGGGCAGCGGAAATGAAGGAGCCTCGGGAGGACATGTGGGAGGCAGTCTGCATGCAGACGAAATGGGGAACTACGGATTGACTAATATGATTAATAGAGATGACAACAATGTCACCGGGCGTTTCAGAAGGGTGGAAATGACAGTAGGAGCCTATGAAACAGGGCTGAATGTGCAGCTATGGAAGGAGTATACCGACCGTTATATGGTGACAGTATTGTCGCCCTCCGGTGAGAGCTTTCAGGTGGACACTGACCAACCTGGTAAACAGATATATCAGTTACAGCAGACGCAGATTCTCCTTTATAATGGCGAACCGGCACCCTATATGACGGCACAGGAGCTTTATTTTGACTTATTGCCGGTGGAAGGCAGCAGGTATCTGGACCGGGGTGTATGGACATTTGAGCTTCGTCCTCTTCGGGTGATTACCGGGAATTATACATTTTATCTTCCTTCAGAAGCGGTCCGAAGCGCAGATACCCGCTTTGTCAGAACTACGCCCGATGTGACGCTCACGATTCCCTCCACGGCGGTAAAAGTGATTACAGTGGGAGCCTATGATCCGGTATATGAGTCCTATGCGGATTTTTCAGGCAGAGGATATCTGTATCAGGATCAGGTAAACAGCCGCACATCGGATACCTATGTGAAGCCTGATCTCGTGGCGCCGGGGGTGGGAGTTGTGGCTCCCGACAGGGACGGCGGATATTCGCCCGTCACAGGGACTTCATTTGCGACGCCCTTTGTAACAGGGGCGGCGGCCCTGCTGATGCAGTGGGGGATAGTGATGGGGAATGACCCGTACCTGTATGGGGAAAAGGTGAAAGCGTATTTAAGGAAAGGGGCAAAGCCGATCCGAGGCGTGAGGGAATACCCGGATGTGCGGGTGGGGTATGGTGCGATTTGTGTCGAAAGTAGTCTGCCGGGGTAGAATGGAGTTGGTTTTTAGGGAATAAGCACTTTGTTTTGTGCGGTATGGTGTCGAATAAAGTGCTTTTATTATACGTTTTTTGATATTCTGGTTTGCCTTCTTAGTTCTTTTTGATTGTATATCAAATTCATAAGTATTAAGTATCAACTAAAAGCGGACAAAATCACCAGAACATTTTTGAGGGGCACATTTGAAATTCAGTAGAGCATTCTCATGTGTTCGTTAAATACATTTGTAAAGGGAATTGATCCATTTTATCATAAAAAATCAGATTCTACTTGTAAATAATTAAAAAATGATTATAATAATTATTAGATTAGAATATGATTAGAATTGGTTGGAGGATATTTTGTGTTTGTAGAAAACAAAACAACTGAATTCAAGCGAGAATATGTTGAAGATATCAAAAATACGATTGTTGCATTTGCAAACTGTGACGGCGGTACACTTTATATCGGAGTGGACGACGATGGAACAGCTTGTGGTGTCGATAATGTTGATGATACTATGTTGCGTGTAACCAATGCAGTTAGGGATGCTGTGCGGCCAGATATTACTATGTTTGTAGAATGTCGTAATGATGTCATGGATGAAAAGTCCATTGTATGTGTAACTGTCCAGCGCGGTACGGCAAGACCGTATTATCTGAAAGGAAAAGGAATTCGCCCGGAGGGTGTTTATGTTCGTCAGGGAGCATCGACAGTTCCGGCAACAGATACTGCCATCCTGAATATGATCAAAGAAACCGGTGGTGACAGTTATGAGACAGTCCGTTCTCTTGATCAGAATCTTACTTTTGATAAGTCTGCTGACTTCTTTAAAAAACGGAAGGTAGAGTTTGGAAAAGCCCAAATGCGTACACTCCATCTGATTGGTGATGATGATATGTACACTAATCTGGCATTTTTGCTGTCTGAACAGTGTACGCATATGATTAAACTGGCTGTATTTGAGGGCAGTAAAAAATCTGTATTCAAGGATCGCCGGGAACTGTCAGGTTCTCTTTTGGAGCAGTTGGAGGAAGCCTTCGATTATATTGACCGTTACAATCGTACCCGTGCAGAATTTTCAGGACTGGACCGCTTAGATATGCGGGATTATCCTTCAGAGGCAATCCGTGAGGCGTTGCTGAATGCTATAGTTCATCGGGACTATTCTTTCAGCTGTGCCACTCTTATAAGTATTTTTGAAGACCGAATTGAATTTGTAACAATCGGCGGTTTGGTAAAAGGAATTACATTGGATGACGTGAAGCTGGGGGTATCTGTATTGCGCAATCAGTATTTAGCTAATATTTTCTATCGTTTGCGACTGATTGAAGCATATGGTACAGGAATTCTTAAAATTAATGAGTGTTATGATGATTATGCTGTAAAACCTATAATCGAAACAACAAGTAATGCTTTTAAGATTACACTTCCTAATACCAATTTCCACGCAAAGGAACAACAAGCTCTGAATAACCGAAAAACGAGTTGTTTTACCAGTGTGACAAAAAAAGAAGAACGAATTAATGCTGTCCTAAAACTGTGTCGCAGTAAAGGTTCTATCGTTCGCAGCGATATAGAAATGGAGCTTGGTGTGTCTCAATCTACTGCAATCCTGCTTTTGCGAGAGTTAACTCATGATGGTGTACTGATTAAAAAAGGAAAAACCAAAAATCTGCGATACTACGAGAATAAATAACGTAGTGGCTGAAATTATGCCATTCAAATATGAGTGCGAAATTACCCAGTTCCACATCGAAAATACTTAGATAAAGATGGAGGCGAAGATATGCCTACTTTAAGTGAGATATTTGATAAACGGAAAATTCTCCTTTATCAGAACGAAAGTCTTGATCTGGATCACTATTATCAGGAACCCTATCAGGATGAAGACGATGAAATGAAAGAAATGGGAAAACCATTTGAAACCGATGAGTCGAAGAAAATTCGTTCTCTTGATTTGGTAAACGAAGATCGGACATATTCTGGTTTTAGCTATTTTATGGATGGCTCTCGTCGTACATATAAAATTGGAGATATGGTTTTAGAAGGCAAGAAGATATATCCTGTTGTAGTGGCTCAGGTTCGGGCGGGATGTACAGAGCGAGACCGACAGAAAAAGTTGCATACACATGGATTAGTTCAAAGGAAAAAGCTTCTCCTTCTAAGCGATAAGATGAATGAGGAGGATTTTCAAGAAATACGTCAGTGAATCCTTAAAACACAGATGGCAAAGAATCTTCACTTGGATATAGTGAAATATCACTTTGATCCTGCAAAGGATAATGTTCCGGTTAACGCAGCTATTGCCAAAGCCAATTCCATGATGCACGATATAGAAATTGATATTCTGGGACAAATGGTTCATTCCGGTACGCTGGAACCCGATCATATGCTGATTGTGGATGGCCCACTGCAGTTCATTCGGCAAGATACCGGAAAGCCAGAATTTGCGGATATGTTTTATAATGTTGTGTAACAGAAAATTAATTGGCAGAGTTTCTGCTACAGAAAAATATCCGTCATCTTGTGATGATTTTCAGCTTTGGCTTTCGGATGATACCATTTTGAGTCCCTTTGATATTGTTCGAGTTGAGAATAAAACTGACGATTCCATAACCTATGGAGTGGTGCAGGATATTCTGCATATCACAGATGGTACGGGTCATCTTAGCAATTATGTGTCTTCTGATTTCGGCAATGTGGATACAATGCCAATGACCAGACGGCTTTCTCTGTCTTACGCAAAGGTTTCCGTTATCCACAACACAAAAGAAAACTTTATGCCTGTTTTTGAAGGAGCTCCTGTCTATACCGCTGATAATAACGATATCGAAATTGCTCTCGGCTTGGATAACATTGATGAGAGAACTGCAATTCCTGCTGGATTGATGAAAACTTGCAGTAATGATCCTGTACCTATTAAGTACAATGGTGACTTTTTGATTGGTAAAGAAGGTGCACATATAAATATTTCTGGCATTTCTGGCTTGGCAACGAAGACAAGTTATGTGATGTTTTTTCGAAAACTATATAACATAAAAATAGAGATGATATTACGAACGTTTCTATAAATGTTAAAGGTGATGATTTGCTGCATGTTCATCAACCAAATTTCTATTATATGCTGGTTGATACTGACTGCTTGCGCCGACTATACCGGCAATTGATTTATGAAAAGAAATGTGTGGAAGAGAATCAGAGTGCATGTTTCTGTATATTGAAAATTATGGACGCAGAATAGGACTACACTGTGTAATACAGAATGTGGATTTAATGCAAAATGGAATAAAGAGAAAACTTAATGGGGGATATTGGTATAATATGTCTAAATATCTCCTATGGAATCGAGGTGGAAACGGATTGTATAAATATGATGCAGCATTATCCTATGAATCAGAATCGTATGATTTTGTAAAGAAAATAGCAAATTATTTGGACAGCGATGGTTGGAAAATCTTTTTTGCTCCGGATAAGAAACAGGAATTGCTTTCCGAAAATCTGAATAGCAAGCTTTATCAGATTTATCAGAATGAATCATTAGTCAAAGTGCTTTTTGTAACGGAAAAATATTTGCACAGTCAATATACTATGCTGGAGGCGAGACGCTCTTTGAGCAGTGCACGAAACAATGAGAGACGATTGATAGTGGTAAATTTTATAGAGGAGAAACTGCCTGACGAATTAAAGCCGTTTGTATATATGGAGGGTGATATGGCTGAAGATGATATCGCATTTTTGGTCAGTGACAGAATCGCGGAGCTGAAAAAAGACGACCATCACGATGAACAGGAGAAATGCAGAAAAGAAGTGAAAATAGAGATAAACAACTTGAATTTTTCTAAAAACAATAAAGGAATCCAGAGTGGAGACAGTGCAAATTTGAATCATATCTATTTGAGATAAGGAGAAAACTGACCTTTGCAGGTTTCTCATGGTATACCGTCAGAGTAAACGATTCCGATATGGGGGTTGGAATGGAAGAAGAAATCAAAGAAGTAATGGAATCGGTACAGGCAGAAATGGAAGGTATTTCTGAGCAGATCGAAAAAAAAGTAGGTGCAAAAGATCAGGAAGATGTCAGAACACTGATTCTTCAAATGCAGAATCTGAATTTTATTAGAGATAATTCGGGAATCATTTTGGGTGATCAAGCGAATTTGGAAAATGTTGCACTTGGAGGAAAAATAGAAGAGCAAGTAGTATCAGAGAATGAGGAATCCAGCCAGGAATGTGTTGTAGTGAGTAAAGAACTTCTTAACAGGTGGATAACACAGCACTATAACGACTTTGAAATGGCATTTCTGCTGGCACTCGCAGTTTTTGAAAAAACACCTTGTACATGGGTCTATGAAAGTGCAGAAGACTTATTTCATATGATGGATGGAGATAAGGAGGAGGCACAACGCGAAAGATGGAGGATTCCGCATCAGAAGAGAATAGAGATCATAGGAGGGAAGAAATACAGAGGATATATTTACAATCACACCGGGCGTGTGGAGGAAGATTTTATCCGATTTCAAAAGTCAGAGTATGCATTGCGGGTTTTGGAATGCGTCTGGAATGAATTTCGGTATTTTCGGGAACGATTATTTACCTGGCTGGAAAAATATATATCAAGAACAAATTATTCTAAGAGCGTTAGAGCCATCAATGCTTTGGCATACTTGTTGGAAAACGATTTTTCTTTTTTTGAGAATAAGGCAATTAAGCCATTATTGGCAAGAGAAGATTTGATTACGGACTTTGCGGTGGCGCAAATCATGGTACAAGCACATGATAATGCGCAGTACAAGGATAACATCGAAAACCTGTTTCTGTATTGGACAAAACAGAGAAAAGTGCATTGTTCATTTATCACCTTGATGATGTGCGTATCAAAAGACTGGCCTCAGCAGAAAATAAAGGTGGCAATACAAAACTATTTCAACGAAGTGCTTTATGAAATAGAGAAAAAATGTGATTATGGATATGGACAGTATCTTTCCGTATTTTATGCAATTGGTAAGCGAAAAGCAGTTTATTTTAAAATGATAGCGGAAGTGTTATATGAGAAATTGTTACAATATGACTCCAGAAAAGACAGAAACAAGAAGCGGATAATCGGACATATTTTCTGGCTAATGCTTCTCATAGATGACATGATGTCAAATATCGATGTAAACAGGCCGGAAAAGCACAAAGACATGATTTTTGTGAAAATGTGCCTGATAAAAAACGATACGGCTGTAAAGGTGCAGGAATTATGGAAGTATCTTTGGAAAAGCCGGGAGATGCATAGAATGACGAAAAGTTTTTTGGAGAGGTATTTGTTTCAGTATGGTGGATGTGGTGATGAGTACATTGCATACTTGAGGCAATTTTTGTACAGTTTTCAGGATACACAGGCGGACAGGGAGGATATGGAGTTTTTCTTGAAAAAGATTTCAATGAAGAGCAATCGGGCAGTAAGAGCGGCGGAAAAAATCAATCAAAGGAGCATATGATAATGAGTGACAACAGACCATTGTTTACAGTCAACAATTTCAAATTTTCTATTTTCGATTCGGCGCCTAAACCGGATCGGGATACGGCTTATGTTTTGTATAAAGAAGGAGGGAATCCTGATAAGATATTAGTTATTACACAACAGGAACCGGCATTGGGAAGTACAATCAGGGCGGGAGGGTATAACAAAATCGCAGAAGTATCACTTGCGTGGAGAGAATATGCTTTTCAGCAAAAGATAGCGGATGTCACAGGTAATTTCCGATTCTATGTGACGGTCAAACTTAAGTATCGTATCAGTGATTGTGTATTTGTATTCAAGTCAAAAATGGATGATGCAGAAGAAGTGGTGCGGGATATTGTTTCCAAGATAGTTGAGGACTGCCATAAGGCGTATGATATAGAGAGCCAAATAGAGCTTGAGAGTGCTTTAAAGGACAGAGTTGCAGAGCGGTTAAAAGAAATCACATATTTGGAAAGTAAAGAGATCGCTGTCGGCGCAGCACTGGATGAAAGAGCAACAAATATTATCAATGCGGCTTTGGATGCCATGGCAGACGAAAGCATTGGCAATAATCAGAATGAACAACTGACAAGAAAAATACAACGGGAAAAGGATATCAGTATAAAGAAATTAGAGGCAGAGAACGAAATTCAAAAAAGAAAAAATGATTTAAACGACACAAAAGCCGAGGGAGTAAAAGCTCTTGAAGAGAAGCTGGGAGAAAGCTATAGTACCTTTTTGGCGTATATTAACGGAGAAATTACCAGCATAGAGTTTGATTCGCGTGTTCAGCAAAACAGAAGTGCATCCATGCTGACAAAATTGCAGGCCCTGAAACAACTGGTTGAACTGGACGTATTGTCCGGGCCGGCATTGGAGCGCGCCGCAGTGAAACTTTTGGGAGAAGGGGATGAGCAGGGCGTGATTGGACAACAGGCAATTTCGGACAGTAAAGCGGTGGATGAATGTGTTATTGTCGAGGATGTAGAGGAATATTAGAGATGAAAACACTATACTATGGTTTGTGGAATATTTTGCTGGTGCTGCCGGAAACGGTTCGGATTTTAATCGGGGTACTGCTTATTGCCCTCTGCATATACATAATGTGGCCGGTTGAGAAGTACATTGTGGCAGCATTGATTAAAGTATGTATGGGATTGCTTTATTTTTTTATGGGAGGTGCAAGATACATATTACCGAGATTATCCGGAGGAAAACGCTATGAATGGGATGAAAAAATAGCGGGATGTGGGAAAAAGAATAGTATTTGCATGCAGAAAAAGTATTTGAATATTATTCAAAGCAGACGGCATGTGCTCCTTCATTCAAAAGGAGTCTGGGCTATATTAATATGCTGCTACTTATGGGCCATTTTCCCAATTTTTCATCTGGAGAAATATTTGCCTTCAAAGCACATTTCTCAAATATATTGTTTTAATCAATTTTTAGTGGATACAGAGGACAAGCTGACAAAAGAAATAGATAATTATCCCCCTTTTTGGATAGAGGAAGAGGTGAGCGAAGATGTGCAGGACGAAGAAGAAATTATGGAGGAGGAAGCGAGAGAGACGGTTTATCTTAAGCTGAACGAAGCTACTTCATATGCGAATATAAGAGAGATGGCTGATATAGACAGCAATAGTCTTTTTGTTGTTTCCAATGAAGATGAGATGCTTTACAACTATATTTACGAGCATGACTCACAGAGATTCTGGCTGAAAGTCACACTTCCTGAGCATAATTTGGAAGGTTGGATCAGTGCGAATGTGATTGAACCGGAGATCGTTAATACGCTTGATTTGCAATAGGAAAGGGACGAATGAGAAGCGGTCATAAACAGTATTTAGTGCAACTTTGGGATAGAAAAATAAGAACAGAATACTATAAGGTTTTGAGTGCAGTCAGCGTGTTAGTCGCGTTGTTGTCGATCAAGCCAATTAACGATATTGCAGCAAAATGTGATAATGAAAGTATTATCTGGAAAATAGTACTTGCGTTCTATCTTGTCTCTCTTATCGCAGCATATTTCATTTTATGGATATATGCGAATAAAATAAAGAAAATAAATCTGAACATCAATGGAAATGTGGTAAAAGTCAAGCAGGGAAATATTTTCGATGAGCCTGATGATGTTTGGAAAGTTATTAATGCAAATGAATATTTTGACACAGAATTGGGAGGAAAGGAAAGCCTTGTTTCTTCAGAATCGGTAGAAGGACAATACTTACAGAAATTTTACGCAGAAGGAGCGAAAGAATTGGATGAAAGGATTACAGATCAATTATCAAGCGTGAAGGGTAAGAGGAAAAGATATCGTAAGCATGGTAAGGGAGTCAGATATCCTTTGGGAACTATATTTTCCGATACGAAGGACGGTCGTAGGTATTTGTTGACTGCGTTCTCGCGGATGGACGATTCCAATAGAGCTTATCTCAGCATGAAGGACTACGTAAACTTTCTTATGGCTTTCTGGGAGGAAATTGACAAAGTATATGATGGACATTCGATTACAATATCTTTATTTGGTACAGGAATTGTCAGGCTCGATAATTTAAACATTTCGCCTCAGGAGCTCTTGGAATTGATACTGTGGAGTTTTAAACATAGTCGTATACAATTAGCGTATGGGGCAATAGTGACGATTCTTTTGTATGGTGAAACAGATCATCAAGTTAATTTGTATAAGCTTACATAGATTTGCAAATCTATTTTTATATTTTTAAACATGTGGCTATCCAACGCTGTATCGCGCATTTGATACGATGAATAGCATTTGAGGGGATATCTTTTTGAGAAACAGGTCAATAGTCGCACCACGGATATTTATGTGAATCCTGATCTTGTGGTGTTTGGGGTGGGTGTGATGACCCCGGGCAGGAATGGAGGCTGTTCACTCGTCACAGGAACTTCTTTTGCTATGCCATTTGTGACCGGAACGGAGGCTTTTCTGATTCAGTGAGAGAAGGTGAAGACGTATCTGCGGGAAGTTTTATGTTTTTATCTGCTTACCCTTGCGGCAGTCACAAAGTGTAGAGCGGTAAATTATAGTACCTGAAGATGCAGCAATCGCTACAAAATAAAATATCCATGTTTCCCGGAACTTCTATGAGAGCGTGTTTCCGAAAACAACACGCTTTTTTCTATGCCGTTTTTCAGATAAGATAAACAGGTAACGATTATGAGGGAGTCCATGCAAATGATACGGATCTATACGGTTTTCTGCCGGCTCAATAAGATCCCCTGACAAACCGGGAGGCGTCGTATATCGTAAGCAGAAAGAAAAGAGGGATCACATAAAAACGAAATGGAGGAAGAAAAAGTACGGAAAGAACAGACGGAGATTGCCCAGATGCGATAAAGATGCCGGCCGTGTGATCACGCCGGAGGCGGAGCAGGAGATCCACCGGATGAAAAGGGAATATCAGAGGCTGAACGGGACGCAGATCCATGCGCGGTTGGTGCAGAAGGCGTCCCTTGCGGCGGACGCGTCGGTGGCGAGCACTTTGCGTGAGGGACAGCCTGCCGGTTTGATACAACATCAAAAACACAAAATTTCGGATAATAAGAATTAATATAGTCCCCAATATCGTCTTATGCTAAAATGAAACTACACTAGTAAAAATTACCGATTATAAGGAGGAAGCACATGAGGCAGATAATTAATTCATCCAATGAGAACTTTCCCGGTACAATTGTAAACAGGTGTAGAAATCATCCTCAGGGCATTTGCCGTATGAATGAGAAAACCAGTCTTTTTCGGGCGGTGAAAGCGGAACCGACAATTCTGGAGGTTGATAATCCGAGGCTGTTTGAGGTATATGATTCGTTTGAAGTTCATGATTTCACATATTTGCCGGAGGAAGGTAAAGTTCATTTTATGGTACAGATATCCTTGAAGGAAACATGGAAGGAGCTTGAACTTAAAGTCCAGCTTTTGGATATGGATACTAAGGAAGTACTCGGAGAGGCGATAGACAGCAGGAAAGAGGATGATTTTTTCATCAAGTTGGAGGAATCCTGCATTATCAATCGGAAAGGGAAAAACGGAGAATTCCGTCTCGGACTGATTGCCTACGGAAAGTGGGGACAGGCTTCGCCGGAAGAAAATGAACTTGCATTATTGAAGGAAGCAAATGCCGGAACAGAAAATTTCAATTATAAGCATATTTGGCCGAAAAAAGAAAAGGAAACGGTGAAACTGGGAACGATTGAGGGAAGGAGACCCGATACAGGAAGCAAAGGAGATCAGGACCATATTGTAATTGCCCTGATTCGCAGTCCGGAAGATTTGAGCGATGTGGATTATTTATGTGGGTTTGGACGGGAAGAGAAGTTTGAAAATCGCCCGATTCTGTGTGTTCCGGGAAAGGGAGAAATTCAGTTTAGTGAGGATGAGGAGCCGATTCAGGAGGGATCAGAAGAACTTAAGAACACGGCTGTATGTAAGTTGTACAGAAAAGACGGAGGTGTTTCTGTAATAGCAGGCACTCCTGATTACAGGTGTGATTCCGATAATGAGATTAAAATTAAAAGGATGTCGAATGGGTATTATTATGAATTTATTTCATGGAACACGGCATACAAAGATCCGGCACAATGGAAGAAGACAGAATTTGATTATCATCTGGAGATGGAGCTTGTTACATTTAACAGAAAAAAAGGATGTTATCATAAACATAACCTGGTTGTCTCAACATTAAAAGGTGCTGCAAGCGCTTCGAACAAAGTATGTGTACTACAGATTATGTATGGATGTGTGGCGCCATGGACGCGTATCATGATGGCGGACGGACAACAGAAGGAGATACAGCACATAATAATCGGAGAGAGGATAGCAGGGAAAGCCGGCTCGTCCCTGGAGGTGGTTAACATCTGGAAAGGAATCGAGGACAGAGCGCTTCATGTATTTAAAGTGAAGGGGATGAATGAACTGGCTGTTACGTCCGGTCATCCGATGCTTGTCAGAGGAGAGAATGGAGAGGGAAGTTGGAAGACGGCAGACCAATGTGCGGTGGGAGAATATGTGTTATGCTCAGATGGAAAGATAAGCGAATGGAAGAAAATTGAAGGGATTGAAAAGGGAGCGGAGGATATTATGGTATACAATCTGGAACTGAAAGATTCGTATGGAGTGGAGAAACGCAGCGGACAGCAAATGATTACAGAAGGAATTGTCACAGGTGATATGAACATGCAAAATTCTATTTTGTAAACCGATTTGGAGGAGTCAATGGGAACAGTTTATGAACTGAAGTTATATCAGGTGACGGTGGAATTGTGTGGAGAAGTATATAATGTGGAAGCCGGATGGACGGTGAAGCAATCCCCGATGGTCTATGAGGGGGAGTACCTTGTAAAGATTATAGGGAATGATGTGATTGCCGCTGAAAAGACAGTATCCGGACAGTGCAGGGATGTAAGCATTACCGGAGTAGCGCTGGATCCGGATACAAACTATAGTATATGTATTTCAGCGAAAGAGAAGCCGGAGATTGTTTCGGAAGAAATCTTACTTCTTAAAACGTATGAAAATGTAACAGTAGATTATGATGGAAAGGATCTTTTTCTGAAATGGGCTCCTATGGATTGGAAAATCAGCGAGGGGCAGTGCCGGATTCTTCCAAAGCTCGGTGGAAATTATGTTTATGATATTCCCGCTTATAACCGGGGAATGCATATTTTGTTTGATGAGGAAATTTTGGGTGGGGAAGAAGGATTTCGGGTGAGTCTCACCCCGTACATAACGAATATCTCAGCCGGTCCGCAGGTGGTGCTTCAGGATATATCGCGTCCGGATTATGTGTCGGGAGAATCGGATACGCTTCAATGCCGGTGCGGAAGACGGGCAGAGAAGGTGATTACACGAGTATTACATGCTACTCCGGTCTTTAAAGAAACCGTTCCGGAAGAAGCGGCGGCAGAGACGATTGTATACGGACCGCTCAGCCTTAGTAAGACAGAACCGTATACCTTGTCCGTTGATACAAGACAGATACTTGAGCGTACGGAATATGACTCGTTTATCAGCGAATGTTATCAATGTGTAACGCCGGGAGCGATGTATGAGATACTGGATTTTATAGCCAGATCCGCAACGCAGCGCACAGAGGATATGCTTTATTATTCCTGCGGATTTTCAGAGAGCAGACGATGTGCGGATATACGTCCGGGGTATTCCATTCAGGTGGAACAGGCGGTATACCAATATCAAAATGAGATGGATGAGGGAAACGTTTCGGGATTTATCGGAAACAATATTGCCACTTATAAAGTATCTTTGCAGGCGGGCCAGGAGATGGAGTATCTGGAATTTGACAGTTTTGTTTCCATGTTTGAAGAAGAGTTATACGCATTGCCGTATTCGGAAACGCGGCAATCGGCGTCAGGGAAGCCGCAGCAGACAGGGGCGGGGGTTTTGGATCTTTGTTCTGTCAATACAAGAAGCTCTTACTACCGGATCCAGTATCCGGAGGCGATGTTTGTAAGTGACGTCCTGCCGGATACCGAGACGGGAAATCATGTATTTCTTTTGGGAGAACCCGGGTGGGAAAAAATTCCGGATCCGACAGCGCCGTATCTTCTTTTTCGGGGGCGTACGGCGATTACGCTATTGTTCACGATCACTGTAAATGCCAGAGAAGAATACGTCCCGGCAGGAACTACGTTGGGAAAATTGCTCCGGCAAAAGGGAATCTATTGTCCGGATTTTCAAACGATTCGTATATTCAGAAGGAATCCTTACGGAAGAGAGGCATGCTTAAGAAATCCGGCGGATCATCCGGCATTTTTTGAGAAGCTTCCACTTATGCACGGAGATCGGATTGAGATGTAAACAAGATGTGAAAGAACGGAGACTGCGATGCCAGACTTGATGAAAGTATATGAAAATACATATTTTGTATATCAGAAGTGTCAGATGTATTGTTTTATTCCGGAGAACAATGAAAAGCAGAGCCTGACGCTGGAAGAGAGTTTCTTATTGGGAGGACGGTATGTGTTTGCCGATCTGACGGAGAAGCAGGAATTGTTTTTTGAGAAAGCGGCGGCATTTTTCAGGCGCCGGAACAGGTGGATTCGTTTTCTGTGGGTCGAGAATCCGCAGGAATCGGGACAGGCATGGCGGGTACATTTTCTGGCATGGAGCAGAACCGGGAAATTAAGGGCGACAGAGTCCGTGATTATGGAGAGATACAGACTGGTTTTTTCGGAGGGAACCGTTCTGAGATGTGGAGGGGCAAAGTTTTTTTTTCAAGATTCCGGACAAAGTAACTGTGCTTTCTTAGGTCCCGACGGCCGTTGGGACGGAGAAGTCTATCTGGATACAGATGCGGGAAAGTGCGGGGCATTCTGCGGAAAGTTAAAAGATATGGGAAATCGGATGATGGAGCGGCTGGATGCAGGAATCGGTTTTTTTTCTATAAGTGATGATAGGAACAGCCGCTTTCAGGGATTTATACATTCGGCAGTGAACAGAGTATTTACATCTGAAACAGAGGAAGACATGGAAGTTATGATTACTCCTCACCGCCTTTTGGAACGGGAATATACGTGGTTTAGCCTGAAAGGGCGGCGGCTTGTTTCAAATTTTGTTACGGAGACGGGATACTCGATAGAGATGAAAGGAACAGAGGATGCAGCCCTTGTCTTTCAGAGAAAGCCTGTCCGCGCACATCGAACTAAAGAGAAAGACGTGTGTGCGTCAGGCATGTTGTATCTTGGAATCTCAGGACGTTTTTCAGGGGAGGAAAAAGAGCGGCATCTGATGTGCGGATTATCGGGAACCGAGACAGTACGGCGCGGGGAGGGCAGTTATTTGTGTTTTGTGCCGTCTATGCCCGCAGTAGAGCCCTATGATGATTGTGCGATGGGGACTACTTCGTGGGTAGGCATTGAGGGGAAATCGAGATATTACTGCCAATCCGAGGCGGATGCTTTATTTGCAGACAGCAAAGAGGGGGAACTGCGTTTTCTGGAAATTCCGGAAAGGGAGTTTTCGGAGGGGATGCCTGCGGTTCCGTTTCTTCCTTACAGAGGGGTTTGTGTGTATCCGGAGAAATTGGCGTCGGAGTGGGAGGAAGGACTTTACAGGAGGAGAAGGACGATATTATCCGAACAAAAGACGGTGCTTTTACCGGAAATGATCGCCAAAGATTCCCCCAATATACGTTCCGTATCGTCTCAGGGACTGATGGCGCAGACGACGCAGGATGGCGGATTTGAATGGATTGGGTTTGCAAATGTCTCTCAGGAAAAAGGGCTTCCGGATTTCAGGTTTTGTTCGGTTACAAAAGAGTTGAGACAACATTTTATGCAAAAACAGTTCATATACAGAATAGACTCTCCGCAGCAATTGGGCAGGTTTGCTCCATCGGCGGGGGTTGATTTTTCGGTAGATGGAATCGCATTTAAATTATCGCCGGAATCATGGATTGTGGGAAAAGAGGATCGGAATACGATGCTGCTCCTAAAATATTCGGATCGTCAAAGTATCCGGCAGGCGCTGTCGGGATGCGAAGTATTTGAAAGTTGTGTCCGAAGAGCGTATACCGGGGAAGGAACCGTAAAAGAGGGATACGAAGAATTTCTGAAATTGATTGAGGAGACGGGATTTCAGGGAATTTTGGCGTTGAACGTCTGCGTGTCTCTGGAAGAAATGCCGGATCAGGTACGGATTCTTATGAAAGGCATAGAGCCTGAGGAATTCTGTGCTGCATTTCTTGCCGTGCAGACCGGAAAGATTCAAAAAGACAGCGTGCAGGGTCTGTGTATGGAAAAGGCAGAGGTTGATGCTCTTGTGGACTATACCACAAAGCGGAAGCTGATTTATGATTCAGAACCGCCGGAATACGATTATCTGACACGTGAGATTAAGATTGTCATAGACGGGGGAAGAATCAGCTCTTTTACGAGTATCTCGGAACTTCTTGTAAACCGCATGTTTGAGGCGAAGTCAATTGCACAGAATAATCCGGACGGCAACTGCCTTGTCCTGTTTGGAAAACTGGTGGAGGAAGAAGGAATCTCCAAGTACCAGTATCGGCTAAAATCTGCTGTGGAATTCGAACTTGCGGGTTCCGGAATCAGCCGGGTGTCGGTAGAAAGTATGGATTTGACGGCAGATGGAAATGGAAACGGAACCTTTATCATCAATGGAAGAATGCAAAGCCGGGAGATGGAAGGAGCGGATCTGCTCGGATTTGGAGGAGAGGGAACAGGGGAAGGTCTGTCGTTTTCCTCTCTGAACATTCAGAAGCCGGAACAGGGAACTCTCACAATGGAGTATGACAGGCTTGTGCTGGATATCCGAAACATAACGTGGAGGGAAGGATCATTTCCCGATACGTTTGCAGTTTCCTTACGGGAATTTGTGACGGCGGGAGGCTCGCCGGAATCAGCCGGATGGCAATCTGTGAGCGCACCGGTGATGCAGGGGATTCCGCCGAAGAACTGGCAGGGGTTTCGGTGGACGATTTCCCCTGGAAATCAAGGGGCGCCGGCAGGAGGCGGTCTTCTTGGGATGGAACTGCTGACTGCCTTTTGGCCTGCAAAGCAGGGAGAGACGGAGTATTATGTAGGAATCAGACTTCCGGAGAGTCTGTCTGGCCTGACTGCGCTGCAAGGCATGATACAGATGGGATTTGGCGCATTGTCATTGGAAAAAGGAAAGCAAGGCTATCTGATACGCCTTCATAACTATAATATCAGAGTGATGGGACTGTCTTTTCCTCCGGGAAGCAGCGATCTGTTTCTGATTTCTGACGGAAAATCGGTCGGATGGTATGGGGCATATGCAGAAAAGGGAGAATAGATATGTCAGAAGTTGTAGTGACGGTGCTTCCTGTAGGACAGGGGGCGATGAATCTGATAGAGGTGTATGATGAATGTAACGCACTTGTAAACCTTTCGCTTATCGACTGTGGGACAGACCGGACAACACCTGCAAGATTCGATAAACTGGATACGCCTGTCCGGGAATCGGTGGAATATGTTGCAGAAAAGATGCGGGAAAGATTTTGTAATCAGGAGGACGTATTTTTAGATAACGTATTGTTTACACACAGAGATTCAGACCACTGGACGTTGTTTGACAGTTTGTGGGAGGCGTTATTTGGACAAAGTACGATTGTTCTGGGATCAGAAGGCTGCCAGTTGAGATACGGGATGAATATAATGGATGACGGGACGGAAGAAGAGTTTTTGGCAGACCTGTCTGTTTCTATGGCAAAGTACAGAAGGACAATGTGTTGCCCAGAGAAGAAGGGGTATTGGAGTGATTTTCACTGTACACTCTTTTTTTTAGATGACAGAGAAGAAATCAAGATGAAATACGAGGGCGGTGATGAGAGATACATATTGACAATAACTTTTTCAATGACAGAGTCGGGTTTTACTCTTTATGATAACAAGACAAATAAGAAGATTATAAATGTGGCGTTGAAGGAAGGAAGTGAGGGGGAGGGCGCGGCGGAGGGAATAATTATAGGACAGCAGAGGGTTGTTAAGTTATCAGATGCTTACCCTGAAGATTACAAACAGAAGGCATTGTTTTGGAAAGATTTTGGAAATGATGTAGCATTGGAAACTGGCATGGAGATGCTGAAACAGCTGAATTATTTTTTTGGCGATCTTTCCTTTTTAAAGTATACCTCAGACGACATAATTGAATGGCTGGAAGAACATGACGGAGTGAAAAGAGTAATCGGAAGCGTATTGGTCGGAGGCAGTATGCAGGCAGATCATGTGAATGGTGGCAGAGACAGTGGTGTGAAAGAAATGTTGAGACGAGCCGAACTTCTTTCGGGTCAGAATGTTATTGAACTTGCAAGAGGTTATTCTTATGAATTGGGAGATACGTTTGTCCTTTCTATTTTAGAACGACTGGAACTTAACACGCTAGGAAGGATAAAAATAGCAAGGGCTAAAAGCGCCGGGAATAGCGCAATTAAAAAAAATGCCACGTCGGCAGTTTCCAGTCTTGAAAGCAATGAAATAGCAGATTTTCCTAAATTTATCTTTACGGGAGACGCTACGATACATACGTTTTATGCAATGTATTGTTCAGAGGTGTTTGCGGAAAGAAAAAATGCTGTCTGGACGGCGCCGCATCACGGCTCCTGGAAGACTATCAATGGAATGCTTTCAAAGGATGAGGATCTGCCTTTATTTCCCATTTTGCTTAACGAATTCGATCCGCATACTGCAATTATATCAGCCGGATTTAAGAATAAACACGGACATCCGAATCTTACATTTGTTCAGTGGATGATTGATTATCTGAAAGAGGAAGAGAAAACAGGATCACGCCACTTGATTTACTATAATAGCAATGACGAAAGTGCTGCGAACTGGAATACGGGTATTATAGACGAAAATCTTTTCACTATATTCGAGGAAAGTGAGTCAGGCCTGACCGCGCAGATGCATTGCTTTGCCGCCTCTTCAGGCTCTTATGAATTTTCGCATACTCAGGAGGGAATTGTTATCAATTCATTAAATGCAGAAAAAGCGGCTGCGAACTCAGCTATAAAAGAATCTGTTAAAACAGGAAAGCCGGAGTTTGCTGTTCCTCATGCAGATTTGTTTTTCCGACGCCATTGACAAATTGACTGAAGTAAGGAGTACATATGGAACTTCAAGAATTATACGATATACTGAAGGCGGAAACAAAGAGCGGAAGCCTGAAACTGGACGGGCGGATTGCGGAGGCGGTATTTCTGCGTTTTGTTCTTACGCTGCAAAACGGAGAACTGAATATTGTGAACCCTGAGCTTTTTCTGCTTCCTGGAAGTGTAAAGATACAGGGAGAATGTTCTTTAAACGGCTGGCTTGGAGGGAGACTTTTCCGGGTTTCCATAGTATGTACCAAAGTGGAAGAAGATTTTGAGACAGAGATGTCTTTTAGAAGCGATTACAGAGGAACTCTGGGAGGATTTTTCAGGGAAGTGTCCCCCTGTCTGAAAAAAGATGAAAGGGGAAGCCGGGAAGCGAGCAGTATCATTGCGGATATCCCGATTTCGAAGCCGCAGATTACTTTTATAACATCTGATTATAATCTGCGCCTCCCGTTTACTTTTCAGGCGGAGACACAGCTGAGAAACCTGAAAGGATGGGAACCGTATGGATTTTTGCTGACAGGCAGCAAAGTGATATCGGGAAGAACGAATTATGAAGAAGAGTTTCAGCTTTGTGCTCCGGTGGAGGGGATGATTTCCGGTTTTTTTTCGTCGGCGCATATGCAGCTTCTGCTTTTTAACAGAATCGAGTATGAGGAAAGTTTTTTTTATCCTTATATTTCCGAGGCGGGACTGGAGGTTAAGCTTCAATTGGATAAACTTCCGGAAGCCGTATTTACGGTTCCTCTGTTTGCACAGTCAGATCGTTGGAATCTCCATATGTATATCCGCGAGGGACTGGGAGTCGGCGATTTGCTGTCATTTCTGATGTATATCACGAAGGCGGGGGAGAACGTGGCGTCAGTGTGCCTGCCGGTCGGGGTGGCTCTGAATAAGTTCCGCCTTTATCGGATGAATATTTTGTCGGAACGGGAACAGCTGAAGCTCTCTCCGATCTATATGACCATGGAATTTGCACTGGCCGAACCGTGGGTTCTGCCTGTTCCTTATGTCACGCTGGAACGCCTGAATGCGGGGATACAGGTGAGCATGGGGAACAAGCAGGAGGGAGCGCTTGCGGAATCCGGCTTGTTTACCGCGGAGGCGGGAGGGACACTTGCGTTTCAGCTTGGAAAATATAAGCTGGAACTGAATCTGGATATGATGTTTCCCGAAATGAGTTTTTCAGCTTCCGCAGAATTCTCGAAAAAGACGGAGAAAGACGCGCCGCGGCTGTCTGATCTGTCCCGGACGTTTGGCGCGCCGCTGCCTTTGGGATGGGAAAATGGAGAAAATGTGTTGGGAGAAATAGCGGTTAGCGGCTCTGCGATGAGCCGGGAGATTCATATACATGCGAGCGTGCAGGATATTCTGGCATTTTCGGTGGGGGAGCTTCGGATTGCCCTTACAGAACTGTCTGCGGACGCACGGGCCGGCACGTCACATTTTGAATTTGCCGTACAGGGAATTATGACGTTTGGAACCGGGACTGAAAAATTTGTACTATTTGCAAATGCAGCGTATAAAAATCCGGGTTGGATGCTGGAAGGCGGATTACAGTCCGGGAAAGTTAATATCGGACGTCTGCTGACGGAGATGTTTGACATCCGGACAACGCCGGACGATATATCCGGACTTTACCTGACGGAACTTGAGGTATCTTATGCCACTTTGCAAGGCAGATTTTCACTGACCGCAGCCTTTGAAGCGGGATGGCATATTGTTCTTCTGGGACAGGATTTGACACTTGGCGGCAGGATAGAAGTGTTTGCGCTTCCGGAGAAAGATGCGGACGTTTCAGCGCTTGCGTTTATGAGGCTGGGAGGTTTCCGTGTCTTAGTCCAGGCAGATCACATTCAGACGGCCGAACAGAGAAAATACCTCTTCCGGCTGCAGTATAAAGAGTCATATCTTCAGGCCGCGTGGTTTTTCAGAAATGAGGATGAAATTCTTGACGTGAGTCTTGGGGGGATGACCATGGGGAGTCTGGTCGAGTCTCTGATTCAAATGATTCAGCCAAATCACAAGTACGGACTTGCTAAGCCGTGGGATATTCTGGAGCGGATTCACCTGGAAAAATTTGTACTGGAATTTAATGTCACCAGAAAGGAAATGTTGATTTTATACCGTGTACAGACAGATATTGCAGGACTGATGTATCTGGATGAAATAGGACTTAGGTATGATATTGAGCAGAATAAATTATTTTTTATCTTAACAGGAAAGATTCTGGGGGTGGAGTACGGCGGGGACAATCCGGTTACATGGGATGCGGTGAATGGCAGACCGCCTGTAAACACGGCGGAGGATGAAAAAACGTTCGAACTGTCTTATATGGGGCTTGGACAGCACGTGCATGTGGACGGAGTTTTTGCCGCAGAGGGAATCGAAGCGGCAGTTTCGGCGTTAAAAGAACAGCTTGCGCCTGACGCGTCAGGAGGCGTGCCGGAGGAACTGACCTATGATTCCACGATGAACTGGCTGTTTGGCATTGACTTTACCGTGAACAGCTCGGTCAATGTCAAGCTTGCGATGAACGATCCGGTTCTTTATGGAGCGCTGATTACCGTTCGGGCGCAGGAGGGAAGCGCTTTGGCGGCTTTCGATGGATTTGGTATCGAACTGCTGTACAGGAAAATCACAGACACGGTGGGAATGTTTAAGGGAGAGGTGCTGGTTCCGAAGCGTTACCGGACATTTCGGCTTGGTGTTCTGACACTTATGCTTGGAACTGTCAGCCTGGAGGTCTATACAAACGGAGGTTTTTATCTGGATCTCGGATTTCCGCATCAACAGGATTTTTCTCGTTCTTTCCAATTCCAGTGGGGGATTTATAACGGCAAAGGCGGGATTTATATGGGAGTCCTGAAAGACGTTCCGAAACTTACGGTTCCCCGGATTATCAATGGAAATTTTTCTCCTATTTTGATGCTCGGCCTTGGTATGAAGGTGGGAATGGGAAGAGCTTTTGATTTTGGGATTGTATCGGGCGGCGTTTCTCTGGAGGTATTTGGGATTCTGGAGGGAACGGCGGCTGTATTTCATGAACAAAATACAGGGAAAGAAGATACTTATTATTATGTGAAAGCGATGGCAGGAATCAGCGGAAGACTGTTTTTGAGCGCGGATTTGAAAATCATTGCGATTCACGCGTCTGTAGATGTCAATGCAAACGCGGCAATCACGATACAGTCATACCGGAAGAGTCTGATTGAGCTTGAGCTTTCACTTTCATTAAAAGCCAGTTTTAAGATTCTCTTTATTAAGATTCAATTCTCGTTTACGTTTCAGCAGAAGATTCAATTTACTGTCGGAAAGGATGAGAATACGCCGTGGATTGAGGAAGCGGCAAATCAGAGACATCTTACCGGCGTGAAGTGCGCGCCGGTATACTTAAGAATGCAGAAATTAGAAAAACGGACGTTAGACCTGAAGCTGGTTCCTGTGTTCGTATTGGAGAATCCGTCTATGCAGGCGGGAGGTGAACAAAAGACCGCGATTGTACTTCTCATGGTGATGAATAAGGAGAATCTGTGTCGATGGAATGATCTGCTTACGGAATGGATATTGTCACATTTTGAGGAAACGCATTTTACGTGGGAAGAAGCAGGACAGCTCTCGTCCTCATTTGCAGATTCTCTGACCTGGAATCTGCTGGAACAATTTTTAAGTGAGAATGTGATGATTGATTACAGCATCGGCTGGGAACAAGATACCCGGGAAGAAATGTGGGAAGGGTATGTTTTTCCGATGCTTCCCTCTATGTCTGTTTGTGTGTCGGAAAAAGGACAGGAACATACGGTCAATTATTGGGAGAATCAGATGGTGGACGAGGACTATTTTGATTCTGTTACAGCGTATTTTGAAAAATTAAATGCAGATCCGTTTTATCAGCCGCAGCGGGGCAGAAAAGGTATGGATGGAAATGAAATCCAGTCGGCGGCGAAAGCGTTTTTAACGGATTATGTACAGATGTACCTTAAAGAACTGGCCGGAGAGATTGAGAAGTTGGGCAGGGAACGCAGCGAAACAGTAGAAATTCGAAGCATCCGGGATGATTTTGGAGTATCGCCGGAAGAATTTGTGCTGCAGAATCAAAAGCTGCTGGTGAAAACCGGAAGTCAGATTCGGTTTGATACACTGGTATATACAGTGCCGGCCGGAGCTACGCTGGATGCAGTCGGGGACAGGTATGGACTGGGGGCAGATATACTTTGGGATACCGTGAAGGATACGTTGTCCCTTCCTTATGCAGGAAGCCGGCTGACGTTTGGAAGCGGTGTTTTTGTAAACAGACGTACCGGACTGACGCTAAAAGAAGCGGCGGCTGTGTTATTTGTACGCTTTTATGAGTCCGTCTGCCCGGAAGATTTGTTTTATGCGGGAGACATTCTGCGGATGAATCCACAGATTTCTATGGAGTGGCAGGAGAAGGAGCCGTATGCGGATACGCTATCGCTGCCAGGAGCTGACCGCCCATGGGTTACGCTTCGGGGAGATACCGTGCAGAGACTTGCTGCCTTTTTGCTCCTGACGGAGGCAGAAACCGGAGAGATTCCTGCATGGGACCGGTTTCTTTCTGCGGTCAGCCGGCTGAATGACGGAGAGGAGCAGGCTGTATTGGACGAAGTCAGATTTGAGGCGCCTGAAATTGAAGTTTACAAAGAGCGTACTCTTTCGGAGCTGGCAGACCGGATTTATCCGGATAAGACGGAGGAGGAAACGCAGGCGGGGCATCTTGCCTCAAGCCGGATTTTAAGACCGAATGTGAAACTTACGCTGAGGGGAGCAGTATTCTTTACACCGGAGGAGAGGGAGCTTTCTCTGGTTGATATTATGCGGGAAAGCGGATGCTCGGCGGCGGAACTTTCAGCAGCGATTCTTGCCGATCAGACGATTCTTGCGGATGAAACGTTTTTGAAGAGACGGGAAGCCGGTGTCAGAGGGGCGGAAGTATCTCAGAAGGAATATATACGGGAGTCGCTGGGGGAACGTGCAGCGGAGACCGGTTCTATGCTTTCCCGTTTCCTTCTGCAAGGATTAAAAGCGCCGGATCATGAGACGGGAAAGATATCTCCGGTTTATCAGATTCTGGGGCAGCAGATTCCTGTTAAGGATACAGGACATGATATCACTCTAAAAGCGGTGTCTGCGGAGGAAGGATGTGAATGGGTCACAAGAGAGTGGAAACAGACGGTTCTGGAGGCAGAGAGAATAGCAGGACAACTTCCGAGCGGTGATTTTTCCGGTTTTCCTGTGAAATGGGAGCAGATGGCCGATTTTCAGGATACCAATCAAGTGTTTCGTCTGAACCAGAGCATATTGTATGACAGCCGGAATGGGAAACAGGCAGTCCACCGGATATCCGATGGGGTCGCGGAGGTGATTGCGGGGGCTGCAAAACCTCAGGTTACAGACCAGGCGGGAGTCTGGCAGTCTGTGACATGGGGGTGTATGATTCCCATGGAAATCAGGAGAAGTAAAACGGAGGGGGTATTTTCCGTTTATGGCGCCGATTCGGTAAGAAGACGGTGGCTTCACGGACTTTTGAAACTGGAAAATCCGGACGTTCTTATTCTGTATCAGACATCAGGGCTTGGCAGTGAAAGCAAATGTTTGATGGAATATACATGGAGTGAAACGGAAAGCTTTCTTGTGAAAACTAATTTTTCGGCAGAAACAAATATGAGTCCGGTAAAAAGAAGCCGGACATCAGGGGCGGAGCTGGAAAATATAGCATGGGCAGGACAGGGCAGGCGGCTGATTCGCATGTTATGGGAATGCAGTACCGTCGGAGGAGGCGGATATTATCTGCGGCTGCGGACGAAAGAAGGGAATACGCTTCCGGAGGATTTGTTTGATAAAGAAGGAAACGGAATCATCTGGATTTTTGCGAAGCTGTCCTGGGATATTCCGGGAACCGAATGTATCAACTGCTGTGTAACCGGGAGCGCCGCACATGTGGCGGACGGCGTGACATTGATTACGCAGGATCAGAAGCAGAAAATCCGAAGCGCGCGTTATCCGGCGGGATGTATCGGGGTGCAGTCCGAAAGAACAGCGCCGGAAGACGAGGATGATTCTGCCTTCGCGCTGATGCAGAGACTGTATCAGATTACCGGATATCAGATTTGCGGCGAGGAGGGGGTGTATGAGGAGAGCGGAATGTCCGCGCCGGTAATCCCGCAGGAAAAGGAGAGGACATGGCTTTATGAAGCGGTTATTCCGCTGTATAAATATGTATCGGCGGCGGATTCCGTCAACCCATACAGCGCAGTTGGAAAACCGGCAAACATATCCATGGAACTAAGAGATATATTTGGCAATTCCGTGGAAACAGGAGATTCGTGCGTCATGCCATACTATAATGACGCAGTCATCGGCTTGTCGGAATGGGCGCACACCCGGATATATTGCCGGATTATTCAGGAAAAGGGTGCGGCGTATTTGCATGTTTATATTGAATTTGCGGCAGACGAAGAGATATCCGGCGGGGCGGCTGCACGACAGCGGCAGGCGGCATGGCAGCTTTCCTGCGCGGACGTTGAAATTATTGTGACATCTCCGGTGAATCATCAGAAGTGGGAACTTTCGGAATGTACAGGGGCAGGGGGAATATATCTGGATTTTGTGCGCAGGTATGCCGGGGAGCTGGCTGCATATATGGAAAAGAGCAGACAGGACATTCCGGACGATGTGGATCTTTCCTTTGCGCTGGAACTGGAACAATATCCGATGGATAGTTCGATTTTTGAAGTGGATATGACGGCGGCAATCGTACGTTCCGCCCGGCTTGCGCCTGACCCGGCGTCGCAGAAGGCAGTGTCCCATGTCCGGCCTTATCGTACTATGACGGAGAAACGCCCATATCAGACGTTTTGCGAAGAGGCGCAGAAAGCATGCCCTTCCCTCTTGTTTGCGCAGGATGACGGAGGCGCTTTATATGGACTGACTGTAGGAAGGAATGGATTTTTGAAAACATGTTCCATCACACCGAAATGCTATGCGTTATCTTCAAACTCAGGCAAAGCGGGAGAAGAGGCGGTAGAAGCGCCGGAGTTCTATGCCATTCGGCCTCTGCATAACGGTTTTGTTACAAGAACGGCAAAAATCAGAACCGTCATGGATGACGGCAGCATGGAGCCGGAATTTGGCAGCATGGAATTGTCGGATGTAGATATGGATGTGTGGGCCGTACAGTTTTTACAGGATTTTGAGGCGCTGTTTACATCGGAACATGTGCAGAGAGCCGGTCTGCTGTGTTCCGGTGTGTTCGACGGCATTCTGGATGTAAAAAAGAAGCTGGCCGAGGCTGTTTCATGGCAGCTTGCGGCCCTGAGAAAAGGCGCCGGAGGCGTACCGGATGATGTGCGTGTGAGAGCGGAAGACCGTTTGCGCCGTTCTTTGGCGGAAGGATATGATATGGATGTAGCCGCATGCTATCATTTGGATTTCAAGGCCGCCGGACACATAAGACTGACAGCGGGAGTGGAAAATCAGACAAAGGATTGTCTGATTGCGGCGGGAAAAGCAGATACCGGGAAAGAAGAGTTCTGTCTGTTTTTTACAAATCAGTTCAGGGAGAATGCCCGGGAATTGCGTGCGGATATTATGTTTACAGAACTGGAATATGATATTGTGGAAGACGGAGGATATGAAAGCTCCCGCTGGTTAAGATTTATCACGCCTTTTAAACCGCATATGGCCGGAATCGGGAAAACGTTGCTGGAGTCTCAGGTCTACCTTCCGAATCCGCTGAAAAACTGTCCGCAGTCCCCGGCTTTTGATGAGCACACCTGTCGTTTTCTGCCCATGGGCAAGAAATTTTTAAACTGGGATTACGAACTTGATTTTCACTGCTGCTATAAGATGCAGGATACGATTCAAATACGGATTGAATTTGAGCCTGTGGCGAATTTGAAGAGCCGGGGAATGAAGAGAGATTTATTTGATCTTCTCGCAGAGTATATGCAGGGACGGCAACGGTTGAAAGAAGGTCTGAAGTCTGCGGATGATACGGTTTATCGAAATGTGATGGAAAGCATTTTGATGATAAGCCGGGAAATGGCGGAGTCGTGGAAGGACTGGAATCAAACGATGCAGAACCGGGAGAAATCTGCCCAAAGGCGGACAAGTTTGGAGAAGTTGTCTTATTCCTGTACAGTCCGCGGTGAAAGGGGAGAAGACGGACTGCGGTTTCTGGTTGAATCAACAGAAGAGGGAAGAAGATTTCTGGAGCAGACAGGGGCTTTACCGCCTGAAATCCGGACGGATGATAACGCGGCGCTTCCGGACGAAAGATGTATGTTGAAATTTATGTTAAAGCAGCTGCCATTGTATCAATGCGCGCGCGCGCTTCCTTATATCAGTCTGATCCGTAATCAGAATCTGCTTTACGATAAGAAAGAAAAGAGATATCTGGAGGTATCGGAGGAATTTATTTACCGGACGCCGGAGATATCTTTCCAGCAGCTTAGAGTATCGGGAGGCGTGATGGAAGAAGTCGTTGTGGGAACGGTGCGGTCGGACTGTTTTGGAGAACAGGTAATCCGGCAGATGGCAGATCTGCTGTTGGAATCATTTGACCTGACGAAGGAACGGCTTCTGATAGAACTGGGTGTGTTGTTTTATTATGGATTGGAAAAGGGACAGAAAGAACCGCGTATTGTACTGCCGGTTACATTTTTACCGTTGACAGAGACGGGCGGTTCGGAAGGGGAATATACACAGTTTGGAGAAGGACTGAAACAAAATCTGACGGATTGGTTTGAACAAAAACAGCCGGATACGAATTGCTGCGGATTTTTGTTCCATTTGAAACTGTATGAGCCTAAGACGAGGGAGAAGATCCTTTACTTCCCGAAATTAAATGTTGGTTTTATAAAAGAGGAAGCGCTGAGCAGCATCCGGGAACAAAGCTTTTAAGAATGGGTATTGGAGATGCTTACAGCGTATTGTGAAAACTTGAGCCGGCTTAGCGCATTATTTCGCCTGACTTTAAAATTACCAGGCAGCACGGTACATGGACATATCGGAAAAACTGTGCGCTGACCGCGACATACCACCCGTCGGCTATTCTGAGGGATCCTTCCAAGTATGAGCTTGCCAGGAAGGATTTTTGTGAAATTGTTAGCAAATTGTCTCAAAAGGATCTGTAACGGAGCGATTTTTTTACGGCTGGCTGCAGACCGCCGCCAGAGCTTTCCATGAAATATCGATTCACGACTTGCAAAGTATACCTTAAAAAGTGCGAAGTATACCATGTATATTGTGTATGCTTCTTTTTTTTTATTATAATATAATGTAGAGAATTTTGCTTTTCCGGTTACTTCCACGAAGACGAAGAGGGGGACACGAGAGGGATGAAAACAAAGAAACTCAGTATTGCGGCTTGGATTTTTCTCTTTATTTTAGGCTCGGCCACGATTGTTGCGGCGATAGTGGGAAGCGTTGCGTACATTAACATGGGCAATTTTTTACAAAAGAAGTGCAAGGATGACGTCATGGAAATCGCGGTCATCGCGGCAGAGAACGTGGATGGGGAAACTTTTGCAAAAGCTATGGAGGGCGATGAGGCATCGCTGCTTGCGGTCAAAGACAGTCTGAGCTTCTTTTTAGTCGGAAATTCGGTGACCTATGTCTACACGTTAATGCCGAAGGATTCCAACTGGTTTCAGTTTGTGGTGGATACGGACCCGGAAGATCCGGGGGAATACGCGGAGAATTATGAGGCGCAGGATGCTATGTTTCAGGCGATGCAGGGCGGCTCTTCTGTGACGGAGGATCCGTTTACGGACGAGTGGGGAACTTTTTACAGCGGGTATGCGCCCATTACGCTTGACGGAAAGGTGCTGGGCATTGTAGCGGTAGATTATGAGGCTTCTTCCATACAGACTTCCCTGAACAGCCTGATCAGAAACATTCTGATTACAGTGGGTGTGGCCGTGCTCTTTGCCATTGTGGCTGCGCTGCTTGTCGCGGTCAGGATGCGGCGCAACTTTATTAAGGTAAACGATAAAATTCTCGAAGTCGCGTCCGACGACGGGGATCTTACGAGAGTGCTTGATATCACATCGGGAGATGAGCTCGAGGTGATAGGGGAAAGCCTGAACAGGCTTTTGGAGAAAACAGGTAATACGGTCAGGGAAATCAAAGGAGGGACAGGCAGCATTGAGGAGAAGATGGGAAATATCAATGCGCATGTGACAGACTCGGCGGTGCGGGTGAGCGACATTAACGATACCATGCATTCCATGGCGGCAGCTTCCGAACAGGTTGCTGCGTCTGTCGGAACGGTGGGTGAGCAGGTTGATATCGTATATAAAGATATACAAAATATTGTTGAGATTGCAGCGGGAAATGCGATTAGCTTACAGGAAATCAATGATACCTCGACGAGGCTGTATGATACGGCGCAGGCATCTTACAATGGGATCGGGAAAAATGTGGAGAAGATGTCTCAAGCCTTACGGGAGGAAAAGAAGAAAGCGGAGGCGGTTCTTCGGATTAAGGAGCTTTCGGAGACGATTCTCGGAATATCCGGGCAGACGAACCTTTTGGCCCTGAATGCGTCCATAGAGGCGGCCAGGGCCGGGGAGGCGGGAAAAGGGTTTGCGGTAGTGGCCGGGGAAATCGGCGTGCTTGCGGGAAACACGAACGATGCCGCCAATGAGATACAGAAGATGAGCAAGGGCGTGGTGGAAGCCATACAGGGGCTCGACGCACTGGCCGATCGAATGCTTTATCTTCTGCGGGATGAAATTTCGGCGGATTATAAGAGGTTTGGGGAGATTTCGCATGGCTTTACGGAGAAAGCTGACGGGATCAGGCAGTCTATGGATGAGCTGCTTAAAAATGTGGAAGAGTATGCCGGAGTACTGGAGCGGATACAGGGCGCTATGGAATCTGTGGGTGCGGCGTCCGAAGAAAGCAGCGCGGAAATTACGCAGCTTTCAGGGACGCTTGCAGCCATAGATGAGGAGATGCGGAGCATTGAGGCCGCCGTTGCGGAGACTTTTTTGGACATTTCGGCTATGAACCGCGAATTGAACAGTTACAAGGTATAAGCGTTCCGTTAGGGATTACATTTCTTGCAGGGGACATATCCTTGTGCGACGACCGCATCCCGGCTCTCGCTGCTGTCCTGTCTGTTAGCGGTTGGCAAAAAACTGCAGGAGGGAAGATGAAACTTTTTGGTTTTCACATTCAGTACATATGTAAGTTCGTTTGTGGCCGCGGGAGCGCTCTCCTGCGGCTTTTCCTCTATCGCTGGGGCGCTTTCTTCTTCCGGCTGCCGTTCGGTCGCGGCTGCTGTCTGCGCGGATTTTGTCTCGGTCTTTATTTTCTGACTTGATGTGTCGGATGTGCTGCCGCCGGTCGGCTCACCCGCTTTCCATGTGTCGGAGGCGGGAACGTTGAAGGACAGGGTTTTGCCGTCCGTGGTGGCGATAACGGTGCCTTCCTCGTCCGTCCGGTATACATTGACGCCGCCTGCCCTGAGTGTGTTGAGCGTCTGCGCGTGGGGGTGTCCGTAGGAGTTGCCTTCCCCGCAGCTGATCACCGCGTAGTCGGGAGAAACGGCTTTAAAGAAATCCGCGGAAGTGGAATATTTACTGCCGTGGTGGCCTACCTTGTACACGTCCGCCGAAAGAGCGTCCGCGCCAGCGCTTTTCAACATGTCTATTTCGGCTTCTTCGCTGGCGTCCCCGGTAAACAGGAAAGAGCGGTTTCCGTTCTTTATATGCAGCGCAATGGACGCGTCATTGGGATTGTCGTATTCTTTATTGGGAGCCAGTATGGTGACGGTGGCGGTGCCCAGGGAATACCGGGAATTGACTTTAGGAGTCACCGCTTTGAGATGCTTGTCATCCAGAGACTGGATCAGTTTTTGATAGGTCTTGTTGTCCTTTTCAAAGTTAGAGACAAACACGCCGGAGATATCAAATTTGGTAATTATCACGGGTGCGCCGCCGATATGGTCAGCGTCCGGATGAGTCAATACAAGATAGTCCAGCTTGGTAATCTTCTGCTTTTTCAGATAATTCTGAATGGCGGTTCCTTTGGTGTCGTCTCCGGCATCGATCAGCATGGCGTGGCCGCCGCAGGTAATAAGGGTGGAATCGCCTTGTCCCACGTCGAGAAAATGCACCTCCATTTTGTCCAGGCCCGAGGCACAAACCGGCACGGGCCAGGACAAGAGGCACCCGAGCAAAACGGACGCACTCAGAGCCAGATACAGGAGTTTTTGGTATATTTTTTTCATAAAAATTCCTCCTAAAGATACATAGATTCACTCTTCAATTGTAAATATGGGATGCAATTAGTATACCATGTCCCGGGATTTCCAGCCAGAAGTATTTTGGCGGGAAGCGCGTATAAACGAAATATGACTAAAAGTTGTGGAACAGAATGTTTTGTGCTATATTGAGGATATTGTTTCAAAACATTTCCGGGCAAGGGCAAACTTATGGAAGAAAAAAATCTAACGATCGCAGATATCGCACAGGCGCTTGGCGTATCAAAGACCACTGTGTCAAGGGCAATTTCCGGCAAGGGCAGAATCGGGGAGGAAACCAGGCGGCGGGTGCTCGCCTATATAGAGACGCATCACTACAGCCCGAATGTGGTAGCCAAAGGTCTTGCACAGAACAAAACTTTCAACCTGGGGCTGGTACTGCCAGGAGACTATCATATTGTGGAGCTGCCTTTTTTTCAGAAGTGTATGCTTGGTATCAGCCGGGCTGCCTCCGAGGCGGGGTACGATGTGCTGATTTCCATGGTCATGGCGGACAATATCACACAATTGAAGCGGGCGGTGACGAACCGGAAAATTGACGGCGCCATACTTACAAGGACGTTGACGGACGATATGGCGATGAAATACCTTTTGGAAAACAGGCTTCCGTTTGTGGCGGTTGGGAGAGCGGAAGACGAGCGGGTCGTGCAGGTGGATAATGACCACAGGAGTGCGTGCAGGGAGATGACAAGCCGTCTTTTGGACGGCGGCATTCGGCGCATTGCCCTGATCGGCAACGACGAGAATCATATTGTCACAAGGAGCAGGATGAAAGGTTTTGAGGACGCCTTCGCGGAGAAAAGGGGTTGGAGCGGCAGCAGGCAGACCTTTATGAACGTCCGGGAGGAGCGGGAGGTGGAGCGGATCGTGGAAGGGCTTCTTGGGCAGGGGGTGGAGTGCGTCGTTGGCATGGATGATTTTTTGTGTGGCTGTGTGCTGAACGCCTTGCAGAAAAGACAGGCTGCTGTGCCGGGACAGGTGCAGGTGGTATCTTTCTATGACAGCACCGTGCTGGAAAACCGCATTCCGGCTGTCACCTCCATCCGGTTTGACGTGGAGGAGCTGGGGAGAACGGCCTGTGAGCTACTGCTTCAAATGCTGGACGGGGAGGAACCGAAGCGGCGGACACTTCTCGGGTATGAAGTGTGCATGAGGGAGTCTACAAGATGAAACGGCCCGCTTACGCAACCAAAAATTACTGCAAAGAGTACAAAAGCAAGATTTATGGAATATCTTTGGACTCTCCCTTGACAGGGGAGGGGGGAGGCATATATGATGAAGATAACAATACAGGGAGGTGATTAAACTATGTGGATCAAAAAGCTGTTTACATGGGCGGCGACCGGAGTATTGCTTGCCGGAGTTTTCGTTATGCCCGTGTCGGCTCACGGACATCATAGTCAGGCAAATACCGCGGCGAATGCGGTTTGTTCGGTTTGTACGGTAGAAGGCTGCGCAATAACCGGGCTTCATACTCATAACAGTACGACTTATTGCGGATATGCCCATGCGGGAGGTTACTGCGACGGTTCCTGTGGGGCTGTCAGCGTCTGCGCGGTAGCGGGCTGTACGGAGACAGGATACCATCTTCATGACAGTCAGGCTTATTGCGGATATAATCATGCAAGCGGCTACTGTGACGGTTCCTGCGGCGTTGTCGGCACATGCACAGTGGCAGGCTGCACGGAGACGGGGTATCATACCCACAACAGCCAGACTTATTGCGGTTATGACCATGAGTACGGTTATTGCGACGGCTCATGTGGTGTGGTTGGGGTCTGCCATGTGGCAGGCTGCTCGCAGACAGGGCATCATAGCCACAACAACCAGAGCTATTGCGGCTATAATCACGCGAACGGCTACTGCGACAATTCCTGCGTAGTGCAGTATACGAACCAGTCCACAGGAGGGAGCAGAGGTTATAGCGGTGGCCATCATGGAAGACATCATGGTTGATGGGAAAACCGGACATATTTACAGGTAACGCTTTGCGGTAAACCCGCCTCCGTTTTGGAGGCGGGTTTTTTGCGCGCATGAGCAGCAAATATATTGACATAAACTGTGCAATTTGTTATTGTTATTTTATGGACAACCGATTGCGCAAAGTAAAAAATACCAAATGTGCTCGGAAGTAAGAAGAGAAAATAATGGAAACGGATGCACCCAAATGACGAAATGGAGGAAAAAATGGATCAGTTTATTGTAAACATCATCCATCGTCCGGAGATGGTACCAGAGTATGCGGAAAAGGTGACCGGACATGGCAAGGAGGAGGATATCGGGAGGAAAGAGCTTTTGACGGAGTCTCTTGATATCTTCAAGACACAGCAGTCGATTGCGCACAAGAACGGATTAAAGACCACGATCCAGATGACTTACGCGGCTCTGTTTAACGATGAGGCGGTGGCGCTCGCGAAGGCGGACCACGAGCAGTACGGCGACGAGATCGCTTTGTCCCTGCTGGGCCTTCCCTGTGAGGAATTTCGCGAGAAATACAAGACGAAAGACTTCTGTATCTGGATGTTTTCGATGGAGGACAAGAAGTCTATCGTGGACGATGTGTTTGGCAAATTTAAAGACAGGTTCGGCTTTTACCCGGAGTCCACGGGTTCCTATTATATGGACGCCGACCTGATTAATTATATCAAAGAGAAATATCCCATGGTGAAATGCGCCGTGGCTACCTGCTGGGAGGAAGGACCGAAGGCGTACCACACCTGCAACAATTCCTGGTACACGTTTATGGACGGCGGCCCTTGGGCGCCCTGGATTCCGAGTAAGCAGAATACCCACGCGCCTGCGGCGAACGAGGCGGAGGATTCCGGCATTGTGGCGATTCCCCATTTGTCCCGCGACCTGATTGCATGCTACGACGGCAACGGTTCCAATTTCGGAACACACCCGCAGAATGTCCTACGTAGCATGTGTTATGATTCGAAGACCTGGGAATACCCGTATCTGTACAATCTGATTGACCAGTTCAGGGATTTGGCGAAGTATAACAACGGTTATGCATATAACATGATGTTCGTAGGGCCGGGCTGGATGAACAAGATGGGCCGTTGGGAAGCGCCTTATGAACTTTTGTTGAAATCCTATGAGGACGGCATGGCATACTATGGCGAGCTGAAAAAGGAAGGTAAGCTGGAGGATATGACGATGGCGGAGTTCGCAGATTTTTACCGTGCGAACAGAAGATTGACGGAGCCGGAGTGTGCACTTTGGAGAGATATTTTATACGGATCGGACAAGCAGCTTTTCTGGTATTGCGATCCTTACATGAGAGTGTGCGCGAACATGGATCAGGGCGGTGCGATTGTCGATCTGCGTCCTTATGCGGCGAAGCTGGAGTGGCCGGTGGGCATCGGCACAAAGCATGTGACGGATGCATCCTATCCTTTCCTGATTCAGGAGAAGTACCGTGCGGGCTATTTCACTCACTATGCGGGTGAGGGCACGGTGAGAAGCGCGAAGCTGACCCACAACGGAGAGGAAGTGGATCTGTGTCTGTGCCGGACGAAAGCGCATTTCTCGCAGGAGGGCAACACCAGAATCCTTACACTTGACCCTGTGGATATCGAGTTCTACGATCTGACGGTGAAGTTACAGACGAAGATGTATTTCGCTGAGGGAAGTTCCAACATCAAGATCGAGAGAGCGATTCTTGAGATGAGCGATCCGAACGCCGAGGTAGAGATCAACGAGTACATGGTGGCATGCTACGGTACGACGGAATATTCGGAAGATATGAGCAACGTGAAACTGTCCGTAACCGACGAAGTGAAGACGGAGAAGATCGACTATGCTTACAAGTGCCGCGAGGCGCAGGTGCAGGGCGCGACAGAGGCGGTGGCGGTGGTTCCCGAGATCGGGACGAGAGTGTCCATGAGCTGCGATAAGAAAGAGGCTGTCGGCTACATCAAGGAAGGGTACGCGTTCTCCCCGATGTTTACGTTAGGCTACACCACCCAGTTAAAAGATAAGGAGGTATTCGCGACATGGCTCAATCTGGCAAAGGCAAATTAAATTACAGGTGTCCTTCCTGCTTTATGAGGGACTTGGACATTGATATGTTTTATGATAAGGACAAGAAGGAGTATCACTGCATCCGCTGTCAGTATGTGGGGACGGAGGAGGACGTGCTGGCAAAGAACGAACTGGTGCGGTTTCGGTATAAGGATGCGATGAAGCGGTTTACGAAGTTTGATTTCGATTAAGGGTTAAATGAATGTAGTGGCGGCAGGCTGACCGGCGATATATCTACAAATATCATAACAAGTGTTTCACTTGAGCGCGTTAATGACAACGGAGAAATAGATTGAAAAATCATGCTGATGCACTGATTTTTCAATCGGCAATTTAAGTCAGAGACGGGGATTGCCCTGATCGCAGATGAGAAATCGCCTGCGCGAATTTCTCATCGCGTGTCATCGCAGTAAACTGCTCTGACATGGA
>CAJUMJ010000014.1 GCA_910587095.1 uncultured Lachnospiraceae bacterium
CGTGTTCACGAGTGAGCATGGTGCAAGCAACAGCAAAAGCGGATTTAGGACGAAACAGCTCTCGGGAGCTGGCTCCCGAAGAGATGGAGCGGCATAAATCCATAGGGCGAAAGCCCGTAAACGAGTGGACGGAAGCCGCGAAGGCGGCGTGTTCACGAGTGAGCATGGTGCAAGCAACAGCAAAAGCGGATTTAGGACGAAACAGCTCTCGGGAGCTGGCTCCCGAAGAGATGGAGCGGCATAAATCCATAGGGCGAAAGCCCGTAAACGAGTGAACGGAAGCCGCGAAGGCGGCGTGTTCACGAGTGAGCATGGCGAAAGCAGCATAAACTATAATAAATAAAACAGGAGGAATCGAATAATGGCAACAGCAACAGCTCAGGTAGATAACCTGGTAAACTTATTAGATGGCTATGCAACAAAGGGCGGTCATCATCTTAACGTAAACGTGCTCAACAGAGATACCTTATTGGATGCGCAGAAGCATCCCGAGAACTATCCTCAGTTGACCATCCGTGTTTCCGGCTATGCTGTAAACTTCATCAAGCTTACACCGGAGCAGCAGGCAGACGTTATCTCCCGTACTTTCCACGAGAACATCTAATAGCGTAAAAATTATAGAACAGCGAGAGCCTTGCGATACGTCGCAGGGCTCTTTTTTCTGGATTTTGTTTTACCGCTATGATATCATATAAATAATACCAAATGGTTATGTTGAAACAGGATAATCGGAAGACAAAGTACAGACAATAAAAGGGAAAGGCTGGTGATCATATGCCGAGTGCTGCGGATATCATTAGAGATTCTGTCAATGAGTTTTCAAGAGTACAAAACTGGATGCTGGCTATTGAGGACAAAGATTCAGCCGTTTATCAGTCAATGCATGACAGATACTTAGAATTGAAAATCACATTGACGTCTTTGGGTGTAAATCTTTCCAAATTTGATAAAATAGAAGAATAGACAGAGGGGTATAATTATGCAGGGAAGAATTCATTCTTTAGAAAGTTTCGGCACGGTAGACGGACCCGGAACAAGGTTTGTAGTGTTTGTGCAGGGCTGCCCGATGCGGTGTGCCTACTGCCACAATCCCGACACATGGGAGATGAATGGCGGCACGATGATGGAGCCGGAATATATTTTTGAACAGTATAAGAGAAACGAGGCGTTTTATCACGGCGGCGGCATCACCGTCACCGGCGGCGAGCCTCTGATGCAGGTGGATTTTCTGATCGACCTGTTCACAATTGCGAAGAAAAATAATGTGCATACCTGTATTGATTCCTCCGGTATCGCATATAAGAAAAACGCGAATCCCGAATGGCTTGCGAAATTGGATAAGCTGATGGAATTGACAGACTTGGTCATGCTGGATATCAAGCACATTGACCCGGAAAAGCACAAGGAGCTCACCTCCCAGCCAAACGAAGGTATTCTCGCGTTTGCGGAATATTTGAACGAAAAGCATGTCGACATGTGGATCCGTCACGTCATTGTGCCGGGCGTCACGGATGATGACAAGTATTTGTATCAGCTTGGCTACTTCATCGGTGCTTTCACGAGTTTAAAGGCGTTGGATGCGCTTCCCTATCATACCATGGGAGAATCCAAGTACGAGAAGCTGGGGCTGGAATACAAACTAAAAGGTGTTCCTGCTATGGACAAGGATAAGCTGATTGAGAAAAAGAAAGTCATTTTGGACGGCGTCCGTAAACGTCGGGAGGAGCTTGGCATAAAATAGAAAAACGGGACAGAGTCGAAAACCGATTCTGTCCCGTTTCACGGTGCGCCTTGCGCACACGGTAAATCACGAAACCTGCAATCAAACAATGCTTAATTTTTTATCCACTTATTCAATGCTTCTTCGAGCCTTTCAATATCCACAGGTTTTGAAATATGGTCGTTCATTCCCGCTTCCTCCGCTCTTTTGATATCATCCGCGAAAGCGTCCGCCGTCATGGCTACGATAGGAATGTTTTTCAGGTCATCGCGCTCGGAGGCACGGATTGTTGTTGCCGCCTCGTAGCCGTTCATAATCGGCATCTGGATATCCATAAAGATCAGATCAAAGTAACCCGGCTCCTTTTCCTGAACGGCTTCTACGGCTAACTGTCCGTTCATGGCCGTTTCTACCTGAATGCCCACCATACCGAGAAGTTCCTTGGCAACCTCGATATTAATTTCGTTATCTTCCACAAGAAGTACACGTCTGCCTGTGAAATCCTGCTGGCTGAATGTTTCGAGAGGGGAAACTTTCTCCTCGTGATCCAACCCAAGAGCCTCCCTGAGAACACGCACCAGGCGGGATTTAAACAGCGGCTTTCCGATAAAGGTATCCACGCCTGCGTCCAGCGCCTCCGCTTCGATATCTGCCCAATCGTAGGCGGATTGGGTAATGATCGTAATGTCTTCGCCCAGTATTCTGCGGATATCCTTTGCTGTCTCCAAACCGTCCATTCCGGGCATTTTCCAGTCGAGGATGATTATTGCAAAGCGTTTCCCGTCCTTTGCCGAAATGCGCTTCAGAGCCTCTTTTCCGCCCAATACGTACTCGGCGTCCATTCCAAGGCTTCTGAGCATCTCACAGGAGCTTTCACACGCCGTTTCCTCATCGTCCACTACCAACACCGGCAGGCCGCTGTATGCGGCCAGATCGGCGGCTGTCAGATCGTCCAGCTTCAGATACACGATAACCGTGAATTTGGAACCTTTTCCCGGTTCGCTTTCGACCTTGATATCGCCTTTCATCATACGGGCGATATTGACTGCAATTGACATGCCAAGACCGGTACCTTCAATCTTACCTGTACGGGAATCCGCCGCACGGGAAAACGGTTCAAAGATTTTTTGGATATAATCCGGTTCCATGCCGATGCCGGTATCCTCAAAGGTAAACTCATAGCAGCCGTAGTTCGCCATATGGGAGGGCTTCTCTTCGATATGGATGCTGATCTTTCCGCCGGAGGGCGTAAACTTCACTGCGTTGCCCATTATATTCATAAAGATCTGCTGGAGATGCTGCTCGTCCCCGACAACGTTCTCATGCTCGAGCTTGGCGATACCTGCATTCAGTGCAAGACCCTTCATTTCCATCTGAGAGCGGAACACAGTCAGAAGACTCTCTATCGTATCGGAGAGGTTAAAGGAACCTTCCGTCAGGCTCACCTTGCCGCTCTCGATACGGCTCATATCCAGTACTTCATTGATCAGGCCGAGCAGATGCTTGCCGGAAACCGTAATCTTTTCAAGGGCATCCAGCACGCGATCCTTTTCGTCGATATGCATTGTCGCCACAGAAGTCATGCCTAAAATCGCGTTCATGGGAGTACGGATATCATGGCTCATCCGGGAAAGGAAATCGCTTTTAGCGTGATTGGCAGCTTCAGCGCGCTCCACAGCCTGCGCCAGCATCTCTTTCTGCTCTTCCTCCCGGCGTATCATATCGTCAATACTTCGAATTGCTATCGTGATTGTGGACAGCTCCTCGCCTTCCGTCTCGGCAACCGTAATGGCGATGGAACACCATTCGTATCCCTCTTCATCCGCCTTTTTTCTCTGGAACTGCAATTCCATATGATCCTTGACGGAAAGCTGCTCCCGTATATTGGCAATATTCAGAAAATCCTTTACCAGCGCAACATGGTCCGGCATGATAACGCCGTTTTTAATACTATTCGAAACCATGGCGTCAAAAGTCTCCCTTTTGGGGCCGTCCCCATAGTCGGGATACACGGTATCACTGGTATTTTCTTTCAGATTGATATAATAAATCGCTCGACAGGCGCGAGCCGTACTGTCCATTGCATTTCGGTAAACACGTGTCTGCGCCGCCATACGGTTGTTTTCTTCCTGCAGCACCTGGTTGCGCTTTTGGTTGCCATACTCCCTGACAAACTGGAAAAAAAACACCGCAATGCCAAGAAAAATAAGCACCGCGCAAATATAATAGAAGGTATCCGCTCCGGAGAGGATTTGATCTCTCGGTATGGTCAGAATCCCCGTCCATCCGTTGCTCAGATGATGGAAATAGACGTTGCGAACAATCCCGTCCATGGGAGTCAGATTTTCCAACACGTTATCATTGCTGCCTGCGCTGTCTATATAGCTGTCCACCAACTCCTGAAATTTTTCCAGGTCATAATCCCAGCAGGATTTGTAGTAGAAAATCTCTCCTTTTTCGTCCAACAGATAGTAGGAGGAATCGTCCGGCAAAATCAGATTTTCATTTGCCAGATCAAAGAAAGAGGGCATAAGATCGATAGCAAGATAACTGCCCGTGGCAGGTATCACTTTGCAAAGTGTAATCACGGGCAATTCCGTTACATAGTCGGTATAAACAGGTGTAATATAGACAGCTCCGTTTGCGGCAAGCGCTTCCCGGTAATAGCCCGCTTCAAGGAAATTATATTTGAAAAGCTCTTCCAGTTCGGGATCGTTGGAGACGATTTCCTTTCCGTCGAAAGCTTTACCGTAGATCTGAATATTTTCCTTGCCATACATGTCTGTCAGACCATCCATAAAAGGGTACAGTCCTTCACGGAGCTCATCGACAGAAATATCTTCCTTCTCCCGCTCCTCTATATAACTCACACTGATCTGCAAAATGGCCTCGCAGGTGCGTATACCGCTCTCCTCCGATGAAGTACAGTTTTCCACCAGGGCAAGGCCCATCTGATTGGTGTTATCCCAGAGAGTTTGGCGCAGAATTATGGTACAGAACACGACAACAAGAATAAAGGCGCTCAGCACCAGAATATTATTCCGCATTTTTTTGATTAGTGACACATCTTTTATTTCGTTCATTGTAACACACTCATCCTATTATGTAATTTATTAAAACAGAGTTTTTTTGACGCCTGTCCTAGTACATCGTTTCGCAAATAACTACACCAATCGCTTGCCTGCTTTCCCGATTGTACAGGTAAAAAATCCTCAGCGTAGCCCGCTACGCCTACGTTTTTTTACCTGTACACTCAGAAAAGCATTCTGCGTGATTGATCC
>CAJUMJ010000015.1 GCA_910587095.1 uncultured Lachnospiraceae bacterium
GAGATTGAAGCCGGAAACGTGGCGACAGTCATTGTCAAGGATATGTCAAGGTTAGGGCGCGATTATCTGAAAGTCGGCTACTATACGGAAATCTTTTTCGTAGAACGTGACGTGAGGTATATTGCAATCAATGACGGAGTAGACAGCGCAAAAGGCGACAACGATTTTACCCCGTTCCGCAACTTGTTCAACGATTTTTACGCCAAAGACACAAGCAAAAAGGTTCGGGCAATCAAACGGGCGCAGGGACAGGCGGGGGAACATCTGACAAAGCCGCCCTATGGCTACATGGTAAGCCCTACGGACAAAAAGCAATGGATTGTGGACGAGGAAGCCGCCGCTGTGGTGAAGCGCATTTTTGATTTATGTATCGGTGGGAAAGGCCCTATGCAGATAGCAAAAATCCTCAAAGAAAGCGGATGGATGCCATATATCCCCCTGTTCCTGTATTCGTTCCGGTGGAACATTGAGGTAAGCTATTATGAACAGAAATCCTTCTGGTCGTTATGCGCATACATGGTTCGCAGCCGCAGAGGAATTGAAACGCTGGTGAACCTTATCAATATCAGTTACTGTGCCATGAAACTACTGCCCTATATGTAGGAAACAATGTCACAGTACAGGGGCTACAGTGTACAGGAGTTCCGATTTGCCCTCAGTGAGCAGATAAGGCGGCAGATATTTTATGTAAACTTGGTACAGTACATCGAAACCCATATAAAATCAATGGCTGTTATCAAAGCCTTACGAAAGCTATGTCTTGAAGAAACAGCTTAGCTTAAAAGTTGTAAAGTGGTGTATTATATAGAAAGTAGGTGAAAAAAGTGGCTCTGTTTATCAACGATTTAAGAAAGCTGTGTACAGATGATACTATTATAATGACTGCACATGTTATAAAACGGTGCAGGGAAAGAAATATTGATTCAGACAGTATTCTAAAAGTCATTATGCAAGGCGAAATCATAAAGCAATATGAAGATGATAAACCGTTCCCCAGTTGCCTGCTATTGGGATTGTCAATAAATGGCAAATACTTACATGTAGTCGTTGCTAGCGATAATATCAATCTGCATATAATAACGGCATACTACCCAAGTATTGAAGAATGGGAGCCGGACTTTAAAACAAGAAAGGGGCGTTAAATATGAATTGTTTTACTTGTGGCAGTAATCATATGATTGAAGCAACAACAATCTATGTTGAAAAATTAGAAAACGGTATCTTGATTGTGAAAAATGTTCCATGTAAAAAATGTTCCCAATGCGGCGAGGAATTTTTTTCAATGGCAATTATGAAAGAAATTGAAAAATTAAGCAAACAGGCAGAAAAAATTATCAGTGAAGTTATGATTATTGATTACAACAAGGCGGCATAAAAATATAATCAAGAAGGAATGAAGAGGCTGTAAAAAATCTTGTGTCTATGGGGAAAAATCTTTCCTGATAGGAATCAGATATGTAGAAATTCACTGTCAGATTTCATTACTTTTATGCTGTCGAAATTCTTTTCTGATAATAGTATTGCCCGTTTATCTGTTCCTATACACATATATCAAATTTTTTGCACACCAATCAGGCATCAGCAGAAAGGAAATTTTATGTGGGCGCTGCCCACACCCGGCCTCCAGAATAAGGCTGGATATTTCTGGCAATACTGCTAATGCCGATGGAATAAGGCCGGGACATTCTTGATAGGATATGTTGTCCCGGCTTTTTCTTTTTAAAGGTACTGGGTGATCCTGTCCCCATAAAGAACAATCATCTGGTTAAGCACCTGATCCCAGTTCCGGTAACGCTGTGTCCACTTTTTGATCACATTTCCGCTGGCAAGATAGAGCATCTTTTCCAGTGAACTGTCACTCGGGAATACGCTTTTGGTCTTTCTCACCTTTCTGTACTGGCGGTTCAGTCCTTCTATGATGTTTGTCGTATACATGATACGCCTGATATCATCGGAAAACTGGAAGAAGGAACTGACATCTTCCCAGTTATTCTCCCAATTGCTTATCGCATAGGGATATTTCCGACCCCATTTTTCTTTGATCTTTTCCAGTTCTGAACGGGCTGCCGATTCATTTGGTGCATTATATACTGATTTAAAATCGGATGAGAACTTCTTCAGGTCGCTGTAGTTTACATATTTGAAAGAATTACGCAGCATATGGATGACACACCTCTGTATCTTGGCATCTGGATAGACTGCCTCTATCGCTTCCTTAAAACCTGCAAGCCCGTCCACACAGAAAAACAGCACATCCTCTGCACCCCGGTTCTTTAAGTGCCTTCTGTTTTTGGTTCACCACTTTTACATAACTTCATGCCGCCTTGGAATAATCAATGACAGCAATCTCCTGCACAAGCTGTTTCGCCATATTCACAAGAGACTCCACTTGCTCTGCAACCTCGTCCGAATAATATTTCTCACCACATTGCTCACTCTCTTCACCGGGTACATTTTTGATGATGATAATGCAGTTTTTATAATTTACGACATGCGTTGTCAATGATGGAATCGTGGTCTTACATTTACAATACTTACACATGATTACTGCCCTTTCTTGTTTTTAAATCCTTTTCAAACTTATCGGTGCTTGGAAAGTAAGCTATTATAAACTTGCAAAATATTAATCCCTATTTTTTCATTTAGCGGATTGGCTAAAGATTGCAGAACACAATAAGTTACAATCCATACGATTGCAAAGGTCAGTTCGTTTTTTCATATAGTTTTCTCATTTCATTTCCTCTTGTATCGCTAATATCGCACCTGCATATACTCGATCTGCCTTTTGTATCAATCAGGCTGGCGGGTTTGAACCCGCAGGGAATCCGCCGGCACATATTTATGAGGACTGCTGCCCCAGCCTTCCTGATACAGAATCGTCATATACAAAGTCTCTTTCCCATTCGAAACCTTCACATAGCATACCCCGTCTTTAAAGTGGTCTGTTATCTCAATCTTCTGATCATAATAATAAACCCAGGCCGTGCCATCCTCTTCATACCTCACCGTCGGTCTTTTTAAATCCTCCAGCAATTCCTCCTCCGTCAGCGGACGTTCCGTACCATCCTCCTCGATTGCAACGCCGCCGCCACGCAACTCCTCTATTTCCCCGTCCTTTGTCTCATAGGACATATCATAAGTTCCGTTCTCATCATAAGTGAAAGAAACATCCGTCTGATCGCCCTCAATCCAAAGCTGGATGATCCTCTGTATACCGCCCAAATCCGCCGCGTATACAACGCTGCTGCCACCTGTTATCACCAGACAGATTGTAACAATTGCCGCTGCTGCTGCCCTGATTTTTGCTCTTTTACTAAGAATTGCCATTTTTTCCACCTCCAAGGTCATATCCCAGGAGGAACGCAGTGCCTATTCCTCATAATAAAACAAATGAATGATAATCCGGTATTTCTCCGGAAGCTGCATGACCGCTTCAAACAGCTCCTCCGATTCCGGAGTTTCAAATGTCAGTGTCTCCATGTAATCTTCCAGAGACATCTTATTTTTTCGCCAAAAAGTACCGTTTACATTCTTTGCCTTATTGATTGCCACCCGAATCAGCCATGCGCGAATATGCTGCTCGTTATCAAATTCCTTTTTTGCCAAATAGTACTGAATGAAAGTATCCTGCACAACATCCTTTGCATCTTCCGCGCTTTTACAGACGTTAAAAGCTATTATGTAGAGGTTGTCCTGATATTTTTCAAACAGTTCCTGCACTGATTGTCTCATGAGTACTCCTTTTTTCGGTTATTTGAAAGCCTTTCACTAATAGTACAATCGAGACTGTCTAAAGGTTACAGAATTTTATTCGGTTTTAAAGAATTTCGCCTTTTCACCATATATACGGAGTCCACGCCGCCAAGAGCCGTGCGGCATATTGCGTTGATGAGCACATACATTACAAAAACCCATACATACTGAAAAATCTGGCTTCCGCCCGGCACGTTGAAAAGCAATACCGTAAAAAACCAGTCAAATACGATGAAAATCTCGTATGGACGCGCCTTTCCGAATCGGATATGCGTTCTGTCAATCAAGTACCCGACACCCAAGTCCGTAAACGCGTCGACGATTTTCGACGCAAGAAGAAGGGTTCCTATCACCCTGCGTTTAACCCTAAAATATCCGTGCAGTAAAAGGTGATGTAAGCGACCAGCACTACGTTCAACGCATTCGATGCCCCTCGCGCAGACCACGCCAGGCTGTACCAAAACGGCATCTTTTGTCTTGCGCCATAGGGAATTCCCTTCTCGTCAATTTTATTTCTACCCATTCCTTTATCCTCGCTTTCTTTGTATATTGTCGTCATTCTACTTAGATAAAGGAATCCCGACTATCAAGTATGTCCGTTTCGTATCAGATATGTCTGTTACATGCCATAATGCGTAAGCGCCAAATATTAATACGGTCAGATACAAAATTACCCCAGCCCTTTGTGAGTTGGAGTAATTCACTATAATTCACATGCGATTTTTGATAGATTGAAGTTTTTCACTCCACGGCGCCAGTTCCGCCAGCTGTTCATCGGTCATTTCTTTACTTGGCCGATGCTCCAGCAGAAATTTGAGATATTCGTAAATATTCAGACCGTGTGCTTTTGCCATCTCAACCATTGTGTAGACTACTGCACTGCCATTCGCTCCTTCTACGGAACTACTGAACAGCCAGTTCTTCCGGCCTACTGCGAATGGACGGATTGCATTCTCACTGAGATTGTTGGTAAAGCTGCAGCGTCCGTCTTCCAGATAGGTCTCCGCTGTATCTCGCCGGTTGAGAACATAATTAACCGCTTTATCCATCCGGGTGTTCCGGACTGGCTTCTGCTGATCCAGCCACGACCAGAAAGCCTCCAGAACAGGTTTTTCCTTCTCGAGACGCATCTGGTTCCGCTTTTCATAATCACCGGGATACTTTTTGTTAATAGAGTCCTCAATAGCGAATAACCGGTTGCAGTACTGGACTCCCTGTACTGCCGGCTGGCTGTAATCACACTGCTTGCCTTTGGGTACCGCATCGATAAAGTATCGGCGGATATGTGCCCAGCAGGAGCAGCGCCGGATCCCCGGCAGATTGTTATAGCCCTGATAGCCGTCAGTTTCTAGATATCCGCTGTAGCCTTCCAGAAACTCGCAAGGGTGGTTCGGCTGATCTGGACTCCATACTGTTTCCAGTCTTTCTCCTGTCGGTAAAGGGGAAGCCCATTGGCATACTTCTGATACATGGTCCATGCAACGGTGGATGCCGAGGCAGGACCTTTCCCAACCAGAGCTTCTGGAGCCTGAGACTTTATGAACACAGGTTTTTCTGTATCGCCGAGTCCTTCCTTACAGAATGGGCATCCGTAACTCTGGCTGTAGTATTCGATCACTTTACAGGTGGCAGGAATGAATTCCAGTTCCCGGCGGACATACTCCTCGCCGATCAGGACCATCTGCGTACCGCATATCGGACAGATCTGATCTTCTTTTGGAAGAGGGATCACTACTTTTTCAACCTTCAGGCCTTTAAAGAGTTCTTCATGTGTTGCCTTCTTTTTACGGGTATGCTCCCGGATCACGGCCTCTTCTTCCAGCAAAGAGGGAGCCTGTTCCATTTCCGCTTCATCAAAGAGATTCTGTTGTCCCGGAATGTCATCGGATCTTCTTTCACTGGAGGAACCAAAGAGTTTTTGGGTCAGATAATCTACCTGTTCCTGAAGCGCTTTCTCGTGACTGGATTTTTCGTCAATCATAAGACGGAGAGATCTGATCAGCTCAGTCTGTTCAGATACCATTGTTTTCAGTTGTGATATCGTATCCTTCAGCTCTCTGAGCTGGATATCTTTCGCACTGGAAGCCATCGTTTCTCCCCTCGGATTTGATATCCTTATTATACCAGAAACATAGCCGTTACTAAAGGAAAAGAGCTCCTGAAAAACGCCGAATTTACAGGGGATTCCCGAATTTTTCTGTGCAGGATTTTTTCTGAAATCCAGATGCTTTTTACTCTGCTTTGAGGGCCTTTGGCTGGTCAATATCAATTCCCGACATCAGCCAGTCAAACTCCCGCCAGGAAAGATTCCGGACCTCCGACTGCTTCCTGGGCCATTGATAGCCGCCGCGGACAGATAACCGCTTATAGATTAGGACGAAGCCGTCCGGTTCCCGGAACAAGGCTTTGATCCTGTCCCGTCTTCTTCCGCAGAAAAGGAAGAGTGCACTGGACGACGGATCCATCTTAAGCTGGTCTTCGATAACAGCGCAGAGTCCGTCAATGGATTTCCGCATATCGGTGTAGCCGCAGACAATGTAGATCTTCTCAAGTCCGGAGATGTCGCCTAACATGAGAGCTCCTGAAGCAGGCGGAATGTCCTGGTAAGCAGGACCGGATCCGCATCATTGCTGATACGGATTGTGATATCCTTCATAGCAACTTCGATCGTATGTGAATTGACAAGGTACGAGTTTTGCATCTGTGATGCCATATGCTGTTTCGGAATGTGATCCGGCACAATGTCAATGGGGACCACGTCCTGTTTCGGGCGGGGAACCTCAAGATGACCGTGATTCGCTGCTGGGATCTGATCTGCTGCCGTTTTCCGACAGCGGCTGACCCAGTTGTAAAAGGTGCTTACTGCAATGTCGTTTTCACGACACCAGTCAGCATCTGTCATGCCGCTCTGGCGGCATTCATTGATAAGCCTGATCTGTTCCATCATCGGAACACGGGCTTTGCGAGTACCTGCCATAACCTATCCTCCATAATTGTAGTGAAATAGTCTAAATATCTATCGACTACAATTATAGGTGATACTTGAGGATTAGGAAATCCGCAGGAATATTTGGCGCTTACCATAATGCCGTAACGCAGACGGAGGGATCACATTACAATCGGCTCGTAGGGGAACGGCTTGTCCCGATCCTTGATTTTCGGCTTTTGAAATGCTATATTCATATTATCTAAATATGAATAGGCAATTGCGAAACTCTTCTCAAGAGCTGCATTAATTGTGCAAATAGCATAATCATAAGCAGACCCTTGTAGCCTGTTTAAATCCTTCGGATTAAAACGGTCAGCGCTTAACGAGGTTTTTCACGAGTTTAGCGTCTGCTACGCTCGGAGTGGAGCGCAAGTGCGTCTGTGTTGATTATACTATTTGTGCAATTTCAACAACAAAGCGGGAGTTCCGCAATTGCCTATATAAATATGGAAACCAAAAGGAGATTGCCATGAAACGTAAAACATTTTTATGCGCCATAGGGCTGATTGCCGTTCTGTTTGCCGGCTGCTCCAGGCAGCAGGGCCAGGCGAGCTATATCGGTGCGGAAACCGCAAAGCAAACGGCTTTGGAAGCGGCCTCTTTGTCAGAGCAGGCGGTAAGTTCCGTCAATACGGATATGGGCACCCGCGACGGAGCGGATTATTACCAGGTTAGCTTCGAAGCCGACGGCAAAAGCTACCGGTACGATATTGACGCGCTTACCGGAAAAGTCATTCGCTCGGAAACACTGCCTGCTGCAGACGGCCAGTCCGGGCAGGCCGAACAGATCGAACAGGCCAAACAGGTCGAACAGACCAAGCCGCAGGAGGATGACGCTCCGGACACCGGCGGGGATTCCCAAAACCAGCCTGCCAAAACGACGGTTCCGGCCGCGTCGGATTCCGGTTCGGAGGACTATATCGGTGAGGAGAAAGCTCGGCGCATTGCCTTGGAGCATGCAAAATTGGAGGAAAACCAGGTCACATTCGTTCACTCCCTCCTGGAATTTGATGACGGACTATGGGAATATGACGTAGAGTTTTATACTGCGGATTATAAGGAGTATGACTATGAAATCAACGCTTATACCGGGGAAATAATCGACTTCGATTACGATGCGGAATCCTATGCTCCACAAACCGAAAGCTCTGGCGCCATCACGCCGGAACAGGCCAAACAACTGGCCATAGACAAAGTTCCCGGCGCATCCAAGAGCGATATACGGGAGTTTAAAACGGATTCCGATGACGGGATTGTTCTTTACGAAGGAGAAATTGTCTATGAAGGTATAGAGTATGAATTTGAGATTGACGCTGACAGCGGAACGTTCCAAGAATGGTCGGCCGAACCCTTTGACCGATAACTTGTCATTGTATTCCTTTCCTGCATTGCTTATAGCGTTATTACCTGTGATAATCTGAAAAGGGCAGCCCTTTCCGGGCAGCCCTAAAATCCGTTATTCTGTTACCGCCGGCAGCTCTCTCCGCTTTTAAAGTACAAGCGATTCAGCCTGTTATGATAAGCAATCATCCCGAGAAAACCGCCAAACACCTCCGCCATGCACAAATACGCCCCGACAAGTCCTCCAAAAGGCATCCCGCACACATAGCAGACAATAAGCCCGGCCCCATATAAAATCCACATCAGGCCATGTTTGCGGTTATATGCACGCACATCCGTGATCTCCTCTTTCCGTGGTGGCTTCTTTCCCGCCCAAAACCCGACCGGATCTTTGCTCCGATACTGTACCATTCCAAGAATGATAATCGGACTCGTACTGATCAGCAGCACGACTGATGAAAAAATAGCTTCTGCCATTGTCCTACCTCCCTACCTCACATAAAGCCCTGACAACCGCATATCCCGATCGTATGTCAGTCGATAAGTAACGCTCACATTTTCATAGGTGACCGTCATCTCTCCGACTGCGAAATGCTCTTTTCCCTGTATCATCTCCACCATATATACCGCACCGAACTGTTTTCGCTCCCCCCAGTTATCGGACAGCGTCGCCCGCATTTTTTCTCTCGTCTCCGCATTGAAGACAGCCTGCATCTGTGGAACGGCATTTTCCTGCAAGGAGTCGTAATCTTCGGCATCCAGCAACTCGATCGTCTCCTTCATGGTTTCTTCAACTTCTTCTTTGTCAAAGTATCGGCTCTTCTCTATATCCGAAGTTTTCGGAAGCATCCAGACCGCAAGCAGCACAAGAAAAATCAGTACCAGGAAAATGGAAATTACAATTTTCACTACCTTATTTCCGGAGTACTGCCTCAGCTCCCTGATCGAAAGATTTTCATTAAAGCCATCCGCGATCTCCTCAGCCGCACCCATCCGTAAAATAATTTCTTCCAGCCGTTCTCCCTGCTTTGTTCGCATCCGTATGTCTGCCAAAAGCTGCTTTTTAATCTCCTTTTTCCTTTTCGCACCGCACTTAAGTTTCTTTGCGACAGCGTTAACATACTGTTTTTCGTCCATTGCCTAATCCTCCATAATCCTGAGCACGCCATCCAAAATCCGCTTCCAGACTTCCTCTATTTCAGTAAGCGCTTTTTTTCCTTCCTCGGTAATCTCGTAATACTTTCTAGGCACCTGCTTCCCCACAGCTTCACTCCACTTGCCTGCCACAAGTCTATCATCCTCAAGCCGGTAAAGAATCGGATATAACGTACCGTCTTTTAACAAAAACGTATCTCCGCTCTTTTCCTTCATCTCCTGGATAATCTGATATCCATACTTGGCTTCCGATTTTAACAGCCGCAGGACAAGCATATCCAACACACCTTTCTTCATTTGTCTCTCATATTTTTCATTCATCATATTTTTTCATTGCCACATATGCTTCCGCCATGTAATGTCTGTTTGCCAATCTATATCTGCATTCCCCACATACTTTGTATTACTAAGTATATTATAAAAACAAAGTATAAGGAAGTCAACAAATTTCCATATGCGGACCAGTATTATCGGGAAGAGAATAATTTCCTTACGCGCCCCTGCGCATAAAAAAAGTGAGAACCCCGGCTCTTGCCGCGTTCCCACCATTTATAACTTCCTATATGTATTCGCCTCTAATCCTCCAGCTTCCCGGCACACTTCACCCGGTAAATCCGATCCAGAGACTCATTGATCCGCTCCTCCGAAATCGTTCCGTCCTGCACCGCGGCGAGTACCGCGCCGTAAGCTTTCTCAAAATCTTCCGGCATAAGCAGCATATCGACTCCGGCCTGCAGCGCCATTACCGCCGCCTCCTCGGGCGTATAATAGTCCGTAATCGCCGTCATATCCAGCGCGTCCGTAATAATCACACCTTCAAATCCCAGTTCTCCCCGCAAAATATCGGTAACCACTTTCCCTGAGAGCGAGCAAGGCACATTGTCCTCATCCAGCGCAGGAGCTGTGGCATGACTCACCATCACAAAATCCGCGCCGGCCGCGATTCCCGCAGAGAAAGGCACGAAATCCGCAGCTCTCAGTTCGTCAGCCGTCCTGGTGATTTCTACCCTGCCGTCATGTGTGTCCTCCGCTGTGCTGCCAAGCCCCGGGAAATGTTTCAGGCAGGCACTCACACCCGTTCCCTCAATCCCTTCCGCCACATTGGCGGCCATCTCTCCCACAAGCTGGGCGTCCGAACCAAATACACGATTTCCCAGCGCGCTTTTTGTTCCCTCCACAGCCACATCCGCCACCGGCGCAAAATTAACGTTAAACCCAAGTTCCTTCAAGTAGGAACCGATGGTATTCCCGGCAGCATTGGCCTGTGAAACGTCACCCGATTCACCGATTGTCGCCATGTCACCCACCTTGTCTACTTCAATCTTGCTGTTTGCGACCCGGCTGACATCGCCGCCCTCCTCATCCACGGCCAAAAACATCGGATAACTGCTCATGGACGTCGTATTGGAAAGCATCTTCATAATCTGTTCCCGATCCTGGATATTTTTTGCAAAATAAATCATTCCGCCTACCGCGTATTGATTCAACGCCTCCTGCGTACCGTCTCCGGCCTGCGTAGCCGTCTTCACGCCTGTCAGCGCCTCCGGCGTCACCATAAACAGTCCTGCCACTTTATCTTCTATCGGCATCTCGGAATAGTAGGAAGCCGCCAGTTCTCCCAGGAAGTCTACTTCCTCTTCCGGTTCTTCCTCCACCACGGGCTCCGGCGTATCAATCACCAGCTCTTCCTCCTCCTTCTCCGCCTGCTGCGCTTCCTCCAGCGCCCTGGCTTCCTCTTTCTCCTCTCGTTTCTGCTGTATCAGGGAAAACACCTTTCTCCCCGCCAGAAATCCGCCTGCCGCTATGCCCGCAATCAGAAAAAAGATCACACTGTAGACAATAATCTGATTGCGCACACGCCGTCTCCTTCTGTAGGCGCGGCGCTCTTCCTCAGTCCACTCTTCTTCGTCCTCTAAATCCTCTTCATCGTCATCTTCGTCATCCTCTTCATCGTCTTCGTCATCCTCGCCAGTCTCTTCGTCATCGTCTTCCAGCTCCTCGTCATCGTCAAATTCCTCGTCAGAATACCCTTTTTTTCTTATGCGCAGCTTTCCCATCGTCTGTAACCATGTCCTTTCCGAAATGCATAGGTTTACGCTTCCTGTCAATCCGCCTCCGGGCATACATCTATTCCCGATTACCATCCTGATATAAGATACAAGGCTTTCATCTCCTGTAACTTCTAAATCATACAAGATATAGTAACTCTGAGTATACTATAACCTATTTTTTGTGGAAAAGCCACCCTATTTTTTTCACAAGGAGTTTTGCGTCCCATAAGATGTCTTTTTTAAACATGCGAAACGGGTATTCATTCTCTAAGGAATCAATACCCGCCTCTAAAACTCACTGTCCAATGGCCTTTACCTCCGCTTTTCCCTCACGTCCTCTTTCCATCTCTTCTCTTCGTATTCCGATACTGTGGCGTCCTGTACCCCTCTCCCCTCGGATCCTTCTCTTTTTCGTAATCCGTTTTCTTCGACTGTGGGATAATCCCGGGTTCCGTTCTCTGATTCGCCATCCTCTACCATGTACTCGATTCCGCTCGTTTTTCATTGGTCTGCTATTCACTTGTCGTTTTCTGATGTGTCAGCCTAAGTTTTTGGTGGACCGTACCTCTCTTTCTTTTAGTTTATCTATGTGAAGTGTTTCTTTATGGTTTTATTATATCACCTGGTTTCCATTTGTCAATACATTTTTTAAATTTTTTCAATAATTTTTAAATCTTTCTATTACATCTGCTTATTTTCTTGATTTTAAGAATTTATCATATAATTAACAGACTATTTTCCTCGTGATCACAAATAATCTAACTCATGACCACCGCAAAATCCACTGTCACAGAAAAAGCAACCTGGCAAAGAACAATCCGCCTGCCGGAGATATCTCCCGCAAAAACCGTGCTTGCATAGCCACATGGTACAGTGCTACAATTGAGTCACTAAACCCGCAGCAGTCTTCAAATATACATACAGGCATTCGCCAGATATCTGCTTCGCAGACGCAGATTGAACATAGCCAAGCCAGATCATTGCACGCGGGAATCAAATATCATTTGAGGGAGGTAATACAGATGTCGCACAAAAAAACAGCTCTGTCCAGGCAGGCACAGAGCATTATTAAAAACTTGGAAGAAAGAAATATGGAAGGGTACTATTTTGAGTCGTCATCGGCCTGCATCGAAGCCATTCTCGCCGAAATGCCTTCCGGCTCCATCATTGGCTGGGGCGGAAGCGAGACTTTAAAGGAATGCGGCCTGATGGATGCAATCCACGTCGGTTCCTACGAGCTCTTAGACCGCAGCGCTGCCAAGACCCCTGAGGAATCCCGGCAAATCTATGCCAGAACCGTTCTGGCGGATTATTTTCTCACCAGCACCAATGCCATCACGCTAGACGGAGAGCTCGTCAATATCGACGGTAACGGCAACCGTGTCGCCTGCCTGATTCAGGGCCCCTCCCATGTCATAGTAGTGGCCGGCATGAACAAAGTTGCTCCCGATGTAAAGAGCGCAGTCGCCAGAATTCGGAATGTCGCCTCCCCTGCCAATGCCATCCGCCTTGACCGGAAACTGCCCTGTGCGGCAACCGGCGTCTGTCACAACTGCCTCTCCCCCGAATGCTTCTGCTGCCAGATTGTTGTAACAAGACGAAGCATGCATCCCGGCCGGATCAAGGTATTCCTTGTCGGCGAAGAACTGGGCTATTAACAGCCTCCTTTGCACGAAAAAATAATGCCGGAAACAGTTTGCACGTAAGACGTATCCTGTTTCCGGCATTTTCTTTTCTGTTGTATAAGCGGTAATTCCGGACTTTGAAAAAGTGTGCACAATTGAAAAACGGCAAACTAATCGTTCAGCTCAGCCAGCTTTGCTTTCAAGTCTGCAGACACCGTGCTAACCATATCGGCTGACGCCGCAATCTCCTCCGTGGAGGCCGCAAGATTTGTCACGCGGAGGTTCACGCCATCTATAATATAAATCAGCTTTTCGGCGTCTCTCAAAAGCTCGGAGATCGCCGTACGGATCTGCTCCTTGTTCGCGTTGCTGTCGCTGGCCGTATCCTTGGAGGAATCCGCCAGCTTCTTGATGTTCTCGGCGATAATCGCAAAGCCCCTTCCGGATTCCCCTGCTCTCGCCGCCTCGATACTGGCATTCAGCGCAAGAAGGTTCGTCTCCTCCGCCACGTTCGTAATCTCCTCGTTATTCTCCTCCAGCTTTACGAGCAGTCCCTGTATCTTTTCCAGGGCATCGTCCAGTTGATCACAGAACTGCACTACGTCGCTCATGGAGGTCGATATACCCGTACTTTCCTCCGCGTTGCTGTTGTTTCCCTCCGACATCTCCGAAATGGAAGTGTCAAGGCTGCTGAAATCTACCTGCACCTCGGCAATCAGCCCGGCGATCTTTTCATTTTTCTCCTGGAGCTCGGCATTTTTTTGCTCCACCTCGGAGGCCATCGCTCTGGCGAGTTCTCCCTCCTTCTCCACCTCGCCTTTTACAAACTGGATACAGTTATAAATATTGTTACATTCGTTGTAAACCGCAACCGCCATCTTTTTACAGCTCTCGTAGCCGCAAGCGGAACAGTTGATCATGCGCTCAGCGTCCGTACGCTTGTCCATAGACAGATAAATTTTCTCCAGATCCGCTTCGCCCGGCTTCTTCGCCGTCACAATTGCCGATTTGTCGGTGTAATGCCTGATAAAATCATTGATATCCAGATTCGCAAACTGCTTGTTGAATCTTGCAAGTCTCTGCTTCGGCGTAAGCTTCCTGCTGAAAGCATGTTTCCTATCATTTTTTTTGCTGACCTCTTTGATCTTCTGAAGCTCATAGAGCGTGTCGTCCGATTTCGTTTTCTCCACTTCCACACCCGGGCCATAAATACATCCTTTTGCGCAGTTTAGAGCATCCACCATAAACGGCAGCTCCCTTTTACCTAAAACTCTCTTCTTATAGTCCGACAGGAATTTATAAGTATGCGCCTCTCCTTCTATCTGCCGGATAAAAATATCCTCTCCGCAGAACCAGTAGACATTCTCCTTGAGGCCGCCGGGCATGGGATAGATTGACCCCAGCCCATACTCAATCTCGTCAGTCACGGCCGGACCGGAAATACCGTTCTGTCTCACATATTTCATCAGATGGTCAAACGTCACGTTGTAAGAGATATAACCACCGCAGTTGGGATCGTCAATCTCATTCTTTTTCGCGATACATGGACTGATGAATGCAAGTTTGTCGGACACTTTCATATATTTTTTCACATAAATCGCTCCGCACATCATAGGCGAATGCACCGGCATCAGCCGCGGAAGCAACTCGGGAATATACTTTTCTATGTACCCCACGACAGCCGGGCAGGGTTGGGAAATACCGCCGGTAAAATTATGCTCCGAAATGTATTTTACATACCCCCAGGTAGTGATATCCGCACCGAAGCTGATGCTGATAATCCGATTCACTCCCAATTTTTTCAAACCGCCCAAAACGGAGGCGTACTCTCTCGGATAGTTCGCCAGAAAGGCGGGCGCCACAAGAAGCGATATCTTTTCTCCCCTTTTAAGGTCTTCAAAAAACCTTTCCGTGTCGTCATAATAACTTCTGGCATCATGCGCGCAGGCATCAAAGCAGGCCCCACAACTGATACACTGACTGCCATCCACGATAATCTTATTCCTGCCGTTTTCCTCCACAGCGCGGTTAGCCGTCAACACGGGACAGGCGGAAATGCACTTATTACACCCTACACAGTTGTCATTGGTATACACCAACGCTTCCAATGTTTGATTCGCCATATTAACCTCCAGAATTCATAAAAAATATTCGTTATCGCGTCTATTGTATCTTTCGCACAATTATTATGGTTATTTTACCACAAAAAAGCAGAAAAACAAACAATTTTTTATCTGTTTTTCTGCCTTGACTTTACAATATTCAATATTTATGACCAATGAACACATCATTTAAATCTGAGAAAGCACAAAAATGTCATAAATTGCTTTGATTGCCGTCTCAAAATCCGCATTCGCCACACCGATAATAATATTTAACTCACTGGACCCCTGATCGATCATTTTAACGTTGATATTGGCATGCGCCAGAGCGGAAAAGATTCTGCCGGCCGTACCGCGGGTAGATTTCATGCCGCGCCCCACCACTGCTATCAGCGCCAAGTCTCCCTCGATGTCGATAGCATCCGGGTCCGCCAGCCTGTGAATGCCGGATACCACCTGCTGTTCCTTATGCATAAATTCATCCTGATGCACAAAAACAGTCATGGTGTCTATACCTGAAGGCACATGCTCGAAGGAAATCCCGTTCTCCTCAAAAGCCTGCAGAACCTTGCGTCCAAATCCGATCTCCGAATTCATCATTTCCTTCTCTATGTTTACCGCGCAAAATCCCTTCTTTCCGGCAATACCCGTTATCACATACTTAGTCTTCTGACAGGTACTCTCCACAATCCAGGTGCCGTTATCCTCCGGCGCATTGGTATTTCTGATGTTGATCGGAATTCCCGCGCTCCTTACCGGGAATATCGCGTCCTCATGCAGGACATTGAATCCCATGTAGCAAAGCTCCCGCAGTTCCCTGTAAGTGATCGTCTCAATCCCTTCGGGCTTATAGATAATCCTCGGGTCGGCAATCAGAACTCCCGACACGTCCGTCCAGTTCTCATATACGTTCGCCCTGATCGCTCTGGCAACAATGGAACCGGTAATATCGGACCCTCCTCTGGAAAAAGTCTTTACCCTGCCGTCCTCGCAGGCGCCGTAAAAGCCCGGAACTACCGCCGCTTCCACACCGCTTAGCCGTTCTCTCATCAGACGGTTTGTCGTCTCCGCGTCATGTTCGCCATTATCACGAAAACGGATTACCGTTGCGGCGTCCACAAACTCATAGCCCAAATACTGCGCCATAATAATGCCGTTTAAATACTCGCCTCTGGAAGCCGCATAGTCGGAGCCGGCTTTCTCCTTAAAATTCCTGTCGATTGTCTCAAATTCCTTGTCGAGGGAAAGTTCCAGAGACAATCCGTCTATGATTTCCTGGTATCTGTTCCTGATCGCCTGTAGCTGGCCCGAAAAATCCTGTCCCTTTTCGGCCAGATCATAGCAGGCGTACAACATATCCGTGACTTTCGTGTCATCCGAAGATCTCTTGCCGGGCGCCGAGGGCACCACAAATTTTCTTTCCTTGTCCGCCCGGATAATCGCCCCCACCTTTTTAAACTGCTCCGCGCTTGCCAGGGAACTTCCGCCAAATTTAACAACCTTATTCATTTCTTTTTCCTCTACTCCATGTTATGCCATAATGCGGATTCTGTTTATACACCCGCCGATCTTCTCAATCTTCCCGTCAAACTCCTTCTCGGTCATCATCTGTGTCATAAACGCAAACTCCCGCGCAATACCCACGTTTATCTCCGCAAGCGCCCCGAACGCAGCCATCGCCGCGTCTTTTTTATCACCCGGAACCCTCACAAAAAATTTGCGCTTCGCGCACCTGATATCCGCAACATCCACCTTTTCCTCATCCCAAAAACACATGATGGTCTTTCCCTGATGTCTCGCGCAGTCCACCACATCGGAAACCACAGCGCTCGCGGTAGGCAGCTTACCCGCTCCACGGCCGTAATACATGGAGTCGCCAAGCATATTTCCGTGTACATACACCGCGTTAAACACGTCGCTCACACTGTAAAGAGGATGTTCCCTGGATATCAGAAAGGGCGCCACCATGGCAAAAAATCCCTCTTCCGAATCCCTGCTTAGAGCCAGCAGTTTGATGGATTTATTCATCTGCTTCGCATACTTGAAATCGGCCGAAGAAATCTTCGTGATCCCCTCCGTATAGATATCCTCATAGCTCACGTTCTTGCCGCACATGAGGGAAGACAAAATCGCAATCTTGCGGCAAGCGTCATATCCTTCCACATCAGCCTCCGGATTTCTCTCCGCGTATCCCTTCTCCTGGGCTTCCTTCAAAACCGCTTCAAAATCCGCGCCGTCCCTGTCCATCTTCGTCAGAATATAATTGGTCGTCCCGTTCAAAATACCGGTGATCCCGTCTATCCGCTCCGCCGTCAGCGAATAGTTCAAAGGTCGTATAATCGGGATGCCGCCGCCCACGCTTGCCTCAAAGAGATAATTGCAGTGATTCTCCTTAGCGATCTTAATAAGCTCCGGCCCGTGAGCCGCCACCAGCTCTTTGTTGGAGGTGCAAACGCTCTTTCCCGAAAGAAGCGCCTTCTTCGTAAACTCGTAGGCGGGCTTCGTGCCTCCCATAGTCTCGCAGATAATCTCAATCTCAGGATCATTCAGAATCAGACTATAATCATGCACCACCTTGCTCTCGTAAGGGTCGCCCGGGAAATCCCGCAGATCCAGAATATACTTTATCTCCAGCTCCTGCGCCGCTTTCTTGTTAATATCAGCCTTGTTCGTCTCAATCACTTCCACGACGCCGCTTCCAACGGTGCCGTATCCCAATACCGCTATTTGAATCATTGTATTCTCCATTCCGGAACATTTTTCCTGTTTTTATACTAATGGGTACTTATCCGTCAAAGTTTTAATGATGGCCTGCGCCTTGCCGATGCCTGCCTCACCCTCCTTGATGACAATGGAGATCGCCTCCGCCACTTGCTCCATATCCTCCGTATTTAACCCGCGTGACGTAGCCGCCGGCGTACCCAGGCGGACGCCGCTCGTGACAAAAGGCGACTTCGGATCGTTTGGAATGGTGTTCTTGTTGGCCGTAATATGCGCCTCGTCGAGAAGTTTTTCCACAGCCTTCCCCGTCAGGTCATAGTTCGTCAGATCCACCAGCATCAAGTGGTTATCCGTTCCGCCGGATACAACTTTTATGTCCCTCGCCTGCAAAGCCTTACAGAGAGCCTGCGCGTTATCCGCCACATTTTTCATATATACCTTAAATTCATCGGAGAGAGCCTCCTTAAAGCATACCGCCTTGGCCGCAATCACATGCATCAGCGGGCCGCCCTGTATTCCGGGGAAAATGGCCTTATTAAAGTTATATTTGTCCGCCACCTCCTGGCTTGACATAATCATGCCGCCGCGGGGCCCGCGCAAGGTCTTGTGGGTTGTGGTCGTCGTCACATGGGCATAAGGAATGGGGCTCGGATGAAGCCCTGTCGCCACAAGGCCCGCGATATGCGCGATATCCACCATGAGAATCGCGCCCACTTCGTCCGCAATCTCCCTGAACTTTTTAAAGTCGATGGTTCTCGCGTATGCGGAAGCGCCCGCCACGATCATCTTCGGCTTACACTCAAGCGCAATTTTTCTTACGTTATCATAATCAAGGAATCCTTCATCGTTGACGCCGTAAGGCACACAATTGAAATACTTACCGGACATATTGACCGGTGATCCGTGGGACAGATGCCCGCCGTGATCCAGATTCATACCCATAAAGGTATCTCCCGGCTCCATCACGGCAAAAAAGACCGCCATATTCGCCTGAGCGCCGGAATGAGGCTGCACATTGACATACTCACAGCCGAAAAGCTCTTTTGCGCGATCCCTTGCCAGATTCTCCACCACATCAACACACTCGCAGCCGCCGTAATAACGCTTGCCGGGATACCCCTCCGCATACTTGTTTGTAAGAGGACTCCCCATAGCCGCCATAACCGCACTGCTCACCCAGTTTTCGGAAGCAATCAGCTCTATATGGGAATTCTGCCTGTTCTGCTCATCTATAATCGCCTGGGCAATTTCCGGATCCACGTTCCTTACCTCATCCAATGAATACATTCCTTGTTCCTGCCTTTCTGATGTTTTCGCTCTCACATTATGAAATTCCAAGATAATATTATAAAGTATTATGCTATGTAATGCAAACAAAATTTATGACCGTTTCCGTTAAAGTGCGGTGCCTCGAAGAATGGGTTTGACAAATTGAACACATTTTTATGAAAAATTAAGAAATCTTTATGGAAATCTTATTTTGACTTTTCACACTGATCTGCTATCATGTATCATGTCAGCGAAAAAGTCAGATACTAAGCCGTGTATTAGATTTTACCTGACGCGCAACAGTTAATCCATGAAGCAATTCATGGGCTGAAACAGCAAAAAGTAAGGATGTTATATTATGGAAAAACTATTATCTATGGGACAGGAACATCGGCTGCGGCCATTTTTCAGGCTCTGCCGCTTCTATTACAATAAATACAGACATGCGCTGCCGCTGCTCCTCTACGGGATCGTTTATCTAAACTGGTTTGCCTATCTGGAAAAAACGGTGACAAGCCATTACAGACTGATTCATTACAGGCCGGACGACCTCATCCCCTTTTTGGAAGTATTCGTTGTCCCCTACCTGCTCTGGTTTGCCTATGTCGCGGTAGTGGTGGTCTACTTCTTTTTCAAGGACAAGGATGATTATTTCAGGGCATGTACTTTTCTGTTCACGGGCATGACCGTCTTTTTGATCGTCAGCACTCTCTGGCCGAACGGGCACGACCTTCGCCCCGCTGTCATGCCGAGAGACAATGTATTCACACAGCTTGTAGCCATGCTCTACCGGACGGATACACCCACGAATCTCTGGCCGAGCATCCACGTATATAACTCTCTCGGCTGTCATTTGGCAGTGATGAAGAGTGCACGGCTGGAAAATAAAAAGGGCATTCGCACCGGCTCGCTGCTTCTGTGCATTTCGATTATTTTATCGACAATGTTTATCAAGCAGCATTCCGTATTCGATGTGGCCACCGCGTTTATCATGGCTGCCGTCATGTACGGTATTGTATACAGATCAGATATGCTTCTCAATTTTTACCACAATTTCCGGCGCAGACGCAAGAGAAAACCCGGTTTCCTTTTCCGGATGTAAATTGGCAGGGTGTTCACGCACCCTGCCATATTAATTGAATTTGAAAAACCGTCTGCAAATCTTGTAACCTTCCACCGAAATTTTCCGGCCTCCCTTTCCCGGTAAATTCATGGAACTTCCCAAAACGCCGTATCGCAGTCTCATAAACAGGCCGATATCCTTTTGCCTGATATAGTTCCAAAGCTGCGCTTTCTTTTCCAGATTCTCCTCCGTGCCGGATCTGATCAGCATGACGGAGGAAATCACAGTAATGATCTCCAGATAGTTGATCATATACTTTTTCAGCTTTCTTTTCCCGTTTATTTTGGCCTTTTTGTCAACGAGATAGTCTATCATAATCTGGTTAACTTTGATCTGCTGGTCTATTCTGCCGATCATGATCTGCTCATTGACCGACTGCCCCTCCCTGCCGATATAATAGCGGTAAAAATTTACGTCGAGATAATACATGGTTTTCACGTAGGGCAACGGCTCAAACACAAAAAGATTATCCACATAGAAGGTATTCTCCGGTAGCTGCAGACCGCTCTCCCTAAGAAGCTTCGTGCGGAAAATCACCGAGTGCATCAGGATATACTGGCCTTTTCTGAAATGCTTCACTTCATTCCATCCAAATATCTTATCCTGCGGGAGCGCATGGTGATATTTCATCACCTTATGCTTCTTTTCCCCCTCCTTCTCGTAGACGAAATTGCTGATCAGCATATCCAGGGTAGTCTCCCCCGCAACCATATCCCGCAGTACCTCAAGAATTTTCATGTAGGCGCTTTCCTTCACCCAATCATCGCTGTCCACAACTTTGAAGTAAAGACCGGAAGCACAGGCAAGTCCTGTATTTACGGCGGATCCATGTCCCCCGTTTTTCTTGTGAATCGCTCTCACGATAGAGGGGTAGAGCTTTTCGTAAGCATCGGCAATTTCCCCCGTCCCGTCAGTGGAACCGTCATCCACAATGAGAATTTCCACATCCTCACCGCCGGGCAGAAGCGTTTCGACACACTTTTTCATATAATCCTCCGAATTATAACAGGGGATCGCAACCGACAATAATTTCATCCTAGCCTCCATGTCGCGGCTTTGCCGTGACTCCTTTTCCATTTTAGCACAAAAACATCTGTAAATAATTACCGTTTTCTTATATTTTTCTTATTTTTTCCTACCCATTTCCATCTGTTTTGCATAAACCGCGAAGGCCGATGGAATCGGATATTCCGTCCGGGTCCGTTCCGGTTCGACAAATACGAACCCGTGCCCGTCTGCCCCGATGTCCGCCTCCTCCAGCTCATCCACCCGGATCTGATATCCCTTCATCAGCCACTCCCGATGGGTAAACACATGTTTCGCCGGCGGAAGTTCTTTGATGCGGATCGGGGAAAATCCGAGCTCTCTCAGATAGGCAAGCACCTTATCCTCTTTACAGTGTCCCTCCAGAGAGGGAAATTCATACATGCCGGCCAAAAGTCCTTTCTCCGGCCTTTTCTTGAGCGCTACCCTCTCCGCAGACTGTATAACCAAAACCGTCCTCTCCTCAACCTGTCTTGGCTTTTTCTTCGCTTTCCTTGGAAACTCCGACGTCCGTCCCTCCGCTCTCGCCCGGCAAAGCGCCGACCACGGACAGATTTCACACTTCGGCGCCCCGTTTGGAAGACAGACCATGGCGCCCAGCTCCATCAACGCCTGATTGAAATCTCCGGGCCGCTCCTTTGGTATGACATCCGACAGCTCCTCCTCCACGGACTTTTTCACCTTCGCATTCAGAATATCTCTCTCGTCGGCCCGAAGTCTTGAAAGAATTCGCAGCACGTTGCCGTCCACTGCAGGATAGGCCCTTCCAAAGGCGATGGACGAGACAGCCCCCGCCGTGTAACTTCCTATTCCCGGAAGAGCCGCGATCCTCCCATAGTCGTCCGGCATCTCCCCGCCATACTCCGAGACAAGAATCTGCGCCGCCTTCTTCAGGTTTCTGGCCCGGTTATAATAGCCCAGTCCCTCCCACAGCTTCAGAAGCTTCTCCTCCTCCACGGCCGCGAGGCTGCTGATGTCGGGAAGTTCCCGCAGGAACCTGTCGTAATAAGGCTTTACCGCCTCCACCCTTGTCTGCTGCAGCATGATCTCCGACAGCCATACGTGGTATGGCTGTGGCTCCTCCCTCCACGGCAAAATACGCCTGCCCGCGTCATACCAGGCAAGCAAGGGCTCCCCTATTCTGTCCAGCGTGTCCAAACAGACGGGAACGGGCGCATCCATCTCCATACCGTCCTCCCTCACCAGACAGTCATATGCCAAAAGCCGCACCCCTGCCCGCCTCGCTCTTTTCAAAGCCTCCCCGAAGGCTGGCTGCGTATCCCAGTTCGGCTCCACATAGCGGATCCCTTTCATCTGGACAACAAACAGAAGATACGCCTCGTAGCCCTGTCCGCATGCCTCAATCAGTTCCTCCACATGTTTGACCGCCCGCTCGGAGGGCGCGTCCGGAAAAGCAGCCGCCGCGTCTCTCTCCAGAGTCACACCCTTGACCTCAACAAAAGCTCTTTTTCCGGACAGGCTCTCTATATAGAAGTCAAACCGGGAACCGCCAAAAGTTTTTTCCGACCTGACCAGACTGACATCCTCATACAGCCCCCCTGCAAGAAGCCATTCGCCCGCCGCTTTATTCGGCGCCTGGGAATCTATATTGACAAGTCGCCCATCCTTGTCCACAGCCACAAGATCATATGCGGTGGAACGCGTCCCGCCCTCGCTCTTCTCAAGATACACTCTGGCACGGTCTGTCAAAAGCTCCCCGCATCTGCCCGTATTCTTCACATGCACTTTCGTCCGCTCTCCCATCAGTTCCACATAGGCGATAAAGCGGTTGGGCCGCTCCAAAAACTCGGCGGTAACTATCTCCCTGTATTTCATATTGCGTCATTCCTTTTAACTGCTGTCTTTCTCCTCGACCTCAATCACACTCTCCCGATTCCGGTAAGGAACCCGGGCCGCCGGCACGACCTCGGAAGCCGGAACCGTGTGGGTCTGCTGGTCGTCAAAGAAGATATGCGCTCCGAAAGCCTGCAATACATCCCTTTTCCGTATCCCCCCGAGGAAGAACACCTCGTCAATGCGCACGTCCCATGCCCGCAGCGTGCGAATGACACGCTCATGAGCCGGCGCGCATCTGGTCGTGACAAGGGCCGTTCTGATAGGCGCCTCCTCTCCCGAACAGTTTTTCTGCAGCTCGGAGAGCGTCTTCAAAAACTTGGCAAAAGGGCCCGCCTGCATAGGATTATCCGCATTGCGACGCTCGTTCTCCTCAAAGGCCTCAAGCCCCTTCTCCCGGAAAATCCGTTCCGATTCGTCCGAGAAAAGTACGGCGTCCCCGTCAAAAGCCACTCTGATCTGCCTGATCCTATGCTCGCAGTCATAGGTCGTGATCCCCTCCGTACAGATAATACCTGCGGCGATATTTGAATCGATGGCTCTCTGTACATCCTCCTCGCAGGCCGACAAAAAGAGATCCGTCTTGAAAGCCGAAAGGTACGGGGCAAGAGAAGCTCCTCCCGCGAGCACCGCCCTGGTGATCCGCAGGCCATAGTGCGCGATGGACTTGAATACCCGGAGCGAACTGTCCGGGCTGTTCCTGGACATGATAATAACTTCCACGCGCCCTTCCATGCCGGGCAGATCGTTTAAATTTAACAACGCCCGCACAAGCGGAAAACCCGGCCCCGGCATAAGCAACTCATCCTCATGCTCCGTCTGATACCGGCTGTACGCCTCCAACCCGTCTTCCTCAAATATTTTGTTCTCATAAGTCAAATCAAACAGTGTCCTGGACGAAACGCCCACCACAAGCTTGTTTTCCAGATCGTATGCCATAAAGTACCCCCATCGGAACTGTTAAAGACAGTCTCCCCCGGCGGCGCTTCCCTTTTCAGGCTCCCGATCCCTTATCTCAATCTGCTGCACTCAAATTTCTCAAAGGTGCGAAGACAGTCTCTCAGTTCCATATATCTGTCCTCCAAATCGCCTTCCTTAATTTCCAGATCCGAAGCCACAGCCATCATGTTAATCATGTCGTCCGTAATCCGGTTATGAAGTGAGTCGAGAATGCGAAGCCTCTGTTCGTAAGAATCCGCGTCAAGAAACGCCAACACCAGAGGATCAATATTTAGTTGTTCTTCCGTCTCCCGGGTTTCGGAAAGCCGCTCTTTCGAATCGTCAAAAGAGGACTCTCTTTCCACCGTATGTTCTTTCTCTTCCGGCTCCCCATGTGAAACCGCAGGCTCTTTTTCTTCCATAATCCCGGATAAATCTGAGGGATCCTCCTCATCCTCCAGCTCCTGCAGAAGCTCAAAACGGTATCTCTGCCTGGCCTGCGGATATTTCTCACGGTCTACCTCCTCCATAAACATGGACAGAGGGCGCACGTATATCTCAAAAGTGCCATACATCGCCTGATAAACCACCATCAGCTCCCTCGTCTCGCTATGCCTCGCAAGCGTGCGGATCTGGTACAGGTTTCCTTTGAAATGCCGGTACATTTCCTGTGGTCTTGGATTATGTCTCATAGGAATCTCCTTCCTCATAATGATTCTCTACCATAGTATAATCCCAAACCATAAAAAAGTCATGTCTTTCTCTTCGCGGCCGCAATGAACATTTGTTCTGATTAATTATATAATAGAACGAATGTTCTCACGTGTCAAGTATAAACAATACAGAGACTCGCCACTTCCCTGCTAAACTCCTCCCAGCGCAGACTCTCCGTAAGTCGCTCCCTGTCGTCCCTTTCCAGACATTGAATCCTTCTGTGATGAATCTCCGCCCGGTAGCTCCTCACACCTCCCTCCTCTCTCGTCCAGGTGAGAGTAACGCCGCTGTCCCGAAATCCCTGTTCCTCCAGAATTTTCTTCGTCCTCTCCCTGAATGTCGTCTCAAGCAGCGCGTAGCGCTCGTTCTCTTTGGCGTAGTTTTTCCGCTCGCCGCACAGCGCTGTCCCCCCAATTCCAAGAGCCGCAATCAGAATCAAAAACGCCGTGATCATGCCAAAACCCCTGTTCATCTGTCGCACCCCCTTTGTTGGAACCATCTTACCATTTCAGGAGTCCCATAAACGGGACACACAAAAAAAGGAAGCAAAAAATCTGTTTTGCCAGACTTTCCGCCTCCTTCAATCACCCTATTCAGTTTTTATCGTTTATTCCTCAACCGGCGTATATCTTTCGAATATTTTGCTGCCGCTGCAAACATGCTTCGAACCGTCCACATCCGTGATGATATAGTCCCCTTCGCTGATGAAAGTCTTTCCCCTCTTATGGAGGATATAAGGACAGACGATAGCGCCGTTTTCCCTCTTAATCTGCACGAGAGAATCCGTCACAAACCATCCCCTCGTAACCACATCCGTCCACAGCTCAAAACCGTCCTCCATACCCTTGCCGGTTTCATATTTATCTACGTTTACCTCAAGCGCTACACGCACACATTTCATAATTTTTCCTCCTTCCATGTTTCGGCCTTGCGATTGCCGCCCTTCCGACCGCCTATGGCACGATCACCTTTCTCAATGCCTCCAGCAGCTCCTCATACGTCTCATAGGCTGGGATGTTCGGATAATCCTTTTTAATCTGCTCCGTACTTTTGAATAAAAATCCGGCTTTGCCCGCCTGAATCATGCCAAGATCATTGTGGCTGTCTCCCGCGGCGATCGTCTCATATCCGATGGACTGGAGCGCCTTTACAGTGGTTAACTTTGAATCCTTCACGCGCATTTTGTACCCGGTGATTTCCCCGTCCGAAGCCACCTCAAGGGAATTGCAGAAAATCGTCGGCCACCCCAGTTTCTCGATCAGCGGCCCCGCAAACTGCGTAAAGGTATCGCTGATAATAATCACCTGACTCATGCGCCGTAACTCGTCCAGAAATTCCTTTGCGCCCGGCATCGGGTCAATCTTTGCAATAGTCTCCTGTATCTGTGAAAGCCCGAGACCATGCTCTTTTAAAATACCGATCCGCCAGTTCATCAGCTTATCATAATCCGGCTCGTCCCTGGTCGTCCTTGTAAGCTCCGAAATGCCGCTCTCCTTCGCAAAGGCAATCCATATCTCAGGTACAAGCACGCCTTCCAGATCCAGACAAACAATATGCATACTCATGAAACGCCTCCAAGTAATAATAAAAGTGAATGACTGTAAACATCATCCCTGTTCTCATTGTACTGTAAATACACCCGTCTGCGCAACCACAACTTTCCCTGTTGCAGCAGTTTGGTATTGATTTAAGGAAAATCTTTCATGCGCTGTGCTTCACAATCAGAAGCTCCACACTCAAAATATCGTTCATTCTGCCCGTCTTGACAAACTCCTCCGTCTCCACGCAGTCCCTTAAAGCCTCCTTAAGCTCCGCCTCCTTAAACTTCGCGGCCTGGGTCACATACTTCCCGGCTATGAACCCCGCGAGTCCCACCTTCGCACCGATCGCGCGCGCATCATAGCCTTTGCTCTTCAATTCCCTGACCTGCAAAAGAAGATTAAACTGTCTGGCAATCAAAAAGAGAATCCGCATGGGCGGCTCCTTTAATGTGAGAAGGTCGTAATAAAGCTCCATGGCCCGTCTCTGCTTTTTGTCCGCAACGGCATCCACCATCTCAAAGATGCGGCTGCTAATCTGTCTGACGCACACCTCGTTAATGTCCCGCGCGGCAATCACATCCCTGTCCAGGCAATAACAGACGAGCTTTTCCACTTCGCTGCGGATATTTTCCATATCCGTCCCCGTCTTTTCCAGGAAAAAGTCAAGATCACGCCGGGTAATCTTCTTTCCCTCCTTTGTCAGAAGTTCTAAAACCCAGCGCCTTAGCACCGAGTCGTCCGGCGTCTTGCACTCGATGACGCGTCCCCTGGAAGCCACCGCCTTGTAAAGCCTGCTCCTCTTGTCGATCTCAGGCTCCGCGAACACGAAAAAAGCGGTCTTTGCCTGCTCTGCAAGATAGTCCGCGAGAACCTCTCCGCCGCGCTTAAAAAACCCGCTGTTTTCTATCACAATCACCCGTCTCTCGGCAAAAAAGGGCATAGTCTCAGCCAGATCGACCACCTCCGCCGGATTGATCCCCTTCCCCTCAAAGCAGTGCAGGTTCATGAGATCGCCGTCTCCCATGAGAGCCTTTTTCACCCGATCCCTGTACTGTCTTCGCAGGTAAGCCTCCTCCCCGCACAGCAGATACGCCTGTTTCAGTTGTCCCGTCCTGATCTCTTCGTTTAGCTTTTTCATAATTTAACCTTCATGATTCTGTTCTGCAAAATCCCAAAATCCACGAAGAATGCCGTATTTTGGGCATTCTCCTGTGTGAGACGGTTCTTGGCGTCCCGTCCTATGGCGGGACGTCTTTAGAAACTCTTCTCACACTAACCACAGTATAAACGGTCATCCGGCAAATGACAACAAGCTTTTTCCCCTCTCAACGGTATTCCTCCACCAGAACTCTCCCGCTTCTCACCCGGATTGTGACAGCCCCACTCACGGACGTCTGATAGACCAGGCATCCCCGGTTTTCCAGCCGCTCGAGCGTTTCCCTGTGGGGATGTCCGTAGGAGTTGTCCCGCCCGGCCGAGATCAGCGCGATCTTCGGCTGCAAAAGCGAAAGCAGTTCTTCTCCGGTGGAATTTTTAGAGCCATGGTGGGCGACTTTGAGCAAAACGACTCCTTTTTCCGGGACGGCTCCCAATCCCGCCATTCTCCGGTATCTGTCCGTCAAAAGCTTCTCCCCATCCCCCTCAAGATCACCTGTAAACAACGCGGAAAAGGTTCCGTATTGCAGATACAGAGTCGTGGAATAAGTGTTGGCGTCCCCACATATATATCCTTCCGGCGGGTGGAGACAAGTTAACATAACTTCTCCGACGCAAATTTTATCCCCCGCGTGAAGATAGCCAACCGTCACTCCGGCCTCCCTCGCCAGCTCCTCAAGCCGAAAATACCTCCCGTCCTTGCTCCCGGAATCTATATCGGGCAAAAACAGACTGCCGATCTCTATGCCGTTCTCACCGCAATCTTCCAAAAGCCCGTTTATCCCGCTTATATGGTCTTCATCAGGGTGTGTGACAAACACGCCGTCCAGGCGCCCAACGCCGCGATACTTTAAAAAGGGAGCGATCCGGTACTTCTCTACCTCCTTCTGATCCGAGCTTCCGCCGTCAATGAGATAATGTCCCCCTCTTTGGTCAGCCACGTATATGCAGTCGCCCTGGCCGATATCCAGCATGGTAATCTCAAATCCGCGGGGAAGACGCACCGTCAGAAAAAGTACCGCGCAAAGCACAAGCCCCCAAAACTGCCACCTCTTTACGCGCCTGCAAAAAAGAGCCGTTCCAACAAGAACAGCAAGGTAGAAAACAACCTGCACAGAGCTCGGACATCCCGTAATCCATCTGCTGCCGGGAAGGGAAAGACATAAATTACAGCATTTTTCATAAACCGTCAGAATAAACACGACGGGAACAGCGGCCGCTTTTCCAAAGGGCAAAAACACAGCCGCGGCAAACATCGAGAAAAGTCCTCCCGCCAAAACCAGTCCCATACATGGGATCACAAGCAGATTGAGCAGCACGGAATAGGGCGGAAATTCAAAGTAGAAGCAAAGATATACGGGCAGTGTTGTCAGAGATATCCATAGTCCCGTAAAGAGCGCTTTCATCGGCCTGTTTCCATCCGGAAGATATTCCTGCACAGACGGGAGCAGGCCAATCCCGCAGACGGCGCCGAACGAGAAGAGAAAGCCGCTGTGCGTCAGATACATCGGCTGTTTCAAAAGGATAAGCATAGCCGCCGCCACCATGGCTGTCGGCATGTCATAAGTTCTTCCGAAAAGCCCGGCGCACAGCTTCAATCCGAACATGACAAGCGCTCTGACAACGGAAATGCCCATGCCCGTCATCGTCCCGTAACAGCACATCAGTCCGATTGATAATATTATGTTAACCGAAACAGGAATATGTAATCTTTTCAGTATTTCATAAACTCCCATTCCCAAAACGGAGAGATGAAGTCCGCTGATGCTCAGAATATGGATAATGCCGTTTTGTTGATAAAGGCTTTTTACATCGGCGTCCAGCACCCCCTTCTCCCCCAAGAGCATGGCTCGCATGACAGCCGCCTCCTTCCCGGGAAAGCTCGCGTTTAAAAGAAGCGCAAGATATTCCTTTAATCCGTACAATTTCTCCCTGAAAGGCCAAAAACCCGGGCTTTCGCTCAGGCAGACGCTTTTCATCAGCCTCCCCTGCTGCCCCATGATCCGATAGTAATCGGCGGCGTCATATTCCCCGGGATTGGAGGCGTGGGAAAAAGCAAAAAATTTCCCTTCCATCAGGACAATACTTCCCATGGCCGGATCCTCCTCCCCGTCCAGGTAACACAAAATCCCCCGGATTTTTTCCGTGTCCTCCCTCATAAAACGCTCTCTGTTGTGTTTTAAATATTTTTCTGTTTTCTTTGCGGAATCTGCCGAAATGTGATTTGGCCGAATTGCGTCAGAATTTGATATGATTTGTTTCAAGGCGGCTGTATTCTCCGGTTTTGGAACAAGAACTTCCTCCAAGGTTACAACCAAAATCTCCTCCGTACCGGAAATCCTTCGTTCCTTCCAGCCGACGCGCCCTGCGACGGCAAGTCTCTCCCCATCCAGAGCGTCGCAAGGCTTCGCCTCATGCGGAATCACCAGGATACCCGAAAGCAGAGCCGCCACAAATGCCAGTCCGATCAGGCATAATGGTCTGCGCATAACTTTCTCTCCTTATTCTGTTGTCTTATTTTGGTTTACATAAAAATCGTTGACACGGCGCATTTATGTGAGGAAACGCGCAGACTTTTCACAATCCTCTTTACGGGATGGCCGGGACAAGAATATCCAGGTTTCTCTCAAACACGTTGTTCAGGCTGACGTTCTCCCTGTACGACAGGTTTGTCGCGCCGTTGACCGATATCTGCACCCGATTGACATTAGGAAGCTCAACAAGCGAATTAGTTATGGAGTAGATCGTCACCTCGGAAGCCACATTGTAAGGCTGGCTCAAAAATTCGCTGCTCAGATCCACGTAACATGTCCCGTCCTTCACATTCACACTTACAATCTTCGTGGCCGGATTGATGGTGGGATAGACATCGCTGCTCTCCGGGCCGGCCACCAGCTTTTCCATCACCAGCTTTTCCAGGGATATGTTGCTGTTGTACACGACATTGCGTCTGTTTTCCTCCACCAGACTGTCCCCTGTCTCGCTGGCAAAATACAGCTTGAGATCCACTTTCTCATAGGCGTTGATCTCATTGCCGGCATTCTCTATAAAGTTGTCCGCCGACATCACTCCCACTGCCGCACCCGACGCATCCGTAAGCTGTTCTCCCTTCACCGTAAAAGCCACCCGCTCCACTCCCGGAATCTGCGTAAACGTCCGCACTATGGACGCGCGCACGAGAATTTCCCTCGTACCCCGCAAGGTTTTATAACTCTCGTCAAAATCAAGCGTCAAAAGACCTTTGTCAAGCGAATGTCCTGTCAGGGAAATCTCACCCGAAAGCGGCGTCTGATAGTCCATCCGCTCCGCAATGACCGAGAGCTGTTCCAAAAGCTCATCAAATATAAGAGCCCTGTCCGACGTCTCACTGACATACTCGCGCTCCACAATCTTCGTCTCATCATTGTTTACATAATATATTTTATATACCACTCCGTCCTGCCCGCCCGCTCTGTGTCCGCAGGCTGTACAGAGAAACAGTGCCAAAGCTATAGCGACATAACACCTGAAGTAATATCCGCCTTTTAAATTTTTCTCCATAAAACCGCCTTAAAACGCTCCATGCAACTACACAAGAATATATTTTAACGGTATTTTCACCGTAAAATCCGTTCCTTCTCCCTCAATGCTTGCCACCTTGACGGAACCTCTGTGCATGAGAATAACGCTCTTTGTAATGGAAAGCCCCAGCCCCGTGCCGCCGATTTCCCGCGAGCGGGACTTGTCCACACGGTAGAACCTCTCATAGATATGTTCAAGTTCATCCTCCGGTATCCCTACCCCCGAATCCGCAACCTGGACCGTAAAAAACTGGTGGTCAGCATCAAGCGTCACTTTCACAAAGCCGTGCTCCTTGTTGTACTTGATCGCGTTCTCCACCAAATTGGAGAGCGCCAGCGTAAGCTTCACCTCGTCCACCTCCGCCGTCACGGGCCGTATGCTCTCATAGACAAGCTGTATGTCCCTGCGCATGGCGATCGGCCGCAGCCTTCGCATAATCAGCTCAACCAAGGCGTTGACATCCACCTCGGAGATATTCAGGTCCGCCGATTTCCGATCCATCTTCACAAGGGAGAGAAGGTCATTGATGATCTTGTCCTCCCTCTCGATCTCCGCGGCTATATCACCCATAAACTCCTGATAAACCTCCAAAGGCACGTCCTTTTGCGTGATCAGCGAATCCGCCAGCACTTTCATCGATGTAATCGGCGTGCGCAGCTCATGGGACACATTCGACACAAACTCCTGTCTGGAATCGTCCAGCATTTTCATCCGTCCGAGCACCCTGTTAAACGCATCGCCGATGTGCTCCGTCTCCAGACAGTCCGTCACTGAAATCGGGTCGTTTGTATACCCTTCCTGCACCTGGTCGAGTGCCTGTATGATCTTCTTGAAAGGAGAAAAAAGAAATTTTGACATCAGGAGCGTCACCACAAAGATCAGCACGCCCACAATGGACTCCACAACCACCGCCTGGCGGTTTAAACTGTCCATAGTCGCGATTATGCTGTCGTTTGACGCGCTCACCAACATCACGCCCCGCACCACGTCAACGCTCTCGCCGGAACCCACGGGCAGCTCCGCGCCCAGCGTCTCCGTGATGGGTATCGTCATCTCGATATATCCGTTTTCCCTGTCGTAGCGGTTCGCGCTCTTCCCTCTCAGACAGCGGATGACTTCCTCCGAAATCATCGTCTTTCCTTCGCTGATGCCATAGGTATCCTTCACAATCCGAAGATCCGCATTGATGATGAGCACCCGGCCGTCATATAAGTTGGAAAGCTGTTCCAACTCCGCGTTGATCACCTCCGACGAAGTGTCCTGCAAATAGTGATAGGTAATCAGATGATTCGCCAAAATCCTGACCTGAGTGGAAATATCTGACGTCCTGACAGTTACCGCCCGGCGTTCGTAATTTCTGAGAATCGCATATCGCATGATAAAGCAGGGAATCAGCCCAACAATAAGCAGAATCAGGAAAACACGCCCCTTCAGGCTTCTTAAGAATGTAATTTGACATAATTTCGATCTAAGCAAAGTAATATCCTACACCCCATTTGGTCCGCACATACATGGGCTCCCCGGGAACTTCCTCTATTTTTTCGCGGAGTCTCCGAATATGTACGTCGACCGTTCTTACGTCGCCCGGATAATCGGCTCCCCATACCAGACGCAAAAGCTCCTCCCTGCCGTAGACCTTTCCCGCGTTTTTGATCAGAAGCTCCAGCATCTCAAACTCCTTTGCCGTCAGGTTGATTTCCCTGTCTTTGATATACACTCTCCTGCCTTCGCAGTCAAGCCTCATATTGCCCCGCTCAACCACCTTGACCGACTCTTTTTTCTCCGGCTCCCGACGGTTTGTCCTGCGCATGATCGCCTTGATCCTGGCTTTCACCTCCAGGATGTTAAAAGGCTTCGTTATATAGTCGTCCGCGCCGTAATCCAAACCGAGGATTTTATCCATATCATCGCCCTTGGCAGTCAGCATGACAATCGGCACATTGGAAAACCCGCGGATCTGCTGGCAGACTTCAAACCCCGTCATCTTAGGCAGCATCACGTCCAGAAGAATGATATCATAGGCGTTTTCCTCCGCTAACCGCAGTGCTTCCTCGCCGTCAAAGGCGCAGTCCACCTCCATCCCGTCCTGCTCCAGGCTGAATCTGATCCCCTTCACGATCAATTTCTCATCATCCACAACCAAAACTTTCTGTGCCATACTCCCCCTACCTGTTTCCTAGTTCACACAAATGCTGTCTTTGATTTTCTCAAACATCCCTTCCTTGATACCGTTTACCTGCATGATGTCCTCCGGCTTTTTAAAACCGCCGTGGGCATCCCTGTATGCCGCGATCGCCGCTGCCCTTGTCGCGCCGATCCCGGGAATCTCACAAAGCTGCGCTTCCGACGCGGTGTTGATGTTGATCCGGCCGTCCCCTGAACCTGCCGTTTTCCCGTCGTCCGATCCCTTTGAGGGCTCCCCGCCCACAATGCCGGCCTGTACGGTTATACCGCTCTCCTCTCGCGCCGTCCCCAAAGCCTCTCCCTTCCGGGCCGCTGCCGCCTCCTCTATGGTCGGTATCACAAGTTTTACACCGTCATCCAACACCTGCGCCTGGTTTACATAATTTTGTTCCGCAAATTCCGCAAACCCGCCCGCCGACTGCACCGCCTCATAGACACGGCTTCCCGCTTCCAGCTCGTACACACCTGGCCTTTCCACCGCTCCGCAGACATGAACATAGATCAGCCCTCTCTCTGCCTGCGCGCCGGTTGCCTCGTTGGCCTGATGCAAAGCCATCCCCCCGGAAGCTTCTTCCTCGTCCGTCTCCGCGTTATTGCCGTGAATCACATTCTCCGCGCTCCCGCCTGGTTCCTCCTCAAAAACAGACTCCTCCTCCAAAAGGAGAAGTTCTTCTTTCCTGGTACAGCCCCCAAGCAGAATAAGCGCAGAAAATAACAGCGCCGTCCGCCGCAGCTTTTTTTCACAGTTGATTTTGTTTTTCTGATTTCGCATAGTCTCCCTTTCCGGCTTTTTGCCTCAGGGAGGTTCCCGCTACGCACTGTATTTTTATTGTAAAGTAAATCTCGTCCTATGTCCACTTAAAAATGACGATTCCCGCGATCATTACTCCCATTCCTAAAAGCTTTTTACCCTCAAAAGGCTGTTTTTGCGTTCCGAAAAGCCCAAGCAGCTCAATCCCATAGGCGACTATCAACTGGGACGCTACGATAAACATCACAGCCCGCGCAGGCCCCATCTGTTCCATACTCTTTATGACAGTGTAGGTAATCAACGCGCCGATTGCTCCGCCAAGCAGCGTATACTTCGGCTCCACTCTGAAAAGCGCGGCAAAAGAGGAGCGGTCGCCGATCATCCAGAAAGCCAGACAAACCAAAAGCGCCGAGAGCTGCACAAAGGCGCTCGCCACCCAAATTCCCGACTGTTTCGTAACTTGCGTATTGAACACACCCTGCACACTCATCAGCGCACCGGACAATATTGCGATCCAAAATCCAATCATGGCTACCTCCTTACAGGTATTTCCTTTTACAGACATACGCCTTGTCTTAGATTGACCCCCTGGACCGAAAAATATTCTGATTTTTTAATAATGAAGAAAAGTTTACTCCTCCTGCTGTCCTTCCTCCTCCGTCTCCTCCACGGGAACAGGCACATCGATATACTCCTCCGTGTACTCCGTCCCAAGCACCTGGCTCATAATCTGCCCGGACAATGCCCGCAGTTCGTCGTTGGCATCGGCGCCGTCCCATATTCTCGCAAAGGCGATCTCCAGCTCTACCCAAAAATTGCTCGTCTCTATCATCTTCGGCATAGGCACCGACCTGGCGTACTCCTCCAAAAACGCCGCCGCATTGGCATTGTCGTACGTTCCGTTCTCACAGTGCACGGGAAGCTTGCCCGTTCTCGCAAAGAGCTCCCCCGTGTTGTACTGCGTCATATATACCGCAAAGTCGTTTGCCATCTCCTTTTTCGCGGAGTAACCGTTTACCGCGACGCACTGTGTCACGGAGAGGGATGCGGAGGAAAGTTCCTCACTCACATCCGGCACTCTGGTCACACCATAATCATAGGAAAACTCACCGTCCTCGCGGGCTTTCTCAAGCTTCGACAAGGCGTCCGTAGTCGCTACCGTATAGACGATCTTTCCGTCAAGAAAGTCCTGTAAGACGCCGTCATAGCTGATCTCCTTTGTATCGATGGAGAAAAACTGGTTAAGGCTCTGATAAACTCTGAGCGCCCTGATCGCGTCCTCATTGTAAATGTGGATGGAATCGGCGTTGTCGCCATCCGGCCCTCCCACATCGATATAATTCCCCACTATAAAATAATTGTAGAAGATATCCGACACGTCCCACTTGAAAACGGCTTCGACCTGCTCCGGCGCATCGTACACGTCAGCAAAGGAGAGAATCCCGTCTATGGTTTCCGGAATAGCCTCCTTCAGCTTCTCCGCAACTTCCTCTTCGCTGACCTCTTCCTCCTGATGGCTTTCCTGAATCTCTTCCTCCACCTCTCCGCTGTCCGCCTGCTCCTGGGCATCCTCCGCCAACGCCAGATCCCGCTCGGCCGTGATCTGCGCTCTGGCCCAGTCCTCCAGATACGTCTTGTTGTAAAGCAGGCAGCTCGTCTCATAGTAATACGGGTATCCTATCTGCTTATCATGATAAGTCACCGCCCTGACCGCCATGCCTGGAAGCATCTCCTTCATGGGAGGAACGTCCTCCGGGAGTTTCACCTCACTGGCCAGTCCCGCCAGATAAGCTTTCTCCAGGGAATCATTGCTGACTATATACAGATCGGGCACCTCCTCCGTCTGCAGAGAAGCCTGGTTGATCGTCTCCAAATATTCCAGACCGGGCGTGTAGACCGGAACCACGCGCACCTCATCCTGGTACTCGCTATAGGATACCGCCACACTGTTCAGATAATCCGTGAGCGTCTCATCCGCATACCAGAGATAAAGCGTCTCCCTGTGTCCAAAGAGGGATTCAGCGGGAACCTCCTCGGAATCCTTCGGGCTCACCGTCATCCCGAATCTTCCCGCCGCGTAAAGGCCACCCACGCAAAGCGCCGCCACGAGAATCATGATCAATCTTTTTTTCAGAGTCACTGCCACTCTCCTTCTGTCTCAGATATGCACTCGCACAGGATTTCCACCATGTCGTCCACATGCCTCTCCTCTATGACAAGAGAAGGCACAAAACGCAGGATATCCGTCCCGGCGTTGATTAACACCAGTCCCTTCTCCATGGCACGCCCGATGATGCCGCCGACCGGCCCGTCAAACACCAGCCCCTGCATAAGCCCCACGCCCCTTCTCTCAAGAACGCGGGGAAACTTTGATGCAACCTCGTCGAGGCGACGTTCCAGATATGCGCCCACCCGCTCCACGTTTGCAAGCACATCCTGTTTTTCAAAAAGATCGATCACCTCGCACACCGCGGCGCAAGCCAGGGGATTTCCGCCGTAGGTCGTGCCGTGGTCGCCTGCCACAAGGGAGTTTGCCCCCACCTTCTCCGTCATCAGGAAAGCCCCCACAGGCACACCGCAGCCAAGCGCCTTGGCTGTCGTCATCACGTCCGGCCTGATGCCGTAACGCTGCCACGCGAACATCGCTCCCGTTCGTCCCATACCACACTGGATTTCGTCCAGCATCATCAGGATATCCCGCTCGTCACAGAGCGCCCTGACTTTTCGCATAAATTCCTCCGTTGCGGGATAAATGCCACCCTCCCCCTGCACCGTCTCAAAGAGAATCGCACAGGTTTTGTCCGTCACATGCGCCATAACGCTGTCAAAGTCATTCAGGTCGGCAAAGCGGATATTGCCGATCATCGGCTCGAAAGCCTCCCTGTAGTGGGGATTTCCGGTAACCGACAAAGCTCCCATGGTTCTCCCGTGGAAGGAATGGTTCATGGCGATAATCTCATGGTCCGTGCTACCGTCCTTCAGATACGCGTATTTGCGCGCCGTCTTGACCGCGCCCTCCACCGCCTCGGCCCCACTGTTCGTAAAGAAAACGCGATCCATACCGGAGACTGCTTTCAGCTTTTTCGCCGCCTCGATGGCCGGCGCATTATAATAGTAGTTCGAAGTATGGATAATCTTGTCAATCTGGCTTTTCAGCGCGTCATTGTACGCCTCATTGTGATACCCCAGGGCAAACACGGCGATCCCGGATACAAAATCCAGGTATTTTTTCCCGTCCATATCATAGAGGTACACGCCCTCTCCTCTGTCAAACACAACCTGATAACGGTTGTACGTGTGAAGCAGAACACGCTCCGCCTCGTCTATATATTTTTGCATTTCTGCGCTCATTATTTTCTGCCCTCTCTCTATTCCTAGTCACCTGTGCGACAGCGTTTAACCGAACATTGCCTCCTTGTCCCGATCCGCAATAATCGCCGTGCCGACGCCATGATCTGTAAAGATCTCCAAAAGCAGGCAGTGCGCGATGCGTCCGTCCAGAATATGCACTCTGTTTACGCCCTCCCTGATCGCATCCGTACAGTTTCCGAGCTTCGGAAGCATTCCGCCGCCGATACAGCCGCTTTCAATCAGCTCCTCCGCCTGCGAGGCCGTCAGTCTCGAAATAAAGCTGGACTTATCGCTGATATCTCCGTACAATCCCTCGATATCCGTGAGGAACACAAGCTTGTCCGCGCCTACCGCCTTGGCAATCGCACAGGCTGCGTCGTCCGCATTGATATTGTAAGTCAAAAATTTTTCATCCAGGCCTATAGGCGCCACTATAGGCAGAAAATCTTTTTCCAGAAGGTCATAGAGCACCTTCGGGTCTACCCCGCAGATTTCGCCCACAAAGCCTAAGTCCTCGCCTTCCGAGTATCTCTTTGTGCACCGTAAAAGCCCGGCGTCCTTGCCACTGATGCCGACCGCCCTGACGCCAAGCTCCTCCACCATTCTGACCAGATCTTTGTTTACCTTATTCAGAACCATCTCGGCGATCTCCATGGTTTCTTCGTCCGTCACCCGAAGACCGTTCACAAACTTCGCTTCCTTGCCGACCTTGCCGACCCAGCGGCTGATCTCCTTGCCGCCTCCATGGACGATGATCGGCTTAAACCCTACCAGCTTTAAAAGCGTCACATCCTTGATGACGTTTCTTTGCAGCTCCTCGTTGCTCATGGCGCTGCCGCCATACTTAACCACAATGATCTTCCTGTTAAATTTCTGGATGTAGGGAAGGGCTTCGATCAGCACCTCCGCCTTACCCAAAATTTTGTCCATTTCCTTCTGTTCCATGAAACTACGCCTCTTTTCCTGTAAATGATAAAATTCCGTCAGGTAACAGTTCAGCCTTCGGCTTCACTGTTACTCCGTTAGCTGCGATAGTCCGCGTTGATATTGACATACTCGTGCGTCAGGTCGCATCCCCATGCCGCCGCTTCGGCGTCGCCTCTGTGCATGTCCACAATCACGCTGACCTCGGGAGCCGATAGGAGTTTTGTCGCCTTCTCCTCGTCATAATCCGTCAGCATACCGTCCTTACATATCTGCATCCGATCTCCACCGGCCTCGCAGTAGAGATCGACCTTCTCCGGGTCGAAATCCACACCTGCGTATCCCAAAGCGCACATAATCCGTCCAACATTGGCGTCATGGCCATAGATCATCGCCTTGGTGAGGCTGGAGCAGACCACCGATTTGCACAACGTTCGCGCCTCCTCCTTTGTGGCCGCGTGAATGACCTTCGTCTCAAACAGAGCTGTCGCTCCCTCCCCGTCTCCGGCCATCTTTTTCGCCAGCGTCAGGTTTACATAATGAAGCGCCTCCCTGAATTTAGCGTAATCTTCATTTCTCTCCGTGATCTCGGCATTTCCCGCCAGACCGTTGGCCAGCACCACCAGCGTATCATTGGTGGAGGTATCCCCATCCACGGAAATCATATTGAAGGTTTCTTTCACGTCCTCGCTCAGAGCCTCCTGCAAAAGCTCCTTCGAAATCGCCAGGTCTGTGGTCACAAACCCGAGCATGGTGCTCATGTTCGGATGAATCATGCCGGAGCCCTTGCACATGCCACCCACCGTCACTGTTTTGCCGCCGATCTCAATCTGCGCCGCCGCCTGTTTCGGCACCGTATCGGTGGTCATCATGGCTTTCACCGCGTCAAGCCCCGCCTCGGGCGTAGCCGCTTTTTTCTCCGCCAGCTTCTCCACGCCCGCTTTCAGCTTGTCGAGCGGAAGCTGCCAACCGATCACGCCAGTCGACGCCACCAGGACGGAATCCGCCGGGATGTCAAGCATCTCCCCGGCCTTTTGCGCCGTCTGCCTGCAGCAATCATACCCCTGTTTACCCGTGCAGGCATTCGCGATACCCGCATTGATGACAACAGCCTGCGCATAGGGAGAATGCGCCACAATCTCCTTATCCCACAAAACAGGCGCGGCTTTCACCACATTTCCCGTAAAAACTCCTGCTGCCCGGCAGGGAACACGACTGTAAAGCAATGCCATGTCCATTCTGTTCTGATATTTGATCGCCGCCTCGTAACCTGCCGCCTCAAACCCAGCCGCCGCAGTCACGCCTCCGTCTATTATTTTCATCGCTTTGTCCTCTTTTCCTTCACATTAATTTCTCCGAAACAGCCTTTGCTGTGAGTACTTCTCACACTAACCACCATGATTCCGCTGTGCGGAATCTCAAAATCCACGGACGAACAAGTTCGTCCTGGAGAATGCCGCTTTTTAGGCATTCTCCTGAGTGAAACGGAGTTGCAACGCAACTCCTAGAACTTCTCCACGAAACAGCCTCTGCTGTGAGTGGCTAGAAGTTCTTTTCACTCTAATATACATGAAAAGAGACGGCAATGCAACCTTGCCGCCTTTTTTACAATCCTATCACTTTTTCCAGCTCCGTCACCATCAACCCTACTACCGAAGCGGTCGGGTCCTTACACATGCTGTTTAAAAGCAGCCTGATGTTCAGTTCAAAATTAGCCGGCAGAATACTGCATTCTTCCACGCAGATCTGCACCTGCCTTTTTTCCCCCGGATGCGGCATCTCATTCAGGGCAAAAATGACGTCGAAATAGGAATCCAGAAATCGGTTTACTCCCCGGCTGATATTGATCAGGTCGCCCCGCCTCATGGCTTTCTCCGTCTGCGCCATGATGGACGGCATACCGTATTTAATCAGATTCATGTTGTAACTGATAATATTGTTTTTCAATTCCTGGGGATAAGGCACGCTGTACTTTTCCCTGGCCGATGCCAAATGCCTGCCTTTGTCATAGGCTATACGCCCTGTCAGGAGACTGTGCCACAAAGCCGTCGTATAACCGTTAAGCGGCTCAAAGCGCTCTACTACCTTGGCAATTGCCTCCAAAAAACCGTTCAGGTCACGGTAGATAATATTGAGCTCGGCCCCGTCTTCTTCCATAATACAGATATCCTCGCGCTCCCTGAAATGATTGTCAAGCGCCATACTGTTACAGTATTTTTCTAAAACAGGACGCCTCTCCTCCAAAGAAAGCGGCTCCAGGCAGTAAACGTAAACATCATAGTCGGAATACCTGTCGTTTCTTTTGACGGCTCGGGATCCGCCCACCGCCATAGCGCACACCTGGGGGAATCTCGCATATTCGTTAAAAATATTCTGTATCATCCCACACACCTCAGTCGGATAAAAGCTCCTCCCACGAGCTCTCCTTAAATCCCGGATACACGCCCTTTTCACTCACAAGGATGGGCCGTTTCACCAACATCCCGTCCGTGGCGAGAAGCTCTGTCTGTTCGTCCTCGCTCATGCCGGAGAGCTTATCCTTAAGCCCCATCTCCTTATAGAGTAACCCGCTCGTATTGAAAAAACGTTTGAGCGGCAGGCCGCTTTTTTCATGCCAGCTCTTCAACTCACTGGCGGAAGGATTTTCCTCCTTGATGGGGCGTCCTTCATAGTCGACGCCCTTCTCCTCCAGCCATTTTAAAGCTTTCTTACAAGTAGAACATTTCGCATAGAACAAAATTACAGGTTTCATCTGTCCGTCCTCCATTTGCTTTTTATGTACTCCCGGAGTCTCTTTGTGCCTGATTTTGTGAGATGATTTTTTGTCAGATGTGCATAAATTTATGAGGCGTACGTGGAACGTACGTTGATTAAATTTATGTGCATATGGCGGAAAATCTGCCACAAAGGCAGGTGCAAAAGAGATTCCGTGAGTACATTTTTTATTTAACCGGCTGCTCTGCAGCCTCCCCCGCTGTTTCCGCTTCCATGCCCTCCGGCATTTCCACATTCGTCTCCGCGTTTTCAGACGCCTCCTGAGGATCGTCGTATTCCTTCTCCTCCTCTTCGCCCCAGAGGGAATCCCACTCCTTATGCTTGCCTTCCATATTTATAGCCGCCATCTCCTTGGCCATCTTATAGATGTCCATATTGAAGTCCATCAGCTTTTTCTCGTCCTGCGCGGGGACATGATCGCCCCGGCTGATTCTTCTGGCGATTTCCAGACATTTAGCCATCTCCTCACCGTACTCCTTCATGGCGTCCCCCTGCTGCTTCGCCACAATACTGTTAAAGATGCCGACTTCCTGATCTATCAGGTCATCAAGCGTCTTTTCGCTGTTTTTGATCTGCCCGGAAAGCTCGTCGATTTTCTCCTGCAGTTCCTTTTCCCGTTCCAGATACGTGTCGGAAAGCTCAAAGGTCACGCCCTGTTCCTCGCTTTTCTTCCGGGCTTCCTCCAATTTTTTGCGGTTTTCCTCCTGCTGCTTTACAAAATCTCTTTTCTGTCCCCTTAAAAAACCAAGCTGCTGCCTGTAGGCTTTCTGCGCTTCCCCTATTTTCATACTTCTCTCCATTTCCGCGCCGCTTTCGCGCATAAACGAGTTTGTGTTTTTAACCCATATATTCCGTTTCATCCGCTATCCATAAATATCAGGTCTTAATCCCATTATAAGAATTGTCACATCTTCTGTCCATAGACAATATGCAAATACGACTTTGGATCATTTTGTGTGCATTGTGGTTACTTCGTAACCACTCAGACTGTCAAAAAAGGTCAGCAAAAGCTGGCTTTTTTTGATATAATAAAATCAGGGGTGAGGACATGCTGATAAAAGAAAAGTCGGAAAGAAATACACTGGAAATGGTCAGTCTCGAAGGGCTTGTTCCGCAGGATCA
>CAJUMJ010000016.1 GCA_910587095.1 uncultured Lachnospiraceae bacterium
ATACATGTGTTTCACCCCGTTATCTATAAAAAGCTGCAAAAAAAATGAGCCTGTTTCACGGAAACCTTTGTAGATATTATATCAGATATCGGGGCACAAATCAGTAAAATCAAGCGTTGTAGAGTTAATCAGCAGACACTACTTAGAGTTACTTTTCGTCTTGATCATTTCTATAAATCTGTCAAACAGATACGAGGAATCCTGCGGTCCCGGGCACGCCTCCGGGTGAAACTGCACCGTAAAGATATTCTTGCCGGTGTAGAAAAGGCCCTCGTTTGTGCCGTCGTTCACATTGACAAATGCAGGAACCGCCACCTGCGGGTCAAGCTTGTCCATATCCACCACATAACCGTGATTCTGGGACGAAATGTAGACCCTCCCTGTAGCCAGATCCTTCACCGGATGATTGCCGCCCCGGTGCCCGTATTTCATCTTAAAGGTATCCGCACCCGTGGCGAGAGCCATAAGCTGATGCCCGAGACAGATTGCAAAAATCGGGACATCAGACTCGTAAAGTTTACGGATTTCTTCTATTATAGTAGTGCATTCCTTCGGATCGCCCGGCCCGTTGCTGAGCATAATACCGTCCGGCGCATCCGACAGGATTTCCGCCGCCGTGGTCGTTGCCGGATAAACCGTCACGTCGCACCCCCTCGCAGCAAGGGATCTCGCAATATTTTCCTTTGCCCCCAGGTCAAGGAGCGCCACCCGCAGGCCCTTGCCTGTCAGATCCCGCACAAGGCTTGGCTTCTTTTCCCGGACGCCTGCCGTATAATCCTCTTTTTTAAAAGAGGAACTGCCGGAAAGCGGCCCGTTCTGGACAAGCTCCTTTGTCCCCGTAAGCATGTATTTTTCTGCGCAGCTTACCCGCTCCACTACCTTACCTGTCGTATATGCTTTTAATTTGGGAATGATTTCGTCGAGATTGTAACTGTCGTCGGTGGTGATCATACCGTTCATGGTGCCCTTCTCCCGAAGGATTCTGGTAAGAGCCCTGGTGTCGATCCCGGCGATACCAGGGACACCATTGTCCTCTAAGAATTGCTGAATTGTCATATCACATCTGAAATTGCTCGGAATCCGGGATAGCTCCCGCACAATAAAACCGTCCGGCCATGGCCTTTTCGATTCCATATCATCTTCGCAGACCCCGTAATTGCCGATCAACGGATAAGTCATACACACGGCCTGCCCCGCATAGGACGGATCAGTCAGCACTTCCAGATAGCCCGCCATGGAAGTGTTAAAAACAATCTCGCTGACGATCTCCTTCCTCGCCCCTATATGCGTCCCTTCAAACACAGTGCCGTCTTCCAGTATTAAAAATGATTTCATCTTCTACCCTGTCCCTTTCGCCGGCCATTTTTCTTTTTAGTAAGCCTCCGCACACGTATCGTATGCGGAGGCTTCTTTGCCATCGCATATTGTATCACACAATTATTAATTTTGGTATACCATACTTTTAAATAGAGCCGCATTTCTCCATTACAAAATTCACAAGAGCAATTCCCTGCCGCTCCACACGCTGTTCTTTGATCACGGTATACCCCCTCTTTTCGAAGAAAGGTCTTGCCGTAATGGACGCGTGGGTCGTGATTTTCCCCTGAACCGTCCGCTCTAATCCGTCGCAGATCGCTGTCGCTATGCCTTTTCTTTGATAGTCCCTGTGCACATACAGCCTGTCAAGATAGCCTGTTTGATCTATATCGCCAAACCCGGCTATCCCGCCGCCCTCAACCGCAACTAAGCTGTAGTGTTCCAGCAATGAGCGGTTCCATTTTTGTAAATCCACGCTGCCTGTCGCCCATACGGATAACTGCTCTTTTGTGTAATCCTTCGCATTCACAGTGTGGACAGTGTTATAAAATAAATCGGCCAGTTTTTCACAGTCAGACTGTCTGTATTCTCTGATAACTATTTTCTCTTCTCCTTTGCGCTCGCAAGTTCCTACCTGAAATACCCCACGCCGCTCTCGAATATCTTCATATCCTGCTCTCCAAAGATATTCACAGCCACACAGTCGCCCCTTCTCTCCGAATGCGCCATCTTGCCCATACATCTTCCGTCCGGTGAAGTGATGCCCTCAATCGAGGCATAGGAACCGTTGATGTTCCACTCCTCATCCATGGACACATTACCATCGGCATCCGCATACTGAGTCGCTACCTGTCCGTTTGCGAACAACTTATCAATCCACTCTTTCGGCGCCACAAATCGTCCTTCACCGTGGGAAGCAGGGTTTACATAAGTTTGTCCAAGTTCCGCTCCGGCAAGCCATGGAGACTTGTTGGAAACTACCTTCAAATAAACCATCTTGGAAATATGCCGGTTCACCGTGTTGAAGGTCAGAGTCGGTGAATCCGCCTCCTGCCCCCGGATCTCCCCGTAAGGCACAAGCCCCAGCTTGATCAGCGCCTGGAAACCGTTACAGATTCCCAGTGCAAGACCGTCCCTCTCATTCAAAAGCCGCATCACCGCTTCTTTGATCTTCTCATTCTGGAAAGCGGTGGCGAAGAACTTGGCGGAACCGTCCGGCTCGTCACCCGCGGAAAAACCGCCGGGGAACATAATGATCTGCGCCTGTTCGATCACCCGCTCAAAGGCCTCCACGCTCTCTCTGATATCCGCCGCATTCCGGTTCTTAAACACCTTTACGACGGTCTCCGCTCCGGCTCTCTCAAAAGCCTGCGCGCTGTCGTACTCACAGTTCGTACCCGGGAATACGGGAATAAATACCGTTGGCTTCGCCACTTTATGTTTGCACACATAGACGCCGTCCGCGCGGTACAGCTTTGATGCCACCGGACTCTTGTCCTTTCCGGCCGTATAAGTAAATACCTTGTCCAGCTTATCGCGCCATACCTGCACTGCCTCGGCTCCGTCAATCTTCATGGAACCGTAAGTGAAAGCGCCGTTCGCCGTCACTGTGCCGATCTCCTCATAGGAAATCCCCAATGCCTTCAGGTGGTGTACCTCTTTTGCCGGCATCTCCGCCACAATATCTCCGAGGCCGTTATCAAAGAGCGCCTCCATCTTGTAGGAAGAATCCACCGCAACGCCAAGCCCGTTTCCGAAAGCCATCTTGCTCACGGCCGCCGCCACGCCCTTTGCGTCCAGCGCATAGGCCGCCACGATCTTTCTCTTTCTAAACTTAACCGGCATTCCATTTATGACTTCTGTGTCAGTATACTCTGACATCAATGTCATTATCTTGTCATAAAGTGTCATAACCTCGTCATAGACCGGCAGATCATAGGCATCACGCGGGATACGGAACCGCACGAGACGATCCCCCGGATATTTTAACTCAGGTGTGACAATATTTCCGCTCTTATTCACATTGACCGCAAAGGACACCAGCGTAGGCGGCACGTCAATATCGTTGAAGGTGCCGGACATGGAATCTTTGCCGCCGATTGAGGGCAGGCCGTACTTCATCTGCGCGTCATAGGCGCCGAGAAGCGCTGCAAAAGGCTGGCTCCAGCGGGACGGCTCCTCGCTCATGCGCCGGAAATACTCCTGGAAGGTAAAGCGGATCGTCCGGTAATCTCCGCCGTTAGCCACAATCTTCGCCATGGACTCGGTTACCGCGTAAACCGCGCCGTGATACGGACTCCAGCTTGACAGATAAGGATCAAAGCCGTAGCTCATCATGGTTACAGTGTCCGTCTTTCCCTGCAAAGTCGGAAGCTTCGCCACCATAGCCTGCGTCTCCGTCAATTGAAACTTACCGCCGTAAGGCATATATACGCTGCCCGCACCGATCGATGCGTCAAACATTTCCACAAGTCCCTTCTGTGAGCAGACATTCAAATCGCCAAGAAGCGAAAGCCACGCCGCCTTCACGTCCTTACGGGCAACAGCCTCTGCGACCGCAGGCGTCGCGATATTTTTCAGATAATCATTCGTTTCGTCGGGAATCTCCACAAAAACATCCGTCTCCTGATGCGCGCCGTTGGTATCCAGAAACGCTCTGGACAGATCCACGATTTTGCGCCCGCGCCATTTGAGCACCAGACGGGGTTCCTTCGTGACAACCGCTACAGGTACCGCCTCCAGATTTTCCTCCGCCGCATAACCGAGGAAAGCATCTGTGTCTCCAGGCGATACCACCACAGCCATACGCTCCTGGGATTCGGAGATCGCAAGCTCCGTCCCGTCCAGACCCGCATACTTTTTCGGCACCTTGTCCAGATCCACCACAAGGCCGTCCGCCAGTTCGCCGATCGCTACAGACACACCGCCCGCGCCGAAATCGTTACATTTCTTAATCAGGCGGCTCACTTCCTCACGCCTGAACAATCTCTGGATTTTCCTCTCCGTGGGCGCGTTTCCCTTCTGTACCTCCGCGCCGCATGTATCAATGGATTTCTCCGTATGCACCTTGGAAGACCCAGTAGCGCCGCCACAGCCGTCACGCCCGGTTCTGCCGCCCAAAAGGATAATGACATCGTCCGGATCGGAGTTTTCCCTGATCACATTTTTTCTCGGCGCCGCACCCATTACCGCACCGATTTCCATGCGCTTCGCCACGTAATTCGGGTGATAAATTTCTTTGACTAATCCGGTCGCCAAACCAATCTGGTTGCCGTAAGAAGAATACCCGTTGGCCGCTCCACGCACCAGTTTTTTCTGAGGCAGCTTTCCCTTTAACGTTTCCGCCACCGGCACCGTAGGATCCGCAGCACCTGTCACGCGCATCGCCTGATAGACATAGCCTCTGCCAGAAAGGGGATCGCGGATCGCACCGCCAAGACATGTGGCCGCACCGCCAAAGGGCTCGATCTCCGTGGGATGGTTGTGCGTCTCGTTCTTGAAAAAGACAAGCCATTCCTCCGTCACCGGGCCGTCGCCGTAATCCATCTCCACCGGCACCACCACGGAGCAGGCGTTGATTTCATCGGACTCTTCCATATCGTCCAGTTTCCCGTCCTGCTTTAACTTCCGCATCGCCATCAGCGCCAGATCCATCAGACAGACAAACTTGTCCTCCCTGCCCTTAAAAATCTCCTCCCGCACCTGCAGGTAATCCTGATAAGTTTTCTCGATCGGCTCCCGGTATCTTCCCTCTCCGAAGCTCACATTTTTAAGTTCCGTAGAAAAGGTCGTATGGCGGCAATGGTCGGACCAGTAAGTATCCAGCACACGGATTTCCGTCATGGTAGGATCCCTGTGCTCCTCGCCGCTGTAATAATTCTGAATATGCTTAAAGTCCTTAAACGTCATAGCCAGTCCGAGGGAATCGTACAGCTTCTTAAGTTCGCCTTCCGGCATAACGGCAAATCCGTCAAACACCGCCACATCCGCCGGCTCCTCATACGCCATCTCTAATGTGTCCGGTTTCACCATATCTGTCTCTCTCGAATCCACCGGATTGATACAATATGTCTTGATCCGGTCAAACTCCTCGTCCGTGATATTTCCACTGACCAAGTAAGTCACTGCGGTTTTAATGTTCGGTTCTTCGTCTTCCTTCAAAAACTGCACGCACTGTACGGCAGAATCCGCTCTCTGGTCAAACTGTCCCGGAAGAAACTCCACTGAAAACACACGGCCATTCTCCGGGATTTCAATATCCTCCCGGTATAATATATCAACCGCCGGTTCCGAGAACACTGTAGTACAGGCTCTCTCAAAAACCTCCTGGGATATATTCTCCACATCATAGCGGATAAATACCCGCACCTGTTCCACACTCTCAATGCCGAGAAAACTTTCGATCTCTTCCTTAAGCTCCCTCGCCTTAACCGCAAAAGGTTCCTTCTTTTCCACATAAATTCGTTTGACGTCTCCCATAATGGTTTCTCCTTTATTTTTGTAATAGCCGTTTTCCCCAAGCCAATATAGCAGTTCAATTAGTCCCGCAAATACGCTGCAAACCCGCTAAATCCCTAAGCGCTCTAAAACTACACATCAATAATCAGCCCTTGCATTATATAAAGCAACTGCTCGTCCACCATTTTTTCCGTAACACCAAAAGTCTGCGCATCGATTTTCATTCCCTCCAGCACAAACATAATGTTGGCCGCCGCTCCCTTTGGATTCTCACAGTAGAACTCACCGCTGGCGATCCCGTCCTCAATCAGCTTTTCGATCACCCTGACACCTGCGTCAAATTGTTTGCGCAGCATATTGTTCTTATCGGTCGTCTGATGCGCAAAAAAATATTCATAGACCGCCACGGTCAAATTATCTTTATTCTGTAAAAGCTCCTTTTTCTGCTCCTTCAAAAAAAGCGTTAAAATGTCCGCGGCCGTATCCTCCCTGGCGATCTGTTTCGTGAATACATCATCCGTCTCATCCGCCTCTATCTGCAGCACCTCCATCAGAATCTGCTCCGTGCTGTCAAAATACAGATAAAGACCGCCCCGGCTGATACCGCAAGCATCCACGATATCCTTCATGGTCACATTCTTAAAACCTTTCTCCACAAATACCTTTCTGGCAACTTCCAGTATATACTTCCTTTTCTGTGCCGATTTTTCTCCCATTCTGTCCCTGTCTCCCTAAAATGTATCCTACGCGTAATCTCTCCACGTTCTTTGGCTATTTCTCTTCCTCAACAACTTTGACCTTTCTGGTCTGCACCGGGTGATCCCAATAATCCAGATTTTCCTTCATTTTTCTGACCACATTTAAGAAAATACCCTGTTCCACCGCTTCCGACCATCTTCGGCCTTTTCTCATCCCCTCCAGCACATACTTGGAAAGAATACCTTTCAGCACATCCATCTCCTTTATATCCGCCCGTTTGATAGCCCTGAGCTCATCTTCCACGACGCGGATTCTGTAACGGGAATAAACATACCTGTAGTTCCTGTCCATAAGCTTTGTACGCTGGGCCTCTTTGACAAAATTCATCAATGTGCCGTCATATACCGGGAAGGAAATCGAATGTTCTTCAATCCCTGATCCCGAATAACTCTGTTGCACGCTTTTCCCCTTCTTGCTCTCCAGCCAGGACAGATAACGCGCCAGCTTTTCCACATCCGCCCGATATTCATTGACTACCTGTTGCCTGTAGGCAATCTCCTCTTTGTCTATCTGTGTCTTTCCCATGACCTGTCATCACTCGCTTCCATTTTTGAATTCATTTACATTAAGTTCCCGGCCCTGTCCGGGAGCAGAGTTGTCCCGACAAGCCTGTCATTTTAAATTTTATCACACATTTATAAAAAGTACAGCCTAAAAAAGAAATATCTCCCTTTCGAAAAAACAGGCGCAGAGCCCAAATTGTTTCATAGGCTCTGCACCCTGTCTGTTGTATGGCGATCTACGCAGTACCCGCTACGCCAGTTTCCGTAGCTGTTCGCTGTGTCTGGCAACTACCTGCTTGAGCGTGTCAATGTCATCAAACGCCATCTCTATCCTTTCCACATCGCTCTTGTACCGGTTAAACGTGCTTGTGTAACAAGCTTCAATCGTATTTAACCGCGGTTCCAGAATGTTTTCCTGATACAGCTTAACACGCCGCAAATCCGTTTTCGCAAACTGTACGTCGTCTTTTAGTACCTGTACATCTTCCTTCAGTACTTGTACGTCTTCTTTTAAGATATGTACATCCTCTTTCAGCACCTGCACTTCCTCTTTTAAGATATGTACATCCTCTTTCAGCACCTGCACTTCCTCTTTTAAGATATATACATCCTCTTTCAGCACCTGCACTTCCTCTTTTAAGATATGTACATCCTCTTTCAAGATATGCATGTCATCTTTCAGTACCTGCACATCTTCCTTCAGTCCCCGCATATCCTCTTTGATCGGCTGAAGCTGTGCGTTTAATTTCGTGTCGAGCATATCCGACATAGCCTGCAATAATTCATAATCTGTCATATTCCCTCCCGTTCCGAAACGTTCTATGCAAAAAGACGCGAGCAAAATCTCAAATATTGCTCCGCAATCTAAGGCATCTGTGACGCTTCCACACAAATTCCCAATAGAGAAACAAGCCCTTCAAGCCTATTTTCAATCTTTTTTCGTCAATGGAGGTTCCCGCTACATTGTTTCTGTCAGTATATCATCCCCCGGCATTCCTGTCCACCAAAAGACAGCGTTCGTAAAATCGTATATAGCAAAACTGCACAACACTATATTTTGTATTTACCACCAATTTTTCTTCCTCAAGTACCTATATTTTGTGTCCCAAAATCAATATTCGCTATTCCGTACACTATTTTTCTACACAATCCTCCCGCAATAGCTGTTTTACCCCGCGATCTCATTCAATTTGCAGCGTCAAAACAATACCAGCTATAGAGAACGCCCTACAGCCGCAGATTGCACATGACCCAAACAACGCACTACACAGAACAAAGTGGGCAAGCCCACGTCAACTCCCCTCCCCCTCAATCTTGAGAGGCTTGGACACTTTGCTGCGCCGGATGCATATTGCGCAGCAATAAATTTCCACGTGCATCCGTGCGAATAAAGTTTTTATTTCATAGGAAAGGCATATTCTTTATCACTTCACAGCGACAAGGTCTTTCCTATGAAACAAAAAAGCGAAGTGTACCGTTTCTTCCCTCAAAAGGCGGTACACTCCGTTTTGTTATTTTATAACATCCGCTATTTGTATATTACGCTCGTTTACTTGATGGTGAAGTTTTTCTTAATCTCCTTCTTCCTGTCTGTCGTAGTCAGGTTCTTTCCCCGGACGGTTATCACCGCAGTGTATTTTCCTTTCGCCACCGGCAGCACCGACTCTTTCATCGGCTGGGTGCTCTGCGTCTTTCCCTGCCCCTGATACCAGGTGATTTTATAGTCCGTCTCCGGAAGTATATTTTTGCCGATCTTAACCGTAAAGGGATTTGACGCCACCCCTGTATACTTCGCGCTTCCTGATCCCGCCGCCGTCACTTTGACAATGGTATTTACCGTAACCTCATAGTCTTTGCCAGTCTCTACCACCCCTTCATAGTTTCCAATCCCTTCAATCGTAATCTTATACTTGCCTGCCGGAACCACATTGAGTTCCTCTTTTGTCACGCCGTTTCCGGTATACAAAATCTTATAATCCTTGTTTGCCTTCAAAGTCTTTTTGTTAAATTTCACGGACATTGTCGGCGGGTTTGCGCCTCCGTTGTAGACCTTGCTTTTCAATGTCTGCGGGAACACCGTATTCGTGCTGTTCAGCTCCAATGGCGTAATCGTAAACGGGTACTCGATCACCCCGCCGTATTTACCGGTTCCCGTCACCACGACTTTGGCATTTCCGGCATCTTTGTTGTTGATGTAGACCGTCTTAAAGGTCACCGGCTTATACTCGGTGTCCGTTTTCTTCTTGATAACAGGCTTCACGGCTTTCCCCGTATAGGCGATAGTTTTGCTCCCGTCTGCGCCTGTCATTCCCTCCGGCCATACAACATCCTCAAACATCTCTTTTGTAATCAGCTTTCCTACAGACACTTTGATCGTCACGGTCTTACCGGCAAATAGAACTTTCGCACTGATACTGCCCTCTTTTATAGCCTCCACATGTACCGTAATTTCATTGTCTTTAATCAACTCTTGGGGCACAGTCACATTTGCTATGCCCTGCTCTGAGAGCGTCACTGTGGGATCTTTTTCTTTCTTTTCCTTGATCATCCACTCCGCCGTGTGCGGTGAAGCTCCCATGTCCACATCTAAAACAATATCTCTGCCACCGCCTTTATTTGCGCTGTCAATTCCAAGGGAAACATTCTCGCTTGTCTTCTTCGTATCTTTTACCTTGACTGCCTTGACCTGGTCAACCTTTACAGCACACTCCGCCGCCATGCCCGGCACCGAATAAGTGATCTTTGCCTCACCGGCTGCCACAGCCGTGATAACACCCTTCTGGTCTACTTTGGCCACCTTACTGTTGCTGCTGGCCCATACGCCAGTCATTCTGCCAAACTCGTCACTTCCGTTTATCTGATAAGTCAAAGTCTCTTTGCCTTTCGGCTGCAAGCTGCATTCCGTCTTATTCAGGGTAACAGAATCTGTGGCACTGCCGGGATCATAGTCGCTTCCGGCTCTGCCGGGGAATGTAAAATCCGGTTTCTCCCCGTTATAATTGCATCCCGACTCTTTATGTTTGCCGTCCTCTTTCACCAAAAGATAGTCTCCGGTGGAATAGTTGTGCGACTCCTCCGTCGTATCATTCCATGTCGAATCCAGCAGATACCAGTTTCCATCCGGCATCTGGACATAATTCCACGCATGTCCTCCCTGGTTTCCGGGATCACCTGCCATGCCCACTACATATATGTTCGGTATCCCAACCGCGTCGAGCAGTCTCGACATCGATTTGGCATAACTCTCACATACGCCGTAACCCTCCAGAAGCATACCGTATGCGGAATGGCAGTTGTAATATATTTTATATAACGCCTCGATCTCCCCCGAACTAAACCCTTGTCCCTTGAGCACCCTTATCGCTTCCGCGCTATATGGCGCTAAAGATACCGTCCCCAGCATCTCATAATACCCGTTTTCGCAGATCCAATTATCAAAATATTTGACGAAGCCGTACACCGGCGCCTTTGGATACTTTTCTGCCACATATTGCTGCGCCTGATTTCCTATCGCCTGCACCTGCGTCTTTGCCTTGGAATCCAACGATCCGCTGTAAAATTTTGACTTGTCAAACGTGAAGGTATATTCGGCCACACTGGAACCAATCTTATACTTGCAGACTCCGTTAAAACCACCCGGCTTCGCTATCCAATCCGTCTTGTCCGGATAAGCCAGTATCAATGCCGATATTGCGTGCGCTATGTTGTCTCCTACGTTTCCTTTCTCACTGAGAGAATCTTTAAAAGAAATCTTGTTGCTCCCCTTGGTCAACTTACTTTCCGCTATATCGTAGTACTGTTTTTGTTTAGCGCTCAACTGCTTCACAAAATAATCGTCTGTGGGAAGCACCGAACGGAACTCTTTCCCGCTCCGGCTAAGCCCGTCGCCTGTCCCCTCTCCATACCCCAAATCAATGGTATTTTCCACTCTGACGGACTCTGGCACCTCAAATGTCTCTTCCTCCATATCCGGCAGTTTGTCCACATTCTCCTCGAACAGGACATATTCTTCCTCTGCCTCCTCTTCAGGAATCTCGCCCTCGTTCACTTTCTCCTCGTCAGAAACTTCGTCCTCTTTCTTCTCCTCTTCTCCGGTGTTCTGGTTTTCATCGGAAGTCTCATCATCTTTCTTTTCTTCTTCCCCGTCTCCGGTGTTCTGGTCTTCGTCTAAAGCCTCGTCATCCTTCTTTTCCTCTTCCCCGTCTCCGGTGTCTTGGTTTTCGTCTAAAGTCTCGTCATCCTTCTTTTCCTCTTCCCCCTCACCGGAGTTCTGGTTTTCGTCAGAAGTCTCCTCGTCCTTCTTTTCCTCTTCCCCGTCTCCGGTGTTCTGGTTTTCGTCAGAAGTCTCCTCGTCCTTCTTTTCCTCTTCCCCGTCTCCGGTGTTCTGGTTTTCATCGGAAGTCCCGTCGTCCTTCTTTTCCTCTTCCCCCTCACCGGTGTTCTGGCTTTCGTCAGAAGTCTCCTCGTCCTTCTTCTCCTCCGCGGTCTTCACTGCGTCAGTTTCCACATCCGCCGTCAGCGGCTCATTGGCCCCGGGCAGCATCTCCGCCTGAATCTCGTCGAGTGCACGCATGGGAACATAGTAAGAGCAGTAGAGATCCCCCTTCGAATCCACCGCCAGCACTACGTTCTCAAGTTCCAGGCCGCCCTCCTTAGATGCCGCGATCTCATCACAGAAAGCGCGGTACGCTTTCTGCATTTCCTCGTCCATCGCCATAACGTTCCTTGCCGACAGATAGGTGACGCCGTCATAGAGAACCCCGTTGCTTCCCGCCATTTTGGCAGTCTCCGAAATTCTGATCTTCCCCGACCGCGCCTCTGTGCTATTCTGACTGATTTGCTCCGCTTCATCCGCCGCTTTCTCTGTATCCGAATCTTCCGGCTGCGCCTCGTTCACATCTAAACTCCCGTCCGACGTTTCCTGATCCGTATCGGCATCCTCAGCCGGCGCTTTCTGATCCGCGTCTGCATCCTCAGCCGGCGCTTTCTGATCCGCGTCTGCATCCCCAACCGGCACTTTCTGATCCGCATCTGCATCCCCAACCGGCGCTTCCTGATCCTGCATCGCGGAATCGTCGGTTTCTATCGGTTCCGTCCCGTCCGCCTCTTTTACCAAGTCCCCCTCAGCGCTTTTGTCGGAATCTTCCTCAGTTTCCGCCGCCCCTTCCACGGCTTCCATTTGTTCCGGAAGCTCGGCAGCATACGCCGGCGTCATCGGCAGTCCTGAAAACATCAGCGACAATGCCATTAATTTGGCTACAAGCCTTTTCCTTCTCATTTTCTCTCACCTACACCCTTTTCAAATCAGCAATAACTGCTTGTCTCTCGCTTCCTATTAAAAATAGGAAACTGTTACGAATTTATTATATCTCTCCCGCCCCACGAAAGTCAACTTTTCACAACAGACCGAAGTCCGGCAACAAACGCCGTCTGATAATTGACAAAAAAACAGCCCTTTGCTACTATAAAATTAAATATATAAGTAAAGTGAGGGTTGCCGTATGAAGCAAAGATTTTACAAATGTTTATCTGCCCTTCTTCTCCCATTGTTACTCTTTTCCTCCTGCGGCCAGAACGCCTCCGCTTCGAACCAGGAAGGAGATGATCTGGTGACAGAAGAACTCGGGTACTATCCCGCCAAGGTGATCGGTCCGACCACTGAATTTACTCTGGAGAATCAAATAACAAGCGTTACGCAAACTTATGAAAACGTATGTGATTCCTACGAAAAAATGCAGGCGCTTGCCGACGCAGAGGACGCTTCCCAAACGGGAAAAGCGGCGGCCGCCGCGATAGAAAAAGAATATGCCGACAGAATCGCACAGTTGGCAGACACAGATTTTACGCAAATGACCTCAGAGGAGCTTACGTCACTGTCCCTGGAGCTCATCGATATGATCTCCGCCATACGTGAAGCGAGAGATACGTTGACCTTGGGATAAAGGCTCCCTCTTCATTGACTTTTTTTATAAAAAGTCATAAGATAAAAACATAATTTTTTGTAAAAATGCGATAAGGGGGGGTAAAAAATGGCAGCAAAAGAATTTCCCGCAGGCGCGCAGTTAATTCAAAGTGAACAAAATCTGACTGCTCTGCATGTAATCACCAAGGGAAGCGTACGTGCCTCCTATCCCGGAGGCTCCTTTTTTCTGCATAAAGGAGATGTGATCGGCGTCTGCGGCATCTACTACGACTTTTATTTTCTGAACTATGAGACGGAGGAACCCACAACTATCACTTCCTATCCGTGTACGGCCGCGCAGCTTTCCCGGCTTATGGGAAAAAGCCCGGAGCTGGCGAACATGATCGTCGCGTCCATGTTCCGACAACTGAGAGAGATCTATGACCAGTATGAACTGGCACGTTTTGACAGCGAAAACTTCTACCACTATCTGATGGACAGCTACGAGAGCTACAAAAATTTTTGCAGCAGCCATGGTTTTTCGGCGCGGGCGCTGCCCGATATGGATAGCCTGGAACCGCTCACATTGGAGGAGGATCTGGATCTGTGGCTTGACAGCTATTATGCGGAGCTCAAGTCGCTGATCGCGGAAAAGCCTGCCAAATTTCATCATCCTGACTTCCTTGCCGGTGTTGTGATGAAAGCGGATCAGGACATTCACAATATCATTTCCATATGCCGCGTTTTGTCCGATTATAAGGCCGACATCACCAATCTTCTGATGAACGAGAATCACTTGGATCTCTTTGATCTCTATGCCAGCCTTCTGTACAAAATCGGGCCAAATCATCAGGAGTCCACCGCTTTGAACGCAACGCTCTCCACGATGATGATACAGCTTGAGAGCCAGCCCTCCATCGACAAAGAGATGTATCGGCAAAGAATCGCGGAATTCCGCAAAAAACTGGAAACCATCGGCGAAGGCGGAGAAGGAGAAACTGCCAACGTGGACGATGTGGCTGATGTGGCAAATTCCATGAACGCGATTCTCACCTATGCGGAAGTGGATGCCGAGACTGCTGCCGCTTTCCGGGAGTCCGTCACCAAATTTGCCAAAATGACGGATAAGAACGCTTCCGACGACGCTGCCAGAAAGCTGCGTCTCTCCATCACGAAGCTCTTCTATCAAGTATACGAGAAAGCCTTTGTCAAGAGTATAAAGGATCCCTCTTCCGTTCCGAAAGTCGTAAAAATGTTCTTTAATTTCGGCTACGTGGATGAAAACCTGGCCGGCCTTGAAAACGCCGCCTACCTGTACAAGATTGTAGACAAACTTCCTACCGACCCGAAACGCAAGGTTTACACAGTCTACGAATGGTTTGTCGCCATCTATAAAGGGAAAAAAGCGCCCAGCCGCAATGAGTTCGACGCCGACTTTCCCACTTTCCTGCGCGAGCAGAAAATGAACGGCAATATCACTGCTGCGGATGAAGCGCGGATGCAGAATGACCCCTTGGAGCAGGTGCTCTTTGAGATACGCAATATGTTCCCTTCCGTCAACAAAATTTCCTTCGGACGCGTACTGAGTTTTTGTCCGGTGTTCTCGGAACACAATGTCCTTAAAGATCTGGAAGGCTCCCTTGTGTCCGCCGAAAAGGTGGAGAACGCTTTCAAGTCAATCCGGAATATTGATTTCAGCGCCTACTACCGCGATATCATCTACACAAACCCGGATATCGGTCTTGGCAAGGAAACCATCAGCGTAGAGGTTCTTCCTGACATCATTCTTATGCCAAACGTGGGAACCCGCGGCATTGCCTGGCAGGAAATTGAAGGCCGCAAGCGCACAACTCCGGCCCGCATGATGGTGTCCGTTTTCCAGATGGAAGATCTGACAAACATTCTCGTCCGCTTAACCGGTGATTTCCGATGGGAGATGTGCAAGCGCGTCCAGGGCGCACGCTGGAACGATATTTCCGAGGCATCTCTCACCAGCGAATATTTCGACTATATCCAGTTCTACCGTAAGAACCGCGAGCTGTCCACAGACGCCAAGGATAAAGTCAAACTCAGCATGCAGAAGGCGAAAAACAGTTACAAGGAGATGTTTATCAGGGATTACGAAGCCTGGATTTTATACGAAGGCGCCGGTTCTCCCAGATTGAACAAGGTTTCCCGCAATATTATCTTCACATACTGTCCTTTTTCCAAGGAAATACGCAAAAAGCTGCTGGCAAACCCGCTCTACAAGGAAACCATGTCCCGCTACGATATTAAACAGTCACAGAAGATTCATCACTTTGATAATATCTTCCAAAAACTGAAAAACACGGGGGTTGCGATTCCTCAAGAGCTGTTAAAGCAACGCGAATTCCTGGATATGTAAAAGTTTTCTCGCTAATATAGTATCATTCTTATACAATATAATTATAGACCGCAAAGGGGAAATACGGTATATTAATTACAGACTTGATCACGGAAGTCAAGTCGGCAATAGCAATTCCGAAGAATTCCCCTTTTACACAAGCAAAGCCCCCGAGACTTAAAGTCCGGGGGTTTTGCTTTTACGCAATAGCAAGCGCCGGAATGGTTTCCCCTCCCGGCGCTATTGTTTCTTTCTACAATCTACAATTTATTTTTTGTCCGTGTTTGAAGGCTTAACAAGGAAAAGGCTGATCAACAGCGCGACAATGTAGAGCACGATCGTAAAGTACAGTACGTTCTGATAACCTACCGGGTTAATCTGCCCACCGTGTCCGTCGTCCATAAAGCTCCCCGTATTGCTCACGATCAGGGTCGCGATCTGGTTACCCGTAAGTCCCGCAAATCCCCATGCGGAGAGGGTGATACCGTGAATCGCGCTGATGCTTCCCATGCCGTAGTGATCGGAAAGCAAGGTCGGCACGTTCGAAAAACCGCCGCCGTATCCGGCGTTTACCATAAAGATAAGGCAGAGCACCAAAACCACCAACAGCATATTGCCCTCACCGTTTCTGATACCGCCTGTCAGCATTACAATAGCCGTAAATACAATCGAGAGCACAAAGATAAGCTTGTATATCGTATTTCTGTCCTTCAAATGATCCGCCCATGCGGAGAAACCTAAACGGCCGCCCGCGTTGAAAACAGCGGAAACCGTGGAAATCACGCCTACCACGCCTGCAAGACCGATACATTTCACGATCATCTTCTCCTGGGAAATCAGCGCAAGGCCGCAGGTGATATTGATGTAGAACATCAGCCAGATACCGACGTAATTGCTGATCGGACGGGTCTTGATGGTAGCCATAATGCCCTGTCCCTTCTCTTTCTTCTGAGGTTCATGCCAGCCAGCCGGCTTTGCCAGAAGAAGATGTCCCACGAACATCATGACGAAATAAACCGCTCCTAAAATATAGAACATTTTGTAGATGCCGCCCTCACCGAGATTTGCAAGGAGAGCCTGCATAATGGGGCTCGCAATCGCTTTCGCACCGCCGAAGCCCGCCACCGCAAGACCTGTCGCAAGTCCCTTCTTATCTTCAAACCAGAGCATCAGCGTCTTTACCGGAGAAAGGTAACCCGTACCGAGGCCGATACCCATAATAAAACCATAGCAGACATAAATACCGATCAGGGAAACAACACTTCCCGGATGGCTGCCGCCGTAATAGATGAAGAATCCTGTACCCACCATACCAAGCGCAAAGGTAATGGACGCAATCAGGGACGACTTATGGATATCTTTCTCCACCACATTGCCCAAAAAAGCCGCCGACATACCAAGAAAGAAAATGGCGAAGCTGAAGGCCCACTCCGTAGCTCCTTTGGAAAAGCCTATGTAGTCAGCGATCTCCTGACTGAAAATAGACCAGCAGTACACCGTACCGATACTGAAGTGCAGGAGCAACGCCGGGATCGCGGCGCGCACCCATTTGTTTTGACAGTTTTTCATGTTAGATACCTATTATCCTTTCGTTAAAATAGAGTGAAGGCCGTCAAAAACCTTTCACTCTATTTTACCGTGAAGATCACCAAATTTCAAGACGAATTCTCCGTCCCTTTGTCACTTTTTATTTCGCTTCCTATTTCCGTCTAAAGTTCAGAATTACATCACTTTATTATATGATCCCTGATAACTTCCAGGGCGGGCAGTGCCTGACCATTATAGTCAAATAGTGCCTGATTCGCCCACTCGTTACCGCCCGGACCTTTTTCTTCTATATATTTAAGCGCTTCCTCATTGGCCCAGCCCGATCCCGGCACCGGGATCCATGCAGGCTCCCAATAGAAGAATCCTCTGCACTTCTTCTCCGGCACCTGTCCAATCACGGCAAACAGCGCCCTCATGAAATCCGCCTGCCCATCCTTCGTCATCGGAAAAGGCAGGTTTTCCACCAACGCAGGTTTCGTGGCATACCCCTTGCGCTCATTATCCGCAAGTTTCTCATAGGCCGCATAGTCTTCCATAGTATAGCCCATGGAAACCTCCGCAATCACAAGCTCCTTGCCATAGCGCACTGCAAGATCGTTCATATTCTTCCGCAGCTCTTCCAGACTGCCGTGCCAGAACGGATAGTATGAAAGCCCGATGATCTGAAAATCCTCTCCCCGTCCGATATAATGATCAAACCAGTCAATATACATCGGCGCATTGCCGCCGTTGTCCAAGTGGATCATCACCGGCATGTCTGCATCCAGGGAACGCACCGCCCGGATACCCGCGCTGACAAACCGCGCCAGATTGTCATAATTGCCGCATTCCTGCAGTTTTGCAAAAGGCCATAACATCCCGTTGGTCAGCTCGTTGCCGATCTGGATCAGGTCCGGGTAAGCCCCCGCATCCCGCAAGGCCAGCAACGTATCCCTCGTAAAATCATAGACCGCTTTGGTCAATTGTTCCGCATCCATTCCGCGCCATGCTTTTGGCACCCGCTGTTTTCCCGGATCTGCCCAAAAGTCGCTGTAATGCATACAAAGCAGCACTTCCATCCCGTGCGCCTTCGCCCGCTTCGCCAGTTCTATCGCCGTAGGCAGATCGTTCGTCCCCGCCCCGTATGGCGTACCGTCCTCCGCATACGGATCATTCCAAAGTCTGATCCTGACCGCATTCGTCCCGTAGCTTTTGAGAATTTCAAATATATCCTTCTCCACACCATGATCATAAAACTTTCCGCCGAGACTCTCCACCTCTTTTATTGTGGATATGTCCATGCCTTTATAAAATTTCATATGCTAATCATCCATGTCAGAGCAGTTTACTGCGATGACACGCGATGAGAAATTCGCGCAGGCGATTTCTCATCTGCGATCAGGGCAATCCCCGTCTCTGACTTAAATTGCCGATTGAAAAATCAGTGCATCAGCATGATTTTTCAATCTA
>CAJUMJ010000017.1 GCA_910587095.1 uncultured Lachnospiraceae bacterium
CACCAAATAACTTGCTTGAATTTTCATCTGCCGTGTTGTCGTCGGTCAACGATGCCACCGCATCGACTCCCTCCTCCGCCTTGCAGAATGAAAATTCATTCTGCGTCATTTAGCTGAAAATGAATGATACAGCACACTAGTACAACGAATAATTAATTTCTGATACATTGGCGCAGAATGATTATTTCATATGCAAGGCGGAGGAATGAGGCGTAGCGGTGGCTACGTCGATTGACGACAACGAAGCAGATGAAAAATCAGACAAGCCAATGTGTCAGTTAATTAATATTCGTTGTACTAGACTTCGTCCCCTGGTCAGGTAACCTGCTGCAAAATAAAGCGATAAATATCCCCGTAAACCTCCTGTCTGTCCGCTTCATTCAATATTTCATGGCGGTCGCCGGGATATAGTTTGATCTGTACACGTTCCATGCCGATTTTTTCAAAGGAGCGGAAGACCTTCTCCACACCCTTTCCATGACCTCCAACCGGGTCCTCGCTGCCGGACACGAAAAAAACAGGAAGATCACCTGGCATCTGTTTCAGACGCTCCATGTCATGCAAATTCCATATAAGTTTCATCAATGTCTGAAAACCATTTGCCGTAAAGACAAAGTTGCAAAGCGGATCGTTCTGGAACTTTTTCACATTTTCAGGGTTTACGCTGACCCAGTTTCCCGAATCCGCCTCACTTTTCACAAGCCCTTTATTGTAAGCGCCAAAGAGCATTTTGTCAAGTCTGCCGCAAACATGCTTCGGCCCAAGCAGAGAGCTTAAAAGCGACGCCAATGCCCAGCCAAGAACAACTCTGTGCTTCGCCTCCATTCCCGTACCCATAATAATTGCCCCGTCTATGCCGCTTCCGTACCGCATCAGATAGTTGCGCAGAATGAAAGACCCCATGCTGTGACCCAAAATGATATAGGGAATACCGGGATATTGTTCCTGCATCATTTTTTTAAGCCGATGCTCGTCCCGCACAAGAACGGTATCCGCGTCTTCCTTGCAAAAGTATCCCCGAATCTCTCCTTCCTTCACGGACAGGCCGTGCCCGAGATGGTCGTCGCCCACTACGAGAATGCCTTTGTTCGCCATAAACCGCGCAAACTCCTCGTAGCGTGCAACGTACTCTGTCATGCCGTGTACAATCTGCAAAATGCAGACAGGCTCTTTGGCTTCCGGTATCCATTTGATCGCATGGAGGTTATGCTCACCGTCCCTCGACCCGAAATAAAATTCCTGTTTATCTATCATCACTATCCTCTTTTTCCCGTCCGCAAACAGAGACTTTCGGGTGACCGTTATGCTAACAAATCTCCGCACCCGCGGGCATAAACCGTTCCGGCGTCATAACGGCAAGATTTCCGTCCTCGTCCGCCGCACTCAAAATCATTCCCTCAGACATCTGCCCGGCAATCTCCCTCGGTTTTAAGTTGACAAGCACCATGACGCGTTTGCCCACGAGCTCTTCCGGCTTATAATACTGTTTGATTCCCGAAAGAATCTGTCTGGTACTGCTGCCTATCTGCACCTGGAATTTTAAAAGCTTTTTGGACTTAGGCACTTCCTCACAGGCAAGCACAAGCCCAACCTGGAACTGACATTTTTCAAAATCTTCGTAGGTAATTTCCTCTTTGGGCGCAAGCTCCACCGTTTTTTCCTTCTCTTTCGCCGCATCAGGGGACATTCCGGTCGCCGCTTTTCGTCCGGCAATCATCGCTTCGACTTTCTCCATCAGTTCGGCAAGATCCTGTCTTGCAAAAAGGATTTCCGGCTTATCCGTCACCTGGTTGCCGCTGGGATAGAGAGCGGAGGCTTTTTCTGTATCCTGGTTTTTCGCGCACTCTTCCAGCACGGAAAAATCGATAAGCTGCGCTTTTATCTGCTCCGCGATGGCTTTCGCCGTGTCTGGCATATATGGCTCAAGAAGAGAAGCCCCAACCAAAATGCCGTTTAGCAGATTGTAAAGCACCGTGGCAAGCCTGTCCTTTTTTGTCTCATCCTTTGCCAGAACCCATGGCATCGTTTCATCTATATATTTGTTGCATCGCTTAAACAACACGAAAATCTCGGTGATCGCATCCGCAACCCGCAGTTCGTCCATCTTTTTCGTTACTCTGGCGTAGGTATCTGTCAATACACGGAAAAGATCTGTATCCACGTCTTCCGCCCCCGCATCCACGCCCACTTTTTTGTTTTCCACCTTTCCGCCAAAGTATTTATTGCTCATGGAAATGGTGCGGTTTACCAGATTTCCCAGCGTGTTCGCCAGATCGGAATTCATGCGTTCCACCATGAGATCCCATGTGATCACACCGTCGTTTTCAAAAGGCATTTCATGAAGGACAAAGTAACGCACCGCATCCACTCCGAAAAAGGCAATCAGATCATCCGCGTAAATCACATTTCCCTTGGACTTGCTCATTTTGCCGTCTCCCTGCAAAAGCCAGGGATGTCCAAACACCTGTTTCGGAAGAGGTTCGCCGAGAGCCATCAGGAAAATGGGCCAATAGATGGTGTGGAAGCGAATGATATCCTTGCCGATCAGATGCAGGTCAGCGGGCCACAGCTTGCTATACTGTTCGGAGCTTTCCCCGTCCGCCTCGTATCCGATGCCGGTGATATAGTTTGTCAGCGCATCCAGCCACACATAAACTACATGTCTGTTGTCAAAATCCACAGGAATACCCCATTTAAAGGAGGTTCTTGACACACACAAATCCTGCAGCCCCGGCAAGAGAAAGTTTTTCATCATCTCATTCTTTCGGGACACCGGCTGGATAAATTCCGGGTGGGCGTTAATGTGCTCAATCAGTTTGTCCGCGTATTTGCTCATCTTGAAGAAATACGCCTCCTCCTTTGCCGGCTTCACTTCGCCGCCGCAGTCGGGACATTTGCCGTCCACAAGCTGCGATTCCGTCCAGAAGGACTCACAGGGGGTACAATACAGCCCCTCGTAGGCTCCCTTGTAGATATCCCCCTGCTCGTGCAGTTTCTTAAATATTTTTTGTACCTGCTTCTCATGAAAATCGTCCGTGGTGCGGATAAACTTATCATAGGAAGTATTCAGGGAATCGCAGATCCGACGGATCTCACTCGCCACCTTGTCCACATAGGCTTTCGGCGTAACTCCCGTCTCCTGGGCTTTCATCTCAATCTTCTGCCCGTGTTCATCCGTTCCTGTCTGAAAAAATACGTCGTATCCGTCTTTCCTCTTAAAGCGTGCAATGCTGTCCGCCAACACGATCTCGTAACTGTTTCCGATATGCGGCGTGCCGGAAGTATAGGCAATCGCTGTCGTAATATAGTATTTTCCTTTATTCATATCATGCTTCCTTTCCTGTTTCCTTGTCGGCACGTTTCTTTTCGGCCTTACATTAAAAGTCTATCGTAAAGGTGCATGATTGTCAATTCCCACGGGCTTTTCTCTACAGTTTCCCAGTATCAGTCCGGTCATCCCCGTAAAATGGACGGATGCGCTTCTCAATAGTACAGAAGACCGTTACTGCCTTTCACCACTGTTCCGGCCGGTACGTTTTCGACGTAATAAAGCGACACCCTCACATTGAAGCCGTTTCTGGCATATTTTTTTGTGAACAGTCTTTTGCAAAGGCCGCTGCTGCTGATTTCAAATACCGGATTTGAACCGCCGTTATTACCGTCAGAGGAAGTAGTAACGACATAAGCCAAAGCTCTCGGAAGATACTCGGGAATCGTGTAGCCTTTTGTGATATCGTAGCCGATCATTTGCCCGACATTTCCCGTGCCGCCGCTGCCCGATCCTCCGGAATCGCCGGAATCCCCGGAACCACCTGTCCCTCCAGAGCCGCCGGAACCGCCGGAACTGCTCTCAGCCATCCGGGCCACATCCTCGCCTGTGCCCAGCACCAGCTTTCCGTTTACCCAGGCGGCCGTACCGGCTGACAAGTTTGCCGCGGAAGCCGACTGGATGTTGACCGGCTCCGCTCCCCCCAAAGAGGATGTGACAAGCTTCCCCTCCGGCGTTTTATAAAGTTTTGTCCCCGCGGACATACCATAGGCCGCCGGATCGTTCGGAATACTCTGGCTGACGGCAATTCCCTCCAGAATCGTCGCAAAGTCAAGATTGACGGGATCAATCTCATCTCCGGCATAGGGGCGACTGTGGACGGCATAGACACCATCGGCACTGGTCAGAGCTATGCCGCCGCCCGCTTTTGTCAGATATGTGTGCATGGCCCCTAGCTGTCTCGTCGCCCGCACTTTAAATAAATCCAACTGATCCGCAAGCATATAAAGATCGGCCGAGTCGATAACGACTCCATCTTCGCCCTCAAAATAATTGATTCTCCCGCTGGATTGCAGGCTGTTTTTTGTAGCGGAAGATTTCTCCTGCGCAAAAGCCGTCATACAAGCGCCTGCAGTCAAAGCCAATATCATGATTATTGCTAACACTTTTTTCTTCATTCGGGTTTCCCTCCTCGTTATGCAAACACTTTTCCTTCATATCTGATGATTGTCTCCTCCCCCGTTTCATTCTCTCCGGGATTTTGTATAACAGGTGTTGTTTGTTTGTCAGGTTCTTTTTCCGAATTTTGGGGAGTCTCAGATTCTTCGTCTGATCTTTCGGTCGAACCGGAGTCCTGCCCCGGCTTTTCGTCCGTTCCGGTATCCTCTTTCGGGGTTTCCTCCACACCGGCATCTCCTCCGGGGTTTTCCTCCGCGCCGGAATCCTCTCCGGGATTTTCCTCCACACCGGAGTCATCTCCCGGCCGTTCACCCGCGCCGAAGTCATCTGGTTCATCGTCCGCATCAGAGCTTTCATCCGGCTTTCCGGTCTCGTCGGATCCTGTTCCTGGTTTTTCGGCTGAATCGGAATCGTCGTCAGGCGCTTTTTCCGCACCGGCATCTTCTTCGGGTTTTTCAGCGGAATCGGCCGTATTCCCCGATGATTCAGGATTTCCCGCACCTTCCGCAGGCGGCTCCTGATCATCCGTCTCCTTCTTTTTCCCATTCCCGCATTCGCAGTAGAGCAGGTCCGGATCCCTGTCGTCGTCCTCCTCAAGCCCGGCCGCCAGTATGAAACGGCAAACCTCCTCGCCAAAATCATATTCACAGTCCATACAGACTTTCCTGTGATGCAGACCGTCTTCACAGGGCAGGCGGTTGTAGGCGTAGTGCTCCTCCACTATCGGTCTGAAACCCGAACAAAATTCGGTTCCCTCCAAAATACAGCAAATTCTGTGATTCGTTTCATCCACCGCCTCATAGGTCATCGTGTGTCCCGCTTCTACCGTCCACTGGTATCCGCAGGCGCAAGTACAGCGTTTGCCGGGACAATCTTCCGTGCCGCTTGAGATCAGGCAGCTTTCCGTGCGCTCCGCCTTATGCCTGCTCACCAGGTCAAAAGCCGGCCCGCAGAGGGAGCAGCGCCTTGTGTGAGTCTCCTTGTTCACATCCCGGTATTCCCAACTGTGAGTATGCGTATAGCGTATAGGGTCGAAGTTCTCCTCCGGTATGCCGGAAAGTTTATCTCTCAGAAGAAGTAAATCTTCTATATATATAGCTGCCTGCCGGTCGCTTTCCTGATATATCATATTTCCCCGAGAGGAAAGAACAATTTCCTTCGCCTCCACCGTTTTTATACTGTCGTCAATTCCGAATGCCAAAAGAAAAACAGTTGTTATTAATAAAAGTAATTTTTTCACTTTTTCACCCCCTGACCTGCTGATTCCTGATTAGGCATCAGATAGAGTGTGTTCGTTCTCCTTTCATAGCGGTAGGAAAGCGCTTCCGAGGAGAGCTCGTCCATTTTCTCCGCGATCTGCTGAGACATTTCCTCGTTTCTTTGCTCATTCTCCTTTTTCACATTTTCCAGAGCCTCCCTGTTCTCCTTTTCTGCGTTTTCCAAAGCTTCTTTTAACTCCTTTTCCAGACTGCCCATATCGTCCAAAAGGTTTTCAAGGCGTCCGTCTATTTCATCCACATTTTTCTCCATCGCATCCATGAGCGTTCTTTGCACCTTGGAAAGGCTCGCCCATAGCCGTTCATCCTCCTTTTCCAGGGACTTCATTTTCTCACGGATACCTGAAACATCCGATCGCACCTGCTCCGTGCCGCTTCTGATCTCCTTTATCTGCTCCTCGATCGCAGGAATTTTTTCGCGGTCCACCGTCTGAATCACATCAGAAAGCGCCGTCAATCTGCTGTCAAGATTCTTCATATTCTCGATGGCTGCCTTTACCTCCGTTTCCAGCACAGTGAGTTTTTCGCTTATCCGGCTGTCCCCAGTCCGGTAGTCGCTGATCAATTTTGAAATTTCCTGCTGCACTTGCTCAAGAGCTGTCTGCATCTCCCCTATTTTTTCCGTCATCGTATTTGTGTTTTCCAAATATTCCTTCCTCAGCTCCTCCCCTGAGTCACGCGACATGTACTCCTTCATCTTTTCCTCATAGGTGGTGGCCACAAGCCCCTGCGCTTCCAGTTCCGCCTCCAATTCCGCTTCCCGTTCACGAGCCCCCTTCTCTCTGGCCTCCAAATCCTGCGCCTCCTGAAGTTGTCTGGCCCTCTCGGCCGCCTCCTCCTTCTTTTTCTCCTGCACGCCATGACCCCACCACAAAAGAAGCAGCAAAAGTACTATAACAGTTGTTATTACTACACCAACCACGACCGGAGATATTTGATTTTCCTCTCTGTCCGGGTTCTCCCTCCACTCATTAAAATAATCTGACACTTTTGTCATAAATTCCCGCATAAATTTCCTGTAACCTCCTTTTTTGTTTGTTTGATTAAATGTGACGCCTGCCCCAATCTGATAAATATCTACCGGAAATTTATCATGCCATTTGTCAATTTTTGGAATGGTTGGGCGAATCGCCCGGACTCCGAACATCCTAAATAAAAGATGTGATAAATAACAGGATGTGCGAAATAAAGTATACTTTAATGTTTCTCCAAAGATTGTACGATTACGATACCAAATCATACTGCAGTTTGCAATACCGGAATATTGCACAATATTTTTGTCATGTAGAAGACAGTGAACACCGGCACTGCCGATATTTACTGTCTTTTTGACTGACAAACGAAATTTCGTTTAAATAAATTATTTTTACTGTTATAAGAAAACAACTGTTTTTTAATATGTCAGAATCTCATAACCGTCCTCTGTGACCGCAAGCGTAATCTCCCACTGTGCCGACGGCTTTCCGTCGTCGGTATAAACCGTCCATCCGTCATCGTCATCGATATAGATATCCGCCTTTCCCATATTTACCATAGGCTCAATGGTGAAAACCATCCCCGGCACCATCAGCATTTCCGTCCCCCTGCGGGTCACATAGCTGACAAAGGGTTCCTCATGAAATTCCAAACCGATCCCGTGACCGCCAATTTCCCTTACAATAGAATAACCATTGTTATTTGCGTAATCATTGATGGCCTGGGCCATGTCTCCCAGGAAATTCCACGGCTTCACCTGCTCCAAGCCTACATCAATGCACTCCCTCGCCACCTTCACCAGCCTTCGCGTCTCCTCCGGCACATTGCCCAGCATAAACATGCGCGAGGAGTCTGAAAAATATCCTTTATAGATTGTGGATACGTCCACATTGACAATGTCTCCATCTTTTAACAGACGGTTCTCGTCGGGAATGCCGTGACAGACTACTTCGTTAATGGAAGTACAGACGCTCTTTGGAAAGCCGTCGTAATTTAACGGAGCGGCGATGCCCCCCATCTCCTTTGTCATATCGCGCACAATTTTGTCAATTTCTTCCGTGCTCATGCCAATGTGAATCTGCCGCTCCAGCTCGTCGAGAATTGCAATGTTCAGTTTGCTGCTTTCACGAATGCCTTGGATCTGTTCAGGCGTCTTTAAAATATCATGCTTCGGAACAATATGTCCCTGCAACGCATAACTCTCCAATTTTTCATCCATCGCCATATGACAAGCCTTGTATTTTTTCCCGCTTCCACACCAACACAAATCGTTCCTTCCAAGTTTTTTCATCGCAGTTTCATCTCCTATCTTTAACCCTATTTATCATACCATATTGAGGGCAAAAATGGGATTTTTCAGGTGCAATTTTTTTGGACGTATCATTGTAAAAACGCGTTTGCTATTTCGTATTAGTAACAAATTAGTAACAAAAAATGTTCTGTGCGGAACCGTTACCAATCCAGTGTTTATGCGGGTTCAAACGATTTAATAAAAATTTAATTAGTAACAAATTAGCGACAAATTTACAGTTTATCATTTAATTGCAGTTGTTGTTGAACGATATTAAAAACGAGAAATATAAAAAAAGTTCCGCAAAGGTGCTATTTTACTGAGGAAATGCGAATTAAGAAAATATTAAGAATTAAGTTGCTGCAATTGTGGAGCCCACAATTGACACGGAAGTTTCCGAGGACATCCCCGCCGAGGAGCCCGGCGAAATCGTGGTTGAGGGTACGGAATTAAACGCGGAGGGTGATGCCTACACGGTCACCATCGCGGACTACGCTTCCCTGAAAAACCGCGTAACCATTAAGGCAACTTTGGA
>CAJUMJ010000018.1 GCA_910587095.1 uncultured Lachnospiraceae bacterium
ATCCTGCGGAACAAGCCCTTCGAGACTGACCATTTCCAGTGTATTTCTTTCCGACTTTTCTTTTATCAGCATGTCCTCACCCCTGATTTTATTATATCAAAAAAAGCCAGCTTTTGCTGACCTTTTTTGACAGTCTGGGAGCGGAACTACGTTCCGCTCTGGATTCCCCGGCGTGGAATAATCACAGTTGACTTTGCACTGTATGACCGAGCAGAACGGTATCTGAAAGAGCATTTAGGGAGCGACAACAAGCTAAGACCGAAAGCATGGAAAGCCGAAGTTGCCGAAGCTGAAACAGTCAAGAAGTGTGTGGAACAGGCAATACCACCGACCAAACAGAAAAAGGAAAAACAGAAAGGCATAGATATGTCGTTATAATCATTTACAGTGGGAAAGCTATCATAATTTTCCCGTTTTGACATTCAGACGGAAAGGAAAAGATTTCGCGCTATGTAATTAGCTGTCTAATGTAACAAACTTTCATACAGCATAAGCCTTCCGGTTTCGGAGGGCTATTTTTCTGAAATGCTTGAAAAAGGCTTATTTTGCGGGATTTCTTGCAGTAGAGATTATTCTTTTCATCACATTTTTAAGAATAGAAGCGCGTACATTTTTAGAGGCTTTAAACATTGCGGCGGCCTTGCCCGGAAAAATGCACACCCTTTTGAAAGATTGAAGAATAAGAAAATATCCGCTAAAAAGTATCTCATGGCGCATTTTAGAAACAAGATATTTTTTAGCGGATATTATTTGCTTTAACGGTGGACGTGTAAGCGCTATTCTCGCAGTTCTTTGTTGACCAAATAACAATCGCCATACCCTGTTTTCTCTAAAAACAGTTCTTTGCAGTCGGTAAAGCCGAGCTGGGTAGGCGAACATACCATAACGCGAGCTAAGGGCGTTCTGTTTGCTTATATAGCGGTCATTATGTTCATGTACGGTAAAGAAGCAAGAAATAGACCACCAGCACCACGCTATTCCGAAAAAAACAAAAGACAAGTATTGTGGAAATGTGTATAACAGAATATGGAATTATGGATAACTCTATTCACAGGACATGGAAAAGCTAAAGTGCAGCTTTCCCACGTCCTGCAAACTTAAGTTACCAACAATTCCTTGAGATAGCCAGTTATACACATTCCCACAAATCCAAAATTTTCCTCAAATCGCTTGAAAATAGAGGTTTCTTATAGAAAAAGTTTGGATTTCTCAAATATCTATTTAGGGTATTGCCTTATAACCTACATAGTGTTAATATAATTACATACCTACAAAATGTTGAGGTGAAAAGGAGGACAATATGGCAAAGCAAATTTCGGAATCCGAACTGGTACTAATGAAAATCATTTGGAAGAATGGAGGAGCGGCTTTATACTCCCTCATCATGGAGGAACTGGAAAAAGATAAAAATGAATGGAAAAACAACACTGTACTTACTTTGCTTTCCCGGCTGGGCGAAAAAAAGTTTTTGAAAGTCAAGAAAATCGGCAGACGGAATGAATATGTGGCTACGGTAACAGAAGCAGAATATCAGACCATGCAGACACATAGTTTTCTTGATAAAGTCTATGGTGGGAATGTAAAAAATTTAGTGTCAACATTGTTGCGGCAGGATATTCTTTCAGCAGACGAACTAAAAGAGATAGAATCATTTTGGAGAAAAGAAAATGAATGAGTTTATTAAAGTTTTATTGTCATTGACCGTTTCCGGTACACTACTGTTGTTGCTCATTTTAGGATTGAAGCAGTTTTACAAAAATAGATTTAGCAGGCGTTGGCAGTATTATATTTGGATAATTGTTGTATTTCGGTTTCTGCTTCCATTTACACCCGATACTACGATTGTTGGTAGTCTGTTTGAAAAATTGGGTACAACTTCAATAACGAATGAGAATCCCATAAATTTTAATATGCCAGTTAAAGCAAATATAGGCAATAATGAAAGGGAACAGGAACGGGAAAATGCGAATATAAATACCACTACTGTTATACATAATTCGCTAAATGTCTATACTGGTATTTTTCTTGTATGGGCAGTATTGGTATTAGTCCTTTTTGTTCGTAAGATAACGCTTTACCAAGGATTTACCCAATATATCAAAGCGGGCAATACAGAGGTATCTGATATTAAGACCTTGAATTTACTATCCGATTGTGAAGAAAAACTGAACATTAAAGCAGGAGTAGAATTATATCGTAATGTGCTGATTACTTCGCCTATGTTGATTGGCTTCTTTCGCCAAAGTATTGTGTTGCCTGTTGGGGAACTGGAAGATAAGGAATTATCTTATATCTTTGTGCATGAGTTAATTCACTACAAGCAGAAAGATATGTTTTATAAGTGGTTGATACAGATTGTTGTCTGCATCCACTGGTTTAACCCTTTTATTTATCTGTTGGAAAAAGAAGTAAACAAATCTTGTGAATTGTCATGTGATGAAAAGGTCATATCCATACTTGACGATAAAGCAAGGCGTGAATATGGGGATATACTGATTTCTTTTTTAAAGTCGAATAATCTTAACAAAAGCTCTTTGGCTTCCGTTACCTTGACAGAGAGCGCAGAACAAGTAAAAGAAAGGTTAGGTGCAATTATGAATTTCAAAAAAAAGACAAAGTTAATCACCATAATATCGCTTGTGGCAGCATTCCTGCTTTCCGCTGGAGGATTTGCTATGGGGGCGTATGCGGCACAGCCAACACCCCGAGAAAATAGAATGGATTTAGCGGAGGATATTGTGGTACAAGAAAATAACATCGGAATAAAAGAAACCATGTCAATTATCCATGAAAGTGCGGATATTCTTTATTACGAAAATGGAAGTCCATATATACATGACATACTAACGAACAATACGGATAAACGCATTACGGAAACAGAGTATTGTATGTTAGCTTATAACGAGAATGGTTCACCATTAAAGTTACATTGGAATTTTCTTGATAGCAGTACAGAGTGTAGTTATGAAAATCTTGTTAGGACAAAAACAAGCATTTTGCCAAATCAAACAGAAGGTTATAATGGTGGCTGGTCATTGTATGACGGTGAGCTAACGGAAAATATGCCAAAGGTTGAAAGTGGTGAAACGGATGATGTCACATACGCACTATTTTGTTTAAAACAAGTTGTTTTTGATGACGGAACAATTTGGAATAATCCGAACTATGATAGTTGGTTTAAGGATTATATGGGGAAAAAGATAAATATAGACGAATTACAAAGTTATTATCCGCATAATTACGAGTTAGAATTAGACTGAAAACAATCATAAATCACTGTACCCTTTTGGGAGGAAAGGAGGGAGTTTTCTATGGCTTGCACAAAAGTATACAAAGAATATCATATCACCGGTGTCTAATGAAGCAAACTTTCATACAACATAAGCCTTCCGGTTTTGGAGGGCTATTTTTTCGCAAGTCTTGAAAAAGGTAGTTAAGAGAGCTTTTGGAAAGGAAAAGATTTCGCGCCTTAAATGGAGCATTTCGCGCTATGTAATTAGCTGATAAAGTATTGGTGACGATATATAAAAATATGGATATATATGTTTTGAAAGGAAGAAATGATATATGAGGATTGCAGTTTGTGATGATGACCGGGCAATCCGGGACGAAATTTCCCGGCTGGTAAAAAAGCAGATGCCAGAAGCAGATATTGCGGCATACCAGTCAGGGGAAGAAATGATAAGTGCCGGAGAAGATTTTGATATTTCCTTCCTTGATATTGAAATGGGAAAAGTATCCGGTATGGATATAGCAAGGCATATCAGGGAGAAAGAAGCAAGCCTTACACAAAGGAGCATTCTTATTTTTGTGACAGGATATCGGGAATACATGGAGGAGGCGTTTGATGTAAACGCTTTCCATTATCTGATAAAGCCCATTGATCCGGAAAAGTTTGCAGAGGTTTTTGATCGGGCAAGGAAAGAAATGTCAGCTTTTGACGAGCAGAATAAAAAACAGATCATGGTTAAAACCTCTGGCATACAGCAGAAAATATGGCTGAGAGATATTTATTATATAGAAAGCGGCAACAAAAAAGTGATTATCCATACAACGGGTGGGATATTGGAAGTTTATGGAAAAATGGAAGAATTTGAAAGCAGTTTGGGAAATAGTTTTTACCGCTGCCACAGGTGTTATCTTGTCAATATGGAGAAAATCTCCGCTTACAGTATGGGCAATATACAGGTGACAAATGGGGATAATCTGCTCTTTGCAAGGAAGAAATATTCTGATTTTATCAAAAACTATATGCGCTACGTAAAAAACGGAGGGATCGTCAATGTCTGAAATGCTTTTGATTCCGATTTTTATTTATCTGACTGACAGTATAGTAAGCGGTTTTTATGCAATGAATTTTCTGAAAGAAAAATACAGGAAAGGGGTTACGCTGGCAGTATGGGGTACAGTTTGGTTCCTTCTTGAGATTGTGGTGTTTGAAATATTGGGTGGCAGATTTCCGGTCGGGGAAGTTGCAGGGATAGTCTTAAATGTTTGTATCCTGCTGTTTATGCAGCTTCTTTTCTTTGAAAAGGATATGCAGAAACAGCTTTTTGTTACTTTTAGTTATATGGCAGGAAAAGAAACAGTGAAATATATGGTTCATGTATTTGCGGTTGCATTGAGTGGACTATGGGATCAGATTATGGGGTGTTTCATTGCGGAAGAGAGCATAAATACGGTAGAAAAAGCGTTGGGCTGGATCAAGATATCGAATACTTTTTTCGTAGCCTTGTATGTACTGTTTTATACACTGCTGTTGTATGGATATTTATCTTTGTTAAGCAGAAAATTTGTAAAAAAAGAGTACCCGTTGCAGAAACATGAGAACATTTTTCTGATTTTACCCTGTGTTGCGGCATTGTGTATTTCGGTGCTGGTCAAGATGGTGGTTATATCGGTTGAAAATGGAATGACGGTAATCATTTATGATACCGTTCCGGCGACAAAATTCCTGATACCTGTGATTTGTGCGCTGTTGCTCTCTACCATTATTGCAAGTGTCGTGCTGTTCCAGAAACTGCTGCAGTACAACGAGGAAACGAGGAGATGTGCCATACTGGAAAATCAAGTGCTGCAGATGCAGAGAGAGGTTGTGGAAATACAGGATATCTATACGGATATGCGCGGACTCCGGCATGATATGAGGAGTCATATAGCGAATGTCTCTCTGCTTGTGAAAAGTGCGGTGGGTTCAGTAAGTGAAGAACTGGAAAGCTATATCGGTAAAATGGAGGAAACTGTCAGCCGGTTGGATTTTACCTGTCAGACGGGAAATCCGATCACAGATATTATCATCCATCAAAAAGGGCAGGAGGCGGAGAAAAAACAGATTCCATTTCAGGTTGACTTTACTTATCCGTCAAAACTGTTGATCGATGTTTATGATGTTGCTGTTATCCTGAACAATGCACTGGAAAACGCCATAGAAGCGTGCGGCAGGGTGATATGCGGTGATGGTGCGGTAGAAAAACAGATAAAGTTATTTTCTTATGTAAAAGGTAATCTGTTTTTTATAGAAGTAGAAAATGATTTTTCCGGGGAAGTTGTAATGGAGAAAGAGAGCGGCCTGCCCATTAGCAGCAAGGTAAATGGCAAGCTGCATGGTCTTGGATTATCAAATGTTCAGAGATGCGCCAGAAAGTATAAGGGCGATATTGACATTGTAATTTCTGATTCGAGCGGCAGAAAGAAATTTACCCTTACGGTTATGATGAATGGAAAACCTGTAGCGGAAGCGTAATGACATACTGGAAATTTCGCACCCAAAAAGGAGCAGTTCGCGCCAAACCTATGAAAAATTTGTGCCAAGAGGCGATAAATACAAAGACAGCATTCTGGTGTGCTGTCTGCTGCAAAAAATTTGAATAGAGAGGAGAAGGAATGTATGTCAGTTGGTATTTCAGACAGGATTTCTGCATATCAAACAACATTTTCCGGGAGGGATAGGAAGACGCTGGCGGCGCAGGGGGCATTAAGAATATTATCGGGAACGGGAAGCAACAGTCGGGACAGCCTAAGTCTTTCTGACAGTGCAGGGAGTTTTTCAAAGAAATCCATAGCGGCACTGATAGACAAAAGTGCAAATGTATCTGCAAGTGAATTATCCTTTTATTTTGCAAACTATAATAATCCAAGCGCTATTCTGGATGCGATCAACTTTGGGGAGAATGTGTCCTGTGGATATAATCCTGATTTTAAGGATTATGGTGTTATGTATTTTGATTATAACGGAAGCAGACAGGTTGTGCCAAATTATGCGGTGCCGAAAATCAACGCAAATTCTATGTCAGGTATTCATGCTGTAAACAATTCTCTGGTTTTAAAGAATAAAAGCTATTACGCATGGACTGCATTAAATGGTAGCCGATACGCATGGGCTGTTAATAACGGTATAATCGGATATGTACAATCAGAATCATTATTAGCAGAGAATAGGGGCACCAATTATAGGATGGAAATGGGAAAAGCAGGAGATATTTTGTCTACATTGGCACAGGGAAGGAGTCTGTGGGGCGAATTATACAGCAGGAAGGAAGTTTTATCGACTTGTGAGAAAGTCGGGATAACCCCAGGGTTCTTTTCCATAGATGCAGGCGCTGGGAAGCATACCTATATCCTGCAGGAATCTGGTAACGTAATAAATGTGGATAAGAACATTGCGCGGTGGAATAACATGAATTGGATAGAGATTGGCTATAAAGAGGGGGACACATTTTCTATTTATGGCAATGAGTATGCCATAGACAGCAGCGGACATATCCATGTTTCAGTAGATGATACGTTTACATCAACTGATGTTATTTTTCCAAAGCGTTCCACGCAATAGATTTTGAAAGATCATTTTTGTTAAGAGAGAGGAGAAAGCATGATGCAGGTAGGATTAAGTAATTACCAGTTTGGGAACAGCAATGTGGTGGCGAGAGCAAATAATAAAAAGGCGGAGAAAAAAACAGAGGACAAATACGCCAGCGTATCCGCATATCAGGCATACTTGAAGGATAAGTACCCTTGTTTATCGGCTTCTAACTATAAGGTGACGATATCACCGGCATTATTGGAGAAATGTATAAGAGATCCTGAAAAAGCAGAACTGTTGGAAAAGAATTTGGAAATTTTACCGGGTTGTCATCAAAATATGATAGCAGCATGGAACGCTTTAGGAGCAGATGTAAAAAATGAAGAATGGATTTTTTATGAAGACGGTACTGCCGGGCTGAGTCCTAATATGTATGTTACTAACAGCAATTCATCATCAGATAGCAGCGTTGAGGATAAAGTGCCGGAGAAAAAAGGTCAGAGAAAGAAAACTTCCCCACAGGGGCATTATGAAAAGAGAAAACTCCTAAGAGAGCAGTTTGAGGAGCGGCTGGCAGAGAAAGAGTATCTGAAAGATCAGATAAAAGAAAAAGAAATGAAGAAAGAACTGCTTAAAGAAAGTGTTTTATCAAAAGAACAAAATGCGGGCAGGTTAATCGAACGATATGAAGCCAATATTTTGACATTATAATTTGCTAAAAAGAATATAGGGAAGTGAGAAATCTATGCAAGTCAATAATAATACTACTTATTTAAATGTGCCATAAGTAAACAAGATGATAGAAAGAATGTAACTACGACTGTGGATAGGATGTATCGGTAGTACATATGGATTGTAGACAGTGGGTTTGCGGTAAATATGTGCGTACTTGGCAGGTGGCTGATACCGCAGTCCTCTGGTGATATGTATATGTATCAGTTCGGAAAAGATTTATAAACCCATTGCCTTATATGCTCCTTTTCATTGCAGGGGAACAGTCTGTTACATGGTATTGGTTCAGCTTGTGTTAAAAAACTAAAAGAAATCTATGTAATTATGAGTGGAAAGCAGGATCAGGGGGAAGCCTCTGTTCCTGTTTTTTGTCCTATCTATGTGTTAATGGACAGTGTATCATAATTAAGCGAGTAATTTTAGAGAGGGAATGTTATAGTTATAATTTCAGATGTAGTGCTTGGTTTTTGCTGATAAGGTAGATGCAGTTTTTATGTAATTATCCTACAGTTATGCAGGATAGCAAATGAGTTTCAGATTTTATATACTATAGATTAACAGGTGTAAATGCCTATGATGACATATGATCCGTTTTGGCGGATGATGGACGAAAGAAGGATATCAACATACAGCCTTGAAGTAGATTATGGATTTAATAAAGCGTTCATCTACCGTTTGAAGCATAACAAAAACATGACCCTGTCATCTATTGACTACATCTGCGATGTATTTTCCTGCTCAGTTGAGGATGTGGTAGTACATATCGGAATTAAGGAAGCAGCGGAGGTTATCGCCTGAATGCAGGTGACAGGTAAGTACAGTCAGTTAAATTTATGTTTATGGCAAGCGGCAGATTCCGGGGATGCGTGACTGCTGCTTTTTGCAGTGGAGGAAAAATTTTGTTTTACGGAAGGGCAGGGATATATATGCAGGCAAAGAGGGAGGTGAAAATTCCAAAAAGAAACTGTTAATTGCTTATAGGAGAATAAGGAAAATAAATGGAGCGTTTTTCATGCGGAAAATACTATGACAGGATTGGAGGAAATGTCAGGAAGATACGGATGGAAAAGGGATTGACACAGGAGAGGCTTGCGGAGGAAACGGAGTTGTCTTTAGCGGCAATCCAGAAATTAGAGGCAGGGCAGAGTGGATCTAGGATTGAAACACTCATAAGGATTGCGATTACACTTGGAGTATCGCTGGATATCCTTACGGATATCAGTGAGGCAGATGAGAAGTACAGGTTTCAGCAGGAGGCGGCATATCTGCTGTTTAAAGATAAAACTGTCAGTGAGATTAAATATGTTACAGCGGTGGTTGATTCCATATTTAAGTATAAGCAGGAATTTTTGGATTGATTTTTGCAGACAGGTAAATAAGAAGAAAAATATCCAAAATATATATAAGAACGGAAAATGATTCAGGAACAGAGTTTTCCGCCCAATTAGGGAATGCCCGAAGAAATAAAGGTCTTTGGGTATTTTTTTATGCGGAAATTTCGTAACCCCTATAAAGATAGGTAAGATTTTGCGAAAATACTTACTTTTATGAGTAAAAAAATAGGGCGGATTCTTTTATCCTATAAATAGGCTTTCCGCCTGAATGTAGGAAACTTGACAACTGAATACCAGTATGCAGCGGCTTTAAGAGGTTTTCCCTTGAATAAGTTGCACCGGACAATCAGCTTCGCGAAGACCAGCCTGCCCGTATGGGTAAAACGAAGGATCGTAACAGGAGAAGGAAGGCAGCGAGCGGCATCTGGTGCGGGGCTTTCTGTGGCGGAAAGCCCTAAGGGGAGCCATAATGATACTTCTGCCCGGTGAGGGCAGCCGGAACAGCACGCCGGAGGACGGATGGGGAGAGGAAAGCGTTTCCCATTGCGGACTATGAAGCGGCTTAGCCAGCCGCGCCCTGCATACTCCCTGCCAGTAGGGGGCTGGGCAAATGAAAATCCCGTAGGGGTACTGGCATTTTAAGGGATTATTAGATTTTTATAAGGAAGATGGCAAGGCAGGATCAATTATCTTATGCAGATTAAAAGCAGCCATTCCATGAAAGTGCATAAGGCGGAATGCTCTGTGCATTTTCATGGGCTGGTTGGAAAGGGGGTGGTATAGAAGAACAATGCGTAAGCACAGGGGCTCTGCCTCTGAATCTATGTGAGGGAGCAGTCTGTAAGGTAAAAAAGCAGGCTGTCTCCCTGCCAAAGACCAAAACAAAAAGAAAGGGAAAAAGAATGGGAAGAAAACGAAGATTTTCAAAGATCCTCCTATACGCTGCTATGCTGTCCACTATTGGAGCAGGCGTATTAGGGAGCGTTCCCCTGTCTGTAAAGGCGGCGGAGGAAGAAGAAACCTATACGGTCACGTTTGAAGCCTATGAGGGAAGCTGTGACACAGAGAGCGTTTCCGTACCCAAAGGGGAAAGCATCATCCTGCCGGATGCTGTTTACGAAGGGCATTACCTTCATGGATGGGTGGATATTCTTGAAGAAGATGGCAGGATTATACAAAGGACGATAGGCGTAGCAGGGAGTGAGTACACACCGGAAAGAAGCCTGCTGTTACATGCGCATTGGAAACCTGATCAGGAACAGGATATTACCGTAACGTATGAGGCAAGGATTGGCGATACCAGTTATGAGGAGCTGGAAGAAGCCTTTGCAAACGCACAGGCAGGCGATACCATTACAGTCCTTAAGGATTGCAGCGTGTCAGCCACACTTGAAGTTATTGCTGATGACATCACCCTGAAAAGTGAGGATGCAGAAAATCCCGTAACGATCAGCCGGGGTGAGGATTTTGCAGGGAAAAGCTATGGTACGAACACTGATACCGTCCTGCTTGCAGTGACAGGCGGAAACCTTGCCACACAGGACATCATCTTTGATGGCGGCGCAGTGCTGGATGAAGGTTTTAATAATGCAGGCAAAGTCTGGAACAGCCCCCTGATCTATGTGGATGGTTCGTATGTCATGGAGGGCGGCACAGTCCTTCAGAACAATTACAACAATGGCTATGATGGCACAGGTTACAGGATGTACCATACAGCCGGGGCAGTGCATATCGCACAGAATGGAAATTTTGCCATGGATGGCGGTCTTATCCAGAACTGCTATACGTCTGGTGCAGGCGGCGGAATCCAGTCAGAAAAGAGTTCCCATATGTCAGCAACTTCCGGCACAGTCAAAAACTGCTATGCCACATGGGGCGGCGGTATGCTGCTGGAAGGGGAAGCAGAGCTTTCCGGCATGACTGTTTCCGGTAACAGCGCAGGCTCTACAGGCGGTGGGATATACACGAAAGCCCCCTGTACCATTACAGATACCCTGATCGAAGGGAATTATTCTGCCTATGATGGCGGCGGCATCTGCACCTACACAGGACACAGACCTAAATTCATCAGATGTACTTTTACCGGCAACATTGCAGGCAGGGGCAGCGCGATCCAGACGCTGGAAGGGGAGGGCACAGATCCCTTAGAGATACATGACTGTACTTTTACAGGAAACCTTTCAGAAGAAAGAAGCTATGCTGGCGGCACGATCTGCTACATGAATGAGACAGGGATCATCCTTGCAGGGAAGATCGTCATGGAAGATAACCTTGCATTGGGAGTGGAACCCTGTGACATCCTGTTCTTTTATAATACAGGCGCATCCATCCTTCTGGATGAAGATTTTGAGAGTGATTCCACCTTTGTGCTTGGGGGATTTACCGATGTGATCAAGCCGGGCAGGGTGCTGATCGACGGAGTGAAGTACCACAAAGATGCAGACCCGGAGCAGTTCCCATGGCACTGCCCGAACTACTGCACAGAAAAAAGGGGAGAGAACCTTTATCTTGCAGAAAGACCGAGGACATATTTTATTACTTATGATGTCAACAACAACCCTGACGGAGCCAGCGATATGTGTTCTGACCCGAACCTTTATACCAGTGAGGATGTAGTGACCATCATGGGTCGGGAAGAACTTTTCCCTCTTATGGGAAATATCGTACATTTCGGTTATAACTTTGTGGGCTGGAACACAGAGCCGGACGGAACCGGCACAGACTACGCACCGGGGCAGGAAATCAGCCTGACAGATAACCTTTACCTCTATGCAAAGTGGGAAGAAAAAGAGCCTGTTACCATTACCTATATCTATAATGATGAGGAAGGAATGACTGACAGCACGCAGGTGATCCCCGGAGCGAATATCGCATTCCCGGACGCATCCAGAAAAGGCTACAGTTTCAAAGGCTGGTATGAGGATGAAGGATTAACTGTATTTGCAGGGAATGCAGGGGAAAAATATTATGCGCCTCACAGCGATACCGTTTATTATGCCGCTTGGGAAAAGACAGAAGTAACAATTACATTTGATGCAGACGGTGGGGAAATGGAAGGTGGAGATATTACTGCAAAGATTGGCGATATAGTCACGCTTCCGAACTGCACCAAGGATGATTATGAATTTGCCGGCTGGTATGACGGAGATACCTGTATTGGACAGGCAGGGGAAGAATACACCGTTTCTGATGACATTACTTTGAAGGCGCATTATGAGAAGAAAGAAGCGGCTGACTGCACGATTACGTTTGATGCAGATGGTGGAAAAATGGAAGGTGGAAATATCGCTGCAAAAGTTGGCGATACGATTACGCTTCCTGCTTGTACTAAGGACGGTTATGAATTTGTCGGCTGGTATGATGGAGATACTTGTGCCGGAAAAGCAGGAGAGGATTACACTGTCTCTGCTGACGTAACATTGAAAGCCCACTATGAAAAGAAGGAAGATGAGACAATTATCTGCACCGTTACCTTTGATGCGGACGGTGGCGACACTGCAAGAAAAAGTATTGAGGCAGAGAAAGGCAGCACGATCATCCTTCCGGCTTGCAGTAAGACAGGATATGAGTTCTTAGGCTGGTTCTTAGCGTCTGATGATAATATCTGTATCGGACAGGCTGGGGAAGAGTTTACTATACAGAGAGATATTTCATTAAAGGCTCATTTTGAGAAAAAGGAGACAGAAAAAGTAACGATTACTTTTGACGCAGACGGAGGAAAGGAAGTTAAATCAATCAAGGCGGCAAAAGGTGATACCATCCGTCTGCCGAAGACTGAAAAAGAAGGTTACAGCTTCCTTGGCTGGTATACAGAAAAAGACGGTGGTATCTTACTTGGAATCCCCGGAAGTGAAATGAAAGCGGTTAAGGATATGACAGCTTATGCGCTTTGGGAGAAGGAAGCAGGGAAGGATTCTGATACTGACACTGATCCCGAAACCTGTAAAGTGACCTTCCATGCAGGGAAAGGCACGATCAAGACAAAGGAGCTTACCATCATCAAGGATGGAAGCCTTTACCTCCCCATGCCGGAACGTGAGGGATATGATTTTACAGGCTGGTATCTGGATGATTCTTTGACGCAGTTCGCAGGAGCATACCATGATACATACCGCATCACGAAAGACACAGATTTCTATGCAAAGTGGGAAAAATCAAAGGATAACAATACAGGAGACAATGGAAATACAGGAAATGAAGGAGACAATACGCAGGATGGCGATAATTCCGGTGAAACCTTAAACACCTACACCATCAAGTATGATGCCAACGGTGGAAAAACAAAGAATGCATCCGTCAAAGTGGTAAAGGGCGGCAGTGTGAAACTCCCGGTTGCAGAGCGTGAGGGTTATATTTTCAAGGGCTGGTATACTGACAGGCAGGTATTTATCGGAACAGAGGGAGAGACCTACAAACCAAGCAGGAGCATCAGCCTCTATGCAAGATGGGAAAAAGAAGATAAAGACAGTCAGGATGACAACAATACGGAAAACACAGGCGATAAGGATAATAAGAATACTTCGGACAAAAACATGAATACAAATGGTACTGTTTCCGGCAATTCGGTAAGCAGTCCTTCAGATAAAAATACAGAGAATAAAACGGAAGGAGGCAATGGAAATGCAGGAAAAGGAACGGAGCCGGTCATCCAGACTGGTCACGCGTCACCCTTTACTCTTCTTGCTGCCCTTGGGCTGTGCGGCGTTTTGCTTGCTGCTGCATCTGTGTTTGAAGGGAAGAAAGAAGAGCGGAGCAGCCTGTAGCGGATGTGAGTTTTGATGCGGTGACAGGCGAAGGTAAGGTAAGCTGTGAATATCACAGTATAAATGTGGCAGGGGCTTTTGCTCCTGCCTTTTGAGATCAGAGCGGCAGATAGCAGTTTCTTAGAAAGTGTTGGTATCTGCTGCTTTTTATATAGAAGAAAGGAAGCGCATGGAAAAAGTAAAATATCTTATAGGCTTGCTTGGGGAGAAACTTTTCCCCGACCTAACGGAGAAGAAACGACAGCGGATCACAGTACAGATTATAGTGGGTATTTCCCTTACCCTTGTCTGTATGGCAGGCATGGGAATTTTCCGCTATAAAGCAGTGAAACAGCTTGAAAAGTATCAGGCGATTGCGGATGCCTATGCACAGCTTGATATTGTCTTGGAAGAGGAAAGGGAGAAAGCACAGCAGGAGGCAAAAGAAGAATTGCAGGAGATGATTTCAGAGATGGAAGCGGATGCAGAACGTTACCAGCAGGAATACGAGGCGGAAATGAGGGAGAAGGGATTGGAAGCCTACGATTGGGATGCTTTATGCAGTGAAAATAAGGATATCAAAGGCTGGCTCTGCATTCCTGATACCTTAATTAATTTTCCCGTAGTGGGAACAGATGACAATGCTTTTTACCTCTCTCATGACTTCACAGGGGATAAGAGCAGTGCCGGATGTCCTTTCATGGATAAGGACACGCAGGTGTGGGATTTCAACCGCGTCATCTACGGACACAACATGGGAACAGGTTCAGATGCCATGTTTTCCACCCTGCTTAAGTATGAGCAGGAGGATTATTTTAAGGAAAACCAAACCATTTATTTCACAGATGCCTATGGAAGCGCCAATGCCTATCAGGTAATGGCGGTGGTCAAATATGACATATCCGACCTTGACGAATGGGATTTCCGTACCAGAAACCATGAGGATATGGAAAGCTACAATGCATGGATGGAGCAGTTGCAGGGAAGGGCGTTATATTATGCAGAACCGGATCATGCTCCCACCAGCATCATTACCCTTGCCACCTGTGACAGGCGTGTGCATGGAAAGAATGGAAGATTTCTTATCATAGCAGGAAGATAGGCAGGGAAGAAAAGTATTTTGATGAAGGAGGCTGTGAATGTCACTGGAAGATTTAAAGTCGGTAGACATACGGACGGTAAAGCCGGAGGATGTGGCAGACATACAGCAGATAAAGATAGATGATACGCTGACACAGCAGGAGATGAGAAGGGAATTTATCCGGCAGGTAGGGAATCCTTACTGTTTCCGGGTAGGCAAAGTTATTGTAAAGGCAGCCTACAGCGGAGATGGGGCGACACTGAATGACCGGTTTGAGGAACTTCTGCTGTCAGTGTGACGTTAAAATACAGTTGAAAATTAGTCGTAAGATTAGAAATAAAATCGTGGGAAGATGTGGAAAAGAGCCTGAAAATGTGTTAAAATAAGAGCCATAAAGGACTGAATCATGTGCAGACTCTGGTTCTTGGGTTCATTAAGATAGGGCTGTCTTAATTGAAATAAAGAGAAGGAGTATTGCAGATGGAAAAGAAGATTTCTAAGACATATCAGGCTGCCATCTACCTTAGGCTTTCTAAGGAAGACGGGGATGTTGACGAGGGCGCGAAACTTGTCAGCAACAGCATATCAAACCAGAAAGCCCTTATCATGGACTTTCTGAAATCCCATGCAGAGATAAAAGAATATTCAATATATGTGGATGACGGTTACAGCGGCGTCAGTTTTGACCGTCCCGATTTCCAGCGTATGCTTGACGACATACGGAAAGGCGTTGTCAACTGTGTCATTGTAAAAGATTTATCACGCTTTGGCAGGAATTACATTGAAGCAGGCAGGTATATTGAAAAGATATTCCCCATGCTGGGGGTGCGCTTTATCGCAGTGACGGACGGTTTTGACAGCATTGGGAAGGATAACAGCAGTGACCTTATCGTGCCTTTCAAGAACCTGATCAATGACGCATACAGCAGGGATATCTCCATAAAGATAAGGAGCAACCTTGAAATGAAGCGGAAACGAGGGGAATATATCGGCGCATTTCTCACTTATGGCTACCTGAAATCGGAAGAGGATAAGAATAAGATCGTGGTGGACAGCTATGCGGCGGAAGTGGTGAAGGATATCTTCCGGATGAAGATATCCGGCATGGGACAGCAGGCGATTGCGGATAAGCTGAACGCGCAGGGAATCCTCTCCCCACTTGCCTATAAGAACAGCATAGGAATCCGCCTTAAGACTTCATTCGGCACAGGAAACAGTGCAGGGTGGAATTATGTGTCAGTGACAAGGGTGCTGAAAAATGAGATTTATACAGGCACGCTTATACAGGGGAAGCACACCACGCCCAACTATAAGATAAAAGCAAGGGTGGACAAGCCGGAGGAGGAATGGGTGCGTGTCGGGGATAACCATGAAGCCATCATCACCCCGAAGGATTTTGCACTTGTGCAGGAACTCTTAAAGACCGACACAAGGCGTTCCCCGGCAGAGGAGAAAGTATACCCGTTGGCAGGGAAGATATTCTGTGGCGACTGCATGGAGGGCATGGTGCGTAAGACTGTCCCGTCGGGCGGCAGGAAGTATGTTTATTACGTCTGTTCCGGCAATAAGAAGCAGAAGGGGAGCTGCTCCCCTCACAGCATCAGCGAGAAGGAACTGATGGATGCAGTGCTGGAAGCCGCGCGGTTCCAGATCAGCACAGTACTCGGTATCGGGGAGGCGCTTTCTGTTCTGGACAGCGCCGGATGGAAGGACGCAGGGATAGGGAAATATGAGGAACGGATCAGGCTGGAAACAGAAAAGAAAGCGAAGACAGAGGGCAGGAAATTAGGGCTTTATGAGGACTTTAAGGATGGCATACTGACCAAGCAGGAGTACGTGCAGATGAAGCAGGAGTATGACCGCAAGCTGGAAGAATCCGAAAATGCGCTCCGTTCCTATAGGAATGAACTGAAACTTTTGAAAGAGGATAAAGGGAGCAGGCAGGAGTGGATAAAGGAATTTAAGAAATATGAAAACCTTACAGCCCTTGACCGCAATGCCGCCGCGACACTGATCCGGCAGGTGCGCGTCTATGAAGGGAAGCGGATAGAGGTCATCTTCAATTTTGAGGAAGAACTGGATAAGTACAGCAGTGTTTTAGGCGGTACGGGCAGTGCCGGACGCACAGAAGGGATGGTGGTCTAGGATGGCAAGGAAGAGCAGGAAGCAGAACACAGCACAGCAGGCATCCCCGGCACCAGCCTGCAAGGTATACCGCACCGCCCTGTATGCAAGGCTCTCCGCAGAGGAATACAAAAGGAGTGCCGGGACAACGATCGAGAACCAGCTCTGCCTTTTGAGGGAGTATGTAAAGGATAAGCCTTATCTACAGGTAGAGGGGGAATACCTTGATGACGGTGTGAGCGGAACAAGGTTCGACCGCCCGGATTTTATGCGTATGATCGGGGATATGCGCGGAGGGAAGATCGACTGCATCATTGTAAAGGATTTATCACGCCTTGGCAGGAACTATCTGGAAGCAGGAGATTACCTTGAAAAGATTTTCCCTTTTTTCGGGGTGCGGTTCATAGCGGTCACAGACGGTTATGACAGCGCCAGCCCGGACGTAACGGAAGACGGGCTGATCGTGCCGCTGAAGAACCTTATCAACGATATTTACGCAAAAGACTTATCGCGCAAGATCAGCTCGGCATTTTATATCAGGCAGAAGCAGGGGAAATTTGTCGGCGCATCTGCCCCTTACGGGTATGTGAAATCCCCGGAAGACCATAGCAGACTGGTGGTGGATGAAGATGTGAGGGATATCGTGTGGCATATCTTCCACTGGAGGGCGGACGGGGAGAGCCTTACCGCCATCATCAGGCGGCTCAATGACAATGGAATCCCCTGCCCCTCAAGATATAAATACCTGAAAGGCTGGGTAAAAAAAGACAGGTCGCAGTCGGGCTTATGGACGGTCAGTACCCTTTCGGAAGTTGTAAGGAACCCGGTATATGCCGGAGATATGGAGCAGGGAATCAATAAGACCGCCCTCTATAAAGGGATGGGGACCAGAAAGATGCCTGCGGAGGAAAGGCTTTATGTGAAGGATACCCATGAGCCTATCGTGGAAAGGGAGATTTTTGATAAGGTCAATGAAAAAGGGAAAAGGAATGCGGAGAAGTTCCATAGCGGTTACGGGAAGTTTGATGCGTTATCCAAGGAGCCGAACCTGTTAAAAGGAATCCTCATCTGCGGTGACTGCGGAAAAAGGATGTCGCTGTGGAGAGACCGGAGCGGCGCAAAACTGAATCCGCCAAGGGTGTACTATAAATATATCTGCCAGACCTACCAGCACTTGAAAGAAAAAGGGTGCGTCAGGAAACGCCTGGATAAGAAGGATGTGGAGAGGGCGGTAGAGGAAGCCCTGCGGATGCACATAAAACTGTTCCTCGACAGCAGGCAGATACTTGAAAGGCTGAACCGGGAACAGAAAGCAGATGGAGGTTTCCGGAAAGAGATCCGGGAAGCGGAAAATCGGAAAAAACGTGCGGAAAGCATGTCAGCCTCTTTATATAATGATTATGCGGACGGGCTGTTAAATGAGAGCGACTACCTCTACGCAAAGGAGAAATACCTGAAACAGACAGATGAGGAAGCGCAGAAGATTCTGGAATTACAGGAGACGGAGCGGCGGCACAGGACAGGGAGCAGGAAAGAGGGCAGGCTGGAAGCACTTGTGCAGGAATACCGGGATTTTGAGAACCTGACGGAAGAGGTCATCCATGCTTTCATCAGTGAAATTTTTGCTTACAGTGACGGGCGGCTGGAAATCCGCTTCCGGTTTGAGGATGAATTTAAGGAACTTCTGGATGTGGCTGAAGAAAGGGGCGGTGGGATATGCAGGAAAGAAGCGTAAATGGCAGTGATTATGTGACCGCCCTGTATATCCGGCTGTCACAGGAAGACCGGGATATCTCTTTTCAGCAGGACAAGACGGAGAGCAACAGCATCACCAACCAGAGGGCGCTTTTATGGGAATATGTCAGAAGCCATGAGGAACTTGCAGGCAGTACGGTCATTGAGAAATGCGATGACGGTTATTCCGGCGTGAAATTTGACAACAGACCGCAGTTTGCCGAACTGATCCGGCTTGCGAAAGAGGGGAAGGTCAACTGCATCATCGTAAAGGATTTTTCCCGGTTCGGCAGGGATTATGTGGAGCTGGGCGATTACCTTGAACAGTTCTTCCCATTCCTCGGCATACGCTTCATTTCCATAAATGACGGTTATGACAGCAGCCAGTTTGACGGTACGACAGGAGGGCTTGATGTTGCTTTCAAGAACATGATATACGATTTCTACAGCAGGGAGTTTTCCAAGAAGCAGAAAATAGCGTGGCGGCATATGGCAGAGAAGGGAGAGTACAATGCCCACTGCGCCTTGTATGGCTACAAAAAGTCAGAGGGGAACATCCATAAATTAGCCATCCATGAAGAGACAGGTAAGATCGTCAGGGAGATATTTGAGATGATGGCATCCGGCATCTCCCCAAGAAAGATAGCAAGGATATTGAACCAGAGGGGCATCCCGGCACCGTCAAAGTTCCACGATATGGAAGGCTTCCGGAGACAGTGGAGCCGGTATGGGGCGGAGTGCTTCTGGACGGATGACCGGGTACGACGTATGGTAAAAGACGAGCGGTATACGGGAACAATGGTCTCCTTAAAAACGGATGCTGTGACGGTAAAGGGAAAACGCAGGAAAAAGCCACCGTCAGAGTGGGTGAGGGTGGAAGGAACCCATGAGCCGATCGTTCCCTATGAATTATTCGTAAAAGCAAACTCCATGCTGAAGCAGTGTGAGTTTAAGGCAGGCGGCAGGAAGGAGAGGAACATATACTTTTGTGGTTACTGTGGAAGGATGCTGGGCGGTGACAGCAGGGGGAATATCCTGTGCGGACAGAGATACTTCCGGCAGGAATGCGACTGCCGGGGAGCAAAGATAAGGAAAGCGGATGCAGACAGTGCAGTGCTGGAAGCGGTCAGAGGGCAGATAAAAATGGAAGCAGAATCAGAGAAACTTTCAAAAAGCGCAAAGAGCAGGGCGGTCATCTGTCCAGAACAGGAAGAACTGAAAACGCTGGAAAGGACAGCGGACGCAATGAAAAGGGCGTGGATGCCGCTGTATGAGCAGTATACGGATGGGAAGCTGTCAAGGGAAGAGTTCCTTTTGGAAAAGAAGAAACATGAGGAAGAGACTGACAGAATAGAACAGCGCATAGGGGAACTGAAAAAGAAACAGGAAATGCGGAGTGAGTCCAGCAGGAAGAAGAAAGAGCGCAAAGACCAGCTATATGTTTTTGCAGACCAGATGGAGCTGACGGAAGAGGTCAAGGAAAAGCTGATTGACAAGGTCAAGGTCTACGCTGATAATAGGATAGAGATATGCTGGAAGTTTGAAGCAGGTTTTTCAGATATGGAAACAATACATAGATGCGGTTAACTGCCGCATCTGTGGGGATGTGGGAAAATCAATTTTTTTTAGTCTTTTCTTGACAGAATAACAGTCTGTCTCTAAATGGGAGAGCGGTCAGGCAGTCCCCGAGCTGGAAAAAATCGTAGCGCTCAGCGCAGTTTTTGATGTTACTACCGATTATCTGTTAAAGTCGTCAGAGATAGACGATTTGTCCGTGAAGACAGAAATGCTCGAAAAACAACAGAAACAGATACTTCTTAGAGAGAAGCGGCAGCAGAAAATCAGGGAGTGCACTTTATATGGCATTGTGATTTATCTGGTGTATTTTGCCGTATGTCTTGTTGAGAAGAACTATTTTTGGGAATGGGGTGTAATGAGTAATGCCACAGCTATGGCACAGTTTTTAGTTGCCACGGCGGCTGTAGTTTTCGTATGTGCGAGAAAATTGAATAAGTAATTAAAAGGATAAGGTAATTTGATGTCGATATGAGATCAAATTACTTTATCCTGTTTTTTCTATATGTGACAGCGCCGTAAAACAATATCTATACGCCGAATTCCCGTCGCAAAACCTCGGTCATCACATCAACAGGAGCATCCTGCCCTGTCCAGAGTTTAAAGTTCAATGCGCCCTGATTAACCAGCATACCAAGTCCGTTTATTGTCATTGCACCTCTTTTTTCGGATTCCTGTAAAAAGAGGGAATTGGGATCATTGAAAATCACATCGCAGACGACCATTCCGCTTTTTATGGTGTCATAATCGATATCCGGCTTCTGATCCACATTCGGATAGAGGCCGACGGAAGTTGCGTTGACGAGGATATCAGTGTCGTGTGGAATGGCTGCGGTATTTTCCCAACGGATCAAGTCAGCCTCTGCGGGCGTTTTCTCTGTCAGAAGAGTGACCAGTTCTCTGCCTCTTTCCACGGAACCGTTAATGATGTGGAGCCGGGAAGCCCCCTGCAGAGCGCATACGACGCTGATTGCCCTGGATGCGCCGCCTGCGCCCAAAACGGTGATCGTTTTCCCTTCCACCGCGATACCTTTGTCGGTGAGAGATTTTAAGAAGCCTTTGCCGTCCGTGTTATCTCCCCATAGAACGCCATCGTTGTTGACAACGATATTAATAGCCCCGATGATCTGCGCTTCGGGGGAAAGTTCGTCCACAAAAGGGATTGCGTTTACTTTATGCGGGATGGTAAGGTTGATACCTCTCATATGAAGCGCGCGCACCGCTTTCATAGCGGTTTCTATATCTTCCCGGTTCACTTTGATTGTCAGATAACGGTAATCCAGTCCGGCGGCGGCAAAAGCGGCCTCCTCCATAACGCCGGTTGGATTTTCATCGATGGGACAGCCGAAAGCGCCGACCAGTTCCGAGCGGTAATTTTTGCTCATAGAGATAATTCCTCCTCCTTTTATGATTAATGTACACTCGGAATCTTTTTTGCACCTGTCTTTGTGGCAGATTTTCCGCCATATGCACATCTGACAATAAATCATCTCACAAAATCAGGCACAAAGAGACTCCGAGAGTTTATATTGCAAACAATTGGGTACTTTAACAGTATATCATAACTTGAAAGATTTTTTGGTATTAAAACCACTTTATCATTTCTTTCGCCCATGTCTTGAAAAAGAGCCAGTTTGACGACACATGTTCGTCAATCATGCGACAAGCGCTTTCTATATCGAAGGGTTGTCTGTTAGTGATCTGCGTATAGGCGCCGGTGGCTTGGGAATACCCAAGAGCAATGTTGCCGTTTGCCACATCGCCTATGGCCACCTGTGCGCCGTTTGCCAAAGCACCGAAAGCAAATTGCCCGAATACCATGGCTCCCAGGGAAAAGATGCCGATCGAAATGGCTCCTATGCTGATCACGCCCACGGCAAGACTGCCACAGGCGATCAGTCCAAAGGCAATATTGGCAAGGGCGATCAGTCCCAGAGAGACGATGCCGATAGAAATTCCGCCCATTGCGGCAATGCCGATGGCGAGCCACCCTTGCGCGATTGTGCCGATAGCGATAACACCCTTTGCCTGGTATTTTCCCATTCCGAGATTGACGTGCAATAAAGGCAGATTTCCTATCATTTTTTTGCTCTTATATTCATAGTGGGGTCTTCGCACGATGTGGTATTCTTCCCGTGTAAACGTCTCTGACCGGGTAGGTGATTCCCTTGCAGATCTGTATATCTCTTCCGCATCTTTCAGAAGATAATCCGTGCTGACTTTAAAAAACTGGCTGATTGCCACTATCTTATCCAATTCCGGAACTGATTGATCCGTCTCCCATTTCGACACCGACTGCCTTGATACGCCCAACTTCTGGCCAAAGGCTTCCTGTGAAAGTCCATTCTCTGTTCTCAATTTGTAGATTTTTTCTCCAAGCGTCATAGCTGCCTCCTTCAATAATCTGTTGTAATGATTATAGAAAAATTTCTCTAAAATGGCCATATAGGCGGCTTGGAAATCTGTCAACTGACAGTTGCTATGTTACTTTTTCACCCATGCCATGCATTTGCAGCATGGTATCGGGGCAAACGAAGCGGAAGGATTCTCTGAAAGTCGATACAGGAAAGGGGAATTGGAGTATACTGAGTATATGATGAAAGTTGGAAGGGAGATGATTTTATGGGAACAGCGGTTGTATTGGCAATTGTGGCAGCAGCGGCGGCGCTTGCAATGCGCAGCATAATAAAGGATAAAAAAGAAGGTAAGTCCCTCCGGTGCGGTGGGGATTGCAGTCGATGTGGCCGTGGATGCCATTGATTTCCATTAGCTTGCTACGGGGGTTTTGACTTGAAAGAGGAGGATTTTCGATGAAATACGAGATGACGACGGATATGGAACCAGGAAACAAAATAGGAATTGTATGTTGTTCCAACGCATGGAAGAAGAAAGAAGAGAATAAGCTATTACAATTGGAAGAGATTATTCGGAAGTTGGATCTTGTGCCGGTGCGTTCTCCCTATATTTTCGGGAGGGAAAGCGTGGAGAGCGGAAGTGATATGGAGCGGGCGCAGGCGTTGATGGATTTTTACCGGGACGACTCTGTTAAAGGTATTTTTGATATTTCCGGCGGGGATATTTCAAACGGGATATTGCCGTATCTGGATTATGGTACGATTGGGGCTTGTGATAAAAAGTTTTGGGGCTATAGTGACCTGTCCGCTGTGATCAATGCCATATATACAAAAACAGGGAAAGCATCTGTATTGTACCAAATTTCCAATTTCCTTTATGAGCATGGGCCGCAGCAGCAGGAACATTTTAAGGATACCGTTTTGGGAGGAGGAGACGCCTTGTTCCGGTTTCCCGTTACGTTTTATCAGGGGGAATCGATGGAAGGAGTTGTGGTGGGCGGAAATGTCCGCTGTTTTTTGAAGCTCGCGGGAACGGCGTATTTTCCGGATCTTGCGGATAAAATACTGCTTCTTGAATCTTTGGGCGGCACGGTTGCGCATATGCTCACCTATTTTAGTCAGTTAAAACAGTTAGGAGCTTTTGAGCAGGTAAGGGGGATTTTGCTAGGTACTTTTACGCAGATGGAAAGGGAAAAGTGTAAGCCCGATGTATGGACGCTTTTGAGGCGGTTTGTGGATCCGGCGCTTCCTGTGGGCAGGACAGATTTTGTCGGGCATGGAACGGATTCCAAAGCAGTGCTTGTGGGAGCGTACAGAAGTTTTACGGAGGGTGATCATATCGTATAGACTGGAGATGTAAGTGTAAAATAGTAATTGACACAAAGTTATATAAACTTATATAATGGATGAAAAGTTATATAAACTTATATAAGAAAAGAAAAGTTATATAAACTTATATAAGGCATATTCTTTTACATTAATTTTGGTTGAAGTGGAATTACGGAGGTTCGTATGAACAATCCATTTACATTTGATTTCGGGAAAAAACCGCTGCAATTTATATCCCGCATTTCCCAGACGAATGAAATTCTTGAAAATTTTAATGCAGAGAATCCGTCCAGACAAATATATATGATCACAGGTGTAAGGGGAGTTGGCAAGACGGTTATGATGACTGAGATTGCCGGCAAACTGAAAGATATGGAAGAGTGGATTGTTGTGGAGCTGAATTCCACCAGAGATCTTTTGCAAAGTCTGGCGGCGAAATTATACAGCTTACCGGATATGTATGCGCATTTTGTACAGGCGAGGCTGGATTTTTCAATTTTGGGAATCGGAATGTCCGTGGAAAACGCCACACCGATAACGGATATTGAGAGTGCGGTTGAACTGATGTTAGAAGAGATCATGAAAAAGCGGAAAAGACTGTTGGTCACAATTGACGAGATTACAAATTGTGAATACGTCAGAGTGTTTGCCGCATCATTTCAGATTTTTATAAGGCAGAGATATCCGTTTTTTTTACTGATGACAGGATTATATGACAATATTTATAATCTTCAAAACGAGGATTCACTTACCTTTTTATATAGAGCGCCTAAAATGGTGCTGGAACCTTTGAATTATACCGCAGTCAGAAAGCAATATATGGACATTTTCGGATTGGATATGGATGCAGCGGACAGAATGACGGAACTGACCAAATGCTATCCCTTTGCTTTTCAGGTTTTGGGTTATCTTTACTGGGAAAACAGGGATAATAAAACACTGGATGATATTCTGCCCGAGTATGACCAATATCTGGAAGAATATGTATACAGTAAAATATGGTCGGAATTTTCGGAATTGGATAAAAAGGTAGTGTTTGAAATGGCCAAAAACGGAGAAACCAAAGTAAAAAACATCAGGGAAAATTTAGGGATGAAATCGGAGCTTTTTTCCATATACAGAGAAAGGTTAAAGCGAAAGGGTATTTTGGACACAAGGACATATGGAGAGGTATCTTTTATTTTGCCGCGGTTTGCGGAGTTTGCTTTGACATGCATGTATCGCTAGACTGACCGCGCGGCGGGTAGGGAAAATCTTTCCTACTCACCGCGCGGTTTTTTGTTTTTCGTATTATGCCGTCATTTCCTGTCCGGCGTCTCTTCCATATAAAAATTTCAATATGATAGGCGTAGCGATGGAGGAGAACAGAATCAGCAGGATCACCGCCATAAAATAGTCTGCAGTCAGCAGATCCGCGGCCAATCCTTTCTGAGCAACAATCAGCGCCACCTCTCCCCGGGTCATCATACCGACGCCGATTTTTAACGAATCGGGCAAGGTATACCGACAGAGCTTTGCGGCCAGGCCGCAGCCAACGATCTTAGCCAAAAGCGCAACGATCACGAAGCAGATACAGAAAGCGAACAAAGTTGAATCCATAGAATCAAAATTGGTTTTCAGACCGATGCTGGCAAAAAACAGAGGTCCGAAGATCATGTAGGAACTGACGTCCACTTTTCGCTCTATGTATGTGTTATCGCTCAGGTTGCAGAGAACGATTCCTGCAATATAGGCGCCGGTGATATCCGCGATGCCAAAATATTTTTCCGCCACATAAGACAGGGCAAAACAGAAAGCCAAAGAGACGATAGGAATACGTCTTGTGTGCGGATAGCGCTTATCCAGAAGAAGAAAAGCCTTGAATACTATCATGCCGCCTGCAATTGCGATGAAGAAGAAAATAATCGTCTTCAAAATGACCGTACCCGGATGAGAATCAGGTGATTTAAATCCGATGACAAAGGTAAGCACAATAATGCCGATCACGTCGTCTATAATCGCGGCGCTGACAATGGTAGTTCCCACCTTGCTCTTAATTTTTCCTAATTCCTGTAGAGAAGCAACCGTGATGCTTACGCTCGTAGCGGTCATGATAGTACCCATAAAGACGGCTTTGTAAAAATCTTCGCTTCCCCAGGGAGCAAAGCCGTAAAAGCCCATATATAGGAGCGCACCCATAGCAAGAGGGATGAATACGCCCGCGCAGGCGATCAGGAGGGCTATGGGGCCTGTTTTGACCAGTTCTTTCAAATCAGTCTCAAGACCCACCTCAAACATCAAAAGGACGACGCCGATCTCCGCCATTTGCGTAATAAAGTCTGTCTGACTGACCCATCCGAATACGCATGGGCCAATCAGAAGACCCGCTACAATTTGACCGACTACCTGAGGAGCCTTGCACTTTCTCGCCACTACGCCGAAAAATTTTGCAGTGAAAATAATGATTGCCAGATCTCTTAATACTTCATAAGCTTCCATAATGATAACCATGCCTTTCTCATGATTTTAATATGTAATCCCGCAAAAAACACTGCATTCGCGATGTTTTTAATGCGCATATAAGGATACACCTTTTATATAGAAAAGGCAAGAAAAACAGATAAATTTGACGATCAATTGTAACAGTTCAGCCATCACTAATCCGCGAGTAAAATCGCTCTGTATGCGATTTTGGGAGTTGTGCAAGCGCCAAAATGCGACTTTGGAGCATTTTGTGTGCATTGTGGTTACTTCGTAACCACGGTGACAGTGAAGCCGAAGGCTGAACTGTTACGACCAATTATTTTCTCTTTAACCAGTAAAAACCATGTCCGGGAACGGAAATATCACGAAGTGCGACGGCTTTTCCGGTCAGAAGATCGATGTAGGAGTCGTCCTCCTGCATCCAGGCTGTCTGCGGCTGATCCGCAAAGTTGTAGATGCCAAAGAACCGTTCGTCTGCCATCTGTCTGGTGATACAGAGAATAGCGTCGTTATGTACATCGTAGGTGTAGACTTTGGCGTCGGCGTCAAAGACATGTTCATGTCTCCGGATCTGTTCCAGGCGGTTTAAGGAGTTAAAAATCTGTCCTTGTACGCTTTGCTTACCGGTTCTCTTTTTTGCCAGATCCCAGCGGAATTTTCCGCGATGGACATAGCGGGAATCAGGCGCCTTGTCGGGGTCTTCTTTATAGGAATAGTCGTTGAGCTGTCCGATCTCGTCGCCGCTGTAGAGCATTGGGATACCGGATTGCGACAGCATGTAAGCGTGCAGCATGATATCCAGCTCGACAGCCGCCTTGCATTTGTCCTTGTCATTTTCCGCTTCCGCGCTCTCAACGCCGCACATGGAGGCGGTTGTTCCGCAAAATCTGGCATCCTGTGTCACGGGGTCGTCATTGTACAACTCTCCCCGACTGACGCTTCCGGGCATTTTCCCCATAAAATAATCGTTTAAAAACCGTTTGTGCGGTACTTCCAGCATTTCCCACTGTGTCAGGAAAGGATAATCGAGTCCCCAGCCGATATCGTCGTGGCAGCGCAGGTAATTCAGGAAAGTATATTCGCCGGGAAGGCCGTTTACGATATCCATTTGCTGTTTCAGCAGGCGTACATCCCTGGTAGCCACAGTGTGCCAGGTGGTAGCCATAGTCGTCACGTTATATAGCATATGACATTCCGGCTTTTCTATAGTACCGAAATAGGGAACTACTTTCTCAGGTTCCATCACCACTTCGCCCAACAGCAATACGCTGGGACAGACAATCTCGCCGATCATACGCATCATGCGCACGATCGTGTGCACCCGGGAAAGGTTTCTGCAGCTTGTTCCGAGCTCTTTCCAGATATATGGAACGGCGTCGATGCGAATGATATCCATTCCCTGATTTGCGAAAAACAAAAAATTGTACATCATTTCGTTGAACACACGTGGATTTTTGTAGTTTAAATCCCATTGATAGGGATAAAAGGTAGTCATCACATAATGTCCGATTTCAGGCAGGTAAGTGAAATTTCCGGGAGCCGTGGTCGGAAAGACCTGAGGTACGGTTTTTTCGTACTGCATCGGAATTTCATTATTATCGTAGAAAAAGTAACGGCTCATATATTCGCCGTCGCCTGCTTTCGCGCGTACCGCCCAGTCATGCTCCTCGGAAGTATGATTCATCACGAAATCCATGCAGACATTCAGATCTTTTTCGTGACACACATCCGCCAGCTCGGCCAGATCCTCCATTGTCCCGAGATCAGGCCGTACTTTTCTGAAATCCGCCACTGCATAACCGCCGTCGGAATGTTCCTTCGGGGAATCCAGGAAAGGCATCAGGTGAATGTAATTTACGTTGCAGTCTTCCAGATAGGAGAGCTTTTCTTTCACACCTTGCAAATTTCCGGCAAAGTTATCGATGTAGAGCATCATGCCGAGCATGTCGTTTTTACGAAACCATCCGGGATTTTTTTCGCGGTTTTTGTCTCTCGTTTTCAGCGAGCTTTTGCGGTCTTTAAAAAACCGATACATATTTGTGCACAACTCCGCGAACATGGAATCATTATCGTAAAGTTCCATGTACAGCCATCTCAGCTCGTCGTGATGCCTTTCCAGTCTTTGTCTGAAAATTTCGTCTGTTTTTGGTCTTGCCATGATAGTCCCCCTTATGATAAGCACATTATTTTATTAAATAACCGGTTACATAACCGGTTATTTTATATTCTCATAGTAGCACCAGGAAGTAAATGTGTCAACGAAAAAGCCTTATTTTACGCAATTCTATGTAAGGTACACAATTCCAAAAACAGGATTTATGCAAAATATATAAAACCGGTTACTTAACTGCACCCATATTGTCATTTGAATAGAAAATTGTTATAATTTTTCAGGAAACGGAGCAGGAAAACAAAGTAAGGAAAAGATTAGATGGGTTCTGCAGGCAATAACAAAAAGAAAAAGACAACTTTTGACGATATCGCTAAATATACAGGATTTTCTAAAACAACCATCTCCCGTTATTTTAATTCTCCCGATTCGCTCACCCTGGATAATCAGGAAATCATTTCAAGAGCACTCATAGATCTCGACTATAAAGAAAACAAGGTGGCGCGGATACTTGCCAACGGAAAGACGGAATTTATCGGCGTGATTGTCCCGAATCTGAAAAATCACTATTATTCGGAGATGCTGAATCAGATTTTACTGACTTATGAACATTTCGGCTACAAATTTCTTGTCTTTGTAGGAAACGAAAAGGAGGAGACGGAGAGGCAGTATATACAGGAACTTCTCGCCTACAACATTGAGGGGCTGATTGTAATGAGTTATACTCTGCCTTCCGCAGAGCTTGCCGGGCTGTCTGTTCCGGTTGTGACGATTGAGCGGGAAGATCGGTACGTTTCCAGTGTCAACACGGATAATTACATGGGCGGCGTGCAGGCTGCCAGCTTGTTGGCCAGGCATAGCTGCGATGTTCTCATACATCTCAATACCTCGGATACAACTCCGGAACGGCCTGCATACGGACGTGTCCGTGGATTCCGGGATATCTGCGAGGAGAAGAAGTTAAATCACCGGGAAATTTTTATAGAGAGAAGCAATATTTTTGAGAAAATGCAAAGTAGGATCGAAGAGGTAGTTCGGGAGCTGGATACTGTTTACCCGGACATGAAGAAAGGAATATTTGTCTCCGGGGATACCTACGCCAACATATTATTGAATCTATTGATCCGAGAATACGGTTGTCTGCCTGAAAAGTATCGGATCATTGGCTTTGACGATTCCCCTATTTCCCGTGAGGCGGTTATTCCCATCAGTACGGTTGGGCAGCAGATCAATAAGATGGCTTATGAGGCAGTGAGTCTTCTCGTGGGACAGATGGAGGAGCGCAAGAAGAGAAGACCGGTAATTTTGCAGGAGCCGGTTCACAAAGTAATTGCCCCAGTTTTGATCCGGCGAGAGACGACGGAGGCGTTGGAAGAAAGTTAAAAAAATTGAATCCTCTTTTGCGCTGTGTTATAGTGAAAAGAAAAGGAAAATTTTCAGGAGGTGGCTATGAAGCTGGTGGTGTTGGAGCGCAACAGCGTTGGAACGGATATTGACGTGAAATGTTTTGAAAAGTTTGGGGAAGTGGAATATTATCCTAACACGGTGGCGGAGAATACGGCGGAGAGGGTGGCGGATGCGGATATCGTCATTGCGAACAAGGCTCCTATGAATGAGAGCACGCTTAAGGATGCGCCGAATGTGAAGCTGATCTGCCTGTTTGCAACAGGTTTCGACAACGTGGATTTGGCATATTGCAAAAGCCGTGGCATTAAAGTGGCAAATGTGGTGAATTACAGCACGGCGGCGGTGGTGCAGCATACGCTTATGCTGGCGCTGGCGCTTGAGGAGAAGCTGACATATTATGATGAATATGTGAAATCAGGCGCTTATGCGAACCAGGATCGTTTTTCCAATTTTGACAGAGCTTTTGGCGAGTTTGAGGGAAAGACCTGGGGTATCGTGGGGATGGGAAATATTGGGCGCAGGGTTGCGCGTGTCGCGCAGGCTCTTGGCTGCAAGGTGATTTTTTACTCCGCTTCCGGCAAGAGCACTTGTACGGAGTATGAGCGGGTGGAGCTTGATACCCTTCTTGGGCAGTCCGATATTTTGTCCCTCCATTGTCCGCTGAGTGACAGGACGAGAGGGCTTATCAATAAGGAAGCTTTTGCTAAAATGAAGAAAAATGCAATCTTAGTCAATGTGGCGAGAGGGCCGGTAGTGGATACACAGGCGCTCTATGAAGCGCTGACACAGGGTCAGATTGCGGCGGCGGGACTTGATGTGCTTGACAAGGAGCCTATCAGCAAAGACAATCCGCTGGGTAACATTAAGGACAGCACAAAGCTGATTATCACGCCTCATATGGCGTGGGCGAGCACGGAGGCCAGGGAACGGCTGGTGGACGAAGTGGCGAAAAACATACAGGCGTTTCTGGACGGGGAAGAGAGAAATATTGTGAATAAATAACGGAGGAGTTATGGGGATTTTAATAGAAAATGCGCTTGTTGTACTCCCTGAGGGCGCGGAGGATGTGATTCGGGAGACTAGTATTTATATAGAAAACGACAGGATAACAGGGATTGGTGATAAGCCGGACGGCTTTACCGGCGATAAGGTGATCAACGGCAAAGATAAGCTGGTGATTCCCGGGTTGATCAATTGCCATACCCATTCTTATATGTCCTTTATGAGAAATGTGGCGGACGATCTTTCTTTTATGGATTGGCTGTTTGGCACCATTGATCCCATCGAGCAGCAGATGACGGACGAGGATACATATTGGGGAGCGAATCTGGCGATTATCGAGATGATGAAGAGCGGTACTACCTGCTTTAACGATATGCAGATGAACATTCACCAGACAACCCGTGCGGTGAAGGAGTCCGGGATGCGCGCGGTGATCTCCCGCGGTCTTGTCGGAAGCGGAAACGACGAGGCGGGACAGATGCGTCTGCGCCAGGCATATGAGGAGAGGGATGCGGCAAAGGACTGCGACCGGCTTACCTTTAAGCTGGGTCCCCATGCGCCTTATACTTGCGACGACGAGTTTTTAAGGATTGTGGCGGCTGAAGCCAAAAAGGAAAATATGGGCATTCATGTCCATCTTTCGGAGAGCGAGAGCGAAATTTCGCAGATTCAGGAGAAATATGGCTGTACTCCTATTGCGCTGGCTGAGAAATGCGGTATTTTTGATGTGCCGGCCATTGCGGCGCACTGCGTTCAGGTGACGGATGAGGATATCGATATCTTAAAACGCAAAAATGTAAGTGTTGTAACTAATCCGGCCAGCAATATGAAACTTGGAAACGGATTTGCGCCCATTGCCAAAATGCTTGATGCGGGTGTAAATGTCTGCCTGGGTACAGACGGGGCCGCCAGCAATAACTGTCTGAACATGTTTCATGAGCTGAGCCTGCTGACGTTGATCCACAAGGGCACGGGGAAGACCCCTCAGTGTGTCAGCGCAAAAGAAGGTTTCCGCATCGCCACTATCAACGGCGCGAAAGCGCTTGGGCTGGAGAAAGAGATCGGGTCCATCGAGGCAGGGAAAAAAGCGGATCTGGCGATTCTTGATTTGAATACGCCGTCGCTTACGCCGAGAAACAATCTGTTGGCGGGCCTGTCCTATTCCGCGAACGGTTCAGAGGTTGAAACAGTCATCGTTAATGGAAAGATTACCATGGAGAACCGGAAAATACTTACAATGGATGAAAAGAAGGTATACGGGAAAATCCAGGATATCATTGTAAGAATGGGACTTGACAAAAAAACTTACTGATAAATGGTATTTTTATAGCATTATGCCCAAATTTTTGTTATACTAATAGATGCGAAAGAAAAATTATCTATGCTTTTTGGGGGAGGGGATCAGATATGCTGGCGACATTGATACCATTTTTTGACAAAAATATGAGGGTTTCAGCTTACGCACTGGCTTCACAGAGAGAGAACAGTCTCTTAAATCCACCGATTTTCGGTTCAAGAAGTCCGAATGGATTGGCTGAAATTGAAGGGTTGGAGATTTTGCACAATATCGGCATTGATACGCTATTGCCCGGTACGGATGTGCTGATTCCTGTGAGTCATATTGCGGTATTTTCAGATCTTGAGTCAAAGTGCGACGAGTTTCGCGGCAGAGTAGTGTTGGTGTTTGACAATGAGGTGGAAAACAACAAGGATTACCGCAACCGTTTTGCGCAATTGAAGAATAACGGATATAAGCTGGCATTGTCGAAGCTTTCTATGAACAGGTATGAAGAGAATAAAGAACTGTTGCAGTTGATGGATTATGTCATTTTGGATCAGAAGGAAGTGGATCTTAACAAGGCAAAAATCTATTTCACAAAGCAGTATCCGAAGATTAAGATCTGTGTCGGGAATATTGACAATCAGGAGACTTTTGACAGTCTCAAGGACGATAAAGATTTTTACCGGTTTGAGGGTAAGTTTTACCGCATTCCGATCACAAAGGGAGAGACTGAGGTTTCCCCGATCAAAGCAAATTATCTGCGGTTGATGAACATTGTCAATGATGCGGACTTTGAATTGACGGAGGCGGCGGATGTGATCGGCCGGGATACTGCATTGGTAGTTGAGCTTTTGAAGATGGTAAATCACATTGCAGTCAATTCCCAGGTGACATCCATCCGTCATGCGGCGGCGATCCTGGGGCAGAAGGAACTGAAAAAATGGATTAATACGGTGATCACGAAGGAGCTGTGTGCGGATAAACCCAATGAAGTTGCCAGGACGTCGATGTTGCGTGCGAAATTTATGGAATGCCTTGCACCGGTATTCGGGCTTGGGACGAAATCCGCGGAAGTTTTTCTCATGGGTCTTTTTTCCATATTAAATATTATTTTGAATAAGCCTATGGAGGAAGCGCTTAAGATGATCACTGTCTCGAAGGAGATAGAGGACGCATTGGTGCGGGGGACGGGAGAACTCGCGAATATCTACTCTTTTGTGGTCAGCTACGAGGCGGCGGATTGGCAGGAGATTTGCAGACAACTGATTGTACTGAATGAGGATACCGACACGATTTATCAGGCATATACAGAGACGGTCTGCTGGTATAAAGAGGTATTTTTCGAATCGAGTCAGGGATAAACGCCTGTTTCGATATAAAACACAGTGATGATAGGACAGACGACCATCACTATAATAAAAATTCGGCTGATTAATTTCCGCGAGCAATGAGCCAGGCGGCTGCAGTGCAGACATTTGGCAAATGCCGCGAGAGTCAATAATCATGCCGGATTTGGTAAGATTATTGACATATCACAAGGAGGACACTATCAATGAGTAGCGAAATCAGAGACATTAATCTTGCCGAATCCGGTGAGAGAAAAATCGAGTGGGTCAAGAGAAACTGTGATCTGCTCCGCACTTTGGAAAAAGAATTTTCCGAGAGCAAACCTTTTGCGGGTAAGAAGGTGACACTTTCCGTACATCTCGAGGCAAAAACCGCATATCTTTGTCTGGTACTTGCGGCAGGCGGCGCGGAAATGTATGTGACGGGGTCGAATCCTCTTTCCACACAGGACGATGTGGCGGCAGCGCTTGTCAAGGCTGGGCTTGAAGTGCATGCCTGGTACGGTGCGACACCGGAGGAGTATGAGACGCATATTCGTCACGTGTTGGAGGCGGAGCCCAATATCATTATCGACGACGGCGGCGATCTGGTGACGATGGTGCACACGCAGATGCCTCATTTGATTCCGAATATCATCGGAGGCTGCGAGGAGACAACCACAGGTATTATTCGTCTGGAAGCTATGAACAATGCGGGAGAGTTGAAATTCCCCATGGTGCGTGTCAACAATGCGGCATGTAAGCATTTCTTTGACAACAGATACGGCACGGGCCAGTCTGTGTGGGACGGTATTAACAGAACCACAAACCTGATCGTGGCAGGAAAGATTGTCGTTGTGGCAGGCTACGGCTGGTGCGGTAAGGGTACGGCTATGAGAGCGAAGGGCCTTGGCGCGCGGGTAATTGTCACTGAGATCGATCCGATCAAGGCGATCGAGGCAGTGATGGACGGCTTTGACGTGATGCCCATGAAGGAAGCGGCTAAGGTAGGAGATTTCTTCATCACCGTGACGGGCTGTGACGGCGTGATTGACAAAGAGGATTTTGCGGAGATGAAAGAGGGCGCGATCCTCTGTAACGCAGGACATTTTGACTGTGAGATTGACATGGCTTGGCTGAAAGCGAACGCGGTGGAGACGAGAGAGCAGCGCAAGAACATCATGGGATACAAGCTGCCTACGGGTCAGTGGATTTTCGTTCTCGCGGAAGGACGTCTCGTGAATCTGGCAGCAGGCGACGGGCATCCCGCTGAGATTATGGATATGAGTTTTGCGATTCAGGCGCTCTCCGCTAAGTATCTGGTAGAGCACGCAAGCGAACTCACCGAGAAGCTGATTGACGTGCCGGAAGAGGTAGACAAGGATGTGGCAAAGAGAAAGCTTGCATTCCTTGGCAAAGAGATCGATGTGCTGACACCGGAGCAGGAGAAATATCTGAACAGCTATACTGTGTAGTCGACAGGAGATCCGAAAGGAGGGCATTATGATTGAGGTTGCAGAAATGACAGAAAAAGAAATGCATGGCGTGAAAATGTCCACACTTTACGAATTGAGACTGTTATTTACGCAAGGGGAGAAAAAGTGTATACAACAGACGAGATCGTAGAACTTTTGGATAAGATAGCTACGGCTAAGAATAAAAAATAGAAGTAATTAAAGCAATGAGAAAGGGCTGTCAAAGGACGGCCCTTTTTAACTTGTGTGTCTGGCGGTGCACGTTTCACTCGGAGATATATTCCAGGAAATCAAAATCCGCGTAGTGTTCGTGTCTCACTCTGTCCGCGCAGGTCAGTCCCACCATGGTTCCCGTAAACTCCCCGTACTCACAATACTCGTCGGAAAATTTGCTGGTATCAAATTTCTTTCCTATTTTCTGATAGGCGTTTCCGTCATAGCTCCATTCAAACCAGGATTCCCGGCTATCTATATAGAGTCTCAGATAAATCGGCACATCGTCCACAGGGATTCTGGAATTTAAAAACTCTGTTTTCTGCCCGTTTTCCAGATGAATGATGGAAAGCGCGCTCTGTCCCAGCGTTTCGCTGTAATATTTCCGCAGATTGATATAATTCATATTGTCATAATACAGGATCAGACCTGCGCTGTGCTGGTGGATTTCGGGTGTAAATTCCATTTTTGTGGTAATCCGTCCGTGGAGGGAGCGGAGTTTTCTCGCCAGGATGCTCACTTTGTTCAGCGAGGTGCGCGATTCCTGACCTCGCAGGCGCACGAACCCTGGTCTGGCGGTCACGTTGGCGAAGCTTTCCGGCATAATCCGCGGGGCGTAATACCAGATATTTAAGGTATCCTGGTCGAAATCGTCACGATCCGGTATCTGCGGCATAGGGCATTCAGGCAGGGAACTTTCCGGCACTTTAAGCTTTGCCAGATTGCCTCCGCCTTCCAATCGAAGCCAATGATCTTTTGTCCATTCCATTTTCTGGATCGCCGTTTCCCGTCCCAGCGTACAGCGCAGCTCCGGGACAAAAGGGCGGGCAGTCAGATGCACCATATAGACTTCCCCGGTCTGCGTTTCCACGTAGCTTCCGTGACCGGACTTCTGTAAAAGGGATTCCGGGTTATAGTATTTGGGCTTTAAATGATCCGGGTTATGCCGCTCGTAGGACTCACCGGGGGTCGAGGTCAGGATCGGATTCATCGGATCCTTTTCATAAGGACCCCAGACATTTTTGGAACGTCCCATGGTTACACAATGGTTGTAACCCGTCCCGCCCTCCGCGCACATGATATAATAATAGTCGCCGCGCCTTGTCAAATGCGGCGCTTCGATACATCCTCTGTCGGTTCCGCCCTGCCAGATGCGTCTTGGGTATCCAAGGATTTTCTGTTCTTTCGGATCGTATTCCACCATGCAGATAGCGCCCGGCTTTTCATAGCCCTCTCTCGTTTCCCATTCTAAGGAGACAAGCCATTTGCGTCCGTCAAAATCATGAAAAAGCGAAGCGTCGAAGCCGGAGGAATGGAGATAGACAGGCTTGCTCCACGGACCTTTCATGTCCTTTGCCGTGATTACGAAATTGTCCACATCGAAGTAGCGGGCATTCATGGAATTCATAATGCCGTATACGACATAGAACAGGTCTTCCTCCTCACAGTAGGTCAGACAGGGCGCCCAGATTCCCTTTGCAGAAGGGAGCCTGGTCAGATCTACCCCGGATTCCTGCGTGATGACATGGCTGTAAAGCTCCCAGTTTTTCAGGTCTTTAGAATGATAAACGGGGATGCCCGGCAGCCACTCAAAAGAGGACACCGCCAGATAGTAGTCATCGCCCTTTCTGCAGATACATGGATCGGGATGGAATCCCGGCAAAATTGGATTGATAATCATAGTGTCCTCCTAATCGATTCATTTCACACGGTTTTTTATTCCTGTGAGCAACGACTCAAAGTCGTGACAGCATGACCTTGGCAACTGCTACAGGGTATTTCACTGATTATAGTAGTCGTTAAAGGTATTCGGCTGGCTGCCCTTCCATTTTCCTGCCGCCAAATCGTCCACAGCCTTTTTATAGTGCTTATCCAGATCAAATGCCAGCAGGCAGACGGCGCCGATCACACAGGTGATCACAGGAACCCAGATGCAGGCAACGTTGATGGAGGCGATTGCGGATGCGCTGGTGGGATCGGCGGTAAAGCTGCCGGCATCTAAAATCCAGCCAAGGGCTGCGGTTCCGATACCGGAGCCGACCTTCATGCAGAACGAGGAAGCCGCATTTCCCATACCCACTGCCTGCACGCCGGTAAGCCATTGCCCATAGGTGATAGAATCCTGTAAAAGACCAAACATGGTTGCCGCGCTGCAGCCGAAAGCAGCTCCTTTTAAGATATTACATGCAACAACCAGGGTAACGCTCTGACCGGCCAGCGCGGTCAGCACAAAGGCCGCCGCCGCTGCGACCATTCCGATCAGACCCGTCCAGCGTTTGCCGATTTTTGCCATGATGAAAGGGGTGATAAACATCATCGCGATCTGCGCCATGGACAGTGAATTTGCGGTGATGGAATAAGCGCTTTCATCACCCAATACATACTGTGCAAAATAGTAGGCGCTGCCAAAGAAAGTGGACATCATAAAGTACAGGGAGAAGAGGAATATTACCATCAGCAGCCAGTACTTGTTGACAACCAGACTTTTCAGGCATTGGATGACAGAGGGTCCCTTTTCCTGTCTGGCGTCTCCTGCATTTTCCGTATCAACGACCCGCTCCTTACAGAAGAAGAACGTAATTAAATTGAGAACAACAAAAGCGATCATCAGGCAGACAAACGCCAGCGTCCAGCCCTTCTGGCTGTACTGTTCCCCGCCGCCGAAGAACGCACACATTTTTAATACGACGGTATTGACGGTCATTGTCCCAAAGGTTGCGAGGAGCATACGGAAGTTCCCGAGAAGACCTCTCTCGTACTGGTTGGTCGTCATCAGACCCTGTAAAGATGCATAGGGCACATTCAGACCGGTATAAAATATGGTGGAAACCAGATTATAAGTCAGAAACATGTATGCCACCTGCGCGGAGCCGGCTAAGGAAGCGGGCACGGAGAACATAAGCACCGTGCAGACAGCCAGCGGAATGCTCATCCGCAGAATCCATGGACGGGCTTTTCCCCATTTGCTTTTTGTCTTATCTACGATTCGTCCCATGATTAAGTCGGACACACCGTCGAATATTTTGGAGACAGCCATGATGGAAGCGGCAACACCGGCGTCCACGCCGAGGACACTGATGTAATATACGAGCAAAAATGCGGATATGGAGGAGTAAACCAGATTGCCTGCATAATCGCCGATTCCGTATGCCACACGCTCAAAAAAGGAAAGCTTTGCGTCCGGGTTTTCTATTTTTCCTGTATTGGTATTCATAAGGAATGCTCCTTTCTGTTCTGCTTTTTGTTATAGGTTATATTTGGTTCGGGAGGCGGAAACCGGTTTTTATACTTCTCCGGGAAACCACCCAAGGTCCACGCTCTTTCCGAGATCCCAACAGTCCCAGCCCTTCCAGTGGGGCTCGTTTACCGTGTCGAGCAGCAGCTTGTAGTTCCAGTAAAAATAGCCGCTTCCCTTCTGCCATGCCGCGAGCTGCGCGTTGGCGAGCTGCGCGTACAGGTGCTTTTTGGTCTCTTCCGTCAGCTCGTTTTCGTTTTCCGTGTAATCCATGCCGTTCAATACAGACTGACCGCCTTTGGTGTCCACGCCTACCACATAGGAATTGAACAGACACCATTCGCCGCAGATCACCGGCACGTAAGACTGCACCTCTTCAATATCTTGTGCATAATTTTCCTGAATATATTTGATGTAGCCGTTTAGGGACTGTTCACAGCCCATTGCTTCGGCTACCATCAGATATTGGTGGGTATCCAGCATCACATGGTCAAAACGGGGCTGCGTGATAAATTCTTTCCACACCTTCATCTGGAACGCGTCGTGGAATACCACATAGGCGTCATCTTTGATATTTGGATGAATACGGTCGTAGGCTTTGTTGTAAAAATCGTGCAGAAATTCCATGGTGTTTGGCGCGCTGCCGGCAGCAAGCTCTTTGTCCACAGGGGGATAACGACCGGGGACGTCCATGGTTTCCCACATTTCCTTAGTGACCGGCTCGTTGATGGGTGTGATGCCCATAAAACCTTTCCGCTGTCCGTAACGTTTTGCCAGCTTTTCCAGTACATTTAAGACGAAATCCACTTCTTCGGGGCTCTGGCTCCATTTGCAGACACCGCAGATACCGCCGTTGTCGAAGCCGTTCTGGCTAAGGGGCGCCGTGTGCAGGTCAATCAGAATCCGAATATCATATTTTTCCGCCCAGGAAAAGGCTTTGTCCAGTTCTTTAATACAGCCAATAAACGGCGGGCGGTCGCCGAAAATAAAGTAGGGAACAGGAATGCGGACCGTATTCAGCCCGATCCGTTTGATCGTTGCAAAATCACGCTCGGAAATATACTCGCTGCGGTGTACCTTGATGCGTGCCTCGTAAACCTCCGGGGAAAGGCTTCTCGGCAGATAGTATTCATCCTCCGCATCCGTCCCTTCAAAGAGCGCCGGACTCATCCATTTCTCCAGAACAAGCCAGTTTCCAAGGTTAACTCCTTTTACATACATTGTCTCCATCCTCCTTTTGTATTTGTGTTACCGATGTTATTTTCTATTATTTTACGTAAATTATAATGCAGCCTATATCATAAAATTCATTTGTATATCATATTTTTCACTGTTATAATATAATTATCACTGATTTAACGACATGAATGCGGATAAAAAGAGGGGGTTCTATGAACATTACATATCTCATGCAGTATGTGTCGCGCCGTCTTCATACAATTGTCAGAAAATTTTCCGTGCAGGACGGGAGCCGGGAAAAGGTATGCGAGCGCGCAGATCTGACGGAGAACGCTTTTTTTGCCGATGAGGAGGATGTTTATGCGGAAGAACTGTTATCGCTTGCAGAATCGGACTGTCCGCCGCTGATCGCAATGGGAGAGGAAGGCGTATCCTACGGAATTGTCCATAGTGGGGAGTCGGTATTTATTGTCGGGCCGGTCGTTCTCGCACCGGGCAGCGAAAGTCGGCATAAACTTCCGCCGTTATCAGCAGCCGCTTCCCTGATTCCCTTTCTGTATCACTGTAAAGCTGCGGATATGATAAGCGAGCTGCTGTTAATACAAAATCTGTTTCGCGAGAATATCTGCTCCATGCATGAGACTGCGGATTATAATTTTCTGGACCGCTCTGTGACGATGGAGGTGAACAGGGAATTTACCGATATTGTGTTCCAACATCAGGAAGAGGTTTCCACACACAATCCGTATGATCAGGAGGTCAGGGAGGTTGACAGTATCCGAAACGGCGATCTGGAACAGCTTAAGAGAAGCTGGTCGGAAGACTATATCGGGGAACTGGGGATTTTGGCGGATGACCCGTTACGCAACTGTCAGAATCTTGGAATTGTTCTTGTAACGCTGGCTTCCCGTGCCGCGATAGAGGGCGGGCTTTTGCCGGAAACGGCATTTTCATTAAGTGACAGCTACATTCGAAAGCTGGAATCGGCGCGTGCACCGGAATCGGCGTATCAGTTAGGCAGACAGGCGGAATACCATTATGCGCTTCTTGTTAAGGAAGAAAGAGAGAAAAAGGCGGGAGGGGAAAAGGCTTTTGTCACAGATTCGCGCGTCAGTCAGTGCAAAGACTATATTTTTGCACATCTGCACGGGAGAATTACCACGGCGCAAATTGCGAAAGCGCTTTATATCAATCCCAATTATCTTTCCGGTCTTTTTAAGAAAGAGGAAGGAATCACAATCGGGCAGTATATTCTTCAGGAAAAAATCAAGCTGGTGAAAAATATGCTTATCTATTCCCGGTATTCTTATATTGAGATAGCCAATTATCTGGGATTCTGCTCGCAGAGCCATCTGGGAGAAAAATTTAAAAAAGCCACCGGGCTGACGCTCCATCAGTATCGCGAAAAGTATGGAGTGAAGGGGTTTCTTGGAAAATGAGTCGCGAGTCGCGGTATAAACGGAATTTTGCACAAATATACGAATAATTATGATTGCTTTTAAAATAGAAACAGGTATACTATAAAATAAGTGAGAAGTAAAATTTCACTGATGTGGTGGTGAAGGGAGAAAACTTTTATGGCGAGGACATTGGGGGTCGGACATCAGGATTTTGAGAAAATCAGGATGACGAATAAATTTTATATTGACAAAACGCATTTTATTAAAGAGTGGTGGGAAGCTGATGATGAGGTAACTCTGATTGTGCGTCCGAGGCGATTTGGCAAGACCTTAAATATAAGTATGCTGGAAAAGTTTTTCTCAGTGGATTATAGAGACAGAGGCGATCTGTTTCAGGGACTGCACATATGAGAGGAGGAGAAATACCGAAAGCTGCAGGGGACGTATCCGGTCATCTTTTTAAGCTTTGCGGACATCAAGGAGGAGACGTTTGAGCAGGCGTATATAAAAATATGTAAGGCATTCAAATGCTATATAACAGATGTGATTTTCTGCTAAATGGGGACGCTCTCAACGAGATGGAAAAAAGAATTTCCAGAAAATAGCGGCGGTTGTCGCGAAAGGGATTCCGGCGGAGCGCATACGGAAATATGGATTTGCATTTTGCGGGAAGAAGGTGCTGATCGGCAGAAACGCTGGTTCCGATGGAATATGACCGGGCAGCGCACTATTTGTGGCATTCTTCAGGACGAGCTTGCTCGTCCATGGATTCTGAGATTCCGCGAAGCGGAATCGTGGCGGCCAGAGTGAAAATAAGTCTGAGCCTTGTCGATACGGAAATCGGGAGTCAGGGACTCAGACATGGAGGAGATTATGGACAAGAATACACAACAATTTACAGAAGGTTTATTACAATATTTAAACAACAGTCCCACAGCGTTTCACGCCGTGGAAAATGCGGCGGCGTTGCTGCGGGAAAGCGGTTTTCGGGAGTTGAAGGAAACAGAAAAGTGGTCACTGGAAAAAGGAGGCAGGTATTTTATAGTCAAAAACAGCTCGGCTATGCTTGCCTTTACAGTGGGAAAGGGCGATCTGGCGGAGGAAGGATTCCGCATCATCGGCGCGCACACGGATTCGCCGGGGCTTAAGATCAAACCGGGCGCCTGTACCGCTACGCCGGACGGCTATGTGAAGGTGAATGTGGAGGTATACGGCGGAGCGATTCTGCAGACATGGTTTGACAGGCCGCTGGCGTTAGCCGGGCGGCTGGTCGTGAAGGAAAACGGCAAATTGCGGGAAAAGCTGGTTCAGATCGACAAGCCCGTTTTTATGATTCCGAATCTCTGTATCCATTTCAACAGGGATAAGAACGAAAAGGGTTCCTGCAACAAGCAGACCGAAATTTTGCCGCTTCTGTCCATGAAGGAAGAGGGCGTGGAGAAGGAAGACTATCTGCCGGCTCTGCTGCAGGAAGAAACTGGTATAGAAAAAGCGGACATAGTAGACTATGAACTGTTTTTGTATGAGTACCAGAAGGGAATTTTTACGGGGAAGAAGCAGGAATTTATTTCCGCGTCGCGGATTGACGATCTGTCTATGGTTTATGCTGGACTGGCTGCTCTTACAAAGGCGAAGACGGGAGCAGGCTGTCAGGTGCTCGCCGCATTTGACAATGAGGAGGTGGGAAGCACCACCGCACAGGGAGCTAACTCCGGGCTTTTGCTGCATATTTTGAACCGCATCTGCAAGAATATGGGGATGACGGATGAAAGCTATTTTCAGGCGATTGCCAATTCGAACTCCATTTCGGCGGATCTGGCGCATGCGGTGCACCCGAATTACAGTGACAAGCATGATACGGAAAGCCGCCCCGTGTTAGGGGGCGGTCCTGTGATTAAATATTCCGCGTCCCAGCGGTACGCCACGACTGCGCTGAGCGCCGCATATTTTGTGGAAGCCTGTGAACGGGCTGGTGTTCCTTATCAGAAATTTGTAAACCGTAACGACATCGCAGGCGGCTCCACCATCGGCCCTGCGCTTTCCGGACTGACTACGATTCCCGCGGTGGACATGGGCGCGCCGATTCTGGCGATGCACTCCATCCGGGAGTTTGGGGCAGTGGCGGATATGACTTATACAAAGCAGGCTTTTCTGGCATATTATGAAAGTTAGTATATTCCACCCTAATTGCCCGTATTTTTGGCGCAGAATAAATTTTTAGACCGCAAGGCGGCTGAGTGAGGCGATGCGGTGGCATCGTTGAGTGAAGCAAACGTAGTCAGGTAGAAATTCAGACCAGCCAAACATAGGGATAATTTAGGTGGATTATACTAATCTACTGTGTGTCGTCCTTAAGAACCTCCGAAAGGCTGATTTTTTGTACGTTTCGCCAGGCGAAGGAATAGGCCAGGGCCACGGAGGCCAGGATAGCCAGCATGAATATGGCAATGGGGGTAAACGGGGCTTCGTCCAGAAATTCTCCCATTGTCAGATAACTCATTTTCAGCATAAACAATATGGCCAGGACAGCCGGCGGGAAAGTGATCAGCACCGGCTGTCCGGCTAGAACAAGCGCCTCGATGCAGAACATTTTCCGAAGTTCTCCTGGGGTCATTCCCACGGACATATATCTTGCAAATTCCCGTTTTCTCTGTCTTACGAATCCCAGCGTATTGGAGAAAACATTGCCGATACCGATGATGGCAAGCATGGCGCAGAAACTGCCGGACAAAATCTTCAATCCTTGTATCTGTTTGTCATTTGTTTCGTACTCCTGAATACGATTTTCGCTTGTAATCGTATAGGATTGACCAATCAACCGGTCGATTTGATTCTGTGTACTGTTCAGCTCCTCCAATGTCGCATTTTCCCGGCAAAGAACACGGATATACATATCATTCTCCGATCCGGTAATCTGATTTTTGATGTTTCCCCACAGGGACGCAGGCAAAAAATGTACCAACTCATAGTAGTCGAGAGTTGCGTAGTCTTCCCGCAAGACAGGAGTCTTCTCTGTGTAGGACAAAACAGGAATTCGGGTGGTCTGGTCTTCTTTGCCGGATTGCCTTAGAATACTTACGCCAGTATTTTTTATATAAGGCATAAACATGGGATGCCTGAAATCGGGATTTGTCACATCCCTGATCTGGTTTAAGATCACGGCCCCGTCAAGCTGCGGCGGGATGCCAAGTTGTTCACAGTAAGTTAAGAAGCTTTGGTCATCCAGTATAATGATCGGGGTGTTTATAAGCCATCCCTCATCCGTTTTTTTCACATATTTTTCCTGGGCGAGGGAAAAACCTCCGCAGTCTTTCATTTCGTCGGTCATCTCTTTTTCCGTGACGATTCTTTTTGCCATCGCCTTTTGGTATACGACAGCGTCTCTCACACCGGAGAGATTTCTGCATTCATCCTTCAGTTTAAAAGCGTTTATGTCGGTATCCTTGAGGGTGATCATGATATCCCAGGCGTTTTGATATCGTTCAAAGTAAGTTTCCCTCGTGCTGATTTCGGAGGTAGCAAAAAAGCACTGCATAATTGTAAAGGCCATGGAGGAGAGGACCAAAGATAAGGACGCCGTCCGCAATGCCTTCTTTTGGGCTTTCAGAGCGTTTCCGGCCAGTTCCCCTTCCACACCGAACATGAGGGCGAGCATCGGGGATTTCTTCTTTCGCTTCAGATACGGTTCCCCGGTATTTTTTATGGCTTCTAACGGCGTCAGTACGCTCAGTTTTCTGGCAGGGAGCCATGCGGAAATTCCTATAGTCGCCGCCGTGACAAGAAACGTCAGCGCAAAAACGAGCGGATGATAACCGGGAATTGCCTTGTGGCGGTTTGGAATGTCGTTTGCCAGTATATTGGATAGCGCCGTAAATCCCGCACAGCCCGCAATGCCAAGTAAGTTTCCGCCTAAAACAGGTATGGCGCAAAGCGCGGCCGCTTCCTGCAAAAGGCATGTCAAAAGCTGCTTCGGCGTTGCCCCGATGCTGGAAAGAATGCCGATTTGGTGTATTTTGGCGTTCATGGATAGCGCGAAGGCATTGTGCACAATCATGATCAGAGAGACGGATGCCAACAGCGTGATCAATATAAACATCGGAAACAGCAGTCTTGGCGCGGTATCTTGCGGATCGCGGATCAAATACATGGCAAGAAGCGCGTGGTTGTAGAATATGCCGTCCTGCGGGATGTTTGTCAGCATCGCGAGACGTGGCGTGTCGGTAAGAACGACCCGCAAATCGTCAAAATGGAGATCTACGGTGATCTTTTGATCGTTGCGGTTTTCTCTTTCGTTTATTACCACGTCTTTCACGGTGGCAAAATTCTTTATGTTTTCTATGTCCTCCTGATCGAGAAAGCCGACGAGACGGCTTTGCCAGTCGCCCTCGTTCAGCTTGATCCGCTCAACTTCATATTTCCACATATTGTAAAACAATCCGCAAAGCAGGGATAAAAACAGGGCGGAGATAAATGCACAGAGTCTAATGGAATGGCCGGAAGTTTGGTATTCTTTGCACATATCGTACTGCTGCCTTATCTATGGCAGCATTTTCACCTCCTTCCGCTCGTCTCCCACGATACGTCCATCCTCAATCGTTATTATGCGGTCTGCCTCGAGGGCCGCCTTTTCATCATGGGTAATGAGCAAAACAGTCTGTTCCAGATTGCGGTTTAAGAGCTTTAGCATATCCATTACTTCCCCGGAATTTTTCCGGTCCAGATTTCCGGTCGGTTCATCCGCCAGAAGCAGCGCCGGACGATAGATCAGCGCCCGGGCGATGGCGGCTCTTTGCTGTTGGCCGCCGGACAGTTGACCGGGCAAAGCGTTGAGCTTGTCCATGATAGCGAGCGAGCCGACAATTTTTTCAAAGTATTCCCTGTTTGGCTTTTTCTTGTCGAGAGCAAGAGGAAGCAGTATATTTTTTTCTATCGTCATAGTGGGAATCAAATTATAAAACTGGTACACCAGACCTACTTTCCTGCGGCGGAAAACAGCCGCCTGCGTCCGGTTTAAATCGGACAGATCGGTGCCGTCTACCGTTACTTTTCCGTCGGTCGGCCGGTCGACGCTGCCGAGGATATGGAGCAGGGTCGACTTACCCGAGCCGGATACGCCGACGATTGCCACAAATTCTCCTTTGCTGACGGACAGATCGATTCCGTCAAGGGCCGTTGTCTGGTTGTTTCCAAAGCCGTATACCTTTCTGATCCTTTCGCATTTTAAAATTTCCATTTGGGTTTCTCCCTTCCTGTCTGTGCAGTTCCCCGTCACATACAAGTATAGCAGGCAAAAGTTACAGATCAGTGACTATAGAAGCGGATTTCGAACAATGCGCCGCCGCCCGGTTTATTTCCTGCCCGGATCGTTCCGTTTTGACGTTCTATAAGCTCCTTTGCGAGGGACAATCCGATTCCGATACTGCCTTTGGCTGCATTTTTGCCCCGGTAAAATCTCTCAAAAACGTGGGAAAGTTCCTCCTTTTTGAATCCAGGCCCCTCGTCCCAGATCAGGATTTCCGTATAGAGAGGGTTTCTTGCGTAAGAACAGTGGATCGTTCCGCTGCCGTGTTCCATACAGTTTTTCATTAAATTTATAATTGCTTCCATTGTCCAGTCCAAATCGACATTTACGGCCATCTCGCCCAACTTCGGGATATCGACATAGACACCGGAGTCTGTAAGTAACTCCTGCAAGTTATCCGCCGCAAGGACAAGCAAGGTAAACACATCGCTCTTTTTCTTTCGCAGAATCAACGTTCCGGCATCGATTCGGGCCAGTACGAGAAGGGCTTCCTCCAAACGGGTAAGCCGAAGCAGATGTTTTTCCGCCTGTTTTAAATCCGCCGTTTGCAGAGATAAGGAGATGGCGGTGATCGGCGTTTTGATCTGGTGGGCAATATTTGACAGGTTGTCAGCGAAATTTTTCTTAGTTTGTACTGCCGCCTCCTTTGTCTGACAGAGAAACGTCACTGTCTTGTATATTTCATCCTCAAGTTTGGAAAAATCGTCCTCCCCGGAAGTGGAGAGAATAATTGGTTTACCGGAATTTACCTGCTCAAGATAATCGGTCAACGCCTGGATGCGACTGGTCTGTAAGTGGTTTTGGTGAAAAAAGGTGAATAGAAAAAGAAGAATGCCGGTCAAGATCCCTGCCGACACAAATAAGGCATTTTGTCCGTAAAGGGCGCCGGAAAAATCGGATACACGATAGCCCAAGGCGGACAAAACGGCATTTTCCGACACGTTTTTCGACTTTGACTCCGTATATTCTTTCAAGACCACGGAAATAATTTTCTGCGCCTCCGGTTCCCGCTCTGCCACTTTCCCCAAAACGGTGTTTAACAGATCAAACTGTAACCGGCTGTAATGGTAGGAGAGCAGCCAAACCGCGACGGAGGAGGCAATCAGACTGACGGATATTGCCGACCCGAAGAGAACCCACATATTTTTCCGCTCGTTCATATTGTATCCTCCATACGGTAACCTATGCTTCTGACTGTTTTTAAACAGGCGGGACGGGAAAGCTTATCCCGCAGTCGCTTCATGGTAACGGTCAGGGTATTGTCATTCACATAATTGCCTTTTACGTCCCATACCTGTTCTAATATTTTTTCTCTGGTAACCGTTCTTCCCTTGTTTTGCAGCAGATATGCAAGAAGTTGGTATTCGGCTTTGGATAAACGGATTTCCACGGAATTTTGAAAGACGGTCCGACGCTCCAGATCAATCGTGATATCATCACATGACAGGTACTGCTTTGTCACGTTTCCGGTTCTGCGAAATAGCGCCTGGATTCGGGAATACAATACCTCCAGTGAGAAGGGCTTCACAACGTAGTCGTCCGCCCCTTCCTGAAAGCCGGACACGATGTCACGCGGATCTCCCCGGACCGTAAGAAAAATAACCGGCAATTCTTTCCAGTTGCCACGGATAAAACGACACAGACTGTCCCCGCGTCCGTCCGGCATATTCCAGTCCAGGAGGACAAGGGCCGGGACATATGCGTTTAAAGCCGCCCTCGCATCCGCGAGCGTTCCGTATACCGTCACCCGAAAATCCCTCTGTTCCAGATATTCTTTTACGGTCATCGCAATATCGGGATCATCTTCCACACAATATAAATCGATCATAGTTTGTTTTTGCCTTTTATATATTTTGGGACGCAGACTGTTTCTCTGCGTCCATTGTAACAGAAAAATATGACAATTCAGTGACTAAATTAAATTTTCCTGACGGGAACCCACAATTCGCAAAATATTCCCTCTTCGCCCTTTTCATAGTAGATTTCAATGTCAGTATCGTCTGTCTGCACATAACCTGTCTGAGGAGAGAACTCTTTAAAGAATTTGGTCCATGTTTCGCCGATGCAGTCTTCGCCGGCGCCGGGACATTTAAACACGGCATAGTCGGCCGCCTTGGTTTTCCATATGGTATAGCCGTTCTCTAAAAGCTTTTTAACGCCTGCGGAATCGGTATCTTCGTCAATGATAACGCCGATGCCGTAATCAAAGTGTGTCTCATTTTCCCTTGTAGGACTGCATAAGCCGTATATGTCCCGTTTTCCTTCCTTTCGTATCTGCTTCATGGGTTCAACCAGATTTTTGTCAAAGCATTCCGTCCAGAAACCGGGGATGTTGTGGTCGTTGCAATCGTTGATGATCTCGTTGGAAAAAGCCCTCACCATTGCAAGAAACCGTTGCGGTTCTCTGTGTTCCATTCTGTAATCCATAATACTACCACCTTCCGTTATGATTTTTATTACAAGGGGGTTGAATAAATGGAGTTTCGCGCCCGGCTTTTTTGCCTGCTTCGGGGTGGAACCGTGGAAGCGAACAAAAGCCTTGGAAAAGCTTTCCGGCGATTCGTAGCCGTACTTATATGCGGCGTCAATGACGGACAGATCCGTTGTCTGCAGCTCCTGCGCAGCGAGCGTGAGACGGCGGTTTCTGATATATTCATTGGCGGTCATTCCGGCAATAAAGCTGAATGTCCGATGGAAGTTATAGTTGGACATGTGTATGCTGTTTGCCACGTCGGTATAGTTAATGTCCTCGCAAATGTGTTCTTCCATATAGCGTATTGCTTTTTGAATCAGTTGTATTGACATCGGGTCCTGCCTTTCCTTTTGTGCCACGGGCAACGTAGTCTTTTATCTAATCCTCCATGTCAGAGCAGTTTACTGCGATGACACGCGATGAGAAATTCGCGCAGGCGATTTCTCATCTGCGATCAGGGCAATCCCCGTCTCTGACTTAAATTGCCGATTGAAAAATCAGTGCATCAGCATGATTTTTCAATCTA
>CAJUMJ010000019.1 GCA_910587095.1 uncultured Lachnospiraceae bacterium
TATAATAGGAAATTCCTCCTGCCGGAGGAATCTTGAATTAAAATAGCCCGCCGGAGACGGGCACGCTGATAAGACGAATGATTTAGAAGATATAAAAACCTTCTTCAAATTCGTCATCATCAAGGTCATCATCCTCAGTGAGGAAGTAATGCATGTCGAGCAGATCAGAGTCAGTCATGTTTTTAACCAGCGCAGCTGTCATGCCTTCCGGAGGATTTTTGATATATTTTTGCCTGAGTTCCTCTACGAATTTTGAATCCATTGTACGCCTCCAGCCTGTTGATGTTTTCAGTATGGGACAGACGGAAGATAAAATCAAGCACATTTGCCACTGGAGCGGCAATGATATTTTGCCATTGTCCTTTCGTATAGTTCAGGAAGAGAAACAGGCTTATGATTGTGGTAGAGTTCCAGAAACTCCATTTTGTGGTTACACTTTGGACATTGAAGAGGGTCGTAACCAAAGGATAAGAGAAAGAGCTGACGCCATTTATTAAAATCCAGAAGGATCCGGTGTCTGGATTTGGGAACAGCCCTGCGGAGCTTCCCGTCAGATTTACGGTGTCTTGCATAGAGCCCGTAATAACGTGTCATCTTGAAATGCTTTTCAGGTATGTGCTGGATAAGGAGGGAAATAAAGTCCATTACAGGAACAGTTTTTTCCACATAGGAATTATCTTCATGCTTATTGTAATGAAAGGTCACGTTTTCACCGTCATAGGAATCAATGCGTGAGGAGGCAATAACAGGACGGCCGAGATAGCGGCTGATATATTTTACAACCGCATCGGTATCACAGAGGTTTGGTTTTGCGTAGACATAAAAGCCGTTTTTATCTTTTTTATAAATGGAAGCCTTTGTTTTTTTGAAGGAAGGACCAATACGTTTTTCCAATTCATTCAAAAGAGCAGTCTGGAAAGCTTTACGGAGATAGGTGTAGTTAAAGTGCTTAACAACTCTCCAGAAACCGTCATCGGAGAAGCCTCCTTCGGTAAGAAGGCAATGGATATGTGGATTCCATTCCAGAGGCCTGCCAAAAGTGTGCAGGACGCAAATGAAACCAGGGACAAAGTTTCTGCTTTTATTCAATGCATGGAACATTCTGAGAATGACGCTGCAGACGGCTTGAAAAAGACAGCCAAGGAGGAGACGGTCACGCAGAAAGAAAGGGCGCAGGTCTTCATCAATGGTAAAAACAAGATGCCTGTGTGTACAGTCAATAAGTTTAAAGGACATTTTTGTAGAGCGGTCAATGCAGTATTTGTTACCGCAGGTAGGACAAAATTTAGAATGGCAGCGGAAAGGGACAAATTTAAGTTCGCCGCAGTGGGAACAGCCATACATGGCACCGCCGTAAGAAGGGTCTCCACAGTTAATCATCTTTTCGATGTTTTCCATAACAATGGGACGTGGGTGAAGAGTATATTCAATTTCTTCGTAGTGTTCTTTAAAAATCTTTTGAAGGATGTTCATAAGAGTATTATGAAGGAATAAGGGACAGAAAACAACCCCACCCCTCAAGATTGAGGGGCAGGGGAGTTGAATAGGCGAAGCCTATTTTTTACGCTGAGGGGAGGTGGTGCCATTGGGCTGATTTATGGGATTGAGCGGCGAGTACATTATTTCCAAAGTAAATGTTCATTTACAGTTTAAGGAGGCAAGTCTATGGAATCTAAGAAAGTCAGAAATATTAAGGTAATCTCTCAGAGCGGACGCAATTACAAGCCTACGCCGACCGTCATTCTTAAAGGACAGTGGCTGAATGAAATGGGTTTTGAGATTGGGGATCAGATCAAGGTTGAGTGCGAGAATGGGAAACTGGTAATCAGTCTGGACAGGGAGAGAATGGAGATGCTTGATGCGGAGAAAGTTTTCATGGAAGAAGAGACAAAAAAGCTGCAGGCTCGGTTTAAGAAGGAGAAAGAAGAAATACATGCCAGATTACGGCTGACCAGAAGCGGAGCGGCATTCTGGCATCCATTTCTTTGGCTCAGTTTATTCTTGAATCGGGTTATGGAAAGTCGGAGCTTGCGGTTAGTGCAAATAATATGTTCGGCATGAAGAAGAGCCTGTCCGGGAACACATGGGGCGGTTCTGTTTGGGATGGCGTTTCGGTCTATATGAAGCAGACTTCGGAATGGGATGGGGAGAAGTATGTGACGGTTACGGCTGATTTCAGGCAGTATTCGGATGTGGAGAAATCCATTGCGGACCATTCCGCATACCTGCTTGGCGCGATGAACGGCAATGTGAAGCGGTATGAGGGATTGAAGGGTTGTACGGATTACAAGAAGGCTGTGCAGATCATCAAGGATGGTGGATATGCCACAAGTCCGGATTATGTGGAGAAGCTGTGCTCCATTATTGAGCAATGGGAATTAACGAAATGGGATGTGAAGGATGCAGTTTCTGTGGCAGATGGCGGTGGGATGGCAAATGGAGATTGTCCGTTTCTGGTGAAGGTGAGCATTCCGGATCTGAATATCAGAAAAGGAGCAGGGACTAACACGGGGAAGACAGGGCGGCATACCGGGGTTGGAGTATTTACCGTGGTGGAAGTTAGACAAGGCAAAGGCTCGGAGATGGGCTGGGGCAGGCTGAAATCCGGAGCTGGATGGATTGCATTGTCATTCTGCGAGCGGGTGTAAGAGCATAGGGGGAAGATGGGGCGGCATGGCGCATCTGGTTTGGGCGTGCCCTGTGCCGTCATTTTTATGGTAAAAATCTAAAAAAAAATGGACACCATAATAGGTGCCCGTGCCCTTCGGCGTACAATCTATATTATGTCCTCAGACGTAATATTTTAATCATTTTCTGTTAAATAAATTCTACAATTATTTCGATTGATTGTCAATGGATTTTGGCTGTAAATTTTTTATCTGCTGTTCTAACTCATGAATTTTAGCTTCCGCCGCGTCTTTGGCATTTTTCAAGGTATTAAAATCGGTTTGTAATTTATCATATGCACGAATAAGATTTTGGTTTGCTGCCCATTCTCTATGAAACAGATGTTCCAAAAGGGTGTTTTTTACTTCACGGAACAGTTGTGTTTCGTCCTGCAGGTTGCAGGTCAGTTTTCCCATAGGTGAGAGGATGGAAGTTTTGGATATGGTTTTTGCGTTATTGATTATGAGCACACAGTCATGGGCAAAACCGTCTGAAGCGCCAACTTTCCGGTAATACCATTTTCCACTCGGATTATCTGTTGGGTGATATGCTTGCGCCAGTTTGGAGGATGAACTTGTAGTAGGGATGACAAACATGAGATTATTCCAGGTTTCCAAGACAAGAGCCGGATGGCCGTATGACAGTTCCGGAGCATAGCGTAATCCGAAATCGACCATAAGGATATCTCCGACAGAAACATTCTGGCTGTACACATGTGTCTTTTTGTCCTGCCATCTGTTTAAGCTGTTTGTGATCATTGCCATTTCAGAGGCAGACCAGGCATCCACATCTGCATTAAGGTTTGACATCAGATACAGATAATTGGCAAGAACATCACTTGTGTCCTTTGCCGGCTGGTTTCGATAGGCTGGATTTAAAGCAATCTGCCCAAGTTTTCTATAATCAACTCTCATGCAATTCCCCCTTTGTTTCATGGTATCTTTTTTCATTATAAAAAGCAGATGCGAAAATAGCAAGTGTTTCTGTCGAGATATGTCAGAAGAATTAGAAAGAATTAAGTTTTTGAAAAAGCTATATAAGAAATCGGAAAAACCAGCTCCAAGATACATAGACCTCCAGAAAGAAAACTGGGGGATATTTGGATGAATGAACAGAAGTGTATAAAACCGAATGCTGAATTATCTGATCGAAGTGTGATGTTGAAGATGGAGCGTTGTGCGGAATTTTTAGCTCGCATGATAGAAAAATACGGGCGGGAGGTGTTGGCGGAAATGGAAGCCGGGGAGTCAGAGGAAAAAGAGAATAGGGAACAATGATGAAAGCTGCCGGTTATATTTGAGATAATCGGCATATTTTCTATGTCACGGCATGCAAAAAAGTGATGTGTTTCTGTCTCTGCCGGAGTTTTCGGGCAGTTGGTGAAAAAAGTTATTTCGCCGCGTTACAGTAATGTTCACTCTGGATTGCGGGGATATGGAGCTGACGGCATCGGAGGCAAAAGCAACATATGTTGTATGTACAGATCCGCAAATATGTTTCAGAGAAGTTCGGTGCAAAGGTTTCTTCTTTATATATTGCCCAGGTGAAGAGAAAATATGGGCTGGATTTGGGGAAGAACCTCCGCCTATCTGGCTGTCAATGTCAGCAATCGTATCCTCCAGTTCAGATACCTTGTCATACAGATTATCCAAAAATCCTGGCGAATTTTGATAAGCTGTATTATCGGTTGACGGACCTTGAAAAGAAGGAATTTTTGAGAGACTTTATAGAAAGCGTTGAAATTTATCCGGAAAAGATGGATAATGGACGCATGCTGAAGCAGATAAACTTTAACTTTCCAGTGTATTATGATGGTGAGGTTAGCAGGGAGATAAATCTCCCGGAAATTCGGTTGCTCAATGAAAATACCGTCGAGAATGTTGTGTTGATGTCAAGGGTGGAAAAGTAAGAGTACGGAAAGGCTTGAAAGTTGACAAAGAATCCAAAGATAAACTTTCCATGAAGCACCGGGAGGAATGTACAGGCAAAAAACGCTTGATCTGGTAAAGTGGTTTATCAAAGTATATAAAAATTCTAAAGGCAGGAATCGTAAAATAAAGGAGAATGTTATGTTATATAATGCCCGTAACGGAAGTGTCCGTGCTGGGAATTCTGAAATGGATTATGTATCTTTTGGAAATGGAAATAAAAATCTTATCATGCTACCCGGTTTGGGAGATGGACTGTCTACGGTAAAAGGAATGGCTTTTGTTTTTTCGATGATGTATAGGATATATGCAAAAGAATTTACCGTATATGTATTCAGTCGGAAAAAACATTTGCGAGAGGGATATTCTACAAGGGAAATGGCAAAAGACCATGCAGAAGCTATGACTGTTCTTGGTATTTCAAAAGCAGATGTTTTAGGCATATCCCAAGGTGGCATGATAGCGCAATATCTTGCGATTGATTATCCAGATTTGGTTAATAAGCTCATTTTGGCGGTAACAAGTGCAAACTCTAATGAAATAATAAAAAGAGTAGCTGGTGTTTGGATTGAAATGGCAAAGCAAGGAAATTATAAGGATTTAATGATAGATACAGCGGAAAAATCATATTCAGAGAAATATTTAAAAAAGTACCGTCGAATTTATCCGTTCATTGGAAGAATAGGAAAACCAAAAAGTTTTAACCGTTTTCTTATACAAGCGGCTTCTTGTATCAGCCATAATGCATATTCGGAATTAAGTAAAATAGTATGTCCTACATTAGTGATTGGTGGGGATTGCGATAAAATTGTTGGAGCAACTGCGGCTTCTGCAATAGCCGAAAAAATTAGTCATAGTGAATTGTTTATTTATAATGGCTTTGGACATGCGGCGTATGAAGAAGCCAAAGATTTTAATGAACGGATTTTGAATTTTCTTACGAGATAACGGAAAGTCTATCCAGAAATAAAATAAACACAGTACCAAATTTTGCCTGTCATATCATTTCGGCTTTCGCCGTTTGAAAAAATTCACCCACAAATAAAGAAATCCTCATTCCAGACTCCTCTTGGCAATCTGAATAAAATCCAGCGCATAGGTGGAGAGATACGAATTTTTCCGGTAGGCGATGACCAGCTTGCCAAGAAGCGGCGTCTTGCCGACGGAAAATGCCTGCATAGGCCAGATCTTCATCGTATATTTTACGTAGCTTTCCGGGGCGAAGCTTGCTCCAAGGCCCTGCGAGGCAAGCTGGATACAGGTCTGGTTGTTGTAAGTAAGGAAGGGCACGGGCGGCTGTATATGGTACTGGTCAAACAACTGCTGTGCGGCGCGTCCGGTGGTCTGCTCCGGGAAATGCAGAATAAAAGGCTCGTCAGCCAGAAGGCTTAAATCCAGCCAGGGATATCCAAAGCCCTCGCGCCGGATCGCCTTTTCTCCAAGCGGATGGTCAGGGGGCAGGATCAGCAGCATTTCCTCCATTTTTAACAGTTCGTAATTTAAGTTGGGATGCGCCTGCCAATCGCTCAAAATACCGAAATCAAGATTCGCATTTGTCAAAATATGATCCTGGAGCATTTGTCCGTATTCAAAAAAGTTGATATGCACGCCGGGGTGTTTTTGATGAAACTCGGGTAAAAACTGGGGAATCAGACAGGCGCTTCTCATAGGTGGTACGGCGATATTCAGCTCGCCCTCATAGGAAGAACGCATATCGGACAGTTCCTTGTGCCAGTCTTGATTCAATGCGTCTATTTTTTGCGCATATTCCAGAAAACGCTGGCCAAGAAATGTCAGTTCATACTGGTGCCCGTTTTTGCGAAACACCTTACCGCCGATTTCAGATTCCAGTTTTTGCAGAAATTTGGTCAGGGTAGGCTGGGAAATATAGAGTTCCTGCGCTGCCTTGGTTAAGTTGCGGTGTTTGACAATGGTTAAAAAATACTGTAATCCGGTAAAATCCATAGCGCCCTCCAACTATAACTGAATGGAATGATTTTTATGGTAAATATGAATTAGACATATTGTTGGAATTATATTACCATAAGTGCAGTAGAAAAACAACAGAAAACGCTGAGAAAAGAAGGGTTGGAGAAAATGAAACAGTGGTTAGAAAAACAATTTCAGTTGTCTTCGTATCGCACGAACGTAAAGGGCGAACTGCTGGCAGGAATCACAACATTTGTGACCATGGCGTATGTACTTGCGACAGTGCCGAATATCCTGGGAAACGCCGGGCTTGACAAGCATGTGATACTGACTGCGATGGTGCTTATGATCATCATAACCAGTTGCGCGATGGCGTTGTATACCAACCGCCCGTTTGTGCTGGCGCCGGGACTTGGAAGCGTGGGGATTGTGGCGTCCATGATCAGCAACGAGGGGATTCCTCCGGAAATAGCGTCAGGCGTCATATTCTGGAGCGGCATGCTGTTTGTCGTGATCTCCTTTCTTGGGCTTCGCGAAGCGGTTGTCCGCGTTATTCCCGTCAGCCTGAAACATGCGGTCAGCGCGGGTATCGGACTTTTCATTGCGCTGCTGGGGGCAAAAAGCTGTGGCCTGATCGTAGCCTTGGAAGCAAAAAACAATTTGGCTTTCGGCGATCTGACTTCTCCGACGGTACTCGTGTGTATGATCGGGTTTGTCATCATGCTGATCATGAAGATACGGAATGTGCCGGGTGGAATGATAATCACGATCGTGCTGACGACGCTTATCGGCATTCCGTTTGGCGTGACAAAACTGCCGGAAAGCATCTTCTCCATGCCGGCGGGATTGGGAGAGCAGTTTCTCAAAGTTGATTTTCTGGGAGCTCTTAATTTTGCCTACATTCCGTTTTTGATTGCGCTTTTTGTGCCGGACTTTTTTTCCACATTCGGAACGGTTATGGGTGTAGGTGCAAAAGCGGGGTATCTGGATAAAGACGGCAACCTGCCAGGCATCGACAAATGTTTCCAGGTAGACGCGGTGGCGACCAGCTTTGGTGCACTTTTCGGAATTCCGAGTATGACCACTTATCTGGAATCCTCCGCAGGGGTGGAGGCAGGCGGAAAAACGGGACTTACCGCGGTATTCACAAGTCTGTGCTTTGCGTTTGCGTTGTTTTTGGCGCCGCTTGCGCTGATCATTCCGTCCGCGGCGACGGCTCCGGTACTGATCTTTATCGGGGTGAATATGCTTGGCGGTATGAAAAATATCAACTACAGCGATATGACAGAGTATTTTCCGGCGTTTTTGTGTGTGACTTTTACCATTTTCGCTAACAACATTGCAAACGGTATTTGCATAGCGCTTCCGACATATCTGATTCTGAAATTTGCGTCGGGAAAGCGCAAGGAGATTTCGCCGGTTATGTACATTTTGGTAGCGGTGTGCCTGCTGTACTTTTACACATTGATATAGGAGAAAAGCCTTATGGAAAGGACAACCGTAGAGAAAGTCTCTCTTTGGGTGAAACATGCGAAGGTATTTAACAGCTATCTGAAGAAATTCGAAGAGGCTGATGTGGCGGTCAAAGGGGAGCGGTTTTACTATATAGACCGGAAACGGGAGCTTTCCTTTGAGGCGGCGGAGGTTTTGGACGCGCAGGGAAAATATATGATTCCGGGGTTTATAGACATTCATATGCACATCGAAAGTTCGATGATAACGCCCCTTGCCATGGCGGAGTGTCTGGCGGCAAACGGTGTGACGACCATTGTGTCGGAACCGCATGAGATGGCCAATGTAAAAGGCGTCCGCGGCGTGGAGGAGATGATACGTGCCGGAAAAGACGCGCCGATTGACATCTATTATGGCATTCCAAGCAGCGTTCCTTCCACGAGCGAGGAGCTGGAGACGACGGGGGGAGTTATCGATTTTCCGGCCATGAAGGGTCTGCTGGATCACAGGGAAGTCGCCTGCGTGGGCGAGGTTATGAATTACAGACAGGTAATCAGGGAAAATCATCTGGAAATTTCGAAATTTTTGGATTATGTTCGTGCGAAACGGCCGGATCTCCCGGTCGAAGGACACTGTCCGTCCCTTGAGGATTTGGAACTGGCCAGATTTCTGTATTTGGGAATCGACGCGGATCACACGGAACATGATCTGGAAGAAGTAAGACAGCGTCTGGAAAACGGCATGTTTTTTGAAATTCAGGACAAAATGTTAAAGCCGGAAATACTGGCGTACATCCGCGAAAACAATCTCTATGAATATTGCGCGTTCGTCACGGATGACACGATGGCGGACAGTCTGATAGAGGAGGGGCATTTAAACGCGGTAGTTGAAAAAGCGGTGGCGTTTGGGTTTCCGCTCGAACAGGCGGTTTACTGTGCGACCTACACGCCGGCCAGGAGAATGCATCTGACCAACCGTGGAGCGATAGCGCCCGGAAAACTGGCCGATTTTCAGTTGTTGGAAGATGTGAGGCATTTTTGCCCGGCGCTTGTATTTAAATCAGGCAGGCAAATTTACCGGAAGGGGGAAAAGGCCGAGAGGAAAAGCGGCTACGAGTTCCCGAGAGATTTTTATGAGAGCGTGCGGATTACGGATGAGCAGATACAGTCCCTCTTTGCCATAAAGGCGCCGAAAGATGAGGGAAAGGTTACTGTGAGGGTAATTGAGAACTTTCCGGACTGTACACAGACACACGAGAGGCTGGTGGAGATGCCGGTTAGAAACGGGCGGATCTGTTGGCAGGAGAGCGGCTGTATCCTGGGGGCGGTGTTTGAGAGGCACGGTAAAAACCACACGGTGGGAATCGGATTTTTCTCGGGAAGCTGTCACGGGGAAGGAACGGTTGCGACAACGTACTGCCACGATCATCACAATCTGCTCGTAGCGGGGGATGACCCGGAGGACATGGCGTCAGCCGTCAGACGGATTGTGGAAATGCAGGGCGGATATGTGGTTATAAAAGACGGCCGCATACTGGCGGAATTGCCGCTTCCTGTGGGAGGCATCCTGAGTGACCATCCGGCGAAGGAGATAGGAGCCAAGTTGAAGCAGGTGCGTCTGGCGATGGAAAGCCTGGGATATGTACATGAAAATCCGATTATGTCCTTTTCGTGCCTTGGTCTTCCTGTTTCACCGGAATTGAAGCTGACCAATTTCGGGCTGATTGATGTAAAAAACAGACGGAGGGTTTCCCTTACCGTCTCATAAATTAAAAAATTTAAGGAGGAAGGTTATGAGTAAAAGACCTATTATTATCGACACAGATCCGGGAATTGACGACGCGCTGGCGATTGCCATTGCACTTTTCTCGGAGGAACTGGACGTGAAACTGATCACCACAGTGGCCGGCAACGTGTCCCTGGAGAATGTGACGTTGAACACGTTGCGTCTCCTGCACTTTTTCGGCAAGGACGTCCCGGTGGCAAAGGGAGCGGCAGAACCTCTGATCGTAGAATTTGTGGACGCTTCCAACGTGCACGGCAAGACAGGCATGGAAGGGTATGACTTCCCTGAACCGAAGCAGGAGCTTCTCCTGGAGGAACATGCGGTGAACGCCATGCGCCGTGTGATCATGGAGAGCCCGGAACCGGTCACGTTGGTTCCGATCGCGACACTGACAAACATCGCGCTTTTGTTTGCCATGTACCCGGAAGTAAAGACGAATATCAGGGAAATCGTCATGATGGGCGGCTCCGCAACAAGAGGAAACAAGGGTGTTATGTCGGAGTTTAATATCGCGACAGACCCGGAGGCGGCGCAGATGGTATTCCAGTGCGGTTTGCCTATCGTGATGGCCGGTCTGGACGTAGGCTTAAAAGCGCTCGTACTGCCGGAAGACAGCGAAGAGATTAAAAAAATGAATAAAACCGGCGATATGGCATATCATCTGTTTAAGAGATATCGCGGCGGAAGCTTCGGCACAGGTCTTAAAATGTATGACAGTTGCGCGATCGCATATCTGCTTTGCCCGGAATTGTTCGAAGTAGTAGAAACGTATGTGGGCGTAGAGCTTCACGGTACTATGACTGCGGGCTGCACCGTGGTAGATTTGAGGGGCTATCTACACAAAGAGCCGAACGCGAAGGTGTGTATGGATATTGACGGCGAAAAATTCCGTGCATGGTTCAAGGAGGCCATTTCAAAATGTAACTAATATAACTAAATATAACGAAAGAAAAGAGGAGGAGATGAGATTATGAACACATTCGTTATGTATGCGGCGGCGATTATTTCCGTTGCCATCGTAGTGTACATGCTGATTAAAAAAATGGATATTAAGATTACCCTGTTTGTCATGGGTATCGTATTGATGTTTGTGGGCGCGGCGCTCGGAAGCCCGATCGGCGGCGAAGAGTATGCTGGCACGGGCGTCATGTGGCTGGATCCGCTTCAGGTAGTCGTAGACCAGTTTAAGTCAACGATTGCCGCGGCGGGATTTATCATCCTGATTCTTGGCGGCTATTCCAGCTATATGAATTCCATCAAGGCAAACAACGTGACCGTAAGCGTATTGACAAAACCGATTGCGAATATTAAATCCGTGTATATGCTTGTTCCGATCATTTTCCTGCTTGGCAACCTCTTGTCGCTGGTTGTCCCGAGCGCATCGAACCTTGCGATTATTCTTCTGGCGACCCTGTATCCGATCATGATCCAGGCAGGTATGAGCACGCTTACTGCGGCAGGCGTCATCGCGACAACAGCGACTATCGTTCCGACACCGCTTGGAAGCGACAACGTGGCGATTGCCGCGGAGCTGGCAAACACGGCTGAGTATGCAGGCATGACGGCTACCGATTATGTGTTCGGTTATCATGCGCTCGTTTCCGTTCCGACTCTGCTTCTGATGGCGGGCGTCCATTTCTTCTGGCAGAAATACTGCGATAAGAAGAACAAAGGGACAGCGGGCGATCTGAACGTCAAGGAAGTGGAAGAAGTCAAAGGAGGGGCATTGTTCCGCACGGTATACGCGATTTTGCCGTTGCTTCCGATCCTGCTTCTGATCGTGGTCTTTGCTCTGCAAAAAACCGTTGGGCTGGAGATCAATTTGAGCGTAGAAGTAGCTACTTTGTTCTCTTTTGTGGTGGCGATCATCTGTGAACTGATCCGCAAGAGAAACGCGAAAGAAGTGCTTGACCAGACGGAAAGCTTTTTCAAAGGGATGGGCGGCTCCATGCCGATCGTGGCACTGCTCGTAGCGGCAAGCGTGTTTGTGGCAGGTCTGAAATCCATCGGTCTGATCAGCGCACTGCAGGCGGCAATGACCGGCGTACAGGGAAGCGGAATGGGCTTTGTACTGCCTTTGATCCTGGTAGGACTGACCGCATTGATCGTACTTTTAAGCGGAAGCGGTACGGCGCTGTTCTTCGCGATGGTTCCTCTGATGATTCCGTTAGCGGAGGCGGCGGGCATTTCCGTATTCGCCGTATCTGTGCCGATGGGCCTGGCAGGCAACCTTCTGCGCGCGGTATCTCCGGTATCCGCGGTTGTCATGATCGTAGCCGGAAGCGTCAAGAAAGAGCCGCTTGAAGTCGTAAAGAGAACGGCTGTTCCTATGGTTGCCGGGGTAGTCATTATGTTTGTGCTGTCCATGGTAATCTTCCTGTAAAAAGAAAACGGTGAGGAAACAGAAGCCTCCAGGTCGGATAAAAGACCTGGGGGCTTTCTTTGCCTGCGCGTCTTGCCTTTCATGTTCGGAAAAGCTACCCGGAAGCTTGAAACTATGGTACAATGGCATTTGACAGTGAATGTCGTATCGGAGGCAGGAGCAATGACAGACCCTTATATGGATGAAAGTCAGACAGGTTCGACCTGGGAAGAGGACAGGGAATTCCGCGTTCGTTATGAGCGAAGACAGCGGATGCGGCGCGAGAGACAGCGGCGTATGAGAAGACGTCGTATGATGCAGAGAGTTCTGTTTTTCGTCATTTTTGGCGTGGTAGCGGTTTTGATCGCCGCGGATATTGTGTCCGACAGAAAATCGGAGACGGATGAAAGTCTGTCCGGGGAGCAGGAGGTGGCGGTCATTGAGCAGCCTGACAGGACGGAGATTGAAAAAATAACGGAAAGTTTAGAAAAAGATACTGGCGAAACTGAGGAGGAGGAAACTGAGGCAGAGGAGGAAACGCCGGTTTACCGTTTTTCGCGGACGGAGGATACGGTTTCCATCAACGCGGAGGAAGTCATCAGTACGCATGGCATTCTGGTGGATGAGAGCACCGATACGATCATCGCGGAAAAGAGCGCCGGAGAGAGGATTATGCCGGCGTCCATGACGAAGGTTTTGACGGTGTTGGTGGCGGCGGAGCAGATCGCGGAAAAGGATTTGGACGATACGTTCACGATGACTCTGGAGATTACGGATTATGCCTATGTCAATGACTGTAGCTGCGTCGGGTTTTTGGACGGGGAAAAGGTGCCGGTGCGCGACCTTTTCTATGGGACAATATTGCCTTCCGGCGGAGACGCGGCAGTGGGACTTGCGGTTTATGTGGCTGGTTCCCAGGAGGAATTTGTGAAGTTGATGAACCGGAAGCTGGAAGAACTGGGCATCGCGGAGAGCACACATTTTACAAACTGCGTCGGACTTTATGACGAGGAACATTACAGTACGCCTTATGATATGGCCATTATTATGAAAGCTGCCATAGAGAATGAATTTTGCAGGGAAGTTTTATCCGCGCATAAATATACGACCGGCGCTACCGAACAGCATCCTGACGGCATCGAGATTTCCAACTGGTTTTTGCGCAAAATTGAGGACAAGGATACCGGGGGCGAGGTGGTCTGCGCCAAGACGGGATATATCGACCAGTCAAAAAACTGCGCCGTCAGTTATGAAATGTCCGCGGACGGGACACCATATATCTGTGTGACCGCCGGCTCAACCAGTGGCTGGCGGTGTATATATGACCATGTGGAAATCTATAACAGATATGTGCCGTCAAAATGAGATGTTGATGAGCGGGAAAGGCGATGCTATGCTGAAACTGATTAAAATTGCCATCGGAAGTGCGGCTGCCATTTTTTTGGCCGACTTGTTGGGGCTGGATTACAGTACATCGGCGGGTATCATAACGCTTCTGACAATACAGGATACCAGGCGGGAGACGATCGCCATTACCGTGAAAAGAATCTGCGCCTTCCTGTTAGCAACCGGTGCCTCTTATGCGGTTTTTTCGTTTTTGGGGTATTCCGTGTTTTCTTATGGTATTTTTCTCTTTCTTTTTATTGCCTGCTGTACGCCTTTTGGCCTTTTCAACGCGGTTTCCACCAATGCGGTGCTGACCACGCATTATCTTCTGGAAGAGAGTATGGCGTTTTCGTCTATCGGGAATGAGGCGCTGCTCTTACTGATCGGGGCGGGAACAGGTACGCTCCTGAATCTGTATATACCGGGAAAAGGAGGAGAAATCCGCAAGATGCAGTACCGGCTGGAGGAGGATCTGAGGGCCGTACTTATGCGCATGTCAGAATATATCGTGAAAGAGGATAAGTCGGATTATACGGGAAGTTGTTTTGTTAAACTGCAGGCGGATATTGAAGCAGGAAAAAAGCAGGCTTTTGCCTATATGAACAATACGTTTTTTCAGGAATCAAAGTATTTCATTGGCTATATGAATATGAGGGAGCAGCAGACGGTTGTGCTCAGGGACATATATAAAAAGATTGCAGGTATACGCAGCGCATTGCCGCAGGCAGAGCAGGTGGCGGAATTGTTTCATGAGATTGCCGTAACCTTCGGTGAATCCAACAATGCAAGGGACTTGCTTGCGAGTCGGGAGGAGGTGCTTTCCCGGATGAAGGATTCCGACTTGCCGGTCACAAGGCGGGAGTTTGAGGAGCGGGCGGTATTGTATGGCATTTTGATGGATTTGGAATATTTTTTACTGCTGAAGAAGGAGTTTGTTGATTCGTTGACAGAGGAGCAGATCATTCGGTATTGGCATGGAGAGTGACATGAAAAAAGGAGTATCGGAATCCAGGATAGAGCAGGTATATCAGGTTCGGCCCGAACATTTAAACGGCGCCGGAAGGTTATTTGGCGGCAAGCTGATGGAGTGGATAGACGAGCTGGCAGGGCTTGTGGGCATCCGACATGCACAGCAGGACGTGATAACGGCCTCCGTCGATAATCTGAAATTCATCAGAGGAGCTTACCTGAAAGATTTAATTGTGCTGATCGGAAGAGTGACTTATGTGGGAACCACATCCATGGAGGTGCGCGTAGACACTTATATAGAAACCGTGGATGGCATAAGAAAACCCATAAACAGAGCTTATTTAACTTTGGTCGCGATTGACGGGGACGGGAAACCGACGCAGGTGCCCGGATTGCTTGTCGAGACAGAGTCGGAAAAGGCGGAGTGGGAGGCCGGGATAAAGCGGCGGGAAATGCGAAAGCAGCGGAAAATAGAAGGATTTTGAGTACGCCGGGAATTATTCATGGGCAAAAAGCCGGTGACAGAAAGCGGTTATTCCTGTATGAAGAGGATAAGAGAAATGCCGGAATCTGCGGGTTGTAAAGAGGATGGGGGAAGGAAAACACGATGTCGAATACAAACGCGACGAAGACGGCTCTGGGAGAGTCTCTGAAAAAAATGGTTTTGACAAAGCGGCTTGAAAAAATAACGATCAACGATCTCACTTCCGACTGCGGAATCAGCAGGATGGCGTTCTACTATCATTTCAAGGATATTTATGATCTGGTGGAATGGGTCTGCGTGGAGGACGGCAGGAAAGCACTGCAGGGCAAAAAGACCTATGATACATGGCAGGAAGGGATGTGTCAGGTTTTTGATGCCGTTTTGGAAAATAAAGACTTTATCCTGAATGTGTACCGTAGCATCGGGAGGGAAAAAGTTGAGAGCTACCTCTATAAATTTACATACGATATGATAAAAGAGGTGGTGGAGGAAAAGTGCCGGGGGATTACGCTTGCGGCGGATCACAAGGCGTTTATCGCGGATTTTTATAAGTACGGCTTTGTGGGGATTATGCTTGACTGGATCGGTCATGGCATGAAGGCGGATTACGAGGAGATAGTGGAGAACATGGGGATTATGCTGCACGGCAATATCGCCCGCTCCATTAAGAACTTCGAGAAAGCGGACAGCGGTGGGTGATTTGGTTTACATAAAATGAATAATGCGGCAATTTAGTTTACATAATACTCTTTCTGACGCTGTTTTTTAAACAGGTAAGGTGGAATGATAAGATTTTTATCATTCCGCCTTTTTTGTAAATTGGTAAAAACGGGAAGAATGGGTATGATAGCTTTAGTAAACAAAAAGGAAACGGCGGCGGGAGTGTTAACCCGCCGGAATCAGGAAAGGTGGAACACATATGGCAAACAGGAAAAATATCGGACTTGGCGTTGCGGCTGTGGCGGCTGCAGGAGCAGGCGCGGCATTGGCGGCGAAGAGTTTAAAAAAGAGCGCTCATGTGCAGACGGAGCAGGGGCATATGACGGACGACGGTTTTGACATGGATAACGGGGAGAAAGCTTCCGGCAAGAATCGGCGGAATTACACGGATCTGGATTACCGCAACACCGAGCTTGGACGGTATGATAAGAACAGCAAGGGGATCTATTACAGCAATGGCAACTATGAGGCGTTTGCAAGACCCCGGAAGCCGGAGGGGGTGGATGAGAAAAACGCCTATATTGTGGGCAGTGGCCTTGCCTCCCTGGCGGCGGCGTGTTTCCTTGTACGCGACGGACAGATGCCCGGCAGCCATATCCATATTTTGGAGTCCATGGATATTGCGGGCGGCGCCTGCGACGGCATCGACGATCCTACAAGAGGGTATGTGATGCGCGGGGGTCGGGAGATGGAGAACCATTTCGAGTGTCTGTGGGATCTGTTCCGCAGCATCCCTTCCATCGAGACGCCGGGCGTGTCGGTGCTTGACGAATACTACTGGCTGAATAAGGAGGACCCGAACTACTCTCTCTGCCGCGCCACCGTAAACCGGGGGCAGGACGCCCACACGGACGGCAGATTCAATTTGAGCCAGAAGGGCTGTATGGAGATTATGAAACTCTTTATGACAAATGATGAGGATCTCTATGACAAGACTATTGAGGATGTTTTCGACGAGGAAGTGTTTGACTCCACTTTCTGGCTGTACTGGCGCACCATGTTCGCCTTTGAGAACTGGCACAGCGCGCTGGAAATGAAGCTGTACTTCCAGCGTTTTATCCATCATATTGCTGGTTTGCCGGATTTCAGCGCCTTGAAATTTACCAAGTACAATCAGTATGAGTCACTGATTCTGCCAATGCAGAAGTACCTGGAGGCAGCAGGTGTGGACTTCCAGTTTAACACCGAAGTGACCAACGTGATCTTCGGATTCGAGGGGGATAAGAAGATAGCCAAGGCGATCGAGTGCAAGGTGAAAGGCGTGGAGAAAGGTATTATGTTAACCGAGCAGGACCTTGTATTCGTGACAAACGGAAGCTGTACCGAGGGAACAATCTACGGCGACCAGAACCATGCACCCAACGGGGATGCGGAGGTGCGCACGAGCGGATGCTGGAGCCTTTGGAAAAATATTGCGAAGCAGGATCCTTCCTTCGGACATCCCGAGAAGTTCTGCTCCGATGTGGCGAAGACAAATTGGGAGTCCGCCACCGTCACCACGCTGGACGACAAGATCCTTCCCTATATCGAGGCCATCTGCAAGCGTGATCCGAGAAGCGGCAAGGTAGTGACCGGCGGTATCGTGAGCTGCCAGGATTCCTCCTGGCTTTTGAGCTGGACCATCAACAGGCAGGGGCAGTTTAAGGAGCAGGATAAGAACAAGGTCTGCGTTTGGGTGTACGGTCTTTTCACGGATGTGGAGGGCGATTATGTGAAGAAACCCATGAAGGATTGTACCGGCAAGGAGATCACGCAGGAGTGGCTCTACCATCTTGGCGTGCCGGTGGAGGAAATCGACGAGCTTGCAGAGAAGAGCGCTGTGTGCGTGCCTACCATGATGCCGTATATCACTGCTTTCTTCATGCCCAGGACAGCGGGCGACAGACCTGACGTGATTCCGGACGGATGCGTGAATTTCGCGTTTCTCGGTCAGTTTGCGCAGACCCCGAGAGACACCGTGTTCACCACCGAGTATTCCGTCAGAACTGCCATGGAAGCGGTTTACGGGCTGCTTGGCGTGGACAGAGGCGTGCCGGAAGTGTGGGGCAGTGTTTACGATATCAGAGAGCTTCTCTCCAGCAGCGTGAAGCTGATGGACGGCAAATCCCCGCTTGAAATCAATATGGGACCGTTAAATCCCATGAAAAAGCTGTTAATGCGGTTTATCAGAGGAACGGCGATCGAGAAAGTGATGCGGGATCAGGGAGTTTTAAAGGAAGGGATGTAAAACTATACTATAAGGGAAGAGCTTGAAACGATTTACAGGCGGTGTCATGGCGCCGCCTGTTTTGCTCGTATCGTTTTCTGACAGACAGTTGGCAAAAAGCCAGTTTCTGAATTCTTCTCTGGTGGAAAATTGCAGGATATCGCTCATGGTATCATCCCCCTGTGAGAAATGGGGCAGAAAACCCGCCCCGTGTTCCGATAAATTTTCCTGAAGAAAACGCCGAAGGAATTTTCCTGGAGAAAACGCCGAAGGAATTTTTGTGGAGATAATTCCGAAGGAATTTTCTCCGCTTATAGATCATAATACATCATAAACTCCGCAGGTGTGGGAATCTGTCCGGCCTCCTTCGCCTCCGCGCGCTTTCTTGCAATCCACACGTCAATCAGACGCCCAGGGAACACCCCGTCTTTCGTGAGATAGTCGTGGTCTTTTTCCAGTGCATCAAGCGCCTCTTCCAGCGACGTGGGAAGCCCTTTGATTTTTTTCTGCTCCTCGGCGGAGAGGGTGTAGAGGTTGAAGTCGTAGGGCCCCCAGCCGTTTTTGGCAGGATCGATCTTCTTTTCGATACCGTCCAGGCCCGCCATCAGGATCGCCGCATAAGCATAGTAAGGATTGGCGGTGGCGTCGGGGTTTCGCAGCTCGAAACGCTTTGCATCCGGGGATTTCGCGTAGGCGGGAATGCGGATGACCGCGCTGCGGTTGGAGGTGGCGTAACCGACTGTCACGGGCGCTTCATATCCGGGCACCAGTCTCTTGAAGGAATTGGTGGAAGGGTTGGTGAAAGCGCACAGCGACGCGATGTGTGAGAGCAGTCCGCCGATAAAGTAGTGGGCGGTCCGGCTTAAGCCTGAGTAGCCGTTTTCATCGTAGAAGACGGGATTGCCGTCCTTTTTAAGCAGCATATGTACATGGAGTCCGTTACCCGCTTCCTTGTAGATGGGTTTTGGCAGGAAAGTGGCTGTCTTGCCTTCCCGTGCCGCCATATTTTTGATGATATATTTGATGATCATGGTGTTGTCCGCCATGGTGGGCATATCCGCCAACTCCACCTCGATCTCCATCTGGCCGGGACCGCCAACTTCGTGGTGGTGGTATTTCACTTTGATGCCCCAGTTTTCCATTTCCACACACATGCGGCTTCGCAGATCGTAGCCCACATCCTGCGGCGCGGCGATATGGTAACCGCCGTGGGTCACTTCGTAGCCGTTATTGCCGGGCGTATCAAGTCTGCAGTTCCAGTCAGCCTGTCTTGTATCGATGCTGTAAGCGCACTGACGGGGCGACACTTCGTAGCGGGCGGAGTCGAAGAGGTAAAACTCAAACTCGGGTCCGATCACCACCTCGTCCGCGACGCCGGTCTTTTTCATGTAATCCATGGCCCGCAGGGTCACGTTCTTCGGGTATTGGTCAAAGGGAGTGTTTTCGCCCTTTCCGATGACACAGACGTTGCCGCACATGGTCAATGTGGGCACATCCGCGAAAGGATCCACATAGGCGGTATCCGGGTCGGGTAAGAATATCATGTCGCTCTTCTCGACAGGTGCGTACCCGTAATTGGAACCGTCGAAGCCGATTCCGTAGACGAAGATATTCTTGTCGAATCGCTCCACAGGTATGGTGATGTGACGCCAACGTCCGTCGATGTCGGTCATTTTGAAATCGATCATGCGGATCTCTTTCTCCTGACACAGTTTTCTGATTTCTGCACTTTTGTCCATAAATATATCCCTCTCTTTGATTGTAAAGCGGCGTGTCGGTGCAAGATGACAGCCCATGAATTGTATGTATAATTACACTATACTACAGAAAAAGTATGGCGGTAAAGTTGATTTTCATCTAAAAGTGCAACCTTTCTCAGGAACCGTGCGGCAGATTGGTTACATTTGGAATTACACTACTTTTTGGATTGCTTTGAATTGGGGAAATTCGTTGAAAATGCGTCTGCGGAAGTGGTATACTTGAAACACCGGGCAAAGCGGTTAAATGATTCGGATACGCTGGTTTTCCGATCGCAAAAAAAGACCGGGTATGAGGGGACTATGACAACGAGAGAAGAGGCGCTGCAATATGGAATGACATTTCAGGATGTTTACCAGGACATGCCCTTTCATGACACGAACTGGGTGTTGGTGAGGTGCGTCAGGAACAAAAAGGCGTTTTTATGGACTTATGAATACGAAGGATGTGTACGGATCAATGTGAAGGTGGATCCGGCCTGGCGTGATTTCTGGCGGCAGACTTATGAATCGGTGATTCCGGGGTATCATCAGAACAAGGAACACTGGAACACGGTGATTTTGGACGGTACGATACCGGACGATGATGTCAGGCGCATGATTGCGGAGAGCTATGATCTGGTGGCGGGAGTAAAAAGAAAAGGGATGTGCGTGGACTATGCAAAAAATGAAAAGTATAAGGATATGGAATAAGAGAAGGTGGAGCAGAGCGCTCGCGGCGGCGCTCGCGGCGGTTTTGTGGATGGAAGGAGGCTGTGGCGCCGTGTATGCCATAGAACCTGCGGCTGCAGGGGATCCGGCCGTGTACGCGCCAAAAGAGCCGGAAACCGAGGCGGAGGATACCGTTAATGACGGGGAAAAGGAGCCGACGGCAGGGGAGAGTCCCGGAGCCGGCGGTGAGACTCCCGAGGAAGGAGATAGTCCCGGAGCCGGTGAGGAGAAGCCAGGTGAGGAAGAAACACCCGGAGCCGACGGGGAGAAACCGGAGGAAGGAGATAGTCCCGGAGCCGGCGAGGAGGAGACGCCCGAGGAGGGAGAGAAGCCCGGAGCCGGCGGTGAGGAGACGCCCGAGGAGGGAGAGAAGCCCGGAGCCGGCGGTGAGACTCCCGAGGAAGGGGAGACGCCCGGAGCCGGTGAGGAGACGCCCGAGGAGGGAGAAACGCCCGGAGCCGGTGAGAAGGAACCTTTGCCGGAACCGGTAGAGACTGTCTCGGGAAATACGCCGGATACGGTGCCGGAGGAGCCTTCGGAGGAAGAGTCTTTGGAAGAGCCGCTCTATGAGGGAGGCAGCGTTTTGGGCGAGCCGCCGCTTGCCATAGAGGGATTCGGCGGGGCAAAGGGTCTTTCCTATAGCGGCGCCGATTTTATGGCGGGGGCTGAGGGGCTGACGAGACAGACGCCCAGCGCGGCGCAGATCATTGCGCGCTATGAGGCGTATCCGTGGAATCTGACTACGGAAAATACTTACAGCGATAAGCCCTCCACGAAAAGTCCCTACAAGGCGGGACATCTGACAGGCAAGAGTCTGGAAAACGCCTTGAATCTTCTGAATTTTATCCGCTATGTGGCGGGTATTCCGGCCGATGTGACGCTGGACGAAGACTATATAGCGAAAAACCAGGCAGGGTCGCTTATAAACTGTATAAACGGTGTGCTGTCCCATACGCCCGATAAACCGGAAGGGTTTACGACGGACGAGGAAACGGAGCTTTATGAGCTGGGAAAAAGCGGCTGCTCGAGCAGCAATATTGCGTCGGGATATGGAAATATTGCGCGCAGCCTTTTGGACGGCTGGATGTATGACGGGGATTCCTCCAATATTGACCGAATGGGTCACCGCAGATGGGTTTTAAATCCGGCCATGACCAAAACCGGTTTCGGCGCCGTGGGGGCATATTCCTCAATGTACGCCTTTGACAGAAGCGGAAGTTCGGTCACCGATTTCGTGGCGTGGCCCGCCCAGACTATGCCGATCGAGCTGATGAACGGTTCGGGGACGCCCTGGACGGTGAGCCTTGGAAGCGACTACAAGGAGGTGGATTTGGACAAGGTGTCCGTCACGCTTCGCGATGTCTCCGGCAACAAGACATGGACTTTCTCAAAGCTGAACGCGAACGGATACTTCAAGGTGAACACAGACTATTACGGGATGCCAAACTGTATCATCTTCCGTCCAAACGGCGTAAGCTATAATAAGACTTCCCGGTTTCAGGTCACGATAAAAGGGCTTACGGATCAGGACGGGGAGGAGACATCCCTGAGTTATTATGTAAACCTATTTTCCCTGAGCGACAAGCCGGAGGAGCCGGAGGAAGTTACGGAGGTTACTCTCAATAAGCAAAAGCTTCATTTGCTGACAGGGCAGCAGGACACACTTCTGGCGACGGTTAAGCCGGACAATGCGGTGAATCGATCCCTGACCTGGAGAACCGGGAACGAGGCGGTAGCCAAAGTTGACGCGCAGGGAAAAGTGGAGGCCGTGGGCGTGGGTGCGACGGAAATATCCGCCACGGCGGCAAATGGCGTACAGGCCGTCTGCACCGTGAAAGTGTCGGATTACACTCTGGTTTCGGATGCCCCGGGCTTTCAATTTGACAAGGAGACGATGACGGGCAGTCTGTCTTTTGACTTGAAGACGGATATGACGGCAAAAAAACTGGTGGTCATGGACGGCAGCCTGGAGTCCACGGATAAAATTGAATGGACCAGCGATGACGGGAACGTAGCCTCTGTGGCGGGCGGAACGGTGACGCCTACAGGCATTGGGGAGACTGTGATATGGGCTTCTGTGGATAACGGCTTTCATGTCCTGGCTTGTGAGGTGTGTGTGGAGGATTCCGCTCTGCCGACGATATCGCTTCGCGAGGATACGGTTACGCTTCATAGGAGGAAAAACCAGGAGGGGAGTTTGGAGGGGGATACCAGGCAGTTGAAGGTTTACCTGACTCCGGCCGACAGCCGATGGAAGAAGGTAAAATGGAAATCCGGCAATGCGGCGGTGGCGGCGCTTGTCCTGGACGACGGGCAGACGGCGGCGGAGGTTTCGGGGAGCTCGACGGTTCTTGTGCGGGCCACGGGAGAGGGCACGACAAAGATAACCGCCGTGATTACGGATGATGACGGCAAGGATGTGGTGATAGACGGAAAGAGGGCGGAAGCCGTCTGCACGGTGACGGTGAAAAGGGAGGCGGAACTTCAGGAGAAGGATATTCCCATACCTGTCGCCTTGATCAACACGCAGACTACGCTGCGCGACGTTGCGCTTCCCGTGGGCTGGAGCTTTAAATATCCGGATACGGCTTTGTCTCAGTTTGCGGGAATGCGTTCAAAAAAGTTTGCGGCGGTATATATGCCCGAGGGGGCAGGCTCGGATACCGTGCCTGCTGAGACGCTGCTGGAAGTCTGTTTCCTGCATGTGGAAAATATTTCCGTAAAACTGCGGACGGAGGAGGGAAAAGAGTACACGGATTCCGTTCTCTGCCAGGGACAGAAGGTGAAGTGTTATGTAAACTATTCCTTTGACGATGCTTTACGTCGTTTTGAGAATGACGAAAAGTATGGCGGGAATGTCTATTTTAAGGAGCAGAAGGAAAAACTGCTCGGAGAACTTGAAAAAGGCATTACGTGGAGCAGCGGCAACGCCGGAGTTTTGCTGGTGCAGTCCGCTTTGGACGGCGCAGAGTGTACGGCGAAGGGAATCGGCAGCGCCACAGTGAAGGGAAGCCTTAAGCTTGGCAAAAAGACGTTTGGCGCAAGCCTTAAGCTGACTGTGTCGGGCAAGGCGGATGCGCTTGCGGTTGCTTCCGTGGAAGGGTTCAGAAAATCCGGCCAGGCGGACGGCGTCTATGTCGGCGAGCTCTCGGCGTTTCGGACGGAGAGGGCGAATCAGATTAACAGCAAGATCGCGCTGACCTTGCCGGGCGCTTCAAAAGTGACGGCGAAAAGCGGCAATGCCAAAGTGGTGGCAGTGAAGTCCCAGGCGGCGGAGGGAAACGGATTCTCGGTTTCCCTGATTGTCAAAGCGGCCGGCACGGCGCAGATTACGGTTACGGGAAACGATGCGGGGAAGACCTCCCATACGATTACCCTCATCGTGGCGGACGCGGAGCCGGGACTTAGTGAGGAGCTCATCACGGTGAATACGAAGCGGAATACGGGCGCGGAGGTCGTCGTTTATCCGGCCTCCAACCCGGACGGCGGGGTATATGCGGTGACAGGCGTGACCATGGATTCGGATGATCAGAGCGCGCAGTTTATCCTGACCGGAGGGGGGACGGCGGGCAGCTACAAAATCATGGCGAAAAGCGGAACGAAAAGCGGTTCCTACAAGACGAAACTACTGGCCATGGCTGACAAAAAAACTTACGCCCTGCCGCTCACCATAAAAGTGGAGTCAAAAATACCGGTATATAAGGTGAAGCAGGAAAGCAAGCTGAATCTCTTCTATAAGGAGTCAAAGAGCCGGCTTTTTATCGAAACGGACGAACAGGTGAAGAGTGTGACTCTTACGGGATGCGCCGATTATACTGTGGAAGGGCAAAACGGGATATACTATGTGAAAGCGAAAGAGGGCGCTTCCCTGAACAGCGTCAAAACCGGAAGCCTGCAAATTGCCTTCACGGGCTACCAGGAGCCGGTTACGGCCAGATTCATGGTGGCGGTGGAGAAAAAGGCGCCGAAAATTTCGCTTGAGAGCGGCGGGGTGACCTTCTATCCGAACGCAGGTATAAGCAGCGTGCGAATCGGGTTTAAGAACGCGGATCATCTCTTTGGCAGTTCTCTGGAAAAAATCGGCCTTTCCACGGGAGCCAAAGGAAACTATGAGGTAAAAGCGGATAACGAGTTGAGTGAGCAACAGCCTGTCAGGGGGATTATCCTTAGCGGGAAGAATCTGAACCAGGCGGAAAGCTTCAAGGCGGTTGTCAGTCTGCGGGATAAGACATGGACCGAATCGGTCAATATTTCCTGCAGCATAAAGGTAAACCTCGGTATGCCGTCCATTGCCCTCGGCAAAAAGACGCTGCAGCTCAATGCGAACGACGCATACAAAGACTACGATGCGGCACAAACGACTGTCAGGTGGAAAGGCGGCGGAGACATCCTGCCGGATAAGGACGTGCGGGTGAGCGTCCTTTACGACGCAAGGGATATGAGCGCGGGAACGCTTGTGCGCGGCGGCCGGGTGGCTTTTTCCGTGGACAAAGAGACATCGTGTATAAAAGTGTCCGCACGACTTAACAATAAGGATGTGGATCCGGGTTCTTATAAGTTTACGGTTCAGGTGTCCCACAAGGGGAAGAGCTGGAAGACGCCGCTCACCTTGAAGGTGGTAAACACCGCTTCCGCGCAGGCTGTGAAGGTGAGCGCGAAAGGCAGCATCGACGTGCTGAACAGAGAGGGAAGCTTTATGACGCTGACGCCGTCTTTAAAGGCCGTAGGCGGAGAGATTACAGGCGTCTTTCTGAAAGGAAGGGACGCGCATCTCTTTGAAGCCGAGTGGGACGGGAATGACGGGAAAATAAAGCTGCGGGCGAAAAGGAGCGTTCCCGGAAATGAAATAACGCTTGTCGCAAAATACCAGTACAGCGTCATTCCGGTTCTGACTCTGCGCAATGTGCGGGGAGAGACAAACCAGACGGAGGCTTCGGAGGTAAAGTTTAAGGTAAAGCAGGGGAGCGTAAAGGTGAGCGCTTCGCCTAAGTCCGCCCGGATGTACAGCGGCGCTTACAACAGTGTGGAGGTCACTCTTAAAGCGTCCTTGAAAGGTGCGAAAGAGCCCGCCATTGAGCGTGTGTCTCTTGCGGGCAATTCGGATGTCTTCAGCATTGCGGGATGGGACAGCGAAACGGGGAAAGTGACGCTTGCCATGACAAGAAGCGGGCGTGCGGTGAAGGGAAAAAGCTATACGTTGAAATTGCAGGTTTGGCTGGCGGATCAGGCGGACAATATAAAGCCTGTCACGGTCAGATATACGGTAAAAGTAAAATAGGAATAGGAAAAAGAAACTTCGCGAAACGGGAGGTTATGCGGCAAATGCAGGTGCTTGCAGGATTGATGATTCCTTTTGCGGGAACTGCCCTGGGTTCCGCCATGGTGTTTTTCATGAGAAATCAAATACACAGGGGAGTGGAGAAGCTGCTTTTGGGGTTTGCGTCGGGAGTTATGATTGCGGCGTCGGTGTGGTCTTTGCTCATTCCGGCCATCGATATGGCGGGTGAGCAGGGGCAGATTGCCTGGCTGCCGGCGGCCGCCGGATTTCTTGGCGGGATGGCGTTTCTTTTGGCGCTGGACAGCCTGATTCCACACCTCCATCTGGAAAGCGAAGAGCCGGAAGGCGTGGAGAGCAATTTAAAAAAAACAACCATGCTTGTCCTTGCTGTGACGCTGCACAACATTCCCGAGGGGATGAGTGTGGGAGTGACCTTTGCGGGAGCGTTGATCGGAGACACGGCCATCACCATGGCGGGCGCTTTTGCCCTGGCTGTCGGCATTGCCATCCAGAATTTCCCGGAGGGCGCGATCATCTCCATGCCCCTTCGCGGCGAGGGTGTTTCCAGGAGGCGCGCCTTCGCGTATGGGGCGCTTTCGGGCATAGTGGAGCCTGTGGGCGCGTTTGTCACGATTCTTTTGGCGGAAAGGATTGTAAAGGCTTTGCCGGCGCTTCTTGCTTTTGCGGCGGGAGCCATGATCTATGTGGTGGTGGAGGAGCTGATACCCGAGGCGCAATCCGGGGAGCACAGCAATGTCGGCACGGTCGGCGTTGCCGTCGGGTTTGTGATTATGATGATTCTTGACGTGGCCCTCGGCTAGCCGCGTGAAAAGTGCTTCTAAAGACGTACCGCCACAGGACAGGAACAAAGTCAGCAAAGCTGACTTGGAAGCGTTAAGTTTCACGCAGAAGAATGCCTGAAAAGCGGCATTCTCCAGGACGAGCTTGCTCGTCCGTGGATTTTGAGATTCCGCATAAGCGGAATCATGGCGGTTAGTACGAGTGGAAGTATATATAGAAAAATTTACTTACGAAAGGATGGCGGTGTGGGGTGGAAGAGAATAGTTTGACAACAGGGAGCGTTTTCGGAAATCTGGTACGATTTGCGCTCCCCTATCTTTTGGCCTGTTTTATGCAGACCTTTTACGGCATGGCAGATCTGTTTGTAGTAGGTCTTTACAACGGTTCCGAGACAACTACCGCGGTTTCCATAGGCAGTCAGGTGATGCATATGCTCACGGTGATTATTGTCGGCTTTGCCATGGGAGCTACCGTGCGTATCGGCAGATATGTGGGTGCGAGAGACGGGCGCGCGGCGGCGAGGACGGTGGGCGCTTCCGTGGTCTTTTTTTCGGTGTTCGCGGCGGTTCTTACGGCGGCGCTTTTGCTTTGCACAAGGACGATCGCCCGCGTTATGTTGACGCCCGCGGAGGCGGTGGAGCAGACGGTGGTCTATCTTGGAATCTGCTTTGCGGGGGTGCCATTTGTCACCGCTTACAACGTGATCAGCAGTATTTTCCGCGGGGCGGGGGATTCCAGGAGGCCCATGTATTTTGTGGCGGTGGCCTGTGTGGTCAATATTGTGCTCGACTTTGTTTTTATCGGCGGCATGGGGCTTGGTGCGGCGGGCGCTGCTCTCGGGACCGTGTTCGGACAGGCGGTGAGCGTATTTGCCGCGCTCGGTATGTTGAAAAGAAGAGATTTGGGATTTCGAATCACGGGAGAGGACTTAAGGGCAAACAAAGAAGCTGTCTTACAGATTCTCAAAGTGGGCGCGCCCATAGCCTGCCAGGACGGGCTGATCCAGGTGGCCTTTATCGTGATTACAGTGATCGCAAACAGCAGAGGACTTATCGTCTCCGCCGCGGTGGGGATCGTCGAGAAGCTGATCGGCTTTATGTTTCTTGTGCCATCCGCTTTTCTGTCGGCGATTTCCGCCATCACGGCTCAGAACATGGGAGCGAACAAGCCGGAGAGAGCCAGAGCCTGTCTCGGGTACGGCCTTCTCATCACCATGTGCTGGGGCGCCTTTTGCGCATTCTACAATCAGTTTTTGCCGGAAACGCTGGTGGGGCTGTTTACGAGGGATGCCGAGGTGCTTGCGGCAGGGTGTTCCTATATGCGTTCCTACGCATTTGACACGCTTTTTGCGGCAATACATTTTTGTTTCAGCGGATATTTTTGCGGCGATCAGAAGGCGGGGATCTCCTTCTTACATAATATAACCGCGATTGCGCTCATCCGCATTCCGGGAGCTTACCTGGCGAGCGTTTATTTCCCGGAAAGCCTCTATCCCATGGGATGGGCGGCGCCTCTTGGCTCCCTCCTGTCAGCTCTGATCTGCGTGGGATTTTACCTGTATTTCCGAAAGCTGGAAGCGTTGCGTTTCGCGCAAGGAAATGATAGTTCACATTCTCTACAAAGCGCGTTATGATTTGATTTCTCTTCGCAGCCACCACAATGCCAGAAGATTCGGGAGAGCCATCAGTCCGTTGATCAGGTCGGTGCACTCCCATACAAGGCGCATGGGAATGACCGCTCCGAGATAGATCATCACGACATAGAACAGCTTGTAGAGGGGAATTGTCCGGTTTCCGCCGAGATACTCGGCTGCTTTCTCCCCAAAATAAGACCAGCCGATCAGGGTGGTAACGGCGAAAGCGCACAGGGAGATCGTGAGAAACGCGTCTCCCACGTAGGGAAGATGGGCGAAAGCGGCGGCGGTCAGATCCGTCTCGGCAGTCCCGGCGATGGAGTCCGGATCGTAGAGCATATTGCAGACTACCACGAGTCCGGTCAGCAGGCACATAACCACCGTGTCCCAAAATACGGCAGTCATGGACACATAGGCTTGTATTTTCGGATTATCGGTGTGGGAAGCGGCGGCAGCGATAGCGGAGGTGCCGATGCCGGCTTCGTTGGTGAAAAGCCCCCTGGCGATGCCGTAGCGCAGCGCACGCTGCAAACCCGCTCCGGCTACGCCGCCGGAGAGGCTGGCAAAGGAGAATGCGTCCTTTATGATCCAGACCACGGCGGTGACAAGCTGATGCCGGTAGAGAACCAACAGGAGAATGCAGCCGAAGAGATAGAGAAAGCTGATGGCCGGTACGGTGCGTTCGCAGAGATTTCCTATGCTCCTGATGCCTCCGAGGATGACAAGTCCGGTCACGACGGCCAAGGCGACGCCCACAAGATGAGGAGAAAGCCCGAAACTTAAGTCTGTTGCCCGGGTGACGGAGTTAGCCTGTGTGGTACATCCCACGCCGAAGGCGGCGGTCAGCGTGCAGAAAGCATAGAGAGCGCCGAGTTTTCTGTTATGTAAACCATTTTTCAGCACATACATGGGACCGCCTACATAGAGGCCGTCCTCCTTCCTTTGCCGGTAAAGGACGCTTAAGTAACATTCGCCGTAGGAGGTGGCCATGCCGAGTATGCCGGTGATCCAGCACCAGAAGATGGCGCCGGGGCCGCCGAGGGCCACGGCCGTTGATACGCCGATGATGTTGCCGGTGCCGAGGGTGGCTGCCAGCGTGGTGGAAAGCGCCGAGAAGGGAGACAGATTTCTCTCAGCGCTTTGCGAGGTAGCCGACTTCTCCAGGGAGGGAGAATCCTGTGTGCAAAACAGGGACAGACGGATCGCCCGGAATAGGTTTTTTTGAGGAAAGCGCAGTTTGCAGGTGAAGTAAATATGCGTACCCATAAGCAGGATAATCAGGGGGAAGCCCCATAAAAAATCGTTGATTTGTTCTAGGAGAGCCATAGAAAACACGTCCCGGTGTCGTTTAGCTTATTTTATGTATTAAGACGTGGAAAAAGAACCGAGGGGGGAGAGAGGATGAGAGAAGAAGAGAAAACAAGGGCGTATGCCTGGGCGCGCGCGTTGTGCTGCTACGCCGGGGAGGACGAGGCGTTTCTGGAACGTTTTTTTGAGATGCTGTCCGCTTCGGAGGGCGTATCGAAGGAATTTTTGTATTATCTGGAGCATCAGGATTTTCTGTGCGAATATCAGGTGGCCGGCTACAGTCTGATCGATATTATGGTGTGGCAGATGGATCACTTCAAGGCGCAGCTTGACAGGGACAGGGAGAGCATGAAGAATAACGGGGATAAGATGCTTCTGGCGGCTTTTCACACCATGCTCTTGATGGAGCGGGATCCACAGTATTATGTAAACTTAATGCAGACCGAGACGGGGACGGATTATGTTGGAAAATACAATTAAAAGGTGATAGTGAACCTCTTATTAAGTCAGTAGAGAAACGGGACAAAGGAGAAATGGGATGAACAAAGAAGATATCAGAATAAAGCATATCATCATACATATACTGGATCCCACCATCGGGATGCCGGTGCTCTCGGATACGGAGCTAGAGTTCGGTTCGGAGGTGGCGGATTTTGCGCGGGAACATATCGGGAAGATCTGCGCGGGGGACGATGCGAAGGAATGCAGATTTTACGAGCGCGAGTCGGAAGTATACAACATGCTGACCGGATACGAGGATGAAAACTTTGTCGGAATCAGTCAGGAGATCGCCGGGCTTTTGTATGAGATTATGAGCGGCAACATCGACATTCCGCCGGCGGATCTGATGGTGGTGCGATTCAGGGAGGGGGAGGAAGAGTATCTGGCACTTCTCAAGATGAACTACAAGACGCTTTACACCCATCGCACGATGCCGCTTTCGGAGGGGGAGGGAAACAGCAACGAGCTGATCCGCCACAAGTCCATCCTGCCGTCTCAGACCCAGCGGCTTTCGGAGGCGGCGGTGATCTGCCTTTCGGATTTTTCCGTGCAGGTGGTGGAGAGAAAGTATGAGGTGAACGGGGAGAAGACAGATTATTTTTCTTTCCTTTTCTTAAAGTGCAGTTCCCATCTCTCCCATAAGTCCAAGCTTTCCATTGTGGGACGCGCCGTGGAGAGCGTGCAGAAGGAAGGCTTTGCGGAGAATGAGCGTTTTGAGAGACAGATGCGCGCCAAGAGCATCATACAGGAAGAGATGGAGGAGAAGGGTGGCTTTGTGGTGGAGGAGATCGCCGGAAAGATTTTTGAGGGAGAGCCGGAATTGAGAACGGCTTTTCAGGATAAAATGGAAAAGTACAACATGGTGAAGGAGACGATTGAGCCGCAAAGTGAAAACACAATGCGGAAGTTCCAGAGTCAGCATCTTTTTACGGACACGGGTATCGAGATCAAAATTCCCATGGAGCAGTACAAGAATCCCAAATGTGTGGAGTTTATAACAAACCCTGACGGCACGGTCAGCGTGCTGATCAAAAATATCGAGCATCTGGAGGCAAGAATCTGAAAAATGGGAACCATTTTGGATTATCTGAGAGAATACGGGGACTACAGTCTGGAGGAGAAACCCTTTGGCGATGTGGACAGTCTGGTGATCAGCCAGCTCTCCTATCTGAAATTCGAAGGCATCGTGCCGGGGCCGGAGGAAGCGCGCGCCCCGGTGAGTATTGAGGAGATCGCCGCCCATGCGGACTACGACCGCCTCTATGCGGACGAACGTTACCGCAAGGACAATACGGCTCTTTTTACGGGGATTTTAAACGGCAGACGATTCGGCAAAATGCGCCTTTGGAATTATGTAAACCTAATAGAACCGGAACGGGAAAGCCAGTTTTCCGCCGTGGTGTGTGATCTTTCCGACGGTCGTTCGTATGTGGTATTCCGGGGGACGGACGAAAACATAGTCGGCTGGAAAGAGGATTTGAATCTGGCCTTTTCCGAGCCGGTGCCGGGACAGAGACGAAGCGTGCTGTATCTGGAGGAGGCCGCCCGTGCGATTGACGGCGGCTTTTATGTGGGAGGCCATTCCAAAGGGGGGAACTTCGCGGTTTATGCGGCCATGCACTGTGCGCCGGAGGTGAGAGAACGGATAGAAAGAATCTATGACCACGACGGGCCGGGTTTTCGGCCGGAGGTCAAAGCGCGGGGGGCGTGGCAGGAGATCGAAGGACGCATACACAAGACCGTGCCGCGCTCTTCGCTCGTGGGGATGTTGCTGTACTCGGACGGCGACTACCGGGTGGTGGAGAGCAAAACGATCGGGCTCGCCCAGCACAATCCCTACACCTGGCTTGTGAAGGAGGGGGATTTTCGCATAGTGGACGAGATCAGACCGGGACGGAAGTTTGTGGACCAGACGCTCAACGAATGGATTCTGTCATTGGATCAGGCTAAGATGCACATTTTTGTGGACGCGTTGTACGGGGTTGTACAGGCGTCGGAGACGGACAATCTGATCGATTTTACGGCGCACTGGTTCCAGAGCATCCAGAAGATCGGCAGAGCCATAGGCGGGGTGGACGAGGAGACAGCGGGGGTGGTGATGCAGATCATGCGCGCCCTCTTCGAGATGATTTCGCTCCATGCAAAGGAAGAGGCGCAAAGCAGGCTGGGGATACATTCGGGTCGGAAAAACAGGTGGGAAATGCAGAGGGAGAAGTTCGAGGAGGGCATGGCGCAGTTGGAAAGCCGTCTGAAGCTTCATCCAAGCGAGAGAAAATAGGAAAACAGCGATTCGCCCCCGCCGTCCGGAAGCCGTTCCGGGTGCCATTGCACCGCGAGTATGGGGAGAGAAGCATGATGTAACCCCTCGATCACGTTGTCCCCGGCGCGACAGACTGCGATAAGCCCATTGCCTATGCGGTTTATGGCCTGGTGATGGGCGGAGTTTACCTTGACGCTGGTTCCGTAGAGCTGATAAAAGAAATCACGGCGGCCCAGATCGCAGTGAAAGACATAGTGAAACTGGTCACGTCCGACCCACTTGTGGGTTTCGGCGGTGTCGATATGCTGTGTAATGTCGCCGCCGAAGTGGACGTTGATGAGTTGCAGCCCTTTGCAGATGCCGAGCACGGGCTTTTTTTGTGCCGAAAAACGGGCGAGGATATCAAGCTGCAGGATGTCAAGCTCCGTGTCAATGTGGTGGGAGCCGTGGTCGGCCTGGCCGAAAAAGGCGGGCGTGATATCGCCGCCGCCCGGGAGAAGAAGGTGGGTGGCTTTGTCGGCCTGATCGGGCGTCAGACTGACAAAACAGGGGACACCCAGCCTTTTCAGTGCGTTTTCGTAATTTGTTGTGTCTTTAGGGCGGCCGGCGATGAGTATGGAGAGATCGGGCATGACAGGTTCCTTCTTTAAGGGAGTTACTTTAGCTTATGCAAGGGGTGGGGATGGCGTTCGACCTTCGGCTCTTCACAAAATAATAGTTGCCCTATACAAAAAAATCCTTTATAATTTAGATATAACTAAAATAATTTATAAAAATCAAAACAGATATGCACATACGATTTGAAACGGAGGAGAAGATGAGCGGATTACTTTATAATAAACCATGGATTTTACAACGTGCCGATCCCTATGTGTACCGGCATACGGACGGCACCTATTATTTTACGGCCTCCGTTCCGGCTTATGACGGGATCGTATTGCGCAGATCCCGCACCCTTGCTGGTCTTTCGGAGGCTTCGGAGACGGAGGTCTGGCACAAGCATGAGTCGGGGATTATGAGCTGTCATATATGGGCGCCGGAGCTTCACCATATCGACGGCGCATGGTACATCTACTATGCCGGCGGCGATAAGGATGACGTATGGGCGATCAGACCTTACGTGCTCGAATGCAAGGATGCGGATCCCGTAACCGGTACGTGGACGGAGAAGGGGAAAATGGGAAGGGCCGATGACGACGACTTTTCCTTTGAGGCTTTTTCGCTGGATGGCACCGTGTTTGAGAATAAGGGAAGATGGTATTACATTTGGGCGGAGAAGGTGGGAGTCGGTAAACAGATTTCCAACCTTTACATAGGGGAGATGGAGACGCCTTACAAGTTAAAGACCGTGCAGGTGCTTTTGACGACCCCGGATTATGACTGGGAGAGGGTCGGCTTTTGGGTGAATGAAGGCCCGGCCATTCTGAAGCGAAACGGCAAAATCTTTATGACATACTCCGCCTCGGAGACGGGTGTGGATTACTGCATGGGTATGCTGACGGCGGATGAGCATTCGGATCTGTTAGATCCTCTGTCCTGGAGAAAGGATAGGTATCCCGTTCTGCAGTCGGACGCGTCCCATGAGGTTTACGGGCCCGGGCACAACAGCTTTACCGTGGACGAGGAGGGCAACGACATTATGGTGTACCATGCCAGGACGGAGACACAGATCGTAGGGGATCCCCTCTACAATCCGAACCGCCATGCGATGTTGATGAAATTCGGCTGGGATAACGGCAGACCGGTGTTTCGGTTTAGATAAGAAAGATTAAAAACTCTCCCAATACAGGAGAGTTTTAATATTATCCGCTTATCTGGCGGCCTGGTAGATGTTGATGAAATCTTCTCTGCCCAGTTTTTTGGCGGAACCGATTTCACCGTAGGCGGACGAAATACTTTCTGCCATCTGCCCGATTTCTTCATCCGTCGGGAAGATGCCGAGTTCGGAGAGAGTGACCGGCATACCGATGCGGCAAAAAAAGTTCTCCGTCGCGACGATCCCTGCCAGTGCCGTTTCATCGTCGTCGCAGCCTGCCGGGATGTCCATCACGTTTTTTGCATAGCGCACGAAGCGGGGAAGGCAGTCCTTGTACACGTATCTGGCCCAGCTTCCAAAGACGGCGGAAAGTCCCGCGCCGTGGGTCACGTCAAACATGCCGCCAAGCTCGTGTTCCAGCTTGTGGGAGACGAAGTCGTCCCCGGTGTTGCCGCAGCCTGTCAGGCCGTTGTGGGAGAGGCTTCCGGCCCACATCACCTCGGATCTTGCGTCATAGTCGTCGGGATTTTCATGGAGAATGAGCGCGTTTTTCATGACGGTTCTTAAAAGTCCTTCCGCGATGGCGTCGGTCAGCTCCATTTTTCCGCCGTTTGTAAAATAGCGTTCCATCGTGTGCATCATGATATCCGTGCATCCTGCCTGTGTCTGGTAGTCTGGCAGGGTTTTTGTGAGCTCGGGATTCATGAGCGCAAATTTCGGACGGCTCAAATTGCTGCCGCAGGAACGTTTTTCCCCGGTCTTTTTGTTGGTGATGACACAGGACTTGGAAGTTTCGCTTCCTGATGCCGCGATGGTGACGATACAGCCAAGCGGCAGGCAGGATGCCGGCTGTCTGGTGCGCTCAAACAGCTCCCACACATCAAACTCCGGTTCCGCCAGGCCGTAGCCGACGGCTTTTGCGGTATCGATGACGCTTCCGCCGCCTATGGCGAGAATAAAGTCGGTTCCGGTCGCAAGGCCCAGGCGGATGCCCTCATACACCTTTTCCAGATGGGGATTTGGAACAACGCCGCCCAGCTCTGAGAATCCGATATCCTCCGCGTCAAGAGCGTTCTTTACGAGATCCAGCAGGCCGGAGCGCACGGCGCTTTTTCCGCCGTATACAATCAGAACGTGGGAAGCGTCATATTCTTTTACGAGCTTTCCTACTTTTTTTTCGGCTTCTTTTCCGAAGACGACCCGGGTGGGACAATAAAAATCGAAGTTGCCTGTCATAGAGCGCTCCTTTCGGGATCATCCGGCATTGTAATCGTCGATGATGGGAGGAATCTGCGCCATCATATTGTCGATATCCTCGTACATGGCGCTTTTGGTGGTTCCCATATTGCTTACCCGGTTGATATGCCGCAGAACCGTCTCATATTGCTTTTTCATCTTGTCGAAAAAGTTGTTGAGCGTCTGAAGCTTGTTTTTCGAGTCGCAAATTACCTGGGAGATCTCCGTCTGCACGGATTCTGCCCCGTCTGCGGCCTGCGTGATCTGATCGAACATCGTATAGGTTTCGTCCACTTTTGTGAGACTGTTTTCCAACGCCTCATGGGAGGTGTGGATGCTCGTGTTGAGTTTGTCGGTTCCCGCCTCCACGTCGCCGATACTGGAATCCACCATCGCAACAAGGTTTTTGATTTCCTCGGACAGACTTTTGATTTCACCTGCCACGGTCGCGAAGCCTTTTCCCTGTTCCCCTGCTCTGGCGGCCTCGATGGAAGCGTTGAGGGAGAGGATGTTTGTCTGATCCGCTATGGACACAATCTTAACCATACATTTACGGATCTCGTTCAGGGAAAGCTGGAAGGTGTCGAAAGTTTTCTGCATTTCTTCAAAATAGCTCGCGACGAGAAGGGAACTGTTTTTCAGATTCTCCACTTCACCCTGCACATGATCCACGGATTCAAAAATATTGTCCTTCACGGACGCAAACTGGCCGGACACCGTATTGATGCTTGAGAATGTCTCCTCAAAGTCCATGAGGGAGCCTTTTAACTCCTCCGAGTCTTTCAGTACGCCGCCGAAGGACTTGCGGACCATGTTCAGTTCGTGCAGGGAATCCACTTCTTTTTGTATCAGCGTATTGCGGTATTCCTGCAGGCTTTCCACTACATATACGATCGGATCCAGCGTCTTTTCCTCCCGCTGGGATTTTTTGCGAAATATCATTATGTTGTTCCCCCTTTACTCAAACACGACGCAGGTCATGGATTGGTTGACAAAGCGGTTATTGTAGTGTTCCCCGTAGCCGACAAGACCGGCGTGGCTTCCAAGCGCGCTCATTTCCATCAGATATTCTTTCATGTAATTGTTGTCGGTAAAGAGCAGATAACGGAACAGGCAGTTTACGGAAAATACGGCCGAAATCCGGGGAAACTCACTCTTTATGGTGCGGATGGTATCCCTGACGGTTTGTCTGAAATCCCCGAGCTCCAGAAGGATCAGCACGTCGGAGTCGTTTACCTGGCGGAAGCATGTCAGGGCGTTCCCGCTGACCTCCTTGATGGAGATAATGCAGGTGTCGTTGCCGTTGATTTTACCGAAAGGGTTTTTGAAAGTCTGCGTGGAAATCTGTTCTTCCGTCACATGAAGGATTTCCTGATAAACCTGTTTCGCGGATCTGCCGTTCAACTGTCCGAGACGGTAGTTGGCCTTGTCCGTCCCCGACGCGACAAAGCGGTAATTACCAAGCTGGTGATAAATGTTTTCTTTGTAGGTTTTTACTTTTCCGTTTAGGTTTTTGACCAGCGCGTAAGCTACCGCATCCTGGTAAACTCTTCCATTCGCGGAGACTTTCCCCCCGTCGCCTGTGCCCCCGACAAGCGAAATGTGGTTCTTGTTAAGCGCACTGTAAATGGTTGTCAGCACACAGGCGTCGTTTCCGGAACAGAAATCGATACAGACGGTATTGCTGCCGGAACTTTTAATGGTATGTATATCATGCTGCAGTCTGCCGATGTATTTCACGGGCATGACGGATACCTCTTCGAGCACATTGGCGACGGCGTTTACGCCGTCGTAGTAGGCAATGATCCCAACCCCTTTCTCGACGATCCTGGTGTCATAGCTCATCCCGATGCAGCCGATACTTGGGATGTTGGGAAAAAGGGATTCCAATTCCTTTACGTGCGCTTCAAACTGATTTGTGTTTGACAAAAGCATAATCAACTGAGGATTTCTCAGTCCTTGAACGGCCTCTTTCAGATTGCCGTTTTGACTCATGCCGAAAAACTGTTTCAAAATACTGTCCTCGCTTCCTTGTTAGTTTTGTCCTTTTGGTCATATAATAAAATTATACTTTATGATAAAATGTCAAGTCAATGGGTATTCCTCAAATGTTTCTTTTATTTTCATAACGCCATTGCCTCGGCGAAATACCGTATACGTTTTTAAAAGCTCTGGAAAAATGAAGCTGGTTCGGATAGCCGACCGCGTTTCCGATATCGGCCACGGAAAGTTCGGTCAGCTTTAAAAGTTCCGCGGCCTTGGTCATGCGGTAGGAGATCAGAAACGCCTGGGGTGATTTCCCCGTATTTTCGTGAAAGATTTTTCCGAAATAGCTCCGGTTTAAGCCGCAGGAGGCGGCGATATCCTCCACCGATATGTCGTTTTGGAAATTCTGTTCGATAAAGGAGAAAGCTTCCTTTATATAAAAGTCGCGAAGCCGGTTTCCCTGTCCGATCTGCGTGGAGGTGGAGGCGCGGACAAAGCTGTCCATGAACAGATAAAGATGTCCGATCAGGTGAAAGGGGGAAGCTTCCTTGTGGTTCACGATATACAGCATTTCTTCTTTCATCGTCTCCGCGATATCTTTATAGCGCGCTTTATAGACCGGCTGGTCGGGAGTCAGACCGGTCATGCTCACCGTCTCTCTTGCGCGAAGCCCGTCAAATTCGATCCACGTATATTCCCATGGAATGTCATAATCGGCAATGTACATGCATACTTGATTAGGGAAGAGCATAAAGCCTTGCCCGCTTTTGATCTGGTAGCGGACGGATTCTCCGTGGGAATTGTCGGCAAACAGGGTGCCGGTGCCGGAGAGACAGTAGTGGAAGAGATAGTGGTTCCTGGCAGCCGGCCCGAAGGAGTGGGAAGGCGCGCACTGCTCCCAACCAAACTGGTAAAGCCCAAGATCCACAAAATTTTCGCTCGGAAAAACCGAGAAGATGACTTCGCTCATAAAGAACCTCCGTGTCATGATTCAGGTTTGCGGAATTTCAAAATTTGCGGAGAATGCCGCTTTTCAGGCATTCTCCCGTGTGAGACGCTTCTTGGCGTCCCGTCCTATGGCGGGACGTCATTAGAAACTCTTCTCACACTAGTATATAGCAAAATGCGTGGTCACTTCAACATATGCGAAAAAAACTCGCATAAAGGCATAAAATCTACAAAACAACGATATTTTTGACGGCATAAAGGTATGTTACAATGAATTAAACGAATCAACTTAGATCTGCTTTTGACGCGTTATATTCCAAAAAGGAAGGAGAAGGGAAATGAAGAGAAAGGGATTAAGGAGTCTGGCGTTGACAGTATGCCTTGCAGCGTTAGCGCCGTCCGTTCAGGGTTGTGGCGATGCCTCGAACGGAAAGATTGAAGTTGAGATTGTGCAGTATAAGCCGGAGGCGGCGAACTATTTCAAGACGGTGGAGGAGGCTTTCAATGCCTCTCATGACAATATCCACCTGACGATCAGTTCGCCAAACGATGCGATGGCGATTCTGAAAACCAGGTTTATCAGGGAGGACTACCCTGATATCATAGGAATCGGCGGCGACATCAATTATTCTTACTTTGTAGACGCGAATATCCTGGCGGATATATCGGGCTATGAGGGAATCAATGACATCAATGAAGGGTATCTGGACATCGCTGAGGCGCTGGAGCTTGTTCCTGTGGACGGCACTTACATACTGCCTTATGCGGCAAACGCGGCAGGCGTTCTCTACAACAGGGAAATGTTTGAGGAGCACGGCTGGCAGATTCCGGAAACCTGGGATGAACTGACCGCATTGTGCGACGAGATCGCGGCAGAGGGCATTCTCCCGTTCTACTTCGGATTCAAGGACACATGGACCTGTCTGGCTCCGTGGAACGCTATGGCGGTGGAGCTTGCGCCTGCGGACGCGACCAAGCAGGTGAACAAGGGGCTGACAAACTTTACAAAAGAATACGGGGAACTTTCCGAGAAGTATCTGGCGCTTCTGCCTTACGGGCCGGATGATCCGTTCGCCTACAACTACAACGATGCCTGCACCGCTTTTGCGAGAGGGGAATCGGCTATGTATCCGATCGGAAGCTATGCGGCGCCGCAGATTTTGTCGGTGAACCCGGATCTGAAGATGGATTCCTTCGTGATGCCGGCAAGCGACGAGAAAGAGGGCAGGACGTTGAACTCGGGTATCGACCTGGGATTCTGTGTAACGGCGGAATGCAAAAATAAGGAAGCAGCCTACGAGGTGCTGGACTTCCTCTATGCGGATGAGAATCTGCAAAAATACATTGACGCGCAGACTTCCGTTCCGTGCAAAAAGGGTGATTTCCAGTTATCCTCTCTGTTAGACGGCATGACAGAATTTATTGAGAGCGGCAATATGACCGACTACCAGGATCACTACTATCCGTCGGAGATGTCGGTAGATGCACTCTTGCAGACATTCCTCATTGAACAGGACAAAGACGCATTTTTGAAAAACTTTGATACCAACTGGCTGAGATATAACAGAGATATTATCCGCATGGTACAGGAATACGAAGCCGCGCATTGACGCGCAGACTAGGAAAGGGGCAAAGAGTAATGTCTAAACATGAAAATGAGAGAAAAAGAACGTTTTTATTGATTACGATTCCGATTCTGGCGCTGTTTATCTGCTTTAACACGATTCCTTTGATTCGCGGCGCCCTGTACAGCTTCACCAATTCCAGAGGCTTTGGAAGTCATGACTGGGTGGGGCTTCGCAACTATATCGATCTGTTTTCGGATGCGCGCGTGGGCAAGTCTTATCTGTTCACGATCAAGCTGGCGCTTGTGACGACGGTGGTGGTGAATGTCTTAAGCCTGATTCTTGCGCTTGGCTTAAACAGCAAAATCAGGGCAAAGGGATTTTTCCGCGGCGCCTATTTTTTGCCGAACATACTGGGTTCTCTTGTAGTAGGTTACATTTTTAACTATTTCTTTACCTATATTATTCCGGCGCTTGCGAATATGACTGGCGTTACGTCGCTTCAATCCAGTATTCTGTCAAGCCCTAATAAAGCGTGGATCGGCGTGATGATTGTCTGCGCGTGGCAGGCGATCGCGATGAATACGATCATCTATATATCGGGATTACAGACGGTGCCCGAGGACGTCTATGAGGCGGGCGGCTTGGACGGCGCTACCGGCTGGAAGCAGTTTAAGCATTTGACATTCCCGTTAATTATTCCGTTCTTCTCCATCAACATGGTTTTGTGTGTGAAGAACTTCCTTATGGTGTTTGACCAGATCATCGCCCTGACAAAGGGTGGCCCGGCGCAGAGCACGGAGTCCATCTCCTACCTGATTTACAATAACGGTATGTCGGGCGGACAGTTCGGCTTCCAGAGCGCCAACGCGGTTGTATTCTTTATTGTGATTGTAGTGATCTCTGTTGCGCAGATGAAATTTTCCAGTTCAAAGGAGGAGCAGCTATGAAGAAAACATCGACAGTCGGAAAACCGAACAGAACCGTTATGGTGCTGCTTATTCTCGGTCTTTCCACGATTATCTTTCCGTTATACATGACTGTTGTGATCGCATTCAAACAGCCTTCGGAGATGACCAACAGCATCAGCGGCATTTTGTCGCTGCCTAAAGTTTGGAGTTTGCAGAATTTCAGAGAAGCGATGGAGATAACGGATTTCTGGAATTCCCTCAAAAACAGTTTGTTGATTTCCGTGCTGACGGTGGGGCTTTCCATTCTGCTTCACTCGCTGATGGGATATACGCTGGGAAGAAATAAATCCAGCAAGTTTTATAACTTTGTCTATCTCTTTATCGTGAGCGGTATGTTCGTACCCTTTGCGATCCTGATGATGCCTTTGGCAAAGCAGACGGCGGAGATGGGACTTGCAAACTGGTTCGGCGTAATTCTTCTGTATGTGGTATTTTATATGCCGATGAACATTATGCTGTATTCAGGTTACCTTACCAATATTCCGTTGGCTTTGGAAGAGGCGGCGAGGGTAGACGGCGCTTCCACCTGGCTGACGTATTGGAAAATTATTTTTCCGATCATGAAACCGATGCATGCGACTGTTGCGGTTATCACTGCGCTGGCAGTATGGAATGATGTGATGACGCCATTGATCATCATGGCGGGTTCTTCCGAGAACACGCTTCCCCTTGCACAGTTGAACTTCCAGTCACAGTTTGGAACCAACTATAATCTGGCGTTTGCATCTTACCTGCTGTCGCTGATTCCAATACTCGTTTTCTATTTGATCTGTCAGAAACAGATATTGAATGGTGTGGTAAATGGGGCTGTAAAATAACGGCGCAAAAAGTACTTCTAAAGACGTCCCGCCATTGGACGGGACGCCAAGAAGTACTATGTTTTGCGCTAGAGAATGCCTGAAAAATGGCATTCTCCGGTGTTTTCCGTGCGGACTGGGAAATGGTGCCGAAATGCGGTATGATGGGAACGGTTCGTGAAAAAGAAGTAAGACAAACTTTAAGAAAGGACAGATTTGGTATAGATTATGGCAATTGGATATCAGCTTGAAAATCGGATTTTCACATTGAACACGGCGCACACTTCTTATCAGATGAAGGTGGATGACTTTGGTTTTTTGCTGCATCTGTATTACGGGGGGCGTGTGTACGGAAATATGGATTATCTGCTGACATGCTATGACAGGGGATTTTCCGGAAACCCTTCGGATGTGGGAAATGACAGAACCTACTCCATGGATGTTCTACCCCAGGAATACCCGGTCATGGGCGTTGGGGATTTTCGAAACAGCGCTCTTATCATCCGCAATGCGGACGGATCTGATTGTTGTGATTTACGCTATGTCGGACATGAGACGAAAAGGGGAAAGTATGGACTGCCGGGACTTCCGGCAGTCTATGCTGACTTGGAAGAAGCGGAGACGCTTGAGATTTATCTGGAAGACAAGGTGAGCGGCGTGCGGGTGACGCTTTTGTACGGCGTGCTGGAGGATGCGGATATCATCACCAGAAGCGTTGTCGTGGAAAACCGCGGAGAGCGGAACGTGACCGTCGAGAAAGCGGCATCCGCCTGTCTGGATTTTGTCACGGGTCGTTTCGATATGCTCAGCTTTTATGGCAGACACACCATGGAGAGAAATCTGCAGCGGGAGGAGATCCGGCACGGCGTCTATTCGATCGGCAGCCGCCGCGGAACCTCCAGCCATCAGTACAATCCGGCGGTGATTCTTGCGGACAGGAATACCACGGAGGATGCGGGCGGATGTTACGGCATGGTGTTTGTATACAGCGGAAATTTCCTCTGCGAGGCGGAGCGGGATCAGTATGATCAGACAAGAGTGATGATGGGACTGCAGAGCGACCTGTTCCACTATCCGCTGGCACAGGGGGAGAAACTGGTAGTTCCCGAGACGATTATGAGCTATTCCGATCAGGGGCTCGGAATGCTTTCCATTCGTTTTCACGAGTGCATCAGAGATCATCTGTGCCGGGGAAAATTCAGGGACGCGCCCCGACCGGTGCTTTTAAACAGTTGGGAGGCGGCTTATTTTTCCTTCGACGGGCAGACCATATTAAAGCTGGCGAAGAGTACGGCGTCGCTCGGCATCGATATGATTGTTATGGACGACGGCTGGTTTGGGAAAAGAGAGGATGACAACAGCGGTCTTGGAGACTGGCAGGTCAACGAGAAAAAGCTCGGGTGCACCCTGCGGGAGTTGATTGAAAAAGTCAACGATGAGGGTGTAAAATTCGGTATCTGGATTGAGCCGGAGATGGTGTCGGAGGACAGCGAGCTGTACAGAAAACACCCCGACTGGGCGCTGCGGATACCGGGCAGGGAGCCGGTCAGGGGACGGAACCAGCTAGTGCTTGACTTTTCCAGAGCAGAAGTGAGGGAGTATATTTTTGGGGAGATATGCAGAATTCTTGATCAGGGAAAGATCGAGTTTGTCAAGTGGGATATGAACCGCAGTATCGTGGATGTTTTTTCCATGGAGAACTGTCAGGGAAAAGTAACCTATGACTATATGCTGGGGGTATACGACTTTTTGGAGAAGCTGATAGAGAGATACCCGGATATGCTGATAGAGGGGTGCAGCGGAGGAGGAGGCAGGTTTGACGCCGGGATGCTGTACTATACGCCTCAGATCTGGTGCAGCGACAATACGGACGCACTGGACAGGCTCAGGATTCAGTACGGCACATCCTTTTTCTATCCGGCTCTCACGGTGGGTTCGCATGTGTCGGCTGTACCGAATCACCAGACGGGCCGCAGCGTGAGCATGCATACAAGAGGCGTAGTGGCCATGGCGGGCGCATTCGGCTATGAGCTTGATCCCGAAAAGCTTGCGGAGGATGAAAAGGAGGCTGTCAGGGAGCAGATCAGACAGTACAAGAGGCAGGAGGAGTTGATTCGGAGGGGGAGATATTACCGACTGTCCAATCCTTTCACGCAAGCCTGCGCGGCATGGATGTTTGTGTCAGAAAAGCAGGATCGCGCGCTTGTAAGCGTTGTGATGCTTGAAATTCACGGCAATATGACGGTGAGTTACGTGAAAATGAAAGGGCTTAAGCCCGATGTCCTGTACAGGGATACAAAGAGCAAAAACAGCTATTACGGGGCGGATCTGATGGAAGCGGGGCTTCCCATGCCGGTGGAGCTAAAGGAGTATCCGGCGTATCAGATCGAGCTGGTCATGGAAGTATAGGGGTTTGGATCTGCCCGGAAACGCAAGTAAAGGGCAGGGCGGTGAGTGAATGTAAGAGCGGAAAAAGGGAGGCGGTACGCATTAGCGGCCGCCTTTCTTAAATCCCATACAGACAGCTCCTGCCGGGCAAATATCAGCACAGGCCCCACACCGGATACATTCCGCCGAGTCTGGTGTTTTCACGGGATCGACTTCCATCTTGCACACTTCTTTGCACTTTCCGCAGCCGATACATTTGTGGTTGTCCACTTCCAGGCGGAACAAGCTGATTTTGTTGAACAGTCCGTAAATTGCTCCCAGGGGACACAGAACCCGGCAGAAAAAGCGGTAGACAATTACGCAGCCGATCAGTGTCAGAATCAGAATTGCCGCTTTCAGACCAAACAGCGCGCCGATTGTGTTTCGGAGACTTTCGTGGGAGGCGAGGAGAAAGAGGCCGCCCTCCAGTGTTCCGGCCGGGCAGATGTACTGGCAGAAAGCGGGTTTACCCATGCCCATGTAGTCGGTGACGGCGATCGGCAGGATCAGAACGAAGACGATGAGTATCAGATACTTGATGTACACAAATCCTTTTTTCAACTTCCGCTTCGGCGAGGGAATTTTGTGAATCAGCTCCTGAAGCAGGCCGAACGGGCAAAGCCATCCGCAGACTGCCCGGCCAAGCAGGACGCCGAAGGCGAGAAGAAGCCCCGTCACATAAAAACTGAAAGAAAACTGTGAGGAACCGTTTACCGCCTGCAGGGCTCCGATTGGGCAGGCAAAGCCCGCCGCCGGACAGGAGTAGCAGTTGAGTCCCGGGTTGCAAAAACGCTTCCATTTTCCCGTATAAATTTTGCCGCCCTTAAAGTTCAGAAGATGCGCATTGGAACAGCCAAAGGCGATGATCTGGAGCAGCTTTCGCTTTAACGCGTATTTCATAGTTTCCTCCATTTCTGCGCTGCTCTTTGCGCATAACGAGTTTGTGTCAAGCAACGCGCAGGCACAAATCTCGCGATTGAAAATTTTAATTTTCAATCTTTTATCTTCACCCCAATCCGATACATTCCAGACAGATGTTTACGGCTTTGTTCAGGACAACGTCTGCCTCGCCTCGCATAAAGCCGTAGACGATAAAAGCGCAGGAGACCGCAAGGCCCAAAGCTCTGACCGTTGTTTTGGTTTTATTTTCCACTCAGATAATCCTCCACAAATGATTTGTAACCGTCCACGTCCGCTCCGACGATCGGATCCCCAACGATATTGCCGTCACCGTTGATAAACAAGGTAGTGGGAACGCCGACCACATCTTTCAGGATAGGCGCAAAATCCATGTTGGCTATCAGATTCGTAAATTCCACACCGGCTTTTTGTGTTATGTCAACCGCAAGGTCGCGGTGCTCGGTATCGTCTTCTCCGTCTATATCGATGATCAGACCAACGATCTGTATATTGTCGGGCATCTCCTTCGCCCACTCGCCAAGCTCAGGCATTTCCCTTATGCAGGGGCCGCAGAAAGTTCCCCATATATTGAGGACGGTCAGATCTTTTTCGCTGAAAATGCTTTCCGTGATCGTGTTGCCGTCTAAATCCGTTGCCGTGAAAGCGGGAAAAGCGGTTGCGCCCTGTTCTGTCTGCGCTTCCTCCGCCGTACTGTTTCCGGCGGTTGCGGACGAGGTATTTTCCGTGTTTTCGCTTTTAGCTGGGGCGCCTGCGCAGCCTGCCGTCATTGCCACAGAAAGAAGAACGGTACACAGGGTGGCATATGCTTTAATATGTTTCTTATTTTGTGTCATTAATAGGTTCCTCCTTTTGAAGTATAATGTACTCTCGGAATCTCTCTTGCACCTGCCTTTGTGGCAGATTTTCCGCCATATGCACATCTGACAAAAAATCATCTCACAAAATCAGGCACAAAGAGACTCCGAGAGCACATGTATATTTATCATAGCATACCCGGAAAAAGACTTCAATTGTAAAGGAAATGTCAGCTTTTTAGCTGTGGCAGAAAAGTGGCGGAGGAAATCGGACCGGATGATATGGTGCTGAAATGTGCCTGTGGGACGGGTGCGATCAGCAGATACATCGCCCTGAAATGCCGGGTACTCATTGCAACGGACTTTTCGGACAAAGGCAGGTTAATTCCTGCCTGATTTGCTGTCTCCGATATACATAAGGAGACAGATAACCGTCAAAACTGCCTCCACAGCGGGCTGTGCCGCAATTACGCCGTTTAGCTTCCAGAAATAGTTTAAAAGAATGACGCCCGGTATGAACAGCACCGCATTTCTGAGGAGTGTGATGACCAGCGATTTGACCGCTTTTCCCAACGCCTGAAAATAGCTGGTCACCATATTGATGACGCCGAGCATGGGAGCCGAAAGACAGAGAATTTTTAGGAAGTCCCCCGTCTGTTCAATCAAAACGGCGTCCTGCAGGAAGATCGAAGTAAGCGGTTTTCCGAGAAGGATAAAGGAAACGGTAAATACGGCGCCCATGAGAACACCGTACAACGTCGCGTAATTCACGGTGTCGGACATCCGTTTTTTCCTGTCTGCGCCGTAATAGTAGCCCACCAGAGGGGCGACGCCCTGCGACAATCCTACAGAGAGCAGAATCGGAATCATATCCAGCTTATAAGCAATGCCGTAAGAAGCCACCGCATCGGAACCGTATATGCCGATATAGTTGTTCAGCACGATATTGGAAACGCTCATAAGTACGGTGATAAGGGCGCCCGGGATGCCGATACTCACGACCTTGCGTATCATGTCGGTATTTGGGGAAAAGCGTTTGAAAGACAGCGCTGTCAGTTGGTTTCCACGGTGTTCTTCACGGATCATACAGACGATATAGTAGACCGATGCGCAGACAAATCCCAGTGATGTCGCAAGCGCGGCGCCTGCAGTTCCCCAGCCGAAAACCGCAATAAACACATAATCCAATATGATATTGATCACATTTCCAAGCACCAGTCCTACAGTCCCCTCCTTGATCAGACCGGCTGAGCGGAACAGATGGACAAATCCGTTTGCCAGCATAATAAAAGGCGCGCCCGCAAAAATCCATTTCAGATAATCGCAGGTATAAGCCATGTTGTCCGCATCCGCGCCGGATATCCGTGCCAACGGCTGCAGAAATACCAATCCAAGAACGAGTGTGACGATGCCTGAAAATGCCATCGCATACACACAGAAATTCATTGTGGAGCCTGATTCTTCTTTCTTTTGTTCCCCAAGCAATCTGGCTATGACACTGCTGCCACCCATGCCGAAGACGCAGGCGATGGACATGATGATGAGCAGGATCGGCGCGCACAACGTCACAGCGGCGATCGTCGCCGGCTCTTTGGTCAGGGAGACAAAAAAGGTGTCCGCTATATTGTAGATCAGCGTTGTGAGCTGCCCCAGCATGGAGGGAAGCCCCACTCTCATTATCGCTTTCGATATTTTCTTCTCTTCATATACGGATGTCATAGTTTTCTCCATTTCCGCGCTGTTTTTGTCTCAACGAAGTTGAGACGGCGCATTTGTTTGGTCTTGCTGTTTTTTACAATATAAGGTAAAATAGTTCAAAAAAACAGGACATATGTCCTGGTGGAGAAAAGTCTTATGGAACGGATATTTGACAAAGAAAAAATAGCGGACAGTATTGCCAAAAGCAAATACTGTAATCTGCTCGAAACCTTGGATATTGATTTCTATCTGATCAAATATGACAAAGGAGAATTGGTATGTTCTCCTTTTCAGACGGAGCTTTTGTTTCAGATAGTGGAGCAGGGATCTATTGCTATCTATTTTATCCGGGATGACGGGTCGCGATACTCCCTGTCGAACGGAACAGCCGACTACTTTCTCGGGGACATGGATCTCTTTTATCCGAAAAGTGGCAGCATTTATGCGGAAGCGGAAAACAGCCTGACCTGCATTGCATTTTCGATTGAAAAACACAGGGAAACGCTTCTCTCAAACAGTAAGTTCCTCTCGTTTATCTGCAAGAGCCTGTCAGCGAAAATCGGTGCGATCACCACGATGGACGCGGCTCCCGCATCTCTTACGGAACGGGTTTTATCCTATATGAGATATAAATGCGAAGGGGCGACCTTAAAGGGAGTGGAACAGGCAGCTTTTCATCTGCACTGCAGCCCGAGACAGCTTCAACGTATTTTAAACCGGTGTGAGGCGGATGGGATGGTCAGAAAGCTGGGGAAGGGGACGTATCAAGCAAACTATATATAAAATCGGAATTTAGGAGACAGAGGGATGAGATTAAAGAATATTTTGATCGTTGTGAAAGACATAGAAAAATCAAAACGGTTTTACCATGATCTGTTTGGACTTGATGTGGTGCTGGACAATGACGGCAATATGATCCTGACGGAAGGGCTTGTACTTCAGGATGAGAAGATCTGGAAAAAGTTCCTGGGACGGGATATTATTCCGCAAAGCAATTCCAGTGAATTGTATTTTGAGGAACGCGATATTGAAACTTTTATTGAGAAACTGGATCAGTATTATCCTGAAATCCGGTATGTGAATCGCCTTATGACGCATAGCTGGGGACAGAAAGTCGTTCGCTTTTACGACCCGGACGGCAATCTGATCGAAGTGGGAACACCGATGTAATGCGTTCACCGCGAAGGGGAAACCGCCTTTGCGAGATTTTGACTGCCGGACAAAATTGGGAGGGTGACTATGGATATCGTTAAGGCGAAAATGGAGGATCTGCCTGTCATATTACGGATTTACGAGATCGCACGTAATTTTATGAGAAAAACAGGGAACCCGACGCAATGGAAGAGTACTTTTCCGCCGGAAAGCCTGCTGACGGAGGACATATGCGCGGGGAATTTATACGAGGTAATCAGTGATGATACAATCCATGCGGTATTTGCCCTTGTAATAGGAGAAGAACCGACCTATGCAAAGATCGAACAGGGAAGATGGATTTCTGAAACAGAATACGGAACGCTTCATCGGATTGCAAGCGACGGAAGGATTCATGGCGTTTTTGACGCGATCCATGCGTTTTCTGTCCGGGAGATCGGGCATTTGCGGATTGACACGCACAAAGATAACAAAGTGATGCAGCATCTCATCGAAAAAAATTGTTATCGGAAATGTGGCGTTATCTACGTTGCGGATGGGTCGCCGCGGATTGCCTATGAAAAAATTGAAGGAAGAATGTAGAGGAGAGATGGGATCCGCTGCCTCCGCAAGTAATAGCAGATTAGTTTGTTTTGCTTTATAATCAACGGTATGTCTTTAATTTTCAGACGTAATGGCCACATCCGATAAGTTGACAGGGGAGTGGTGTTATGTCTGAAATTCTAACGTATACATTGGATTATTGGTAATATTAAAGGCGTACGGGTTCTTATCGTGGAGAGGCATTTTGTATTTTATAAAATTTATGAGGATAAGAAAGAAGTTACTATATATGCAATTGCAGATGGGAGACGAGAATATAGAAATTTAATATGATGGATCCAGTATAAATAAAGCCGGTCCTGATTAGCGGGCTGGATTTTAGTACCGATTAAGCATTTCAAAGGGGTAAAAGGTTGGTTAGACCCTCAAAATGATACAAAAAGGGATCAAAGTGACCAAAACGTCATCCCATTCACAAAAATAAAAAGAACCGAAAACCCTGATAAATCAACGCTTTCAGCTCTCTAAGAGTAATGCGGAAGATGGGACTTGAACCCACACGTCGTTTCCAACACTAGATCCTTAGTCTAGCCTGTCTGCCAATTCCAGCACTTCCGCACATGTTCACGACGCAAGTAATATATTACTATCAGAACTCTCAAAAGTCAAGATGTTTTTCTAAAAAATTTTTCAAATTTTGCAGATACTCTTGAAAGAGCAAACAGTGATCACATGCAAATAAAAAAATTAAAAGATTTTATCATAAGGGCTTGACATTAGACAAAAAAGGAGCTAAAATAACATTTGTTCGCAGGAATGGCGGAATTGGCAGACGCGCACGGTTCAGGTCCGTGTGGTAGCAATACCATGAGAGTTCAAGTCTCTTTTCCTGCACGCACTTAAGACATCGCTTCGGCGGTGTCTTTTTTGTACGGTTTGCTGTGCGTGTTTCTAACAGGTTAAGTGTGACGGAGAGTAGGATGAATCCGCACATATAAAGGAAACAAGAAAAGGCAAATTATCACATCTTAGTCTATTTCCAAGAAAATATTTCCTCTCTATAATGTAAGCTAAGAATAGGCGTTTGCGAAACTCTTTTAAGATTGTTGAATTTGCACAAATAGTATAATCAACGCAGACTCGTTTTCGCTCCATTCCAAACGCAGCGGTACTAGGCTCGAAAAAACCGCGCCAAGTGCCGGCAGTTTTAATCCGAAGGATTTAAAGACTTTCCAAGGGTCTGCTTATAATTATACTATTTGCACAAAAAGAGCCACGATTTGATGAGTTTCGCAAATGCTTAATGTAAGCTAAGAAGGCAGAAAGGGGTAGAAGATGTCGGAAAGATGTCTTAGAATAATAGGGAGGTCATATGAGATACGGACATTTTGACAATGAAAAGAGGGAGTATGTTATTGACAGGGTGGATCTGCCCTGTTCCTGGACGAATTATTTGGGCGTGGAGGATATGGCGGCTGTGGTGAACCACACGGCGGGCGGTTATCTTTTCTACAAGACGCCCGAGTACCACAGGATCAGCCGCTTCCGGGGCAATGCGGTGCCCATGGACAGACCAGGTTTCTATGTGTATCTGCGTGACAACGACAGCGCGGATTATTGGTCCATTTCATGGCAGCCGGTGGGCAAGCCGTTAGATCAGGCGAAGTACGCCTGCCGCCACGGCATGTCCTACACGGTTTATGAGTGCGGGTATGAGGGGATACAGGCGTCACAGACCATGTTTATTCCCAGAGGCGAGGCGGTACAGCTATGGGACGTGAAAGTGAAGAACACGGGGGACCGGGTAAGGAATTTAAGCTTGTTTTCCTATCTGGAATTTTCCTTCCACCATATTATGATCGACAACCAGAATTATCAGATGAGCCTGTACTGTGCGGGTGCGTCTTACGAGGACGGGATCATCGAGGAAGATTTATTCTATGAGGAGGAAGGGTATCAGTATTTTACGGCGGACTTTACGCCGGACGGTTTCGACTGTATGCGGGACAAATTCCTCGGTACATACAATACGGAGACAAATCCGGCGGCAGTGATCGCGGGTAAGTGTTTTTCTTCCGGCGAAAAGGGAGGAAACCATTGCGGCAGTCTGCAAAAGAATCTGACCCTGCAGCCGGGGGAGGAAGCGCGTTTTGTATTTATGCTCGGAGAGGGAAGAAGAGACGAGGGCAGGCGCGTCCGCGCAAAGTATGCGGATCACGGCGCGGTGGATGCGGCACGTGAGGATCTTGGAAACTATTGGGAGGAGAAGTGCTCCAAACTGCAGGTGCAGACGCCGAATGCAGGTATGAATACCCTGCTCAACACATGGACGCTGTATCAGTCGGAGATCAACGTGATGTTCTCTCGGTTTGCCTCTTTTATCGAGGTGGGAGGCAGAGTGGGGCTGGGCTACCGGGACACGGCGCAGGACGCCATGACGATCCCTCACTCGAATCCCGACAAGTGCAGGGAGCGGATAGAGCAGCTTTTAAGAGGGCTGACGAGCGCGGGCTATGGTCTGCACCTGTTCCAGCCGGAATGGTTTATGGAAGATACGGGCGCAAAGCCTTTCAAATCCCCGACGGTAATTCCGGAGCCTGATAAGAACAGCATTATTCACGGATTGAAGGATGCCTGTTCGGACGACGCCCTTTGGCTGGTGGCAGCGGTGACGGAATACATTAAGGAGACGGGGGATCAGGAGTTTGCTTCCCTGCAGTTACCTTATGCGGACACGTTTCTGGAAGGGAAAAAGGAGACGGAGTCGGTCTATGAGCATCTGAAACGGATTCTGGACTTTTCCGCGGAACAGGTGGGGCAGACGGGCATCTGCAAGGGGCTACGCGCGGACTGGAACGACTGTCTGAATCTTGGCGGCGGCGAGAGCGCCATGGTCAGCTTCCTGCACTACTGGGCGCTGACGCAGTTTACAGGGCTGGCGAAGCGCCTTGGAAAGGATGAAGATGTAGAAAAATACGAGCGGATTGCGGCGCAGGTACAGGAAGTGTGCAATACGCAGCTTTGGGATGGCGAGTGGTTTATCAGAGGCATCACGGCGAAGGGGAAAAAGATCGGCACGCAGACGGATGCGGAGGGCAGGGTGCATCTGGAGTCCAACGCATGGGCGGTTCTGTCGGGCGCGGCGGATGAGGAGAAAGCGGATAAGGCGCTGGCGGCCATAGACGAATATCTCTACACTCCCTACGGACTTTTGCTGAACACGCCTTCTTACACGGTGCCGGATGACGATATCGGTTTTGTCACCAGAGTGTATCCGGGCGTGAAGGAAAACGGCGCGATTTTTTCCCATCCGAATCCCTGGGCGTGGGCGGCGGCCTGTATGAGAGGCAGAGGCGATCTGGCGATGAAATTTTACGATGCGCTCTGTCCCTACCATCAGAATGACCAGATTGAGATGCGGGAGTCGGAGCCCTATTCCTACTGTCAGTTTGTTATGGGCAAGGACCACAGCGCATACGGCAGGGCGAGACATCCCTTTATGACAGGCTCCGGCGGCTGGTCTTACTTTTCGGCTACCCGTTACATGCTTGGCATCCGGCCGGACTATGACAGTCTGACCGTTGATCCTTGTATTCCGGCGGACTGGAAGTCGTTTGACGCGCTCCGCGTATGGAGGGGGGCTGTCTACGAGATCCGGGTGAGCAACCCGGACGGCGTGATGAAGGGCGTGAAGGAAATCAGAGTGGACGGCGTGATGATAGATAAGATTCTTCCCATGGAAGCGGGCAGCAGGCATGTGGTGGAAGTGGTTATGGGTGTATAAAGGAGCGAACATACGCAAAGCGCGTAGCGAAGAGATAAACTAGGAGGGTACACTATGATACAGTTTGGGACAGGCGGCTGGAGAGCCGTGATCGGAGATGAATTTACCAAAGAGAATATTCAGATTTTATCCAGAGCCATCTGCGACAAGATGCGGGAGGAGAAGGTGGCGCACGAGGGAATTGTACTTGGCTATGACAGGCGTTTTCTGTCAAAGGAGGCCATGCAGTGGGCGGCGCAGGTCTTTGCCGCGGAAGGGATCAAGGCAAGCCTCATCAACAAATCGGCCCCCACGCCGCTTGTCATGTTCTATGTGATGAAGCATGAGTACCACTACGGTATGATGATTACCGCAAGCCACAATCCGGCGATATACAACGGTATTAAAGTGTTTACCTTTGGCGGCCGGGATGCGGACGAGGTGCAGACGGCGGATATCGAGCGCTACATAAACGAAGTGACGGATATTCCCGTGGACGAGATGAATTATGCGGAAGGGATAGAAAAGGGGCTGATTGAGGAAATCTATCCGCTAAACGAGTACCTGGACAGCATCATCGACACGGTGGATATGGACAAGATCAAGAAGCGTGGGCTGCGCGTGGCGCTTGACCCGATGTACGGGGTGAGCGAGACGTCTTTAAAGACGATTCTTATGACTGCAAGGTGCGAGGTGGAAACCATTCACGAGAGGCATGATACGCTTTTTGGCGGGAAACTTCCCGCGCCAACCGCGGAGACGCTTCGCACCCTGCAAAATTATGTGCTTGACAGACGCTGCGATTTGGGGCTTGCCACGGACGGCGACGCGGATCGGATCGGCGTGATCGACGATCAGGGCAATTTCCTGCATCCCAACGATATTCTGGTGCTGTTGTATTACTATCTGGTGAAATATAAGGGCTGGCACGGTCCGGCGGTAAGAAATATCTGTACCACCCATCTGCTTGACCGGGTGGCGGAGAGCTTCGGGGAGAAATGTTACGAGGTGCCGGTCGGATTTAAACATATCTCGGCGAAAATGTTTGAGGCGGACGCCATTATCGGCGGCGAATCCTCCGGCGGCATGGCGGTGAGGGGACATATCAAGGGCAAGGACGGCATTTACGCATCCGCGCTACTGGTGGAGATGATCGCGATGACGGGTATGAAGTTGTCCGAGATTATGGAGACGATTCGAAAAGAATTTGGCGGCATGGCGCTGGAGGAGCGGGATTACCGTTTCAGTCCCGAGAAGAAGGAGGCCATTCAGAAACAACTGCTGACGGATAAGGAGCTGCCGCAAATCCCTTATGAGGTGGGGAATGTATCCTACCTGGACGGCTTAAAGATTTACTTAAAGGACGGCGGCTGGATTTCGGTCAGGTTCTCCGGCACGGAGCCCCTGCTTCGCATCTTCTGTGAAATGAAGAAGAAACAGGATGCGGCGGCGTTCTGTGAGGTGTTTGAGGAATATCTTTCGCTCTGAGGAAAAGAAAGGAGTGCGAATTTCCTATATCAAAAAAGCGGCGGTCCGGCGGGATAAAACCCGGACTGCCGTTGGAAAAAGGACGGGAGAGCCATGGATATATTGGCGGGAAAAGAAAAGAAGGAAAATGGAAAGCGGAAATCACTCAGATGGAGCATGATAAGGCGGCTCGTGTTTGGGTGGTTTTTGCCGTTGTTTTTGATGATTTGCGTCGTCATTTTAATAATGACGAAAAACGTGCTTGGACAGGTGGAGCAGACGATCCAATCATCCGTGGAGAAGACCGTGGAGATTATGCAGATTCAGCTAAAGGACTGCGAGACGGCATCCAAGAATGCGTCCTATATGGCGGTGATCGCGAAGTATTACAGACAGTACTGGGGCGTGGAGGACCGCACGGACTTTAAAAAGAGCGTGGAGGTATTTTTAAGGCAGCAGTATGCCTATGACGACAACTGCAGGAGCGCGGAGCTTGTGGTTTTAAACGAACCGGGAAGCTGTTATTATGCCCTCAACGAGAGCAACGGCGGCACTTATCAGGATATCCGTTTCTTTAACGCCAACGCGCGTGAGAAAATATTGGAGGTGGCCAGGACGCTCGACACGAGAACCACGCTTGTGGGGGTGGAGGGAAAAATTTATATGGTCAGGAATCTGGTGACTTCCAAGTTTGAACCTTATGCGGTGCTTGCGCTGGAGTTGGAGCAGGATTCGCTGATGAAAAGTTACACAGGGATTTGGGGATATGCGGATGCGGCTCTGTACTGGAACGGAGAGCTTTTGGTGCCGGGGATAAAGGAACATGAAAAACACCAGGAGCACGACTATGCGTATATTGTGGATGCGCTTGAAAAGCGCGACGCGGTGTATGAGTACAAGGCGGGAGGCTATTCCCATGTGTACCGCAGAATCAACACTTATGGAGGGACATTGGTGCTTCGGGTCAGCCTGGACAACAGTGTGATCTATGCGGAGATGGCTGTCATGCAGTATTTCTTCCTGATTCTGTTTCTCTTTATGATACCGTTGGTAGTACAGATGATGCGTTTCTTCCATAAGAAAGTGACGGTGCCGCTGGGGGAGCTGATTGTCGCCGCGGATTCAGTCAGAGAGGGGAAACTTGGCATACAGATCGCGAACGAGGAGGACAACGAGGAGTTCTACCGCATGAAGGAGTCCTTCAACCATATGTCGCAGCAGCTTAAGAATCAGTTTGACAAGATATATCTGGAGGAGGTTGCGCTGAGGGATGCGAAGATTATGGCGCTGCAGTCACAGATCAATCCCCATTTCCTGAATAATACGCTTGAGATCATCAATTGGGAGGCGCGGCTTAACGGGAATGACAAAGTGAGCGGTATGATCGAGGCGCTTTCCACCATGCTGGGGGAGACGATGAACCGAAAGGAAGCGCAGTTTCACTCGGTTGCGGACGAGATGGCCTATGCGGATGCCTATCTGTACATTATCTCCCAGCGTTTTGGGGCAAAGTTCAGGTGTACGCAAAAGATTGACGAGCGGCTTTTGACGCTGCAGGTGCCAAGACTCATTATCCAGCCCATTGTGGAAAACGCTGTGGAGCACGGTATGGATACCGCCACACAGGGGAGGCTGGAAATCAGACTGTTTGAGCGGGAGGACGGGTATCTTTGCATTGAGGTGGAGGACAACGGACGCCTGACGCGGACAGACCGGCAAAAGATAGACAGGCTGATGAATCAGGACATAGAGCCGTCGAAGGAAAAGCGGGTCAGCCTCGGTATTAGGAATGTTGACCAGAGACTCAAGATGATTTACGGGGCGGATTGTGGATTGTTTATAGCGGGAAGCGAGGAGAAAAATACGGTCAGCACAATTTTGCTCAAAACGGATGTGCCAACCGGACAATAAAAGGCAAAAAAGGACAATACCAACAATTTTATGTATCCCTTTTCCGGCGTATGATAAATACATAAACAACAACCGAGCAATAAAGTGAAGGGAAACGAAAGGGAGGAAAAGGGATGAAGAAAAGAATCATAGCAGCGATGCTTACAGGCGCCATGGTATTATCCATGACAGCTTGCGGAAAGAGCGGTGATACGACAAGTACGGCAGGAGCGGACAACGGGGCGGCGCCTGCGGCAGATGAGGATGCGGGTCAGGCAGAGCAGGCACCTGCGGCGGATGCGGCGGGTGCCGTGGAGCTGGTAGTGACCACCACCTTCGCGGGCGAGGATTCCAACGCACAAAATTATAAGGATGCAGTGAAGGCATGGGAGGCGGAGACAGGCAATGCGGTTGTTGACACTTCCGCAACGGCTGACGAGACTTTCAAGACAAGGGTGGCGACAGACTTTGAGACGGGTTCTGAACCGGATGTACTATTTTTCTTCAATGGCGCTGATTCTAACAGTTTTATTGAGGCAGGAAAAGTAGTTTCGATTGATGAGATCCGTGCGGAGTATCCGGACTACGCTTCCAACATGAATGAAGATCTGATCACGGCATCTTTGGTAGATAATAAGAAGTATGCGGTGCCGGCAAACGGTTACTGGGAAGCAATGTTTGTGAATACGGAGATTCTAGAGGCGGCAGGCGTGTCTATGCCGGGTACGGATTACACCATGGATCAGTTCAAAGCGGACTGTGAGAAGATCAAGGCAGCAGGTTACGCGCCGATCGCAGCAGCGCTGGGCAATATCCCTCATTACTGGTGGGAGTTCGCGATCTTTAACAACCAGTCTCCGGCAACTCACCTGGAAATCCCGGAGAACGCTGGCGATGAGAACGGCCAGGCATGGGTGCAGGGCATGAACGATATCAAAGAGCTGTATGAGCTTGGATATTTCCCGGAGAATACGCTCTCCGCAACGGACGATGAGACGTTTGCAATGTTCACGGAAGGCAAGGCGGCATTCCTGATTGACGGCTCCTGGAAAGTCGGCGGTATCGTGAGCGCATGCCAGTCCGACCCGAACGATCCGTCGACGCTGGATTCTGCAAAGTTAGATAAGTTTGACGTAACGTATGTACCCGGCAAGGGAGACAGGAAGGCGACTGACCTGATAGGCGGTCTTTCCTCCGGCTACTTTATCACAAGAAAGGCATGGGACGATCCGGCGAAGAGAGCGGCAGCAGTCAGCTTTGTAGAGTATCTGACTTCTGACGAGATGGTTCCCAAGTTTGCACAGCACGGCGCATCTGCACTTAAAAATGCACCGGAGGTTGACGCTTCTGAGTTTAATGTTCTGCAGGTTAAGGCGATGAACATGATGGCGGGCACCACATCCCTGACGGGGGCGGTACAGGATCTGTTCGCAGGCGACTGCCGCATTTCCACCTTCGACGGCATGCCCGAGATTGTGACGGGCAGAGTGGCGGCCGAGGACGCGGTTGCGGAAGGGCTTGACGCGTACCACAATCAGTAAATGACATAGCGGAGTATCAGTAAGGGGCAGGGGATTACCCTGCCTCTCATGGTAAAAGGCTTAATTTTGGGATTTGGGGAAAGTGTGGAGGTAGCTTATGGGAGCTAATATTTATCGAAATAAAAAGCCGGCGTTCGTGTTTTTGCTTCCGGCGTTTCTGTTCATGGTAGTGCTGCTTTACTATCCGTTTATCAAAAATATATTTAACAGTTTTATGCACCTCAAACAGCTCGGTGCGACAGCGACCGAGTTCAATTCGCCATGGTATACCAACTACCAGGAGATGCTGCGTGATCCGAACGTGTGGACTTCGGTGAAAAATACGATCGTCATGATGCTTGTCACTCTGGTGGGACAGGTGGGAATCGCCATCGTGCTGGCGCTGATGGTGGACAATATCGGCAGGGGAAAACAGTTTTTCAGAACCGTATTTTTCTTTCCTATCGTGATTTCCGCGACAGCCCTAGGCCTGATGTTCAACCTGATTTTTCTCTACGACAAGGGCATGGTGAACCAGCTATTGGAAGCGCTTGGCAAACAGAACCTGACGGACTGGAAAGCGGAGGGAATCGCCCTCTTTACGATGATGGCGCCGGTTATGTGGCAGTATGTGGGATTTTATTTCGTGATCCTGGTCACGGGACTTAACAATATTTCGGATGAGCTCTATGAGGCGGCAAGGATCGACGGCGCGACGGCCTTACAGCGGGTTCGATACATATCCGTTCCGCTTCTTCACAATGTTATCTGCACCTGCAGTATCCTGGCGGTCACAGGCGCGCTCAAGGTGTTTGATCTGCCATGGGTGATGTTCCCGAAGGGAATGCCTCTCAAGACGACTTTCTTAACCGGTACGTACATGTACTATCAGACGATGGAGACGAAGAACGTGGATTACGGCGCGGCGCTGGCGGTTCTGATTGTGGTGCTCGGTGTGGTGCTCGCAAAGATCGTCAATGCGATTTTCCGAGAGAAAGATTATTAGGAGGAGGAATGGGTTATGACTAAGACAAACAAGAAATCACCCGGGCTGATTGCGGTGTATGTGATTCTGATCATATGGGCGTTGACCACAATTTATCCGATACTGTGGGTTATACAAAATTCCTTCAAGGCGAAGGATAAGATTCTGGCGAACTCTTTCGCGCTTCCCCTCGGCGATCTGTTCACAACGGCGAACTTCAGAAAGGCTTTTGAGACGACGGATATCTTCGGGGCGTACAAGAGCAGTCTGTTTATCTCCACTATGGTGGCTTTGCTGGTGGTTCTGTTGGCCGGTATGGGCGCATATGCTCTTGCCAGATATAAATTCCCGGGTTCGAATCTGGTTAATTCTCTCGTCGTCGGTGCGATGATGTTCCCGGCATTTGCGACGGTCATCTCGGTATTCCAGATGGAGTTTAAGTGGGGCATCGCTAACACGGGGAGCTGGTTTCTCAACATGTTTTCGGTAATTCTGCCTCAGGTGGCCGGCAATCTGGCCTTTGCCATGGTGGTTCTGACAGGCTATATCAAGGGACTGCCGATAGAGCTGGAGGAGGCGGCTTACATGGAAGGGTGCAATGCTTTCCAGATTTACTTTAAGGTGATCATGCCCCTGACAAAGCCCTCTTTCGCGACGGTTGCGATCTTCTCCTTCCTGTGGAGCTACAACGATCTGTTTACTCAATCCTTCTTCCTGAGAAGACCGGATATGTACAGCATCACCATGATGTTAAACAATATAAGCGCCAAGGAGGGGACGGACTATGGCCTGATGGCGGCTGTCGTGGCGTTGATTATCGTTCCCGTCATCATTGTGTATTGCTGCCTGCAGAAGTATATCATCAAAGGCATGATCGCGGGCGCTGTAAAAGGTTAGCGTGAGAAGTACTTCTAAATCACTCGCAGCAAAGGCTGTTTCGCAACTTGTTCGTCCGTGGTTTTGAGTCACAGCAGAGCTGTGACATGGAGGTTAGCGTGATGGATTGAAATTGTGTATATGTATATGGGATAGGACAAAAGAACAAATAGACATTTGGAGGAGAGTTCGGTATCATTAAGCATTAAGAGCAGCGATATATGTGGGGGATGGTAATGTACAAGGTGGCAATTATCGATGATGAACCGTTGATCGTAGAGGGATTGTCCAGGACGATGGCATGGGAGAAATGGAAGTGCCAGGTGATAGGGACTGCAGGTGACGGAAAGGAAGGAATGGAGATGATCCGCGAAAAGAGGCCGGATATCGTGATCACGGACATTTGCATGCCGAAGATGGACGGACTGAGAATGATAGCCGGCCTGAAATCGGAGTTTCCCGATATGCAGCTCATCATTCTGACAGGATACAGGGAATTTGAGTATGCGAGAGAGGCGATTTCTCTCGGGGTGGCGCGGTTTTTGCTAAAGCCCTCCAGGATGAATGAACTGGAGGAAGCCATGGATACTGTGACGGGACGGCTTGACCAGGAAAATCGCCCGATATCCTCGACCGGATTTGCGGATGTAGAGCCGGAGCTTTTGCAGAAGGAGGAAGAGGAGGAAGAAAACAGCGAGGCCAACAGCTTTATCGTAAAAAACGCGCTGGAATATATTCGTACAAATTCCAGGGAAAAGCTGCGGCTGTCCGATGTGGCGGAGCAGGTATATGTCAGTCAGTGGCATTTGTCAAAGCTTTTGAACAAGCATACGGGAAAGACCTTCTCCGATATTTTGAACGGCGCGCGTATGGAGCGCTCGAAGGAGCTTTTGAAAAATCCGTCCCTTCGGATCTGCGATGTGGCTGAGATGGTCGGATTCCAGGATCTGGCGCATTTTTCCCGCGTGTTTAAGAGGATGGAGGGCATGTCCGCGGGGGAATACAGGAACACCCACTGGGGGACGGAATAAAAAGTCAATTTACTTTTCGGATATGGTATGATAGAATAGAGCCGATTCAGAGGAGCAGTATCCGAGGAGGAGAGACTATGGAAAGAGGAAAGCTGTCAGCGCTCATGCTTGCCGTTACGGTGTTTTTGACGGCTTGCGGCGGAGCAAAAGAGGCTGCGGTGACGACGGAGGAGATCGTCGTGCCGGAGATGTCTTCAAAAGATATACTGGTGAATTCTCTGGAGTATCTGATCGAGGAGGAACCGGAAGAAGAGACGGAAGAAGCGGAGACGGAGGAGGAAAAGCAAAGCGGGGAGACACAGGAGGAAGAGGGAGAGAAAGCTACGGTGATCTGCTACGGGAGGGATATGGATTCCGGCTTGACGGAGGAAGTTATCACAGCGGAGAAGATCACGCCGGACGTGCTGCTGAACGCGTTGGCCAGACATAACATTGTGCCGCTGCTCGATACGAAAGCGCTCTCGATGGAGGAGCGGGAAGAGAACGGGCATAAGCTGATACATCTTGATCTTTCCGGGAGTTTCAGGGAATATCTGATGACCATGTCCCTGGAGGCTGAATGTATTATCATCTCTTCTATAGCCAATACCTTTACGGTAAACTATGACGCCGATGCGGTTTACATAACGGTGGAAGGGGAGACTCTTGTCACCTCACACGCGGAGTATACGAAAGCGGTGCCCGGATATACGCCGGGGGAATTGATGACAAGGCTGATGGCCGAAAAGGACGAGGCAGAGGAAAACGGCGCAGAGCGGAAGGAATAGCGTGAAAAGAGTTTCTAAAGACGTCCCGACATAGGACGGGACGCCAAGAAACTCTAGGAGTTGCTTTGCAACTCCGTTTCACGCCGAAAAACGCCAAAATCGGGCGTTTTTCAGGACGAACTTGTTCGTCCGTGGATTTTGAGATTCCGCATAGCGGAATCATGGTGGTTAGCGGGCTGACAAAGGGGGAAGCGGCGATGGCGGAAATCAGTGAAAGAGAACAGTTGATATTTAATATTGCGCAGACGGAGTGGGAGCTGTTTCAGCAAGTATACAACACGGGAGGCAGGGCGTCCTGCCAGGACGATCCCGACACCTTTTTTAAGATGCGCATGAGCCAGTGGATGGTCTACTCGGACGAGGTGCTTTTGAGCTATCGAAAGGACTGCCTTGACGCCGTAGAAGAGGGCCGGAATCCGATTTTCGAGAAGTACGGTTTTATGATGGAGAGCACATATCCGGAGGAGTATGAGGAAATCAAAGGACATCTTCCTGATGTGTCCGGGAAGAAGGATATCGTCGAGCGAATCGTCAGGATCAATCTGGACTGGGATGCCAGGATGGCCGAAGAGTACCCGAACTTAAGGAAGAGGGGCAGGGTAGCCACCACCGCCCAGGACGGCATTATGGAGGGTTCTTCCATGGAGAGCTATCTCCGGGGAGAGCTTTACACCTATTCCATGAGGACGCTGGAACTGATCTTTAAGGAGACGCAGGAGGCCGAAAAGAGAGGCGAGAACCTGCTGAAACAGACAATCGCCAACGAAACCGCGTTCTATGGTTACCGGTCCCTTGAGGATGCGGAGGCGAGGTATGCGGGGGAAGGCTGAATATGATTTACAAGGGAAACAAATGTCTGCTGTGCAGCCGCCTGTTTCCCTTTTTCTTTCGTCAGAAATGCAAGCGTCTGCGCACTTCGTTGCGCAGGCGTTTTTTTACGAGAATCGTGATGAGGGCCACGTCGATGATGACGCAGACGGTCAGAACCACCGCTGACCAGGTCAGCCGCAGCGGGGAAAGGATCATGCGACGTATCATAAGCTCCAGTGCCGCACAAAACAGGGGAATTTCGATAAAAAGGCATAACGCTCCCGAGAGGATCGTAAAGGGAACCTTCCTGGAAAGAAAAACAAAGATTCCCGTGGACAGGGTGACGAGAGCTACGATTGGCAGCCCAAGTTCCCAGAACCATGCGGTTGATGGGGTCAGATAGGCGATCATGTACAGGTATACCGCCACCGCCGCGCCGTCGGCAAACAGGGCGACGGCGAGAGGCATTTTGCTGTAAAAAACCACCGGGAAGGTGAACACAAACAGGCAGATGCAGATGCCGATCACCAAAAGCGACCAGAGGGAGCGGTTAAAGACCAGCAGGTTGAGCAGCAGGCAGGTCGCGCTCGTGGCGCTCAGAACTACGGAGAGCAGAATGCCAAGATCTTTTCTCTTTACGACTTCCACCTGCCCTTTGCTGTCGGGATAGGGGGAGGGAGGAAAGTCCCTTCCGGCTTTCCTCGGATTGATGACCGGCGTATGGCAAAGCGGGCACTCCCGCAAGGAGGCTTCCAGCTCTACGCCGCAGTTTACACAGTATGACATATCGATTCCGGTTCCTTTCTGAAAAACGCACGTTATTCGTTGCTGTAGGCGCGGTTGCTTTCAATTTTCACATGAATGCCGTCCTGTACCAGCTTGCGGAAAAAGTGCCGTTCCACGTCGGCTTCCACGATGCTGCTTGCAAAGTTCACAGTGAGGACATCCTCGAAACTGATGATGGCGCAGTTGGTACGGGACGAAAAAGGCTGCCCCATGTAAATATCAAAACGCTCTATATAGGGCTTCATATCGTCAGGAACGTAGAGGGCGCCCATGTTGGTGAGCCCGGCGGAGGAATTTTTGTCCTGCACTCTCGTGTAGAAGGTGCGGACCACAAAGTCTTTGATAAACAGAGGCACCACCCGGATCAGAAAATTGTGCTTTGTGGCGGCGTTGGTTGTGATATCGCCGCACAGGAATTTCTCGTTTATATAATAACGCATGAAATTGTGTACTTGCGTCACGATCTCCTCGAAGCTGTATTCGCCGAGTCTTGGATCGATGGAAGGGTAAACCATCGTGATAAAATTGCGCAACGTCTTTGAAGGAAAAAAGCGCCGCAGATTCACGGGCATGGCAATCCGCACGGGTCGAAGCTTTGAGTGGAAATTTTCCATCTGCTTTTGCAGGAGAGCGTAGAGCAGCACGGCGTTTAAGTATTCCGTGATGGTGGCCCCGTATTTTTTCGATACGTGCAACACATCCTTGACGGACATCACGCCGTCCACGATATTCAACGTATAAAACGGTTCTTTTGTGCCGCGGACGCGGTAGGTTTTTTCCGCCGGACGCGGCGGCTTGACTTTCGCCGTGGCATACCGCATGTAAGCGTCCTCCAGCTCTGCAGGGTCCGGCTCCTCTTCGAGATTTAAGACAAAGCCGGACGGCGTGATGCTGTGCCCCAAAAGTCCGAGATATACGGCGGTCAAAGTCTGCAAAAGGCTCATACCGCCGGTGCCGTCGCCGAGGCAGTGATGCGCTTCCAAAGAGATGCGGCAGCCGTAGTAGTATATTCTGATGAGATAACGGTTGTTACCCTTAAAAGGCATAGGCATACAGGGATTTTTGATATCTTTCTGCACGAAGGGTCCGGGCCGGGAATTGGGTTCCAGATAGCGCCAGAAAAGCCCCTTACGGATTGCCACCTTGTAGGTGGGAAAGCGGGGCAGCGTCAGATCGAGCGCTTTTTGCAAAACCGCCGGGTCCACGGGGGTTTTCAGCAAAACGCTGAGGCGGTAAACCGAGGAAAAATCCCGCCTTTGCAGTGTGGGATAAACGGTGGCGGATAAATCCAGCTTGTACCAGACGTCCTTTTTGTTTCGAACCGGTCTATTTACTTGATATTTGGAAATTTTTTTCAACATAAAGTAAGTATACCACAAAATTTCCAAACTATGGTAGAATTGTTGTAAGATAGCGATGATTTAAATTTACGGAATCAGGAGGATATATGGACAGGACTGTTAAGAGGAACGCCGGGCTGATGAATCTGATCAAACGCATGCATGGTGTGGTTGAGAACGTGGATATTGAAAAGCACAGGCAGTCGCAGGATCATTTCGGGGCGCTTTTGGGAAACAACAGGGACGTGATCGTGGAGGATGTGGAGATCACGCCGCATAAGCCGGAGGACGTGACAATTCATGGGGAGTGGATTTATGTAAACCGATCCCATATGAAGAAATATATCATACTTTACTGTCACGGCGGCGGTTATTCCACGGGCAGCACTCTCTATGCCAGGACTCTGACAACGAAGCTGGCGATGTCCACTTCCATGGATGTGCTTAGTTTCGATTACAGGCTTGCGCCGGAACATCCGTACCCGGCGGCCACCCGGGATGCCATGCAGGTTTGGAATTATCTGATGCTTCTTGGATATGGCGCGAGAGATGTGGTTCTTGCCGGAGATTCCGCTGGCGGCAATCTGGCTCTTTCTCTCTGCCTCAAGCTAAAGAGCGAAGGGCGTCTTCTGCCAAGGGGGCTGGTGCTTATGTCTCCGTGGACGGATCTGACGGCCTCCGGCAAATCCCATGCGACAAAGGCGCAGATCGACCCCGTTTTAAACGCGGGCTATTTGCAGGAGATGATTGAAAATTACGCGAAAAGCCAGGACTTGAAAAATCCTCTGATTTCTCCGCTGTTTGGAGAGTATGAGGGATTTCCTCCGGTTTACATCCAGGTGGGGAGCAACGAGATTTTGCATGACGACGCGTCGATGCTGTACAAGAAGCTCTTAAAAGACAACGTCTGTGTGAAAATGGAGGTTTTCCGGGGGATGTGGCATGTGTTCCAGATGTCGCCCTTTAAGACCGCCTACGAGGCGATGGATAAGAACGCGGAGTTCATCTATGACATTTGCAGGTGAGACATGTAAGAGATGAAGCAGAGTCCGTTCGCAAACCCGATTATAAATTGCATGGACTTGGAATAGGAATAATTGAAAATAAAAAAAGGATTTCGGCAGTTTAGGGCGAATACTAATAGTAGAGCCGTGTGAATTAGGGAAATTCGAGGATACGATCATGAATATACGGGAAAGTTTGGAACAGTGGGAAAAGGAGTACTTAAGCCCCTACGCCATGCTCAGCATGAACTCCCGGGGAAGACTTAAGGAGGAGGAGCAGTGCGACATCCGCCCGGTGTTTCAAAGGGACAGGGACCGGATCATACATAGCAAGTCTTTTCGCCGATTGAAGGATAAGACGCAGGTCTTTTTGACGCCTGAGGGAGATCATTACAGAACAAGGCTCACGCATACGCTGGAAGTGAGCCAGACGGCCAGAACCATCGCCAAGGCGCTTAAGCTGAATGAGGATTTGGTTGAGGCAATCGCACTTGGGCATGATTTAGGCCACACGCCTTTTGGACACGCCGGGGAGAGGGCTCTTGACAGGGTATGTCCTTACGGCTTTAAGCATAATGAGCAGAGCGTGAGGACAATCGACCTTTTGGAGAAGGACGGACAGGGCATCAACCTGACGTGGGAGGTGCGGGACGGTATTTTGAACCACAAGACGATGAGTATGCCGACGACGCTGGAAGGCCGGATTGTGCGGCTTGCGGACAAGATTGCCTATATCCATCACGACATGGACGATGCGGTGCGGGCGGGCATTTTAAAGGAGGCCGACGTACCGAGGGAGATAGGCAGCGTGATCGGCTATAGCTGTGGCCAGCGTCTGGATTTCTTCATTCACAATATTGTGACGAACAGCCGGGAAAAAGACGATATTTGTATGTCGCCGGAGGTGGAGGAGGCGATGCGGAAAATGAGGGAATTTATGTTCCGCCATGTGTACAGGAATACCATAGCAAAGAGTGAGGAGGGAAAGGCTGAAAACCTCATTATCACTCTCTATGAGCACTACCTGGTACACACGGAGCAGCTTCCGAATTTTCTGTTCAAGCTGTTGGATGCGGGAGAGCCGCTTGAAAAGATTGTATGTGATTATATCAGTTCCATGACGGACCGATTTGCCATTGCGCAGTATCAGAAAATTTTCATTCCGAAAACATGGCACGGATGAGCGGAAATGAGATGTGATAAAAGAGGAAAGGGAAGCGTTATAAAAGAACATGCGTTATTCGGAAGAGCTGATCGAGGAGATCAGAGCGAAAAACGATATTGTGGAAGTGATCTCCGGCTATGTGCGTATGCAGAGGAAGGGGAGCAGCTATTTCGGGCTCTGCCCGTTTCATAACGAGAAATCGCCTTCCTTCTCGGTTTCGCCGGGCAAGCAGATGTATTATTGTTTTGGCTGCGGGGCGGGCGGCAACGTGATCACCTTTTTGATGGAATATGAGAACGCAACCTTCCAGGAGGCGCTAAAGACGCTGGCCGATCGGGCCGGCGTGGCTTTGCCGGAGGAGGAATATTCCGAGGAGACGCGAAAGAAGGAGAGCAGGCGCGCAAAGCTTTTGGAGGTCAACAAACAGGCGGCGAAGTACTACTATTATATGCTGCGTTCCCCGAGGGGGCAGACGGGATACCGGTATCTTTCCGGCAGAGAGCTTACGGACGGGACGATGAAGAAGTTTGGGCTTGGCTATGCGGACGGGGCAGGCTCGGATCTGACGGCTTATCTGCGGTCGAAAGGGTATGCGGACGACCTCATTGCGGAGGCGGGGCTTACCGGCTTTGACGAGAAGAGGGGCGTACATGATAAATTCTGGAACCGGGTGATGTTTCCGATCCAGGACGGCAACCACCGGGTGATCGGTTTTGGCGGCCGGGTTATGGGGGAGGCCAAGCCAAAGTACTTAAATTCGCCGGAGACGGCTATTTTTGACAAGAGCCGCAATCTCTACGGATTGAATTTCGCCAGAGCCGCCCGAAAGGGCAACCTGATTTTGTGCGAGGGCTATATGGATGTCATCGCGCTGCATCAGGCGGGATTCGGACAGGCTGTGGCTTCGCTTGGAACGGCCTTTACGCCGGGGCAGGCGGGACTATTAAAACGATATGGGGAGGAAGTGCTGTTGGCCTATGACAGCGACGGCGCGGGCACAACCGCGGCGCTTCGGGCGATCGGCATTTTGAAGGAGGCGGGACTTAGAGGCAGAGTGATTGACATGAAGCCTTACAAAGACCCTGACGAATTTATAAAAAATATGGGCGCGGAGGCTTTTGAGGAGCGGATCAGGCAGGCACAGAACGGATTTTTCTTTGAACTGCAGGTGCTGGAGAGGGATTACAATATGGATGATCCCGAGTCGAAGACAGCCTTTCACAGGGAGATCGCGAAAAAGCTCTGCGGGTTTGAGGAAGAAGTGGAGAGGGAAAATTATATCGAGTCGACAGCGAGGAGATATCATATCGGTTACGAGAATCTCCGGAAGCTTGTGAACGGCTATGCGGCGCGCACGGGGCTTGTGAAGCCGGTGGAACGGCCAAAGCCCGCCACATCGGGCAAGCCGTCCACAGAGGATCATGTCAGAAGATCCCAGCGGCTTCTTTTGACCTGGCTTGCGGAGGAGCCGGAGATATACCCGAAGATCAAGGCTTATATCTCGGCGGCGGACTTTACCCAGGAGTTGTACAGGCAGGTGGCGGACAAGCTGCTTGCCGGACTGGAAGCGGGAGGCTTTTCCCCGGCTTCCGTCGTCAGCGCTTTCGAGGAGGAGGAAGAGCAGAGGGAGGTGGCGGCCATCTTTAACACAAAGCTGAAAAGCCTTAACACGAAGCAGGAGAAGGAGAAAGCGCTTCACGACATCGTGCTTGCGGTGAAAAGAAACAGCTTTGATTATTATTCGGCCAGGATGGGATCGGACGCGGAGGCGTTTAACCGGTTTTTGTCGGGCAAAAAGGAGCTGGAAGAACTGGAAAAAGCGCATATTTCGCTTGGATCAGGGTAAGCTAATCGAAAAAAGGCACGTTTACGATCGGACAGAGGATAAGATTGAAAGTTCACGTGATGTGATGATCTTTCAAAGATTGAAAGCTCATGCGATGCGACGATCTTTCAATCGGCAATTTGGGACAGAGCTTCAAATTTGCTCTGACATCGTGGAAAACATAGGAAGGATGGAGCAATTCATGGATGAAAATGTACAGGCAAAGTTTGAGGAGCGCTTAAAAGAGCTTCTGGCTATTGCAAAGAAGAAAAAAAATGTTCTGGAGTACCAGGAGATCAGCGAATTCTTTTCGGAGATGGCTCTGGAGGAGGAGCAGTTTGACAAAATATTGGAGGCTCTGGAACAGAATAATGTGGATGTACTGCGCATCACGGAGGAGGATGACGTGGATGATGAGGAGATCATCCTGACGGAAGAGGACGATGTGGATGTGGAGGACATCGATCTTTCCGTGCCGGATGGTATCAGTATCGAAGACCCCGTCAGAATGTATTTGAAGGAGATCGGCAAAGTGCCGCTCCTCTCCGCGGAGGAGGAGATCGAATTAGCCAAAAAGATGGAGATGGGCGATCTGGAGGCGAAGCAACGTCTGGCGGAAGCCAATCTTCGACTTGTGGTCAGCATTGCAAAGCGTTACGTGGGCCGTGGTATGCTCTTTCTTGACTTGATTCAGGAGGGGAATCTTGGTCTTATTAAGGCGGTGGAGAAATTTGACTACCGCAAGGGATATAAATTTTCCACTTACGCGACCTGGTGGATCAGACAGGCCATCACAAGAGCCATTGCGGATCAGGCGAGAACCATCCGTATTCCGGTGCATATGGTGGAGACGATCAACAAATTGATCAGGGTGAGCAGACAGCTCTTGCAGGAGTTGGGGAGAGAGCCTGCCCCGGAGGAGATTGCGGAGCAGATGAACATGCCCGTGGAGCGGGTGAGAGAGATTTTAAAGATTTCCCAGGAGCCGGTGTCTTTGGAGACGCCTATCGGCGAGGAGGAGGACAGCCACCTGGGGGATTTTATTCAGGACGACAATGTGCCTGTGCCGGCTGATGCGGCGGCCTTTACCCTGCTCAAAGAGCAGCTTGTGGAGGTGCTTGGAACCTTGACGGAGCGGGAGCAGAAGGTTTTGCGGCTGAGATTCGGTCTGGATGACGGACGTGCGAGAACCCTTGAGGAAGTGGGAAAGGAATTTAACGTGACCCGTGAGCGTATCAGGCAGATCGAGGCCAAGGCGTTGAGGAAGCTGCGTCATCCCAGCAGAAGCCGCAAATTAAAGGATTATCTGGACTGATGAAGCCTGTTGTATTATCTGAGAGAATGCGGGCAGTGGCGCATATGGTGTCCGCCGGCAGCGCGGTTTGCGACGTGGGGTGCGATCACGGCTTTGTATCCGTCTATCTGGTGCAGCAAGGGATCAGTCCGAGGGTGCTTGCGATGGATCTGCGGGAAGGCCCGCTCGGGGCGGCCAGAGAACATGTGACGGCTTATTGTCTGGAAGACCGGATTGAGGTCAGATTGTCAGATGGTTTACATAAGTATGAAATCGGCGAGGCCGATACGCTGGTCTGCGCCGGAATGGGAGGCGGGCTGATGCGGCGGATTCTTGAGGAGGAGCCGGAAAAAGCGTCGTCGTTTCGGGAACTGGTGCTTCAGCCACAGTCGGAAACGGAGGCGTTTCGGCACTTTCTGCGTGTGAACGGTTACACAATCCTCGACGAGACGATGCTTGAGGAGGAAGGGAAGTTTTACCAGATCATGCGGGCAGCGCCGAATCATGCAGGACAGCCCGAGAGACAGTCGGGTGGGGATTTATTGCCAGAGGAGTTATGTAAACTTGAGGACAGATACGGCCCTATCCTTTTAAGAAAAAAAGCGCCTGTTTTTTTAGCATTTCTCGACAGGGAGGAGAAAATTTACAGAGAGATTCTGGATAACCTGCAAAGGCAGGGATTTACGGAGGAGAGACGAAGAACCAGATATGGGCAGATAGAGACGCTTTTGCAGGACAACCGACGGGCCAGGAGCTTTGGGGAAGCGTCTCCATAATATAAAGACAAAAGACTAAATAAGGAGGGTGCTTATGGTTACGATCAAAATCGGAGGCAAGGAAAAGTTTTATGAGGACGGCATCAAGTATGAGATCATTGCGGAGGCGCATCAGAACGACTATGTCAGCCAGATTGCCCTGGTGACGGTGGACGGTAAGATACGCGAGCTGTTTAAGCGTGTGGATAGGGACTGCACGCTGGAATTTATTACCTGCGCGGACGATATCGGCCATAAGACATATGTGAGAACCGCGATCATGCTTATGATGAAAGCGATTAAGGACGTGGCGGGAATGGAGGCGGCAGCCAATGTGAAGGTGGACTTTGCCATTGGCGCCGGCTATTACTGCTCGTTCAGAAACGGCCTGAAACTGGACGGGGAGACAATCGAGAAGGTGAAAGACCGCATGGGCGAGCTGGTGGATATGGATCTTCTGGTGACGAAAAAGGCTTATCCCGCGGACGAGGCGATCGCGCTTTTTGCGGAGAACGGCATGAAAGACAAAGTGTCTTTGTTCCGCTACCGCAGAAGCTCCAACATCAACGTGTACTGCATGGGCGATTACTATGACTATTTTTACGGCTATATGATGCCGAGTACAGGCTACATCAAACTGTTTGATCTCTTTTCCTACGAGGAGGGGATGATCTTGCTTTTGCCGGAGCCGGAAGACCCGGAGACGATGCCCGAGTTTAAACCCCAAAACAAGCTTTTCCAGACGCTTCTCAACACGGGGGAGTGGGGAAAAGAGATCGGTATCGACACGGTAGGAGACTTGAACAATCAGATTTGCGCAGCAAGCATCTCCGATATGATTCTTGTGCAGGAGGCGCTGCAGGAGAGAAGAATCGGCGAGATTGCCAGAGATATCGCCAGACGTGACGGCGTAAAGTTTGTCATGATCGCAGGCCCTTCTTCCTCCGGCAAGACGACCTTTTCCCACAGGCTGTCTATCCAGCTTCGCACCTATGGGCTCAGACCGCATCCCATCGGGCTTGACAATTATTATGTGGATCACGATAAAACGCCGCTCGACGCGGACGGAAATCCCGATTATGAGTGTCTCGAATCGCTGGATGTGGAGCAGTTCAACCAGGATATGACCGCTCTTTTGAGAGGGGAAAAGGTGGAGCTTCCGACCTTTAACTTTAAGACGGGAAAAAGGGAGTACGGCGGAAAAGTGACGGAGCTTGGGGAGAACGATATTCTGGTGATTGAGGGAATCCACGGTCTAAACGAAAAAATGTCCTATTCTTTGCCGGCTGAGAGCAAATATAAGATTTATATCAGCGCGCTTACCACCTTAAATGTAGATGAGCACAACCGGATTCCGACAACGGACAACAGGCTGCTTCGACGGATTGTGCGGGATGCCAGAACCAGAGGCGCCAGCGCTGCGAGAACGGTTTCCATGTGGCCGTCTGTAAGGAGGGGAGAAGAAAAATATATATTCCCGTTCCAGGAGGAGGCGGATGCCATGTTCAATTCCGCGATGCTCTTTGAACTTGCGGTGTTAAAGCAATATGCGGAACCGTTATTGTTCAGCATACAGAAGGGGGAGCCGGAATACCATGAGGCCAAGAGGCTTCTCAAGTTTCTGGAGTATTTTCTCGGCATCAGCAGCGAGGAGCTGCCCAAAAATTCCCTGTGCAGGGAGTTTGTGGGCGGGAGTTGCTTCGAGGTGTGATCCGGGATCAAAAGCGACATAAATAAGTGGAACAAATGATCGCGGCTGTACAGACGCAAGGGTACAGACGAGGAAAGTCCGGGCTCCGCAGGGCAGGATGCCGGATAACATCCGGTGGAGGCGACTCCAAGGCCAGTGCAACAGAAAACAAACCGCCCCGGAATCTCGCGAAGCGACTCGCAGGCGGAGGATTGCAACCGCAATCCTCTGGAGTTTCGCGAAGCGATACACCGAGGTAAGGGTGGAATGGCAGTGTAAGAGACTACCGCCGTCACGGTAACGGGACGGGCTGTGTAAACCCCATCCGGAGCAAGACCAAACAGAGAGCGACAGGCCGGCCCGGTCTGCTTTCAGGTAGGTTGCTTGAGGGCTTCGGCGACGAAGCCACTAGATAGATGATCATTCGCGACATAACCCGGCTTACCGTTCCGCTTATTTTTCTATAAAACTGTTCTTGGGGCACAGGAGGATGAGAAGTCTCCTGTGCCCCTGTGCGAGGAGAAAATGTTGAGAAAGAGCCCCAAAGCATATAAAATTTCATTTGTTATTATATCGCTTCTGTGCGGGCTTTCCAGGATGGCTTGCGCGCAGGCTAAAGAGTTGTCGCTTCCGCCTCATCTGATACAGAGCGTGAGCGGGCAGGATATCTACGAGGGGCTTCTTTCGCTAAATATGCTTGGCTGCCCTGTGCTGGAAACGGAGGACGTGGTGGCGGCTTGCGACAATGTGAGGGACAGCGTTGTGCGCATAGATATGGGGAAGGCGTACGGAAGCGGTGTCGTTTTCCGGCTGACCGAGGAGGGGGCGGTCATTGCCACAAACAGACATGTGCTGGCGTACTGGGATGAGAATACAGGTGTGGTCTGCTTTCCGCAGGGCTGGTATGTAAACGCAAGGATGCTTGGAAGCTCATCTTCCTGCGATGTCGGATTTTTACAGGTGGACAAGGAGGAGCTGGGCATTTCCGCGCTTATGGAACTGAGAAGCGTTCGTCTGGACGAGGAGGTTTACGACGGCCTGCAAAAAGGCGCTGTGGCTTTTTGCCTGGGAGCCGACCGGTCCTTGAACGAGATTGTTTACCAGGAGGTAAGGGTGGAGGATACCGACCGGTATATTGATCTCTTTGAAGGGAATATGCTTTACGGACACGGGTTTGCGAAGGAGGGCATGTCGGGAGGAGGCATCTTTGACGGGTACGGACATTTCATCGGTCTTTTGGCCGGCGGCACATGGCAGGGCGAGATCGCTGGAGTTCCTCCGGGCGAGGTGGAGCGGGCTTATCGAGAGATAGCAGGGGAATAAGAGATACCTTTTTTCAGGAAGCTATGGTATAATCGTCGCAGGATGCTTATTTTGTGATCAAAAAATTGTTGCGCAGCTGAGGGGGCAGGGGAACGAAAGGAGAAGGTTATGGCGTTATTTCAGATTAGTAACGACAAAATTACTTTGCAGGTAGACAGCCTGGGGGCGGAGGTGAAGTCTTTAAAGAGCGTGCCTGACAATAGGGAATACATGTGGCATGGAGATCCCGCCTACTGGGGGCGGACTTCACCCGTTCTTTTTCCCATAGTGGGAGGTTTGAAGGGTGGTGCATACCGTGTGGACGGTCGGGAGTATCCTATGGGACAGCACGGCTTTGCCAGGGATATGGAATTCCAGCTTAAAAGCCAGGTGGCTTCGGAGATCTGGTTTTCCTTAAGCTCGGATGAGGAGACGCTTCAGAAATACCCCTATCCTTTTCTTCTGGAACTTGGCTATGAGCTTACGGATCGGACTGTGGTGGTGAAGTGGCGGGTGACCAATCAGGCGGAGGCTCCCATCTGGTTTTCCATAGGCGGCCATCCGGCCTTTTTGTGTCCCATCGACCCCGGGACGGATCAGACTCAGTATAAGCTGCTTTTTGACGGGAAGGATCAGGTGGTATCCTCCTGCATCGAGAAGGGTCTGTTGGGGAAAGAGAAGAAGACGTACGCGCTGCGTGACGGCGCCCTGCCGATTACAGCCGGTCTTTTCGACAACGACGCGTTGGTGATAGAAGGAAATCAGGCGCACAGCGTGGCGCTGGCAAGGCCTGACGGGACGCCTTATCTGACGGTTTCCTTTGACGCGCCTTTGTTTGGCGTCTGGTCGCCGCCGAAGAAAAATGCGCCTTTTATCTGCATCGAGCCATGGTATGGCCGTTGTGACAGTCTGGATTTCACAGGAGACTTTAAGGAGCGGGAGTGGGTAGAGGAGCTTTCGAGAGGAGTGTTCGAGGCGTCCTATCGGATCACGATCGCCTGAACATATGTACATATGGCGGAAAATCTGCCACAAAGGCAGGTGCAAGAGAGATTCCGAGAGTACAAAACATAGGAGAAGGAGGAGACTATGGCGCCGGTAGTGCAGTGCATGGGTCTGACTAAGACCTACGGAAGAAAAATAGCGTTAAATCAGGTGAACTTAAACCTGGAACGGGGCAGGATTATCGGGCTTTTGGGGCCAAACGGCAGCGGTAAGACCACACTGATCAAGATTATGAACGGCCTTCTGAAGCCTACGGCCGGCGAGGTTTTGATAAACGGACAACGTCCCGGGATCGAGACGAAGCTCCGAATCTCCTATTTGCCTGAGCGGACATACCTGCAGCCCGGCATGAAGGTGATCGAGCTGGTGCAGTATTTCCTGGATTTTTATCCGGATTTCAGGGTAGACAGGGCGTATGACATGCTTGCAAGGCTTCAGATCCCGCCACAGGAGAGGCTGAAAAATCTCTCGAAGGGGACGAAGGAGAAGGTGCAGCTCATTATGGTGATGAGCCGGGACGCGGATCTGTACATTCTGGACGAGCCGATTGCCGGTGTGGATCCCGCGGCCAGGGACTATATCCTCCACACGATTGTGAATAATTACAACCGTTGCGGATCCATTTTGTTGTCCACCCATCTCATTGCGGATGTGGAGGGCGTTCTCGACGAGGTGGTGTTTATCAAATACGGAAGCATAGTGCTGCAGGCCGGTGCAGAGCAGATCAGGCAAAATGAACACAAGTCCGTCGACCGTTTTTTTAGGGAGGTATTCGCATGTTAGGGAAACTGATGAAATATGAGTGGAAAGCGACATGGAAACTGCTTCTTGCGGCGAACCTTCTGACGGTGGTCATGACGTTCCTTGCGGCGTGGATGGTGCATATCATGGGTTCGTCAAGCGCAAGCAACATGGTGGACTTTGTGGCTGTCATGGTGATTATAACCTATGTAGGCAGCATGTTTGCCGTGTATGTAGGCACGGCAATCTATCTGATTCACCGTTTTTATACATCCACTTACGGGGATCAGGGATATCTCCTGCATACTTTACCGGTGGACACGCATCATATTATTATCGCCAAAGTACTTGTCAGCGCCATATGGGTTTTGATTAACACGGTGTTGATCTATCTCTCCGTCATTTTTCTGTTTGCCTCGTCGGAGGACTTCCTTGTCTCCATGATGGAGGGAATGATGGATGCCATTACGTTTTTGGGGGCCGAAAAGATTTCGGTATTCACGGTGGTTATGACTGTCATCGCGTATCTTTTTTCCCTGTTTGCCAGGGTGCTTAAGGTGGGAGCCTGTATCTCCCTCGGGCAGCTTTCATCCAATTACAAGCTGATGCTGTCCTTTGCCTGGTATGTGGGGATCTATCTGGTGGAGCGTATTTTCCAGGGCGTGTACTTTGGGCTGCGGCTGGCATTTAGCCGGAAAGATTCTTATGTCAGTACTTTTTCCCATTATTATGATAACCAGTGGGAGACGACGCTGCTTGCCGCAATTATAAGCTGTGTGGTATTCTATACGCTGACCTGGTATGTGATGGATCGGAAATTAAATTTGGATTGAAGCGGTGTAAAGGAAAGGAAGGATATAATATGACTAAGATTGACATTTTCTCGGGGTTTTTGGGAGCCGGGAAAACGACTTTGATCGGGAAGCTCTTGAAGGAGGCGCTTTCGGGCACGAAGGTGGCGCTCATTGAGAACGAATTTGGTGAAATCGGCATAGACGGCGGTTTTTTGCAGGAGTCAGGAATAGAAATAAAGGAGATGAATTCGGGGTGCATCTGCTGTTCCCTTGTGGGGGATTTCGGCGCGTCACTCAGAGAGGTGCTGGATAAGTATGAGCCGGAGCGGATTTTGATTGAGCCTTCAGGCGTGGGGAAACTGTCCGATGTCATGAGGGCGGTGCAGGATGCCATGAAGGACAGGGATGTGGAGTTAAACAGCGCTGTGGCGGTGGTGGACGCCTGCAAATGTAAGATGTACATTAAAAACTTCGGCGAATTTTTTGTAAATCAGATCGAACATGCAGGGACGATTGTCCTGAGCAGGACGGACAAGCTCAGCGAGGAGAAGCTGTCCGCCTGCGTGGAACTGATCAGGGAGCATAACGCCAAAGCGACTATCGTCACCACACCCTGGGATGCGCTGGAAGGCAAGGCTATACTGGAAACGATTGAGGGCGCGGGAGATCTGGAGGCGGAGCTGATGCGCGAGGTCATGAAGATGCAGGAGGAGCGTGATCATTGCCATCATGATCACCACCATGACCATGATCACGGGGATCATGAGCATCGACACTGCCACGATCATGAGGGACACGATCACCACCATGACCACGCTCACGGGGATCATGAGCACCACCATGACCACGATCACCACCACGGCCATGATCACGAGGATCATGAGCACCATCATTGCCATCACGACCATGAGGGACATGACCACCACCATGCGGACGAGGTCTTCGAAAGCTGGGGGCTTGAGACACCCGCGGTCTACACGAAAGAGGAGATTGCACATATTTTGGCGGAACTTGACAGGGACGGAGAGTACGGTACGGTGCTTCGCGCCAAAGGGATGGTGGACAGCGCGGACGGGGGATGGATTTATTTTGATTTTGTGCCCGGGGAGAGCAACGTCAGGGACGGTAAGCCCGGTGTGACAGGGAAATTCTGCGTAATTGGAGCTGATCTGGAAGAAGAGAAGCTGGCGGCGCTTTTTAAGAAATGAGGAGAGCAAAAGGACAATATTTTTGACGGGAAGGACGTGGAGTTATGAAACCGGTCTATATGATTAACGGCTTTCTGGAGAGCGGTAAGACGGAATTTATCACCTATACTCTGGCACAGCCCTATTTTCAGGTGAGAGGAAAAACCCTGCTCATTGTCTGCGAGGAGGGAGAAAACGAGTACGATGAAACGCTTTTGAGGCAGAGCCGCACAGCGCTTGAGCTGATTGAGGAGGAGAAAGATTTTGTCCCGGGCAGGCTGATTGAATTGGAGAAAAAGCACAAGCCGGAACGTATCGTCATCGAGTATAACGGTATGTGGAATTACAAGGAGATGAAGCTGCCCTGGCACTGGCGGATAGAGCAGCAGATTACTACTATCGACGCTTCCACTTTTCCCATGTATTTTACAAATATGAAGTCTTTGCTCGCTGAGCAGATCAGGAAGTCGGAGCTCATTATTTTTAACAGATGCGACGGGGTGGAGGAGCTTGGCAGCTATAAGCGGAACGTGAAAGCGATCAATCCCAAGGCGGAAATTGTCTTTGAGGACTCCAACGGGGAAATCAATGAGATCATGGAGGAGGATCTGCCCTATGATCTGAAAGCGCCGGTAATAGAATTGGATAACGAAGGCTATGGAATATGGTATTTGGATTCTATGGATCATTTTGAGCGTTATGACGGTAAAACCATTTCTTTTGTGGGTATGGTGCTGAAGCCGCAGCAGTTCCCGGAAGGGTATTTTGTGCCGGGACGTATGGCGATGACTTGCTGCGCGGAGGACATGGCGTTTTTGGGATATGCCTGCAAATATAAAGGGACAGACAGCCTAAAAGACCAGCAGTGGGTGAAAGTTACCGCCCGGGTGGAAAAGGCGTATTTTGAGCAGTATCAGGGAGAAGGACCGGTTTTACATGCTCTCAGTGTGGAACAGACGAGAGCTCCAAAAGAAAAAATTATCAGTTTTGTATGATGAAAGGTTAGATTATGTTTAATTATGCTGGATTTCAGTGGCTGTTTTTGTTCTATTTTTATTGTTTTGGGGGCTGGTGCTTTGAATCGGCGTTCGTGTCGCTGAAATCGCGTAAATGGGTGAACAGGGGCTTTATGCGTGGCCCATTTCTGCCCCTTTACGGCAGCGGAGCAATTATGATGCTGGTTGTGTCAGGACCTTTTGCGGATAATATTCTGCTCACATACGTGGCGGGAGTTGTCGGCGCAACGGCGCTGGAATATGTGACGGGCGTTGTCATGGTGGCGCTCTTTAAAATGAGGTATTGGGACTATACAAACAGATTTATGAACTTCCAGGGGCATATCTGTCTTCGCTCTTCTCTGGCATGGGGATTTCTCACCATTCTGATGACGAGGGTGATCCACCGGCCCATAGAGGGACTGATGTATATGATTCCCAATCGCATGCTATATTATTTGACAGTACTGCTGACCGTCTACATCGTGGCGGATTTTACGCTTTCTTTCAAGGCGGCTCTGGATCTCAAGGATATTCTTGTCAGGATCATGCGGGCGAGGGAGGAGCTGGAGCATATACAAAAACGTCTGGATGTGCTCATTGCGTTTTGCAACGACGAGAAGGAGCAAAAGCGACAGGCCAGGGACGAGCGCAGAGTGCTTTGGATGAACGATTTGACTGCGGGGCTCGAGCAGGGCTTCGCAACCTTGAAGGAGGCGCTTCTGAGCAGACCTTCCGCCTACGGGGAGAGCGTCAGGGAGGAGATTGCGGATCTGCGCGGCAAATTCAGCTTTTACAGAGAATCCGAAAAAGGATACGGCAGACTATTGGACTTTTACAAGAGGGATATGATCAGAAACAATCCGTCGATGCGGTCTGACGAGTACGAAATTGCCTTTGAAGAGCTCAAGGAGCTGGCGAACGACAAAAAAGGGAGATGACGTGGTTCAGTCGTCTCCCAGTGTAATATAGCGAGGATCTCTCGGCTTTCCCGCAAGGATGGAGTCGAGAAGCTGGTTTTGCATCAATTCAAAGTTTCTGGCTTTGAGGCGAAGCAATGCCAGAAATTTATTGTAGATCCAAAAGGAGTATACAAGGACGGCGTTGACTTTGCCAAGTTTGGCTTTTGTGGTGTGCATATAGTGGCGGCCGCCGATCATGGTGGGCTTGCCGGAACGGATATAATCGATCAGTTCCGTTTCGTTGGAGATATCTTCATGAAGGATTGTGTAGCCAAAGCCTGCACAGTTTTCCTTGTGGGAGTCGCTTCCGCCGAAACAGGGCAGGTCGTATTTTTTTGCCAGAGCCATGGCGCGCATGTTGGAATCGGCGTCCTCGCAGGCGTTGTATCCTTCCACAAAATCAAATTTGCGGTAGAGGTGCTCCGGGTATTTGACCCGCAGCGTGCGGCAGACGCTGAGGAAACGCTCTCCGCAAGGATGGGCAGGGCCCAGGATGCCGCCGTGGAAATGTACGATTTCTATGAGAAGAGTCAGGGGCAGTCCCCTGAGTTCCAGAATGGGAACGTTCACGCCGGTAGGCATAATGATGAGTATGTGGCCCGCGTTTATGGTGTCATATTCAATACCTTTGAGTACAACAAAATCTTTGGGTTTTTCTTTTAATTTTGTATAGTAGCGGTAGGCTTTGTAGGAGTTATGGTCTGTAATGAGCATTCCCTGATAGCCTTTCTGTTTTAAAAGAGAGATATTTTCAAGCAGTTCCAATTTCCCGTCGGGAGAGCCCTCTCTTGTATGGCAGTGCATGTCCAGTTTCATATCCGGTCCCCTTTACCCTTTTTGTGACGATAGCGTGTGCTCATACCGATGAGCGTCAAGTATTATTCTACCCTGTTTTAGGTGGAAATGCCACTGGTTTTTTCAGGTTACAAAAATTTGAGTCTGATTTTTGGAAGCATAACCCGTGTAAAGCTTCATATATTGTAATGAGACAAGGAGGGATGGGAATGTGCGAGGAGGAAATTCTGTGTCTGTTTCCGGAAAAATGCAGGGAAAGATGGAGGGAAGTGGCAGGGCTTAAAGAACGGTTACAGGAGATCAGACTTCGTGCAGGCAGGCCGTTTATGATACTGGCCGATAACCGGGAATACTTTGTGGACCCGCGGGGGCGGATTGTGGACAGGCAGGTGCAGGCGGGAAGCCCGACTTCTGAGGAGCTTGAGGAGATTTTAAAGCATTTGTGCGGGTATTCTCTCTATGCTTTTGCGGACGAGATCCGGCAGGGGTTTTTGACGGTACAGGGCGGTCACAGAGTAGGGCTTGCAGGACAGGTTATTCTGGATGACGGGGGACGGATTAAAAATATGAAATACATCCGTTATTTAAATATCCGCATTTCCCATCAGATCAGGGGAGCGGCCGACCCGCTGATGCCTTTTCTCTTTGAGAACGGTCATGTGCTGAGTACGCTTCTGATTTCCCCGCCGGGCGTCGGAAAGACGACTCTGCTAAGAGATCTCATCAGACAGGTTTCGGAGGGGACGGCGTACGGGCCGGGTGTCAATGTGAGTGTGGTGGACGAGCGCTCGGAGATTGCGGGGAGCTATCTCGGGGTTGCCAGGAATGATTTGGGGATTCGCACGGATGTGCTCGACGGCTGTCCGAAAGCGGAGGGGATGATGAGGCTGATCCGCTCCATGGCGCCGCAGGTACTTGCGGTGGATGAGCTCGGAAGCATCGAGGATGCGCAGGCACTGCAGACGGCAAACGGCTGCGGATGCAGGCTGCTTGCCACGATCCACGGTGGTTCTCTCGAGGAAGTGAAAAACAAAGATTACATGCGCTATATAATAAAGGAAGGTCTGTTTGAGAGATATGTCGTGTTGGGGAGAGTGAGAGGGAGATGCCGGATGGAAGATATTTATGACGGGGATGGCAAGCCATGTATAAAATAGCGGGCGTCCTGTTTATCTTGGCCGGCTGCATCGGATGGGGAAGCGGAAAGATAGGGCAGGAAAAGGAACGTATACGGCATTTGAAAACGTTGACTTATATTTTGGGACAGATGCGGGGCGAAATTTCTTATGGAATGAGTACGCTGCCCGAGATATGTTTGCTATTGGCAGAGTTAAATGACGGATGCTATGAGAAGTGCTTCCGAAGGATTTATGAGAGAACACAGTTGGAGCGGACGGCTCCTTTCCCGGAAGTGTGGGCGGCGGAAATAAAATCCTGTTTAGAGGGCCTTCCACTGAAGGACGATGAGAGAAGGACGATGGAGGAGCTGCCGAAAAGCTTGAATTTCCGCGAGGAAAAGGGGCAGGCAGGACGCGTCGGGCAGGCGGAGGCATTTCTGGAGGACAGATACAGACAGGCGGAGGAGGCCTGTGAAAACCGGTCAAAAATGATACGCAGCGTCAGTATTCTTACGGGACTGCTTCTGGCAATCTGGCTGCTGTGATGGGAACAACAGGGAGGAAGGATGAGCGTAAGTCTGATTTTTAAGATTGCGGCGGTCGGCATTTTGGTCACAATATTAAATCAAGTTTTAAAACATAGCGGAAGAGAGGAGCAAGCGTTTCTGATCAGCCTTGCCGGGTTAATTCTTGTTTTAACCTGGGTTGTTCCTTACATATATGATTTGTTTGTGATGATGCAGGAATTGTTTGAACTATGACAAGAGACTTTTTCATAATTCGGACGCGGGCGCTGTTTCGCAGGTTCGGCCGGAGGGGGGGGAATACATATGGATATGGTAAAAGCCGGTATGATAGGCGTGGTGGGAGTGCTGCTTGCGGTGTCTGTAAAAAGCCATAAGTCGGAATACGGCGTATATGTGGCGCTTGCCGTGTGCTTTGTCATGCTTGAGTATATCATGCGCTATTTTATGCGGATCCTATCGGGGATGGAGCTGTTAAGAGGGTATTTGAATGAGAACTATACCTATCTGGCGCTTCTTCTGAAAGCGGTGGGAGCTACCTACGCCTGTGAATTCTGCGCGGGAATCTGTAAGGATGCCGGCTACGGCGGCGTTGCGGGGCAGGTGGAAATGCTCGGAAAGCTTTATATTCTCTCCATGGGAATGCCGGTGCTTTTCTCCCTGATGGAGAGCATACAGGCGATTGCGGGGTGAGGCGGAAAAGAAAAAAGGAGGAGGCGGATGGGAGTGGAGGAAAGCGCTCGGGTTTTGGAGCGGATGGATGCGGTTTCAGGAGATTTGGAGAGACTGTTTCCTTCCTTTTCCTTTGACGAAGGTGCCGTGTTTGCGGATATTATGGACGGGCGGCTTTGGGAGGCGCTTAAGAAGATGGGAGGGGGGATATCCGGGGCGGTTTTGCTGGAATGGGAAGAGTACCGGACGTTATTTTTAACGATACTGGTTTTGGGAGTGGCGGCTGCGCTGTTTTCCAATTTTGCCGATCTTTTTAAGGATCACCAGGTGTCGGATCTGGCTTTCTATTTTGTCTATCTGCTGATGATAGCGGTGCTTTTAAAATTTTTTGCCGATATGGCCGGTATCGTGCGGGAGATTCTGAACAATATGGCGACATTCATTAAACTGTATATCCCGACTTACATATTGGCGGTGGGAAGCGCTTCCGGGGCGGCGTCGGCCTCGGTCTATTATCAGATTCTTCTCGTTGTGGTATACATGATTGAATGGGGCTTTCTTACGATCCTGCTTCCGCTTGTCTATGTCTATGTCCTGCTGTCGGTGATCAACGGCATCTGGATGGAGGAAAAACTTGCCTTGCTTTTGGAGCTTTCACAAAAAGCGATTAAGGGAAGCGTGAAAGCTTCGGTTTGGGTGGTCACCGGTTTTGGGCTTTTGCAGTCAATGATATCACCTGTTATAGATTCTTTGCAGACTTCGGCGGTAAAAAAGGCGCTCTCGGCAATACCGGGGGTCGGGGGGATGACGGAGAGCATGTTTGAGATGGTGGCGGGTTCCGCCGTGCTTGTAAAAAACAGCCTCGGGCTTTTTATGACCCTTGCTCTGATTGTGCTTTGCGCGGTTCCGGTCTTAAAAATTGCCCTCGTGGTCTGTGTGATTAAGCTGAGTGCGGCGCTGATCGGCATCATAAGCGATAAACGTCTGACGAATTGCGCAAGCCGGGTGGGAGAGGGCGGTCTGATGCTTTTGCATATGGTGTTGACTGCTCTTGGCATGTTTATGATTCAGGCAGCTATTATCAGTTACTCGGTGGGACAAGGAATGCGTTAGGGGGGACATGGATGCTGCATCATATTGGCAAAATCGGGATTTTTATGATTGCCGCCCAGGCGATGGTGCATTTTGCACCGGGGAAACAGTATGAGAAATATGTGAAATCGGTGGCGGGTATCATCTTGCTGGTTCTTTTTATGAAACCGTTTTTACAGTTTTTCGGCGCTGTGCCAAAGGAACCGCAGGCGGCATGGGAAGAGTTTGAGAAGATGATGGAAATACCGGATTTTACTGCGAAGGAGCCGGTTGAGGGGGTTGATGCCGAGGTGGTAAAGAGAGCGGAAGAAGAGGTGATGACCTTATTAAACGGCGGTATGGAGGGGGAAGAATATCAGGTGAGCGGCGTGTCGATCCGATTTGGGGAGAACAGGGAATCGCCGCAGGAGTTGGTTCTGTCCGCGGTGGAGGTCAGGCTGGCAAAAAGGGAGGAGAAAGAGAGGGGAGAGATCGGTATTGAAAAGATTACGGTTGGCGAGGAGCATGCCCTGGTTTCGTGGGAGGTATTTTCGGCTTACAGGGAACGCTTTGCTGCGTTTTTGGGAATAGAGGAGGAGAGAGTGGAGGTGAAGCAGGATGGGGGACGTAAAGAAGCTTTTTGAGCGGGTGAGCGGAGGAAAAAAGCTGAGGAAGGATCAATGCCTGATATTGGTGCTGGTCGGCATGCTGTTGTGTGTCATTTCTCTGCCTGTCGAAAAAGAACAAACAAAGTCCGGTTTATTGGACACATCAAAAGCTAATATAGAAAACAAACAAGTGTTCGAAGAAAGGGACGATGATGATTATGTGTCGCGCTGGGAGGAGAAGCTGGAGGAGAGCCTCCGTTTCGTGGAGGGAGCGGGGAAGGTCCGGGTTCTGATCTATGTGAAAGAGTCGGAGGAAAAGATTCTGGCAAGCGAGGGCGTGGAGGAGACATCCGACACGGCGGAGACGGATGCGGCGGGAGGAAGCCGCCATGTGTCCGGGGTGAGGACGGATAAAGAGGTGGTGTCCACGGTAGACGAGAGGGGGGAAAGTGTGCCTCTTGTGGTCAAGACCCGCGCCCCTTGTGTTGAGGGAGTTGTGGTAATTGCCCAGGGGGCGGACAAGGCGCAGGTGAGAAAGGACATAATCGGGGCGATACAGGTATTATTTGATGTAGACATGAATAGAATATCAGTAATTAAAATGAAAACAAATAATCAGTGAAGGGGAGAAGAAATTGAAAAACATGATCAAGAAGAACCAGATGATGATCACGGCGCTTGCCATTATGATTGCGGTGGCGGGATACCTGAATTTTGCGGGAACTAAAGTGACGGATGAAGATCTGATGAGTGTGAGCGGGGAAGTGGGAGACACCAGTATTACGCAGGCCGATGCGCAGGAGGAGTACGCATCGCTTCTTGATTTGTCGCAGGAAGATATCGAACAGGCCACAGGAGATATCGAAAGCCTGGACAGCGACGTGACTATGGCGGACAGCGGCAGCGTGGACGAGGAGCTCTCGGAGGCGCTTGCCAAGGAACAGATGGATGAGGTGCCCGGCGAGGCGGTGTTTACTTCCGCGGAGACAGCCTCGGCTCTTTCCGGCGCGAAGCTCGAGAAGGAACAGACAAGACTGCAAAATAAGGAAACCCTTTTGGAGATCATAAACAATGCCAATATCAGTGAAACCCAAAAGCAGGAAGCCGTGAGCAGCATGATATCCATGACGGATATCGCGGAGAAGGAGACGGCGGCGGAGATCCTGCTGGAGGCAAAGGGCTTTGACGACGCCATTGTCAGCATCGACGGGGACAGTGTGGATGTGGTGGTGAATACTTCGGAGCTGTCTGAGGCGCAGCGCGCACAGATTGAGGATATTGTGATCCGGAAGACGGGGGTGAGTGCGGACGCCGTTGTGATCAGTACGATGAGCGACGAGGATTAATTCGACAGTGCATTGCAAAGAATTTTATGATAATATAGTAAAGTATGGGCGATTGTCCGGTACGGCAATGCGTATCAACTGTATGAAGGAGGCTTCCGGGGGAAAAGATATTCAGTGTACCGGCACGTTCGGTTTCGGACAGAATGTGTCAGAGGCGTGAGCGTGCCGGCACAAAATACTGCTTTGTCACAGGAAAGCCGGAGGCGGAATCGTTTTTAAAGTGGAGGATAAAGACGTGGAAAATTATGCGGACGAGATAAACAAAAGAAGAACTTTTGCGATTATTTCGCACCCCGATGCGGGAAAGACGACCCTCACGGAGAAATTTCTGCTCTATGGAGGGGCGATTAATCTGGCGGGCAGCGTGAAGGGAAAGGCGACGGCCAGACATGCGGTTTCCGACTGGATGGCGATTGAGAAGGAGAGAGGAATTTCGGTTACTTCCTCCGTACTTCAGTTTTCCTACGGCGGTTTTTGTATCAATATTCTGGATACGCCGGGACATCAGGATTTCTCGGAGGACACCTACAGAACTCTGATGGCGGCGGATTCGGCGGTGATGGTGATCGACGCCTCCAAAGGCGTGGAGGCGCAGACGAGGAAACTTTTTAAGGTGTGTGTCATGAGACATATCCCGATTTTCACATTTATCAATAAGATGGACAGGGACGCGAACGACACCTTTGAGCTTTTGGATGAAATCGAGAAGGAACTGGGAATTGCCACCTGTCCCATCAACTGGCCCATCGGCTCGGGCAAGAGCTTTAAGGGTGTGTATGAGAGGGAGAGTAAGTGTGTTATCACCTACTCGGATACGGAGAAGGGGACGAAGGAGGGACATGCGACCAGAATCCCCATGGAGGAGACGGAGGCTCTGACGGCGCAGATTGGCGAGGACTTTTTGTCCCGGCTGACCGATGAGATAGAGCTTCTCGACGGTGCCAGCGCCGCCTACGATCTGGAGGAAATACAGGCTGGAGAGTTGACTCCGGTTTTTTTTGGTTCGGCGCTTACCAATTTCGGAGTGGAGATATTTTTGCAGCATTTCCTGAAGATGACGACTACACCGCTGCCGCGCAGAGCGGATATCGGGCTGATTGATCCGGTAGGACATGATTTTTCGGCTTTTGTATTTAAGATTCAGGCCAATATGAACAAGGCGCACCGTGACAGGATTGCGTTCATGCGCATTTGCTCGGGCAGATTTGATGTGAACGAGGAAGTGCGGCACGTGCAGGGTGGGCGGGTGCTTCGTCTGTCGCAGCCCCAGCAGATTATGGCGGATGAGAGAAAAATACTCAGTGAGGCGTACGCCGGAGATATTATCGGCGTTTTCGATCCCGGGATTTTCTCTATAGGTGATACGGTTTGTATGCCGGGAGAGCAGTTTGCCTACGAAGGTATTCCCACATTTGCGCCGGAGCATTTTGCGAGAGTCAGGCAGGTGGATACCATGAAGCGCAAGCAGTTTGTGAAAGGGATCATGCAGATCGCCCAGGAGGGCGCCATCCAGATTTTCCAGGAGTTCAATACCGGCATGGAAGAAATTATAGTCGGCGTGGTCGGCGTCTTGCAGTTCGACGTGCTCAAATACCGTCTGGAAAACGAGTATAACGTAGAAATTAAACTGGAAAACCTGCCTTATGAGTATATACGGTGGATTGAGAACAAAGATATCGATTTGGACAGGCTGACAGGCACTTCGGATATGAAAAAAATCAAAGATTTAAAGGATAATCCGCTTCTGCTGTTCGTCAATCAATGGAGCATTGGTATGACGCTTGACCGGAACGAGGGACTGATATTGTCGGAGTTTGGACAAGCGTGATGAGGCAGGGCGGCCTTTGGGGAAGGAGAGTGACTGCGAATGAAGAAAATAGCTATGTTTCTGCTTGGCATGTTAACTCTGACCGGCGCCCTGTATTTGGCGGGACTGAGAATATCCCGCACGGAAAATCGGCTCTACAGACAGGAGGATGTGGGAGCCGGACAGGCGGCAAAGCGGCTGCCGGAGCAGGTGATTTCGAAGACAAACGAGAAGCTGCGCGAGGAACAGAAGGATTGCTATGCATTCGGAAAGCTTACCGAGGAAGAGAAAGAGGTTTATCTGGAAATCATAGAGGCTTTGACTGCCTTTAAGGAAAACGTGAAGCTTTCCAGTTGTGATAAGGAACTGATCTCCCGCGTATTCCAATGTGTGTTAAACGATCACCCGGAAATCTTTTATGTGGAAGGGTACAGCTACACGGAATATACGCTGGGTAGTCTCTTAAAAAAGATTACCTTTACGGGAAGCTATTGCTTTGGCCCGGAGGAGGTTAGGGAGCGGCAAAGGCAGATTGATGATTATGTTAACCAATGTCTCGCCGGAATGCCGGAAGATGCCGACGAGTACGGGAAGGTGAAATATATCTATGAATACCTGATTCACCATACGGATTATGACGCGGAGGCAAAAAACAGCCAGAATATATGTTCTGTTTTTCTGGAGCGCAGATCAGTCTGCCAGGGGTATGCGAAAGCGACCCAGTATCTCTTAAACCGGGCAGGCGTGTACGCGACGCTTGTGCTTGGGCGGGTCGTCGGAGGGGAAGGACATGCCTGGAATCTTGTGCGGATCGACGGGGAATACTATTATGTGGACACCACCTGGGGAGACGCGTCCTACCAGGCTGTCGGCGGCGGCAACTACCCGATCGAGAAAATCCCAACGATCAATTATGATTACCTCTGTGTGACAACAGAGCAGATGGAGGTGACCCACACGCCGGAAAATGTGGTGGAATTGCCGCTGTGCACGGCCATAGACGCCAATTTTTATGTGAGAGAGGGCGCATACTTTACGGATTGGGACGAAGAGAGAATTAAAAAAATTTTTACGGACGGGTACGAGAGAGGGGACACATATGTCACCTTAAAATGCAGCGGGCCGGCCGTATACAGGAAGATGCAGGATGCGTTGATTGAAAAGCAGGAGATTTTCCGCTATCTGGATTGTCCGGACAAGGCGGTATCCTATGTGGAAAACGAAAAGCAGTACAGCTTGAGCTTCTGGCTCTGACCGTTTCCTCTATGCGGGAAAGACAGGGTTTATGGGACTAGGCAAAAATTATAAATTTTGTTATACTTAACAGGTTAGGACTTTTATAATTGCGCAGGTCAGCGCAGAAATGAGGATGAGCATGGGACAGGAAGCAGATAAGAGCGGATATGAGTTGCGGGAGGAGAAAGCCGGTACGGTTAAAATTGCGGACGATGTCGTGGCGATGATAGCGGCGCTGGCAGCTACGGAAGTAGACGGGGTTGCGGCAATGGCGGGCAATCTCACTAATGAACTTTTGAGCCGGGCCGGCGTCAGGGGACTCTCCAGAGGGTCAAAAGTGGATGTGTCCGGTAAGAAGGTGAAGGTGGAGCTTGCGATCGCCATGGAGTATGGCTATAATATTCCGGCCACATGCCAGAAGGTACAGGCGAAGGTAAAGAGCGCGATAGAGAATATGACCGGACTTGAAGTGCAGGATGTGAATATCCGCATTGCCGGGATTAACGTGTCAAAAGAAAAATAGGACGAGTGATTGGCTATGAGCAGAAGAGAGTTGCGCGAGCAGATATTCAAACTACTGTTCCGGGTGGAGTTTAACAGTCCGGAGGATATGCCGGAGCAGGAGGAGCTGTTCTTTGAGGAGGAAGATGCCGCAAAGGATGGGGACGCCGTCTATATTGCGGATAAATATCACAAAATTTCCGAGAGACTGTCCGAGATTGATTTGAGACTTAACGAGAAAGCGGAGGGATGGGATACCGGCAGGATGAGCAAGGTTGACCTGACGATCCTGCGGCTGGCTGTCTATGAAATATGTTATGACGAGGATGTACCTACCGGTGTGGCGATCAATGAGGCCGTGGAGCTTGCCAAAAAATTCGGTCAGGACGCGTCCTTTGGATTTGTGAACGGCGTGTTGGCCAAATTTGCGTAAGGCGGGAAACCGTATGCAGAACGTATACACGGTGGCGCAGGTCACTTCCTATATAAGGAATATGTTTACACAGGATTTTATGCTGCAAAGAGTTCGGGTACGCGGGGAAGTAAGCAACTGCAAGTATCATACCTCGGGGCATATTTACTTTACGTTGAAGGATGAGAAAAGCACAATAATGTGCGTTATGTTTGCCTCAGACAGGAAAGGGCTGCCTTTTCGCATGACAGAGGGGCAGCAGGTTGTCGTAGCAGGTACGGTGGACGTCTACGAGCGGGACGGCAAGTATCAACTGTATGCCAGGCAGATCGAGCTGGACGGCATCGGCGCCCTCTATGAAAAGTATGAACGGCTCAAGAGGGAACTCGAGGAGCGGGGCATGTTTGCCGAACAGTACAAGCAGCCGATTCCCCAATATATCAGGACGCTTGGCGTAGTGACGGCCGAGACGGGCGCGGCTGTGAGAGATATCATAAACGTCGCCAAAAGAAGGAATCCCTATGTGCAGATTATTCTCTACCCGGCCATTGTGCAGGGGGAGGCCGCGGCTGCGAGCATCGTAGAGGGAATAAGGGCAATGGAACGGCTTAAGGTTGACTTGATTATTGTGGGGAGAGGCGGTGGCTCCATCGAGGATCTTTGGGCGTTTAACGAGGAGCCCGTTGCGCAGGCAGTTTTTGACTGCAATATTCCGATTATTTCTGCAGTGGGACATGAGACGGATGTGACTATCACGGACTTTGTGGCGGATCTGCGGGCGCCGACTCCCTCAGCGGCCGCGGAGCTGGCGGTCTGCGACTTTGGGCAGTTGGAGGAAAGGATAGCGGAGTACGCTTATACCATGCATCATCTGTGCAGGAGGACGATACAGAGTTATCGCAGTCAGGCGCAGCAGTACGGTGTGAGACTTAAGTATTTAAGTCCTCTGAATACGGTGCGCGTGAAGAAGACGCAGGCGGTATCGCTTGAGGAGCGTCTGCAGACGGCCATGGAGAGAAAGCTTGAGGAGGCAAGACATCGGCTTGCGCTTTACGCGGAGCGCATGAAGGGCCTTTCCCCGCTGGACAAGCTGAGTCAGGGCTATGCGTATGCGGCGGATGCTTCCGGGAAAACGCTTCGTTCCGTGGACCAGGTGAATACGGGGGAGCAGATCCGGGTATATGTGAAGGACGGCAGTCTATTAGCGGAGGTACGGGAGAAACTGACGGAAAATGGCTAAGAAAAAGGAAGAATATATAGAAGAAAAAGAGAAACCGTTATCTTTGGAAGAAACTTTTGCACGGATTGAGGAGGTGATCGGTCATCTGGAGACGGAGGAGATCACTTTGGAGGAGTCCTTTGCGGAGTATAACAGAGGGATGACCCTTTTAGCCAGGTGCAATGAAACCATAGACCGGGTGGAAAAGAAAGTGCTGAAGATCAACGAGGATGGAGGACTGGATGAATTTTAAGGAGGAACTGGCGGAAAAAACCGGGGAAGTCGAAAAAATACTGGCAAAGTACCGGCCAATCCCGGAGGGATATCAGAGCAAGGTGCTGGAGGCCATGGATTATGCGGTAACAGCGGGCGGTAAGAGACTCAGACCTCTTTTGATGTCGGAGAGCGCCGCTTTGTTCGGGGAGTCTGCAAAGGGCCTTTCCTGTTTTATGGCTGCAATCGAGTTTATCCACACATACTCCCTCATACATGACGATCTGCCGGCTCTCGACAATGACGATTACAGAAGAGGCCGAAAGACAACGCACGTAGTTTACGGAGAGGATATCGCGGTGATAGCGGGGGACGGCCTGTTAAATTATGCGTTTGAGACGGCGTTTCGGGCTTTCGACGCGGCGGTGACGATAGATGATTACCAGCAGATAGAGTGCGCTCTTCAAATTTTAGGACGAAAGGCCGGCGTGTACGGAATGATTGGCGGACAGTGCGCCGATCTTCTGGCGGAAAAGCCGGAGGCCGTACTGAATGAGAAGACGCTTCTTTTTATACATGAGAATAAGACAGCCGCGTTAATCCAGGCGGCTATGACGATCGGAGCCGTTCTCGCGGGAGCGGACGAAGGAGCCGTTTTGCAGGTGGAGAAGTGCGCGGGAAATATTGGCGTTGCCTTTCAGATTCAGGATGATATTCTGGACGTGACAAGCAGCCTGGAAGTGCTTGGGAAACCGACGGGAAGCGATGAAAAGAACCATAAACTGACTTATGTGACTATGCATGGTCTGGAGGAGTCAAAAAGGCAGGTGAAAGAGCTTTCCGAAGAGGCGGTGACAATTTTGCAGTCCTTTTCAAGGAGGAATCTCTTCCTGGAAAATCTGGTGCAGCAGTTAATCTACAGAGAAAAATAAGAGGTATACTATGTTATTAGAGCAGATCGCGCAGACAAACGATATCAAACAGATTGCGCCGGAGGATTACGCCGCGCTTGCGGGGGAAATCCGGGAATTTCTGATCCGGACCATCAGCGAGACGGGAGGGCATCTCGGGTCCAATCTGGGGGCGGTGGAGCTGACAATGGCGCTTCACCTGTTTCTGAATCTGCCGGAAGATAAGCTCATATGGGATGTGGGACATCAGTCTTATACCCATAAAATACTCACCGGTCGCAGGGACGGGTTTGTGAATTTGAGAAAGTTTGGCGGTATGAGCGGCTTTCCCAAACGCAAGGAGAGCGACTGCGACTGTTTTGATACGGGGCACAGCTCCACGTCCATATCGGCCGGGCTCGGGATGGTCAAGGCCAGGGACATTCAGGGGGAAAACAACACGATAGTATCTGTGATCGGTGATGGCTCTCTCACCGGCGGCATGGCTTATGAGGCTTTGAATAATGCGTCGCGTCTGGAGACGAATTTCATCATTGTCTTAAACGACAACAACATGTCCATTTCGGAGAATGTGGGGGGCGTGTCAAAATATCTGAACAATATTCGCACGGCCGACATGTACCTGGATCTGAAGGAAGGGATATACAATTCACTCCGCAGCAAGCCCAAATACGGGGATAAGGTGGTGAGCCAGATCAGGCGCGCCAAAAGCAGCTTTAAGCATCTGGTGGTGCCGGGCATGTTCTTTGAGGATATGGGAATCACCTACCTGGGCCCGGTGGACGGACACAATATCCAGGAGATGGTACATATATTCAGAGAGGCGAGGAAGGTCAAGAAAGCCGTTCTCGTCCATGTGATCACCCAAAAGGGCAGGGGGTATGCGCCGGCGGAACGTCATCCGGCCAGATTTCACGGGGCGGAGCCCTTTGACATCGAGACGGGGATACCCAAATTCCCCAAGGCAAAGGCGAGTTATACGGACATTTTTTCTACTGTCATGTGCAAGCTGGGACAGCGGGACGAGAAGGTGGTCGCGATTACGGCGGCCATGCCGGACGGCACGGGCCTTAAGCGTTTCAGAAATATGTACCCGGAGCGTTTTTTTGATGTGGGTATCGCGGAGGAACATGCGGTGACCTTTGCCGCAGGGCTGGCAGCCGGCGGTTTGAAGCCTATTGTGGCGATTTATTCGTCTTTCCTGCAAAGAGCTTATGATCAGATTTTGCACGATGTCTGCATCCAGAATCTGCCGGTGGTGTTTTGCGTGGACAGGGCAGGACTTGTGGGAAGCGACGGGGAGACGCACCAGGGCTTATTTGATTTGTCGTACCTGTCCTCCATACCGAATATGCATATAATGGCGCCCAAGAATAAGTGGGAGCTTTCCGATATGATTAAGTTTGCGGTGGAGTTTGGCAGCCCCATCGCGATCCGTTATCCGAGAGGAGAGGCTTTTGACGGTTTAAAGGACAACAGGGCTCCTGTCGTCTACGGAAAGGGGGAGATACTTTTCGATGAGAAAGATATTCTTCTCCTGGCGGTCGGCAGCATGGTGAAGGTGGCGCTTGCCGTCAGGGAACGGCTTAAGGAGAAGGGATACGCCTGCTCGGTTGTAAACGCAAGGTTTGTGAAGCCTGTCGATGAGGAACTGATTCGGGAGGCGTGTAAAACCCACAGTCTGCTCGTCACGATGGAGGAGAATGTGGCAAGCGGCGGTTTTGGGGAGCGGGTCAGGGCTTTTGTGGATTCCCTGCATGTCAGGACGCAGGTGCTTGGAATCGCCATCCCGGATGAGTATGTGGAGCATGGCAATGTGGAACTTTTGAAGCAGGAGACTGGAATTGACGCGGTATCCGTGGAGGAAAAGGTAACTGCGGCCTACAGGGAGACGGCGGGCGGACAGGGCTTATGAAAGAGCGATTGGATGTGATATTGGTCAGGCAAGGGTACGCTCCGTCCCGCGAGAGAGCGAAAGCGCTTCTCATGGCGGGCAACGTGTTTGTGGACAACCAGAGAGAAGACAAGGCGGGAACCCTGTTTGACGAAAATAAAATAACAATTGAAATAAAAGGCAGGACTCTCCCTTATGTGAGCCGCGGCGGGTTGAAGCTGGAACGGGCGGTCGATCGGTTTTCGATCGTACTGGGGGACAAAGTGTGCATGGATATCGGCGCTTCCACCGGCGGCTTCACGGACTGCATGCTGCAAAACGGAGCGGTCAGGGTGTACGCCGTTGACGTGGGACACGGACAGCTTGCCTGGAAGCTCAGAAATGACGAGCGGGTGGTCTGCATGGAGAAGACGAACTTTCGCTATGTGACAAAGGAGACGATAACCGAGCCTGTCGATTTTGCCTCGGTGGATGTTTCATTTATCTCTCTCACCAGGATTCTGATTCCCGCGAGGAATCTTCTTTGCGGCGAAGGGCAGATGGTGTGTCTGATCAAGCCGCAGTTTGAGGCGGGACGTGAAAAGGTCGGCAAGAAGGGTGTGGTGCGCGACAGGAAGGTGCACACGGAAGTGGTTAGCCGGATCGTTGACTATGCGGACATGATCGGCTTCAACGTGAAAGGACTTACCTATTCTCCGATCAAAGGACCCGAAGGAAATATTGAGTATCTGTTGTGGATAGAGAAGCGGGCGCAGATTCCTGAGGAAATTCAGGCTTTGTCGGAGAAGGAAGCGCTCGACATGCTTGCGGAGATTTTATCACGGGGAAGCGGGATTTCCGAAAAAGAGGAGATGGCGGAACGGATAGAGGAGATCATAGCGCAGGCTCACGAAGCGCTTGACGAGGCGAAATAGCGGATGAAGAGATTTTTTCTGATCACCAATGAGGCCAAGGATCCTCAGTGGGTGTTTACAAATAAAATAGCAGATGTTATAAAACATCTTGGCGCGGAGGCGGTCTGCGTGAAAAACGAGAGGCAGGCTTTTATGGAAGCCGTCGGGGCGCAGATAGACTGCGCGCTGGTGCTTGGCGGGGACGGAACCCTTCTCAGGGCGGCAAGAAACCTGATGGACAGCGGGATTCCCCTACTGGGAATCAATCTGGGCACGCTGGGATATCTGGCGGAGGTAGAAAGCGCAGGCGCCGGGGAAGCGATCGAAAGGCTGATCCGCGATGAATATGTCAGGGAGGAGCGGATGATGCTCTCCGGGAAAGTGCTTGCAGCCAGGGAGGAGATGCAGTATGCCCTGAATGATATTGTGATTTCGCGCTGCGGCACTTTGCAGATACTAAATGTACGTATTTATGTGAATGACCAGTTTTTAAAGGATTATTGTGCGGACGGGGTGATCGTGGCCGCACCGACCGGTTCCACCGGCTACAATCTCTCCGCGGGCGGGCCCATCGTGGAGCCTTCCGCAAATCTTCTGCTTTTGACGCCGATTTGCCCGCATACGCTGAATTCCCGCAGTATCGTGTTTTCTCCCGACGATGAGATTACGGTGGAGATTCCGCCGGGGAAGGACGGATACGAGCAGGTGGTGGAGGCAAACTTTGACGGCAGCTATAAGGTGACGCTGAGAACGGGCGACCGCATCCGGATTCGGAGGGCGGATAAAACGACAGGAATTGTGAGGCTGCATACGGAGAGTTTTCTGGCAGTACTCCACAAAAAAATGAGAGAAGTATAGGAGAAGAAGGATTCGGGCGTGTTATGAAAAAGAAGAGACACGAGAGGATAATAGAACTGATTACGCAGTATGAAGTGGAAACCCAGGAGGAACTGGTAGAACGGCTCAAAAAAGAGGGGTATGAGGTCACCCAGGCGACAGTTTCCAGAGATATCAGGGAATTGAAGCTTTCAAAGATTCCAAACGGCAGAGGGCGGCAGAAGTATGTCGCCTTTGACGGGGAGGAGTCTCATCTTGGAGACAAGTACGGAAGGGTTCTGAAGGAAGGCTATGTGTCCATGGAACTGGCGCAGAATCTTCTGGTGCTAAAGACAGTATCCGGTATGGCCATGGCGGTGGCGGCGGCTGTCGACGCCATGAAGATTGAGGAAGTTGTCGGGTGTATCGCCGGAGACAATACGGTGATGATGGCTATGCGGAGTGAGCAGGATGCCCGGCTTGTGATGGAGAAGATCGGCAGGATGGTGGGATGAAATGTTACAGAGTTTACATGTAAAAAATCTGGCATTGATTGACGAGGCGGAGGTTAATTTCGGCGAGGGACTCAATATTCTTACCGGAGAGACAGGAGCCGGAAAGTCTATCATTATCGGCTCCATCAATCTGGCGCTGGGAGCCAAGGCGGACCGGGAGATGATCCGTTCGGGGGCGGCGTATGCCCTTGTGGAACTGGTATTTTCCGTGGAGGAGCCGGGGCAGATTCGGGCAATTCAGGAACTGGATCTTCCTGTCGAGGAAGGACAGGTGATTCTCCAGAGAAAGCTCATGGAAAACAGAAGCCAGTGTAAGGTATGCGGGGAAACCGTGACGGCCAGACAGCTAAGGCAGCTTTCGGAGATTCTGATCGATATCCACGGTCAGCATGAGCACCAGTCGCTTTTGAAGGACGGCAAGCAGCTTGAGATACTGGATGCCTATGCGGGGGCGGAATTGTCCGCAAAAAAGGAGAAGCTCCGGGAGGTCTACCGGAAATACAGGGATAAGCTGAGAGAGTTGTCGGATAACGAGGCGGACGAGGAGACGCGAAAGAAGGAGTGCGCCCTTGCGGAGTTTGAGTGTCGGGAGATTGAGGAGGCCAAACTTATGCCGGAGGAGGATACAGAGCTTGAGCGGACGTATCAATGGATGAACAACGTCAGAAAGATCGAGGAGGCGGCGGAGACGGCCCATGCCTTGTGCGGCTATGAAAATGACGGAGCCGGCAGCGCCATCAGCAGAGCGCTCCGGGAGATACGGACGGTTTCCGCCTACGACGAGACTTTGCGGGAGTATGAGAGACAGCTTTTGGATATCGACAGCCTGCTAAACGATTATAACAGGGGGATGGCCGGCTATCTGTCCGGTCTGGAGTTCGACGCGGGGCAGTTTGAGCAGACAGAGAAACGGTTGAACCTGTTGAATCATTTAAAGTCAAAATACGGAAGCACTGTGGAAAAGATATTGGAATATGGAGAGCGCGCCAGAGAAACCATAGAGAAGTACCAGGACTATGACGCTTACAGGGCGGCGCTTACGGAGGAGACGGATAAACTGAAAAAGAAAGCTCTTTCCATCGGGAAGGAAATCACCAGACTCCGCAAAAAAAACGCGAAGGCTCTCGCGGAGCAGATGCGGAGTGCTCTTTCGGATCTCAATTTTGAGCAGGCGGTTTTTGAGATTCAGGTGGAGACCGAGGAGGAGAGGCTTGGGGAAAACGGCTTAGATCTGGTGCGGTTTATGATATCCACGAATCCCGGCGAGCCTGAGAAGGAGCTCTCGCAGGTAGCAAGCGGCGGCGAGCTTTCCAGAATCATGCTGGCGCTAAAGACGGTGCTCGCGGACAAGGATGAGATAGAAACGCTTATTTTTGACGAGATCGACACCGGCATCAGCGGCAGAACGGCTTGGAAAGTGTCGGAAAAAATGGGAATTTTGGGAAAGGGACATCAGTTGATCTGCATTACCCATCTTCCGCAGATAGCGGCCATGGCGGATACCCACTATGTGATCGAGAAGCAGGTGGTGGAGAACAGATCGATCACACGGATCAGGGAACTCGGGGCAAAGGAGAGCGTGGAGGAGCTTGCCAGAATGCTGGGAGGCGACGCTGTCACGGAGAGCGCGCTGAAAAATGCCGAAGAAATGAAAGAATTGGCAGGAAAAACAAAGTAATATTAAATTAAAAAATAGGATTCTTCACATACTAGAAAGGACATACTGTATTGTGTGTCCTTTTTTCCGCGTATAAGCAGAGTCAGAAAACGACACAGACAGGAAGCATGCAAGCATGAAAGACTGTCTGTGACGGTTTATGACGAGCAACGCGAACGAGAGACATGAAATGTCTCGAGTCTGCTTATAGAAGCAAAGCAGAGTCAGAAAACGACACAGACAGGAAGCATGCAAGCATGAAAGACTGTCTGTGACGGTTTATGACGAGCAACGCGACGCGTTTACGCAGAGCCGGAAGGGAACATAGGCGTTCATGCGGTGAGAGACAAAAAAGAGAGGAATGTGAAGAGTGAGTAATTTAATATATATGTCCAAACGACAGGAGAGAAAATACAGGAGCTTTTTGTGGCTGCTTCTCGTGGCAGGTATAGCGGCGCTCTTTTTTACGATTTATGTTTCCTACTGGGACAGGATACCCTCACAGATCAAGATTCGTGCCGGGGTAGAGCAGGAATTTGATTTTCGTGTTCCTGTCTCCGGTGAAATCTACCGTATGTCGCAGGAGGCGGCGCCCGTGGCTGCGGTATCGGATGTGGATGAGGTGAACGAAAAGGCAGTGGGAATGACCCGCGACGAGAGGGAGCAGAGCCTTCACGTGGACTTTGCACATACCGTAAAGCTGAAGGCGAACGAGATCGATACTTATCAGATGGATCTGAAGCTGTTTGGCGTCTTGCCCTATAAGAATGTGGATATTGAAGTGATTCAGGATAAAATGCTGATTCCTTCAGGTCTTCCAATCGGCATCTATGTCAAGACGGACGGTGTTTTGGTGGTGGGAATAGGAGAGTTTGAGAGCAGCGAAGGAGATACCATTTCACCGGCAAGGTATGTGCTGCAAAAGGGAGACTACATTCTGAAGAGCAACGGCGAAGCAGTGGAGAACAAGAAACAGTTTATCGGTATGGTGGAGGCGTCGGAGGGTGAGGATATGGTGCTGACCATCAGAAGAAATAATGAAACAACAGATGTTATGATAAAAGCCGGCAAGAACAAGATGGAAGAGTGGAAGCTTGGAATCTGGATTCGGGATAATGCGCAGGGAATCGGAACCATGACGTATGAGGGGACAGATAACACTTTCGGGGCGCTCGGACATGGCATCAACGATGTGGATACCTCCATTTTGATGAACTTGGAGGAAGGGACACTGTACAGGACGGAGATTGTAGGCATTACCAGAGGCGCCAACGGCGCACCCGGTGAGTTGACGGGATACATTGAGTACGACAGCGATAACGTGATCGGGGAGATAACGGAGAATACTGCGGAGGGCATTTTCGGGATTTGCGATGAGACACTTCTGACAAATTCGGTCTATGAGCCGATTCCTATCGCGCTCAAGCAGGAGATCGAGCTCGGGCCTGCACAGATTATCTGTTCTGTCTCCGGGGAACCGGAGTTTTATGATGTGGAGATTGTGGAGGTCAATCTGGAACATGAGAACGTCAACAGAGGGATTGTGATCCGTGTGGTGGACGAGAAGCTGTTGATGCTGACAGGAGGGATCATCCAGGGAATGAGCGGTAGTCCTATTATACAGAACGGGAAGTTGGCGGGAGCGGTCACTCATGTGCTTGTGAACGATTCCGCGAAGGGATACGGGATTTTTATTGAGGAGATGCTGACACATTAGTCGGTATATGGGGCGGCTTTTTGGCCGCCCTGTTCTTGTGTGGAAAAAAACTTTATGTTGACCGGGAAACCGCTTTCAACGTATAATCTTTATTAGAATAATTTGATATTCAAAAGGTATTTTGTACGGGATAAAATAGGGAAGAGAGGGAGACGATGAGAGAGAAAAAAGCGGTGGTTGCGGGGCATGTCTGCGTTGACATCACACCGGTGTTTTCGAAGCAGTCCGCGGGGACGCTTGGCGAAATTCTGGTGCCGGGGAGCCTGATTCACATGAACGGTGTGGACGTGCATACGGGAGGCGCGGTGGCAAACACGGGACTTGCCATGAAGAAGCTGGGTGCGGATGTACGCCTTATGGGAAAGGTGGGAAACGACGAGTTTGGCAGGATTGTGCAGAATATTTTCAGCGAATATGGCGCCGACGGAGCCCTGATCGAGACAGAGAATGCGGCTACCTCCTACACGGTGGCGCTGGCCGTTCCGGGAACGGACAGGATTTTTTTGCATGATACGGGCGCAAACGACACTTTCTGCAAAGAAGATCTGGATATGGAGGCCGTCTGCGAGGCGGACCTGTTTCATTTTGGCTATCCCACTCTCATGAAAAGAATGTATGAAAACGGGGGCGAAGAGTTTCTCTCGATGCTTGCCGCGGTGAAGGAGGCGGGGACGGCCGTCTCGCTTGACCTTGCAGCCATAGACGCGGATTCGGCGGCGGCAAAACAGGATTGGGGTGAAATACTGAGACGGGCGCTTCCGCTTGTGGATTTTTTTGTCCCGAGCGTTGAGGAGCTGTGTTACATGCTGGATGAGAAGCGGTATCGCTCCTGGAGGGAGAGAGCAGGCGCGGGGGACGTGACGGAGGTTCTCACCATAGAGGATATCAGGCCGCTTGGAGAAAAAGTGATCGGGATGGGAGCGAGAGCGGCGCTCATTAAGTGCGGTGCCCCGGGCATCTACTACAAGACGGGGGACAGGGAGCGGATGGAACCGCTTTGTAAAATGCTGGAGCTTTCCGAGGCGGAATGGGTTGACAAGGAGGGTTTTGAAGTGAGCTTTAAGCCGGAGGCGGTGCGTTCCGGGACCGGGGCTGGAGACACCAGCATCGCGGCGTTCCTCGCCTCTGTGCTGCGAGGGAAAAGTCTGGCGGAGGCTGTCAGGATGGCGGCGGGCGCGGGCGCGTTTTGTGTCGCGGCTTTCGACGCGCTGAGCGGTATTCCGTCTTATGAGACGATTGAGGAAAAAATCAGACAGGGATGGGAGAAAAACCCGTTTACAATATAAAAAGACCAAAAGTTCAAAAGAGGAAAGGAAGGTAGACCCATGTTAGTTACGTTGAAGGAAATTCTTTCGATTGCGGAGGAGAGACAGATTGCGGTCGGGGCGTTCAACACGCCGGGCCTTGAGAGCCTGCAGGCGGTGATCGGGGCGGCGCAAGAGCTGTCCTTGCCGGTGATCATCCAGTTTGCCCAGTGTCACGAACCATGGATTCCGCTGTCCGTCATAGGGAAAATTATGGTGGATCATGCGAAGGAGGCAAAGGTGCCGGTGTGCGTGCACTTAGATCACGGCGAGACGCTGCCGTACTTGCAGCAGGCGCTTGATATCGGTTTTACGGGTATTATGTACGACGGTTCCACCCTCTCCTATGAGGAAAACCTCGAAAACACCAAAAAGGCCGTGGAGATGGCGGCAAAGACCGGCGCCGGCGTGGAGGCTGAGCTTGGCTCCATGGGAAAGAGGGAGAGCGGATCCGGGGACGAAAGCAAGACGGAGGACGACACTAAGATTTACACCGACCCGGTACAGGCGAAGCGGTTTGTCAGGGAAAGCGGTATCGACGCTCTGGCCTGCTCCTTCGGGACGACGCACGGCATCTACCTGACACAGCCGAAACTTGATTTTGAGGTAGTGCGGGGCGTAAGGAGAGAGGCCGAAAATATTCCCGTGGTCATGCACGGCGGATCGGGCGTGGGAAAAGACGACTTCCATGCGGCGATAAAGGCAGGCGTGAGAAAGGTGAACTATTTTACATACATGGATAAAAGCGCCGGCGTCGCCTGTGCGGATTATCTGAAAACGCTGAAAGAAGGAGAGCCGGTTTTCTTTTCCTACATGGTTATGGAGGCGCAGCGGGCTATGAAGGAAAACGTGAAGGAGGCGATGAAGACATTTGCGCTTATGGATTAGCGGATGTAATGCGATGCCTAAATATTCCCCATATCTCCATAAACGACTATAATGGTAAAAAGAAAATATAATGATCACTGTTTGGCAGCCTGTCATGTATCTGCAAGGTACTGAACAGACGCATTATAGTACATTAAAAGGGGAAATGGAGGAAACAAATGGAAACATTAAATGTGACGGGTACAAGGGATCAGGAGCAGTTTTATAAAATTCTGGATAATTTGATCAGCGCAAACAAAGAGTTCCGTATACTGATAACCGTCCCCTCGGACGAGAAGGGGGACAGGCAGCAGGAGGAGGTGCCGGAAATATCGGAGTTTGACGGGCGGGACCTGGAAAAGGATGTGACGGATATGATTCATGAGATCGGCGTACCCGCCCATATTAAAGGATACCAGTATTTGCGGGAGGCAATTATGATGTCGGTGGAGGACGTGGAGATGCTCGGTTCCATCACGAAAATTCTTTATCCTACCATCGCAAAAAAATATCAGACAACACCGAGCAGGGTGGAACGGGCTATACGCCATGCCATAGAGGTGGCATGGTCCAGGGGCCGGATGGAGACGCTCGACGCGCTTTTTGGTTACACCATCAACACGGGGAAAGGCAAGCCTACCAATTCGGAGTTTATCGCACTGATTGCGGACAAGATTCGATTGCAATACAGGCGCTGAAGTTTATTAAAATTCAAAATAATCCTTTTATTGCCACCCGAAATATTGTATACTGTTGTCTAGGAGTTCAGGGGAGCTCCGATATTAGAATGGCAAGCTACAGTTGGAGGGTTTAGTAGTTATGAGAAAAATTTTATTTGTCGCGTCAGAGGGCGTACCATTTATCAAGACAGGCGGATTGGCGGATGTAGTCGGCTCGCTGCCGAAGTGCATCGACAAGGAGTATTTTGATGTGCGGGTTATTCTTCCGAAGTACACCTGTATGAAGCAGGAGATGAAGGATAAGCTCACCTACAAGACTCATTTTTACATGGATTTTCATTGGAAAGAGGAGTATGTGGGAATTCTGGAAGCAGAAGTGGACGGGGTAAAATATTACTTTATCGATAACGAGAGTTATTTTAACGGCTTCCAGCCCTACAGTGACAATGCGCTGTTTGAGATCGAGAAATATGCTTTCTTCTGTAAGGCGGCGCTGTGTATTTTGCCGGTGATTGATTTCAGGCCGGATCTGATTCACTGCCATGACTGGCAGACCGGGTTGATTCCGGTGTACTTAAAGGAGCGCTTCCAGGGAGGGGAGTTTTACCGGGGCATAAAGACCGCTATGACTATCCACAACCTGAAGTTCCAGGGAAAATGGAGCGTGAAGGAGGTAAAGGAGATCACGGGTCTGCCGGGTTACTTCTTCACGGCGGATAAGCTGGAGGCTTACAAGGACGCGAATCTCTTAAAGGGTGGTCTGGTCTATGCGGATGCGATCACCACGGTGAGTGATACTTACGCGGAGGAGATCAAGACAGCGTTCTACGGCGAGGGCTTAAACGGCCTGCTCTGTGCCAGAGCCGGAGATCTGCGCGGCATTGTGAACGGCATCGATTACGATGAGTTTAATCCTGAGACGGATAAGAACATCAGCTTCAACTACAATGCGGCTAACTTCCGCAAGGAAAAGATTAAGAATAAGCGCGCCCTGCAGGAGGAGCTTGGACTGAATCAGGATGACAGGACCATGATGCTCGGCGTTGTATCGAGGCTGACAGGGCAGAAGGGCTTTGATCTGATTGCCTATATCATGGATGAGCTGTGCCAGGACAATGTACAGATCGTGGTGCTTGGCACGGGCGAGGAACAGTATGAGAACATGTTCCGCCACTTTGACTGGAAATACCACGGAAAGGTGTCCGCTAATATCTATTACTCGGATGCGCTTTCCCACAAGATTTACGCGGCAAGCGACGCGTTTCTCATGCCGTCTCTCTTTGAGCCCTGCGGTTTGAGCCAGTTGATGTCCCTGCGTTACGGCACGGTGCCGATCGTGCGTGAAACCGGCGGACTGAAAGATACGGTACAGGCATATAATGAATACGAGGGCACAGGCACGGGCTTTAGCTTTACAAATTATAACGCCCATGAGATGCTTGGCACGATCCGCTATGCGGAGCATATCTATTATGACAAGAAACGGGAGTGGAATAAGATCGTGGACAGAGGCATGGCGGCTGATTTCTCCTGGCATGTTTCCGCGAAAAAATATCAGGAAATGTATGACTGGCTGATTGGATAGGGGCATGGAACATCCGAAAAAAAAGAGCACGTTTGTGTTTCAGGCGGGCATTCTGGCGGCAGCCGGAATGCTCGTCAAAGTGATCGGCCTGATATACAGAAGCCCGCTCCTTTCCATTATAGGGATCGAGGGCAACGGGTATTACAACGCGGCGATCAATATCTATACAATTATATTATTGATTTCCTCCTACAGCATCCCCTCGGCGATTTCCAAGGTGATCGCTCAGCGGCTTGCGTTTAAGGAATATCGGAATGCACAGAGGGTTTTTGTCTGTGCACTTCTCTATGTTCTGGTGGTGGGCGGCGTCGCCTCGATTCTGACTTTCGTGGGGGCGCCTTTTCTCGTGGGAAAGAATAAGAATGCGGTGGTGGCGCTTCGGGTGCTGTCGCCGACTATCTTTTTTTCGGGCTTTTTGGGCGTTCTTCGGGGCTTTTTCCAGGCACACGGCTCCATGGTGCACACCTCCATCTCACAGGTTTTGGAACAGATTTTAAACGCGACGGTCAGTATTCTGGCGGCAAAACTTCTGATCGGGCTGGTGGCGGACGGGGACGCCACCACGCGCGCCATCTACGGCTCGGCGGGGTCGGCGCTGGGAACCGGGGCGGGCGTGCTGACCGGCCTTCTTTTCATGTTCGGGGTGTATCGCTTGAACGGCGGCGTCATCAAAAAGCGGGTAGAGCGTGACAAAAGCTGGCATGAGGAGAGCTACAAAGAGATTTTCAAGGTGATCTTTACCATCGTCACGCCCTTTATCCTGAGCACTTTTATCTACAACTGTACGACGGCGGTCAATATGAACATCTACCTTTATGTCATGGATTATAAGAAGATGGACGCGATACTTGCGAGCAATCATTACGGCATCTTCTCGGGGCTTGCCGTGGCGGTGGTGAACATTCCGATCGCTATCGCTTCCGCCATGTCCTCCGCCATTATTCCGGGCGTGGCTGCCTCCTATGTGAAGGGGACAGTGGCGCAGACGAGAAAGCAGGTGACGCGGGCGATCCAGATGACCATGCTGATCGCGATTCCCGCGGCTGTGGGAATCGCCGTGCTGCCAAAGCCTATTATGCACTTTATTTTCCCCCAAAAGGAATCGCTGGATATTGCGTCGGGGCTTTTGGCGGCTCTTTCCGTGACCGTTGTGCTCTACAGTCTCTCGACTTTGACCAATGCGATTTTACAGGGAATCGGGAAGGTGAATACGCCGGTGATCCATGCGTCGGTCGCGCTGGTGATTCAGGTGGCCGGACTGATCGCACTTTTGCTCTACACGGATCTGGAGCTGTATGCGCTGGCGGCGGCCAACGCCATCTATTCGTTTGTGATGTGTGTCTTAAACCAACTGTCCGTGAGAAAACATCTGGCCTACCGTATGGATGTGGTCAAACTGTTTTTAAAGCCGCTTTTTTCGGCGGCTGTTATGGGCGCGGCGGTTTATGGTGTCTATCATGGACTGTTCCTGCTTATTCCTGTGAGCCGGGTGGTACTGATCATCGCCATCGGCGTCGGTGTGTGCGTTTACGGCGCAGTGCTTCTTTTTGTCGGCGGCGTGAGCGAGGAGGAGCTTTTGGCGTTTCCCAAGGGGGCGGTTCTTGTCAGGATCGGCAGGAAATTACATCTCATATCTACGGAGAAACCGGCGAAAAAGAAAAGGAAAAAACATAAAAAGAGGAAGAAAAAGAGCAGAAAGAGGTAGATATATGGGAAAAAGATGCCGGTACGGAATGCTTATGATCTGTTTTATTTTTCTTTTTACAGGGTGCGGGGAGAAAGCACAGAGCGGTCAGTTTCGGATGACCATCCTGGATACGGGAAAATCGGACTGCATTATCATGGAGGCGGGGAACCGGGTGGTCGTGAACGATGCGGCGGACGCAGACGACGCGGATGCGATCTGCGATTTTTTGGACAAACGGCAGATTGGGCGAATCGAGTATTTGATTCTGAGTCATTTCGACAAAGACCATATCGGAAGTGCGGCAAGACTCATCCGCAATTACGAGGTAGGGTGTGTGCTGATGCCGGATTACGAGGAAGACTCGGAGGCCTATCTTGCGCTGATTGGCTCGCTTGAGGAGACGGACACGACGTATGAGCGTCTGCATCGGGATATGATGTTCTCTGTGGAGGGAATAGACTTTTATGTGGACGCGCCCCATGAGAGCGTCTATGAGAATGATAACAATTATTCGCTAATAACATGTGTCACGTATGGAGGGAACAGATTTTTGCTGATGGGAGACGCCAAAAAGGTGCGGACGGAAGAATTTCTGGATTCCGCGGCGGCAGCAGAGCGCTGTGATCTGATTAAGATGCCCCATCACGGGAATTACACGAAGAATTTGGAAACTTTGTTTGCCATGGCGAAACCCCGTTTCGCTGTTCTCACCGCGGATGGGGAACGCCTGCGGGTGGAGGAGGAGACGGTGGCGCTTTTGGATGCCTGTCAGTGCGAGGCGTATTATACGGATGAGGGGACGGTCACCATCGTGTCCGACGGAAAGAGAGTACAGATCAGCCAGCAGTGAAGCCTGTCTGCGCGCCGCATGGGTAATGAGCGGCGCACGCGGACAGGCTTTTTAAGAAAGCTGCGTCAGATTTGAAATGTCCGAGTCGATTGCCATGGAGTAGTTGGTGTAGTACACGACAAAGCCCGGCTTTGCTCCGGCAGGCTTCTTTACGTGCTTTTTCTGCACATAGTCGATTTCCACTTTATCCTGCTCGCGCCCCTTGGAATAGTAGGCGGCGAGCCTTGCGGCTTCCTCGAAAGTGCGGTCGGGCACCTCTGCGCCCTCGGTCTTTAAAACCACGTGGGACCCCGGAATTTGCTTGGCGTGGAACCACCAGTCCCCTCCGTTTGCGAATTTGAAGGTGAGTTCGTCGTTTTGGAAATTATTTTTTCCCACATAGATGTGAAAACCGTCGCTGCTGATATAGTGGAAGGGCTTACTGGTAATTTTTAATTTTTTGGAGCCGCCCTTTCTGCGGATATAGCCACTTTCGTAAAGCTCTTCCCGGATCTGCACAAGATCCTCCTCCTGCATGGCGATATCCAGCGCGGCGAGTATGGATTCCAGATGCTCGATCTCTTCTTTGACTTGTATAGTCAATTCCGACAGTGCTTCGTAGGTTCTCTTAAGTTTCCCATATTTGTCAAAATATTTCTGCGCATTTTCCTGCGGCGTCAGGGTGTTGTCCAACGGGATCGTGATCATCTCGTTGGTGTAGTAATTTAACGCTTCCATGGATTTAGCCTCAGGCTCCACGTTGTAGCCGTAGGTGTTGATCAACTCGCCGTAAACCTTGTATTTGTCTCTTTTTTCCGTATCCTTCATCTGCCGTATCTGCAAATCGTATTTCTTCACATTGCGCTCCAGGGCGGTCTGTACGATTTTGCGCAGATCCACGGACTTCTGACGGATGCGGGTTACGACGCTGCGCTCCGCGTAGTAGCGTTCCAGCACGTCGCTGACAAAAGAAAAGGATCGCGAAGTTTTGTCGCCGTAGAGCGTCAGGGGAAACGCCGCGTACTCGACAGGTTCCCTGCCGTCATAGATGATAACGGGAGAAAAGTTCCCGGCGGCGGTCTGCTCCATCATGTCGGTTAACGCTTCGCATACCGCTTTGAGAGCGGGCGCTTCGAGTACGTTGGCGGGCATATCCGCGTCAATCCCGGCCCGGTAGCAGAGCTCCTGGGCGATGATGGGAGAAAGCCCCGTGTAGGTCGTATAGAGCGCCTTGTACAGAGGCATCGGCTTTTCCTTCATGTGGCCGCAGAAGTTTACATAAGTCAACTCTTCGCCGTCTCCGGAAGCTTTGATAAAGCGGGGAGTGTCTTCCTTCGTGTAGCGGGCACAAAACCGCAGAGGGTTCCATTTGTTCTGTGTCTGCGGGATAAAGTAGGGCCGGCCGGGCAGCACCTCGCGCACGGAGCTTACCATGCCTGAAATGTGTTTGATGCTGTCGATGATCTGATCTTTATCGTCACAGAAGATGATATTGCTGTGTTTGCCCATGATTTCCACAATCAGCTTTTTCCGGCACAGGTCGCCCAGCTCGTTCAAGTGTTCCAGATTGAGATGGATGACGCGCTCAAGTCCCGGCTGCGATATAGCTGTGATGCGGGCGTTTTGCAGATGCTTTCGAAGCAGCATACAAAAGCCGGGCGCGGTCATGGGGCTTTGCTTGTTATTGTCCGTCAGGTAGACCATGGGAAGGGAGGCGTCCGCCGAAAGCAGCAGACGGTACTGGCTGCCGTTATTTTTGATGGTGAGAAGCAGTTCGTCGCTCTCGGGCTGGGCGATTTTGTAGATGCGGCCGCCAAGCAGCCTCTCTTCCAGTTCCTTTGTGATATTTGCGATGGTGATGCCGTCAAAGGCCATAATTTTTCTTCCCTTTCCGTGATTTTTGCGTATTCCACGCGTTTCTTACTATAGCATAAACGGAATGTCTTTTCAATTGTGCAAGTGCGTGCCGGCAAAGCCGTTATAACGGTTTGGACGCGCAGTGTAACAGTTCAGCCTTCGGCTTCACTGTCACCGTGGTTACGAAGTAACCACAATGCACACAAAATGCTCCAAAGTCGCATTTTGGCGCCTGCACAACTCGCAAAATTGCATACAGAGCGATTTTACTCGCGGAATAGTGCATGGCTGAACTGTTACCGCGCAGTTTCTCTTTCTTGACTATTTTTTGTCTTTACACTATAATAAAGGCTGTATGCGTGGGTCTTTTTATATGTATATACAATAGGAGAAGAAGGCTATGATTAAGAGCATGACCGGTTTCGGGAGATGTGAGGTGACCCAAGGAGCGCGGAAGGTCACCGTGGAGATGAAATCCGTCAATCACAGGTATTTGGATGTCAATATTAAAATGCCGAAAAAACTGAACTTTTTTGAGACGGCGATTAGAAATGAGCTCAAAAATTATATTCAGCGAGGAAAGGTTGATATTTTTATCACTTACGAGGATCTGACGGAGTCCAATGTCTGCGTGAAGTACAATAAGGAATTGGCTGCGGAGTATATGAAGTATCTCTGGCAGATGGCGGAGGACTTTTCGCTGGACAATGACGTGCGGGTGTCGACTTTGTCCCGGTATCCGGAAGTATTGACCATGGAAGAGCAGACCGTCGACGAGGGAGAGCTGTGGCAGTTTTTGGAGAAAGCCGTGAGGGGCGCTGCGGAGGCGTTCGTGGAGACGAGGATCAAGGAGGGTGAAAACATCCGGGAGGATCTTCTGACAAAGCTTGAGAGTATGCTTTCGGGCGTGGAGTTTATTGAGCACCGGGCGCCGCGGATTATCACGGAGTACAAACAGAAACTCAGGGACAAGGTGAAGGAGCTTATGTGTGACAATCAGGTCGATGAGACGAGGATTCTGACAGAGGTGACGCTTTTTGCCGACAAAGTCTGTGTGGACGAGGAGCTGGTGCGGCTAAAGAGTCACATCGCGACCACCAAAGACAATCTGAAGGAGGGCGGCAGTATCGGGCGCAAGCTCGATTTTCTGGCGCAGGAGATGAACCGTGAGGCGAACACCATCCTTTCGAAAACCACGGATCTGGAAACGTCCAACAGGGCCATTGAATTAAAAACCGAGATCGAGAAGGTGCGGGAGCAGATACAGAATATCGAATAGGAGCGGCTGGCGATTATGGGTAAACTGATACACATTGGGTTTGGCAATGTAGTTAACACAGGGAAGATTATCGCCATTGTAAACCCCGATTCCGCACCCGTAAAGCGGATGGTGCAAAAGGCGAAGGAGACGGGGATGGCTATTGACGCCACGCAGGGGCGTAAGACCAAGGCCGTGCTGGTTATGGAAAACAGCCAGATTGTGCTTTCGGCGCTTCTCCCTGAAACCATATCGGGCAGAGCACAGACAGAGGATGGACAGATAGATGAGGAGTGAAGGTATACTGATTGTAGTCTCCGGGTTTTCGGGGGCTGGCAAGGGAACTTTGATGAAACGGCTGGTGGAGAAATACGACAACTATGCGCTGTCAATCTCGGCGACAACCAGGACGCCGCGCCAGGGCGAGGAGGAAGGGAGGGAGTATTTTTTCCTTTCCAGGGAGCAGTTTGAAAAAAGGATTGCGGATCGGGCTCTGATTGAGTATGCTGAGTATTGCGGCAATTATTACGGGACGCCAAGAGACTATGTGGAAAAGGAATTGTCCTGCGGCCGCGACGTGATTCTTGAAATCGAGATCCAGGGTGCTCTCAAGATAAAGGAGCAGTATCCTGAAGCGGTGCTTCTCTTTGTGACGACGCCGAGCGCGGGAGAGCTTCGCCGCAGGCTTTCCGGCCGGGGTACGGAGACGGCTGAGGTCATCGAGAAGAGGCTTGGGCGCGCGGTGAAAGAGGCGGAGGGCATCGAGCGGTATGATTATATCGTGATAAACGACGATTTGGAGACTTGCGTGGAGGAGCTTCACGGGATCATTACCGCGGCGCACCATACGCCGGGGCGCAACGGGGAGTTCATTCAAACGATGAGAAGAGAATTGGAAGGAGATCAGATTGAAAATTAAAGTTTTCAATCGCGGGATTTGTGCCTGTGCGCTGCTTGGCACAAACCCGGTGACATGCACAATGCGGCGCAGAAATGAGGAGAATACATGTTACATCCGTCTTATGCAGATTTGATTAAGGTAGTGAACAGCGAGGTGGAGGAGGGTGAGGATCCTGTGGTGAGCAGCAGGTATTCCATTGTGATGGCCACTTCCAAGAGAGCGAGACAGATTATCGCCGGCGATGAGGAGCTGGTTGATGGCAGGGGCAAGAAGCCTTTATCCGTGGCGGTTGAGGAGCTGAACCAGGGGGAGATAAAGATTCTTGGCGACGAAACCTCGGAGGAGACGAAAGAGGCGGACTCCGCCGCCGAAGAGTAAGCCGGGGCATTTATGATGAAGAAAAAGGTGTTATTTATATCCCTCGGATGTGACAAAAACCTGGTGGATACCGAGATGATGCTTGGGATGCTTGCGCAGAGCGGGTACGATTTTACGGACGATGAAGAGGAAGCGGATGTGGTGGTGGTAAACACCTGCTGCTTTATCGGCGATGCCAAGGAGGAGAGCGTCAATACGCTTTTGGATATGGCGGAGCTTAAAAAGGCCGGGGAGATCAAGGCGCTTATTGTGACGGGATGCCTGGCACAGCGCTATCAGGAGGAAATCCGCCGGGAGATCGGAGAGGTGGACGCCGTGATCGGCACCTCGGCCATCGACGAGCTTCCAGCGGTTCTCGACGAAGTTTTTTCGGGAAGGGCTTCGGATCGTTATCGGAGCCTTGACAGAAAGCCCCTGACGGACAGAAAGCGTATTTTGACGACAGGGGGACATTTTGCCTATTTGAAAATAGCGGAGGGATGCGACAAGCACTGTACCTACTGCATCATTCCGAAGGTGAGAGGGCCTTATCGGAGCGTTCCCATGGAAAACCTGTTGGAGGAGGCCGAAATGCTTGCTGGGCAGGGAGTGAAGGAACTGATTCTGGTGGCCCAGGAGACTACGGTCTACGGGGAGGATCTCTACGGCTACAAAGCGCTGCCGGCGCTTCTTAAAAAGCTTTGCCGGATAGAGGGCCTTTGTTGGATCAGAATTTTGTACTGCTATCCCGAGGAGATTGACGAGGCGCTTATTGAAGTGATCGGGGAGGAGGATAAGATTTGCCATTATCTGGACATTCCGATTCAGCACGCCTCGGATGCCGTCCTGAAAAGGATGGGAAGAAAGACAACCGGAAAAGAGTTGACTGAAAAGGTAAATCTTTTGCGGAGAAAAATACCGGATATCTGCCTGAGGACAACTTTGATTACGGGTTTTCCGGGAGAGACAAAGGAAGATCACGAGACGCTTCTCAGGTTTGTGGAGGAGATGGCTTTTGACCGGCTTGGCGTTTTTCCTTACTCCCAGGAGGAGGATACACCGGCCGGGGATATGGCAGGGCAGATTCCGGATGAAATCAAGAATAAAAGGCGCGACGAGCTGATGATGCTGCAGCAGGAGCTTGCTTTTGAGGCGGCTGCGGATATGGAGGGACGGCGTGTGACGGCCATGATTGAGGGGAAGGTTGCCGACGAGGCCGTCTATGTTGCAAGAACATACAAGGATGCGCCTGACGTGGATGGCTTTTTGTTTGTACATACGGACAGAGAGCTGATGACGGGCGATTTTGTGCAGGTAAAGATTACGGGATCTTACGAATATGATCTGATGGGAGAGTTGGAAGATGAATCTGCCGAATAAATTAACGATTTTCAGAGTAATATTAATTCCTTTTTTTGTGGTGCTTTTGCTGTTTGAGATCACGGATTACGACAAGTGGATCGCGCTGGCGATTTTTATTATCGCAAGCCTGACGGACTTTCTGGACGGCCATATCGCCAGAAAATATAACCTGGTGACGAATTTCGGAAAGTTTATGGATCCTCTGGCGGATAAGCTTTTGGTCTGTTCCGCGCTGATTTGTCTGGTGGAGCTTTCGAAGATACCGGCATGGATTGTGATTTTGATTATTGCCAGGGAATTTATCATCAGCGGTTTCCGCCTGGTAGCCTCGGACAACGGAGTGGTGATCGCGGCGAGCTATTGGGGGAAATTCAAGACGACCTTTCAGATTGTGATGATCTGTCTGATGATTGCCGATCTGGAATCTCTCTATTTTGTCACGCAGATCGTGATGTGGATTGCGCTTGCGTTGACGGTGATATCGCTGGTGGATTATCTGGTCAAAAACAAGGACGTCATGAAAGATACGGGGAAATAGGGAACGTATCTGTGAAAGTACAGGACAGCTACAGAGGGACGGGGAAACATAACAGGTGTGTTGTTTGCGTACGAAGAGGGATGAGGTGCTATGACAGTAGAGATTATTGCAGTGGGAACAGAGATACTATTGGGAAATATCGTGAACACCAACGCAGCCTATCTGGCGGAGAAGTGTGCGGCGCTGGGCCTTTCCTGTTACTATCAGGATGTGGTCGGCGATAATGATGAAAGATTATCGGAGACGATACGTCTGGCGCTCACAAGAGCGGATATTTTGCTTTTGTCGGGAGGTCTTGGCCCTACCCAGGATGATCTGACCAAGGAAGTGGCGGCACGGGTGATGGGCAGGGAACTTTATTTGCACGAGCCTTCAAAGGATGCGATTTTGCGGTTTTTTAAGGAGCGTGGGTTGGAAATTACGGACAACAACTGGAAACAGGCCATGGTGCCGGAGGGGTGTATTGTAGTGGAAAATCCCGGCGGCACGGCTCCGGGCATTATCATTGCGGAAAACGGCAAGCATGTTGTACTGATGCCGGGACCGCCCGGGGAGCTGATTCCCATGTTTGAGCGTTCGATCATGCCTTATCTGTCGAATCTTACGTCCGGTGTGATTTACTCGCAGACGGTAAAAATCTGCGGCGTGGGAGAGAGCAAGGCGGAGAGTATGGTGGAAGATCTCATTGACGCGCAGAAAAATCCCACCATAGCGACTTATGCCAAGACAGGGGAAGTACACCTTCGCGTCACGGCGACCGCATCCGACGAGAAAGAGGCGAAGAAGCTTGTAAAGCCAGTGGTCAAGGAGCTGAAAGGACGTTTCGGCAACCATGTTTACACGACGGACAATGAGGTTACGCTGGAGAAGTCGGTGGTGGATCTGCTTATGGCAAACAAGCTGACGGCCTGTACGGTGGAATCGTGTACGGGCGGTATGCTTTCCGCCAGACTGATCAATGTGCCCGGTGTGTCCGAGGTCTTTAAGTCCGGCTATGTGACTTATTCGAATAAATCAAAGAGACGCCTTTTGGGAATCAAGAAAAATCTTCTGGTAAAGCATGGCGCGGTCAGCGAGCAGATTGCCAGGGAGATGGCAAAGACCGCGGCGGCTCTTGCGAGAGCAGACGTGAGTGTCTCAACGACGGGCATTGCCGGGCCTGACGGCGGTACGCCGGAAAAACCGGTGGGACTTGTTTACATAGCCTGCAACGTGTGTGGGCGGATCACGGTAAAAGAGTGCCGTTTTCATGGCAGTCGTGAGAAGATACGGGAGAGCACGGTGTCGGCCGCGCTGTCTCTGTTGAGGGAGTGTATCTTGCAGTATTACAGTGAAGTTACTTTTGGCGGCAAGGGAAAGTGAGAACAAAGAGGAAGTCAAAGGCTGAACTGTTGCAATAAACTTCATTGTGGAGGAAAATAATGAGCGAATCAGATCAGAATTTAGAGGGACGGCGGGAAGAAAAAGGGGAAGACGCTTTTACCGATCCTTATGTGTCCGACAGCAGTTCGGATATTTACGCGACGCCGGAGGTCGTTGAAACCCAACCTTTTGCGAAGGAGGAGGCGCCTGTGGCAGTGGTGGATACGCACGGCCTCTTTTCGGGAAATCAGGCAGGCGGTTACGGGGATCCGGCGCCATACGGCAGCCAGCCGGCGGGCTACGTCGGCGGTCAGCCGTATGTGAGTCAGGGCGGCTACGGTGCACAGACACCGTACAATGGCCAGATTCCCTATGGGAACCAATCGCCGTATGGCGGCCAGTCCTACGGCAGTCAGGGCGGTTACAACGCGCAGACGGCTTACAATAACCAGAACACATATGCCAATTCGGCTCCTTACGGGAACCAGGCGGGCGGCTATGGGGAGCAGGCATCCTACGGCGCTCAGCCGGGCGGCGACAGCGGCCAGTTTTACGGCGGCCAGGACGGCTACAATGGCGGTCAGCCATACAGCGGCCAGTCTTACGGCAGCGGCGTGCCGGCGCCATACGGCAGCCAGAACGCATACGGGAATCAGCCGCCTTATGGATATGGGAATCCGGCGCCATACGCAAATCAGGCGGGCGGCGGTTATGGTGGGCAGCCACCGTTCGGGGGACAGCCGCCTTACGATAATCCCTACAGCCCTTTTGCCAGACCGCAGAAAAAGCAGCATACGGGACTTATTATAGGAATTGTCGTCGTCATCATTGCCCTTTTTTTGATTGCGGTTTTTGCGCTTGCAAGCAGGGCGGTGAATATGCTCTCGGAGAAAGAAAAGAAGGATCTGCGCCGGGATGTGTATGACTTTAGCGATGATTACGATTACGACTATGAGCCCGACGACGATTACGGCTATGACTATGATTACGATTATGACTATGATTACGATTATGACTACGACTACGGGCCTGACGGGTACGGCTACTTTGACGACGATTATGGATATGGATACCCCGATGCGGAATATGACTCCCGGTATTACACCTGGCAGCAGGATATCAAGGACGGCTTGTCCTACGAGATGGCCCTCGAGGATTACGAGTATGAGTCGGATTATGAGAATGTTTGGATTTCGGCTACAATCCCGGTTATCTCCGGGGATAACGTGCCCAACCTGGATAAGCTGAACGAGGGGATCCGCAAAGAGGTGGATGTGATCACGGAGCTTTTTGAGACGGAGTACGAATCGCGTATCAAGGAGGATGAGGACAGCTACTTCGGGGCGTCGCTGGTGGGTTATGTGACCTATATGGATGAGGATAAGCTGAGTATTGCCTACCAGGAAGAGCTGTTCAATGACCTGGGCGGCAGCGTATACCTGGCCAGTATCAATATCGATATGAAGAGCGGCGTCATTTTGGATAATGAGGAAATGCTCACGACAGACGATGCCTTTTCCGTGGAGTTCAGGAAGAGAAGCGACGAGCAGAACGGAGAAATTTACTATCTTTATTACTTGACGGACCAGCAGATCACAGAATACTTTAATTCGGAAAACATTATCGTTTTCTATACGCCAAAGGGCATGGAGATCGGCTTTAACTATGAGGAGGGCTGGGTGACGGTGACCTATGAGGATTATGAGAATTATCTGAAAGTGTTCTGACATATGTTTCGGGAAATATGTACTCCCGGAGTCACTTTGTGCCTGATTTTGTGAGATGATTATGTGCATCTGGCAGAAAATCTGCCACAAAGGCAGGTGCAAAAGAGATTCCGAAAGTACATAAATAAGTATCGGGGGGCACGGCGTCTGAGGATGTCCGTGTCCTTCGTGCGTAAAACGACAAAACGCCGGGAAAAGAAACTCTTGCGGAGCCTGCGGTTTACTGGTAAACTGAGCTTATCTGAGAAAGTGGAATCTGTTATGCTAAAGCATGTCCGGCACTTCGCCACAAATTCCATTTACTTATTAAAGCCAGATGGCAGGTATATTTTGACAGGAGAGGAGGGTAGAGTGTCGTTTATTGGACATTAAAAGTGGTAGGATAGTTTTATCAAATGAAAAGTTGACAAATACGAACATTTGTTTTATTCTATAACAATGAAAGAACGAATGTTCTAAGGAGGGGCAAAGTGATGGAAAAAGATGAAAGACTGAAAGCGTTGGATGCGGCCTTAGGGCAGATAGAGAGACAGTTTGGCAAGGGAGCCGTGATGAAACTGGGCGACCCTTCCGTACAGATGAATGTGGAGACGATTCCTACCGGGTCGCTCAGCCTGGATCTTGCGCTTGGACTAGGCGGGATCCCGAAGGGCAGAGTGATCGAGATTTACGGACCGGAATCCAGCGGTAAGACGACGGTGACCTTGCATATGATTGCAGAGGTACAAAAAAGAGGCGGTATAGCGGGGTTCATCGACGCGGAGCACGCGCTTGACCCTGTCTATGCGAAAAACATAGGCGTGGACATCGACAATCTCTACATATCACAGCCCGACTGCGGCGAGCAGGCGTTGGAGATTACGGAGACAATGGTGCGTTCGGGGGCTGTGGATATTATTGTGGTGGACTCTGTCGCGGCGCTCGTGCCGAAGGCGGAGATTGACGGCGATATGGGAGACAGCCATGTGGGCTTGCAGGCAAGACTAATGTCCCAGGCTCTTCGAAAGCTTACGGCGGTGATCAGCAAGTCAAATTGTACCGTTATCTTTATCAACCAGTTGAGAGAGAAGGTGGGCGTTATGTTCGGGAACCCGGAGACGACCACAGGCGGCCGGGCGCTTAAATTCTACTCTTCCGTGAGACTGGATGTCAGAAGAATTGAAGCCCTCAAACAGGGGGGAGAGGTGATCGGCAACCGGACCCGCGTGAAGATCGTAAAAAATAAGGTTGCACCGCCGTTTAAGGAGGCGGAGTTTGACATTATGTTCGGCGAGGGCATCTCCACGCAGGGAGATATTCTGGATCTTGCGGCGGAGAACAATATCATCAGCAAGAGCGGTGCCTGGTACGCGTATGACGGCAGTAAGATCGGCCAGGGCAGAGAAAACGCCAAGCAGTACTTGAAAGATAATCCGGAAATCTGCGCCGAGGTGGAGAGAAAGGTGAGGGAGCTGTTTAATCTGGAAACGGATTTGCCAAAGGACGCCCCTCCGAAGGAGACGGCGGAGAAGGAGAAACCGTCGAAGTCCGCAAAAGACAAGGAAAAAGAGAGTAAGAGCGCCGAAAAATAGCGTGAAAAGAGTTTCTAAAGACGTCCCGACATAGGACGGGACGCCAAGAAACCGTTTCACGCCGAAAAACATCGAAAATGGGCGTTTTTCAGGGCGAACTTGTTCGCCCGCGGATTTTGGGATTCCGCTATGCGGAATCATGGAGGCTAGTGTGAGAAGTACTTCTAATCACTCGCAGCAAAGGCTGCTTCGCAAAGTCAGCATAGCTGACTTGGAAGTACTAAGTCTCACACAGGAGAATGCCTGAAATATGGGCATTCTCCAGGACGAACTTGTTCGTCCGTGGATTTTGAGATTCCGCATAGCGGAATCATGGTGGGTAGTGTGAAAAGAGTTATGGAGAAGGAAATGGAAGTCACGCGGATAACGGGCATAGGAAAAGGGCGGTATCGGATTGACATAGACGAGAAATCCGCGTTCATATTGTACGGGGGTGAGATTAGGCGGCTCGGCATCAGGGAGGGAGAACCGCTTTCGGAGGAATGCCTGAGTGAAATACGGGAAAAAATTCTGCCAAAGCGCGCGATAAAACGGGCGATGAATCTGCTCCAAAAAAGGGAGTACACGACGGCGGGGCTTCGCGAGAAACTGAGAAGCGGGGAGTACCCGGAAAGCTGTATCGAAGAGGCTGTCGCTTATGTGGAATCTTACGGCTACGTGGATGATCAGCGCTATGCGAGGGACTTTATTACCTACAATCTGGACAGAAAGAGCAGGACGCGCATAGAGCAGGATCTGATGCGGAAGGGAATTGACAGAGAAACTGTCCGGGTCGTTTTCGGGGAACTGGAGGAAGAGGGGACAGAACAGGACGAGCCTGCCATGATCAGATGTCTTCTGGAAAAGAAAAGATATGACGGGGAAACGGCTACGATGCAGGAGAAACAAAAAATGTACGCGTTTCTCTATCGGAGGGGATTTCATGCCGATGCCATCAACAGAGCTCTTTTGCTTGACATAACATAAAATTCAGTATAGAATTAATATGTTGTAGTTTTGCTAACTATCGGGCTGCTATTTTTTGGAAAAGAATTGCAGCCGTCAATAGATTTGGTGATCGTACAATGAAAACTAAATAAGGAGGTGCTCCTGTAATGTGGCAAGTTGTGGTAGCAGTAGTCGTCACGCTGGTGATTGCTGTCCCCGTAGCCGCCCTGATTGCGACCAACTATCAGAAAAAGATGGTGGAAGCAAAGCTTGGCAACGCGGACGAGAAAGCCAGAGAGATTATCGACGAAGCTCTCAAAACTGCTGAGACAAAAAAGCGCGAGTCGCTGCTTGAGGTCAAGGAAGAGTCCATTCGCACGAAGAATGAGCTGGACAAGGAAATCAAGGAACGGCGTGCCGAGGCGCAGCGCTATGAACGTCGTATACAGCAGAAGGAAGAGAACATCGATAAAAAAGCTGACGCTATTGAAAAGAAGGAAGCTGGCCTGGCAGAGAAGGAAGAAGCGCTCGCCAAGCAGCGAGAGGAAATTTCCAAGCTGAGCGAACAAAGATTACAGGAACTGGAACGAATCTCAGGATTGACCTCCGAACAGGCAAAAGAGTATCTGTTGAAAATTGTTGAAGATGAAGTGAAACATGAAACTGCTGTCATGGTTAAAGAGATGGAGAGCAGGGCGAAGGAGGAAGCGGACAAGAAGGCAAAAGAATATGTTGTCACCGCGATTCAGAAATGCGCGGCGGACCATGTGTCCGAAACCACGATCTCGGTGGTACAGCTTCCCAATGATGAGATGAAGGGCAGGATCATCGGCAGGGAGGGGCGCAATATCAGAACGCTCGAGACGATGACCGGCGTGGATCTGATTATTGACGATACGCCCGAGGCAGTGATTCTCTCCGGCTTTGACCCGATCCGAAGGGAAGTTGCGAGGATCGCACTCGAGAAGCTGATTGTGGACGGGCGTATTCATCCGGCCAGAATCGAGGAGATGGTAGAGAAGGCGCAGAGGGAAGTCGAGGTTATGATCAAAGAGGAGGGCGAAGCGGCCACCCTCGAGGTCGGCGTACATGGTATTCATCCGGAGCTGGTGAGATTGCTTGGTAAGATGAAGTTCAGAACCAGCTATGGGCAAAACGCCCTGAAGCACTCTATCGAAGTGGCGCAGTTGTCCGGTCTGCTGGCGGCAGAGATGGGACTGGACGTGAGAATGGCCAAGCGTGCGGGTTTGCTGCATGATATCGGTAAGGCAGTGGATCATGAGATGGAAGGATCCCATATCCAGCTCGGCGTTGAGTTGTGCAGAAAGTATAAGGAAGGACCGGTTGTCATCAACGCGGTGGAATCCCATCACGGCGATGTGGAGGCGCAAAGCCTGATCGCATGTCTGGTGCAGGCGGCCGATACGATTTCCGCGGCAAGACCGGGTGCAAGAAGAGAAACATTAGAGACATATACAACAAGACTGAAACAGTTAGAAGACATCACAAACAATTTCAAAGGTGTAGACAAATCTTTTGCTATTCAGGCAGGTAGAGAGATTCGTGTAATGGTAGTTCCGGAACAGATTAGTGATTCTGATATGGTACTGCTCGCGAGAGATATATCCAAACAGATAGAGGCTGAATTGGAATATCCTGGACAGATAAAAGTGAATGTAATTCGCGAGAGTCGTGTCATAGACTATGCCAAATAGTACAATAACCCCGCAGAGAGATATCTGCGGGGTTATTTTGTGCGCAGATTCGAATAAGGGAGGTTGCCACGTATTTTTTCAGGCATTTTTACCATAAAATATTCCTGTGACGGAAGAAAATTATCGCTTCTGCATACTTGTGAAATCTTTATAATTATAGTAGAATAAATACCGATGTATGATTGTATACAATTATTCAATAATAGTATTCAGGAGGAAAACATGAAAGCGTACAAAGTGATGACCAGGAAAGAACTCATGGCACAGAAAGCGGAGCTTGAGAGGCAGTTTGCGGAGGCTGGGAGAAAGGGTTTACAGCTTGATATGTCCAGAGGGAAACCGGAACCCGCGCAGCTTGATATGGGGATGGGGTTGCTGGATGCTTTAAATTCTGATTCGGATATGAAGTGCATGGAAGGTCTGGATACAAGAAATTACGGTCTTATGGACGGGATTACGGAAGCGAAACACCTGATGGCGGATGTGATGGGAACTTCTGCTAAGAACGTGATTGTCTTTGGAAATTCCAGTCTCTCGATTATGTATGATATGATTTCCCGTTCCGTGACACATGGGGTTATGGGATCTACGCCTTGGTGCAAACTGGACAAAGTAAAATTTTTGTGCCCTGTGCCGGGATATGACAGACATTTTGCGATCACGCAGCATTTTGACATCGAGATGATTCCGATTCCCATGACGGCTGACGGCCCGGATATGGATCTGGTCGAGAAATACGTGTCCGAGGACGAGACGGTAAAAGGAATCTGGTGTGTGCCGAAGTACTCCAATCCGCAGGGCGTCACGTATTCGGACGAGACGGTCAAAAGATTTGCCTTGCTTCATCCTGCAGCGAAGGATTTCCGTATTTACTGGGACAACGCTTACGCGGTACATCACTTATATGAGGACAAACAGGATACGCTTTTGGAGATATTGGGAGAGTGTGAAAAGGCCGGCAATCCGGATATAGTGTATGAGTTTTGCTCTACTTCGAAGATTTCTTTCTCCGGCGCGGGCATTGCGGCGATGGCGACTTCCCCGGCAAATCTGGCGGATGTGAAAAAGACCTTGACGTTGCGGACGATCGGTTATGACAAGGTAAACCAACTGCGTCACGCCAGATATTTTAAGAATCTGGAAGGGATGCGCGCGCATATGAGAAAGCACGCGGATATCATCAGACCCAAGTTTGAGGCGGTGCTTTCCGTGCTTGACAAAGAGCTTGGAGGATTGGGGATCGGCGAGTGGACGAAACCCCTGGGCGGATACTTTATCTCTTTTGAGGCGATGGAAGGCTGCGCGAAGGAGATTGTGGCTAAATGTAAGGAGCTTGGTGTGGTGCTGACCGGCGCGGGAGCGACGTTCCCTTATGGAAAAGACCCCAAAGACAGCAATATCCGCATTGCGCCCACTTATCCTACGGCGGAGGAGATGGCGCAGGCCACGGATGTGTTTGTGCTTTGCGTGAAACTGGTCAGTGTGGAGAAGCTTTTACGCGAGTCCATCGCTGAAACCGCTTGAAAGTAAGAGGCATTTTCTGAATGCACTGACAGGGAGGAAAATATGAGTAATTACGAACGGTTAGGAAGAGAACTGGTGCACAAGGGTGCGATCATCGACTATTACCAGGATACGATCCGGGTTTCCAACGGCAATATAGTCAAGTGGGATCTGATCAGCCATAAGGGCGCGGCGGCGGTGGTGGCCGTGAAGGAAGACGGGAAGCTTTTGATGGTAAGGCAGTACCGCAATGCACTGGACAGAGAGACGCTGGAGATTCCGGCCGGCGGCTTAAACAGCGCGGATGAGCCGACAGAGGAAGCGGCGGCCAGAGAGCTCGAGGAAGAAACAGGTTATGTGGCCGGGAAGCTGGAGCTTCTGATCACGCTTCGGACTACGGTGGCCTTCTGCAATGAGAAGATAGACGTGTATCTGGCAACGGATTTGAAGCCCGGGAGCCAGCATCTAGATGAGGACGAGTTTCTGAACGTGGAGAGCCATGATCTGGATGAACTGATTCAGATGATTTACGATTGGAGGATCCAGGACGGCAAGACAGTATCCTCCCTGCTTGCTTACAAGGAAAAATACCGCAGACAGATTTGATCTGTCATGCCTCGTCCCACCCGGACATATATTGTTCCATAAGGAAACGGGAACGGAGCGATGGGGAATGCACAGACAGTTTCGGATCAGAAACGGTTATCATATGGCGTATCTGTTTATGATCGGACTTTTTATCGGAATTCTGATTGTCAACCTGGGTCATGAGACGTGGGTCAGGGATGGCAGTCTTTTTGGGTCGGAGATGATGAACAGATTAAAAAACAGCAGACCGGAAGGAGCGGGGCTTGTGGGATATATTCTCAGGCACCGGCTCTTTGCGGTCTGTATTTTAAGTCTGGCGGCAACTACCGTTGTGGGAATGCCGGTGCTTTGCGCTTATATCTGTTACACGGGACTGGCGGCGGGCTGCCTTTTGTCGGTGGCGGTGATCCGCTATGGCATCAGAGGACTATTGTTTATGGCCGCGGTGATCTTCCCGCAGGTTTTTTTGCTGGCGCCGGCCTATATCCTGCTGTTTCTGTGGGCTGCAAATGTCAATACAATCCTATATGCGCCCAGGACGCAGATGGAGGGATATGAGCGGTTTAGCAGACAGTTTTATATCAAAAAGGGCATGCAGATGATCGGGATTACAGCAGTTGCCATAATGGGCTGCCTGTTGGAGAGTTATGTCAATCCTAAAATCATGCAGCTCGTTCTGAAAATCTTCTGAAAAAATTTTTTAATCTTTTTACCAAGATATAGTAGACATAAAATCATATGCGGACGACATATTGTACCTTGTCATGAAAATGGCTCAAATGCCTGAAAAACCGGGGAAATTTCCGTTTGCTTTTCTAAAAAAATCTGATTATAATGATACTCAGACGGCAATTTGATTTACATAAAGAGAATGCACAGGGAAGGGCTTCCGAGTAAATGGAAAAAGAGATTAGCGCATTTATCACGTATTTACATAATGTGAAAAATACCTCCGGCAATACGGAAATGTCTTATAGAAGAGACTTGGAGAAGGTAGCACATTTTATGGCTTCGCGGGGTATTCGGGAAACGAAGGACGTGACGGCGCAAGATCTTTTTGACTACGTGAAGTTTCTGGAGGAGAAGAAGTTTGCTGCGGCTACTGTGTCCCGCAATATCGCGTCCCTGAAAGCGTTTTATCACTATATGGTGCAGGAAGGACAGGTGGCGGAGGACATTTCCGACAAACTCAAAGCGCCGAAAATCGAAAAGAAAGCGCCGGAGATTATGTCGCCGGACGAGGTGGTACGGCTTTTGGAACAGCCCTCGGGAGACAGCCCCAAAGAGATACGGGATAAGGCGATGCTGGAGCTTCTCTACGCCACGGGAATCAGGGTGACAGAGCTGATCACACTCAACCTCTCCGACGTCAACATGCAGATGAGTTTTATTCTATGTCGCGACCGCAACAAGGAGAGGATCATCCCCTTCGGGGCGGCGGCCAAACATGCTCTCGGCAGATACCTTGACGGGATCAGGGAGGAGATGCTGGAGAATAAGAAGTCCGATGTGCTGTTTGCCAACTGCTCGGGCCAGCCCATGAGCAGACAGGGTTTTTGGAAGCTCATCAAACACTATGCGAAAAAAGCGGATATTCAGGCAGACATCACACCCCACACGTTAAGGCATTCCTTCGCGGCGCATCTGGTGGAGAACGGTGCGGATCTTCGCAGTGTACAGGAGATGTTAGGGCATTCCGACATTTCCACCACGCAAATTTACGCCAATTTAAACCACAATCATATCAGGGAGGTGTACGCGAAAGCGCACCCGAGAGGATAGAAATGATATAGCACGGGACTGTTTCAACGGAAACACCCGTGCTTTTTGCAGGACAAAAATTGAGGCGGCATGAGACAAGTATTGCGTTAGAGATAGTGATATGTGCCGCGTTTCGCAAGCAGGAAGGAAGCAGAGAGAATACAGGCGAACACTTCCGCTACCGTGATGGCCCACCAGATGCCGTCCACGCCGAGAAGAAGCGGCAGAATCAGTACGGACGCGGTCTGGAAAAGGAGCGTTCGCATAAATGAGATCGCCGCCGATATACCGCCGTTGTTTAAAGCGGTAAAAAAGGAGGAGGTGAAGATATTAAATCCTGCCAACAGGAAGGAAAAGGCAAACAGCCGGAAAGCGTGGTATGTCAGCGCGTACAGCCCGGCGTCATAGCCGACAAATATTTTGGAGAGCGGGGAGGCGAGACAGTAAGCGGAAGCTGTCAGGACAATGCTGGCGACGCCTGTCAGCGTGACGCTCTTTTTCAACATGTTTTTGAGCTCCCCATAATTTCTTGCTCCATAGTGATAGCTGATGATTGGAGCGGCGCCGATGGAATACCCGATGTAGATGGCGATGAAGATAAACTGCACATACATCAGCACACCGTAGGAGGACACTCCGTTTTCTCCCACATATTTCATGAGCTGGAAGTTGTAAATCATGCTGACGACGGATGCGGATATATTGCTCATCAGCTCAGAGGAGCCGTTGGCACATGCCTGCAAAATCGGCTTTATTTCCATTTTTGTCCGGACAAGTTTAAGCAGGCTGGTGTTGGGGCGGATAAAATACAGCAGGGGAAACAGGCCGCCGACACATTGGCTTATTCCTGTGGCAAGGGCGGCTCCCGCGACACCCCAGCGGAATACGCCGACAAAGAGGGCGTCCAAAAACATGTTTGTCACGCCCGCGCCGACAGTCGCGGCAAGTCCAAGCTTTGGCCGTTCCGCCGCAATCAGAAAACTCTGGAAGACATTTTGCAGCATAAACGTAACGATGAAGCCAAAGACGATACGTCCGTAAACGACGCAGTCCTCCATCATTTCCGGTGTTGCGCCCAGAAACGATGCCATGGGGCGCGTGAAAAGAATACCGATAACGGACACGAGAATCCCCAAAATCAGTGTCAGATAAATCATCATGGAAAAATAGCGGTTTGCCCTTTCCCTCTCGCCGGTGCCAAGGACCAGGGAGACGAGGGCGGTTCCGCCGGTGCCGACCATAAATCCCAGGCCGCCCAGGATCATGATAAACGGGAAAATGAGATTGACGGATGCGAAGGCGGTTTTCCCGGCAAAATTGGATACAAAGAAACCGTCTACGACACCGTAGATGGAGGTGAATACCATCATAATGATGGTGGGCAGGGTGAAGCGCAACAGCTTGTTGTAGGTAAAGTGGTCCGATAATTGAATGGTTGTTTTCATGGTTGTCATACAATCTCCGTTTTATTTGCTCAAAATAGTATTAGAAGGGAGTATATCCCGGTTTCGAACCAAAGTCAAGACATATATAATTGGGAGAGAAAAGAGCATGAAAAAACAGCCGCCTGACGATGTCAACAGATTGAGATGACATTGCCAGGCGGCTGTTTAAGTATTTGTACATGGACAAGACTCTATTCGTATTCCGCAATATCGTAGATTAACTGCTCGGAAGCCGCCCAGCCAAGACAGGGATCGGTGATGGATTTCCCGTAGACGCCCTCACCGATCTTCTGGCAGCCCTCCTCAATGTAGCTCTCGATCATGACGCCTTTTACCATGCGGTGAATGTCGCCGTTTAATTTCCGGCTGTGCATGATCTCCTTGACAATGCGGATCTGCTGTTCGAACTGCTTGCCGGAATTGCTGTGGTTTGCGTCGATGATGCAGGCGGGATTGACAAGATCGTAATCCTGATACAGGGTGTAGAGGGTGTTTAAATCCTCGTAGTGGTAGTTGGGCTGGCTCCGGCCGTACTTGTTGACGGAGCCACGCAACACGGCGTGGGCCAGAGGATTGCCACCTGTGCCGACCTCGTATCCCCTGTAGATAAATTCATGGGGATGCTGGGCCGCATAGATGGAGTTGAGCATCACGGAGAGAGTGCCGCTGGTGGGGTTTTTCATACCGGCGGGCACATCGAAGCCGCTGACCGTCATGCGGTGCTGCTGATCCTCCACGGAGCGGGCGCCGATGGCGACGTAGGAGAGAATATCCTCCACATAGCCCCAATTATCGGGGTAGAGCATCTCGTCTGCGGCTGTCAGGCCGGTTTCCTCTATGGCGCGTATATGCATTTTGCGCATGGCGATCAGGCCGCTTGTGAAATCGGGTTTCTTTTCGGGGTCGGGTTGGCTCACGATTCCCTTATAGCCCTCGCCTGTGGTGCGGGGCTTGTTGGTGTAGATTCGCGGAATCAGGATCAGCTTGTCCTTCACCTTTTCATTGACCTTTGCCAATCGGTTTACATAATCACATACCGCCTCCTCGTTGTCCGCGGAGCAAGGGCCGATGATGACGAGGAACTTTTTGCTTTTTCCGGTGATCACATCCCGGATCTCGATGTCACGCTCTCTTTTGAGTTCTACCAGATGGGCGGGCACGGGAAACTGCTCGCGGATCTCCTCAGGCGTGGGTAATTTGGCTACATATTGAAATGACATGGTTACCTCCCGACGGAAACGCTTTTGCCGTGACGCCTGGCAGATGGACTGCCATTACAATTCACACCCACGCCAGATTTCGCACCTATTTACAACTATTTCGGTGTGAATTGCAACAAATGATGCACACAAAATGCTACAAAACACGCATTTTGGCGCTGGCTCCGACGCCCTGCAGCAAGTGCATGGCGCGGGTGTGAAAAGTAACGGACTGCCATTACAATTCACACCCACGCCAGATTTCGCACCTGTTTACAACTATTTCGGTGTGAATTGCAACAAATGATGCACACAAAATGCTACAAAACACGCATTTTGGCGCTGGCTCCGACGCCCTGCAGCAAGTGCATGACGCGGGTGTGAAAAGTAACGGACTGCCTTGCCGCCCGACGTCTGTTCCGCCTGTATCTTGTTTTTTGTAAAAAGCATATCTATTATAGTATACAGAGCAGAGAACCGCAAGCGTATGTACGGGAAGAATTTTACGGTCTTTGCGTTCTGCGCGAAATGTGGAGCGCCGATGCGGTACACAGGAAGGTCTGTAGCATCTGACTGGCGAGCATACCCCAAAGATATCCCTTGATACCGTAAAGAGGAATGGCGAGAAACACGAACAGCAGGCGAAGAAGGAGACTTACCACGCTGAACAGGAAGGTCTGGATGGTTTTGCCAAGGCCGTTTAAGATGCTGTTTAAGGTGCTGGCTATGTACATAAAAGGACAGATAAAGCTGAGGGTCAGGATAAAGCTGCCCGCCAGTTCCGAGTGAAAGAGCAGGCGCCCGGCCAGTCTTCCGAACAGCAGAAACAAAGCGGTGCAGAAAAAACCCAAAAGGAGACAGCAGCGTATGGAGGTGAATATGGCGCGCCGTACCGCGGACTGGTTGCCGCTTGCGTCCGCCTCGGACACAATGGGTAAAAGCAGCACGGATATGGAACCTGTGATGGCGGACGGAAACAGGATCAGGGGCAGGCTCATGCCGGTGAGCACGCCGTAGACGCTCAAGGCGGCAGCGTTATCCAGGCCATATGCCATCAGGCGGTTCGGGATGTAGATCGCCTCCACGCTCTGCAGGAGGTTCAGCACCAGCCGGTTTGCGGACAGAGGAACGGCGAGCTGTAAAAGCTGTCCTGTAATCCGTCTGTATACGGCGATTACGGAGGAAAAGGGCTGCGAAGCGTGCCGCTTTGCGTAAACGTATCCGAAAGACGGGAACACCTGATGGGCGCGGGCCAGAATCGCCACCACAGAGACGATCATGGAGGCGCTCTCGCCGATCACCAGCCCTGCCACGGCGAAGCTGATGGTGGGCACAAGGCCGTGTTTCTGACAGATAAAATAGATCAGGTAGACGCTCCCCACGCGGCAGACCTGCTCGGAGAGCTGGGAAACGGCGGGGATAGCGGTCTTTCGGATACCGTAGAAATAACCGTTGATACAGGAATGCACGCTGGCCATGGGGATGGAGAGCGCGATAATGCGAAGAAGCGGGGCAGTCCGCTTTTCCAGCAGGAAATTTGCCGCGATCGGCTCCGCGTACACGTAGATACCCAAAGCACAGACAGCGGAGAGTGCCATCGCCAGAAGAAAGCCGGACCAGAGCGTGCGGAAGGAGCTTTTGTAATCTCTTGTACTTGTCTCGCTGGCCACATATTTGGAGATGGCGGTCTGAATGCCGGAGACTGTGAGGGAGAAGGAGAGGGCCAGAACGGGGGAGATGAGCTGGTAGAGGCCCATACCCTCCGCGCCGAATACGTTGGAGAGAAAAATACGGTAAAAAAAGCCGATAAATCGGCTGACTAATCCGGTCAAAGTAAGAATAACGGTTCCGGTCACTAAAGGGTGGGTCCATTTTTTAAACGTCATAGAGCACCATCTGAGTTTGGGATATGGTCTATTTCTATGCCGGAGAAGGAAAGAATAGAATTTGGGAAAAGATTTTGACAGAACTTATACTATTTAGTATGATTTCATGCGGAAGGAAATGAAATGGAAACAAGGGCGCAAAACCTGACTGCGCCGATCTAAAATATTTGACAATGTGAAGGAGGAATTGTAGTTATGGCTATGGTTTCGGGACAGGATGGCGCAGCGAAAAAGGTGGCGGTTGGTATGTCCGGGGGAGTGGACTCCTCCGTGGCCGCCCTCCTTTTGAAAAGACAAGGCTATGACGTGGTGGGAATTACCATGCAGATCTGGCAGGAGGAAAGCCCTGCGATGACAGGGGAGCAGGGCGGATGCTGCGGCTTTGGCGCGGTGGAGGACGCAAGAAGGGTGGCGCAGGCGTTGGACATTCCACACTATGTGATGAATTTCAGACGGGAGTTTCGGGAAAATGTCATGGACTATTTCGTGGCGGAATATTTGTCGGGCAGGACGCCTAACCCCTGTATCGCCTGCAACCGCTACGTGAAGTGGGAGGCTATGCTGCAAAGAAGTCTGGAGATCGGGGCCGACTACATTGCCACGGGACATTACGCGGGCGTCACCCGTCTTGCAAACGGCAGATATGCCGTTTGCAGCGCGGCGACGACAAAAAAGGACCAGACTTACGCACTCTACGGCCTGACGCAAGAGCAGCTTGCCCGGACGATTATGCCGGTGGGGGCCTACACGAAGGAGGAGATCAGGCAGATGGCGGCGCAGGCCGGGCTTTGCGTGGCGAACAAACCGGACAGCCAGGAGATATGTTTTATCCCGGACAATGATTACGCTGCCTTTATCGATAAGGAGGCGGGAACGCGGACACCAAAGCCGGGCAATTTTGTGACAAAGGATGGGGAGGTGCTTGGAAAACACCTGGGCATCACCCACTACACGGTAGGACAGCGAAAGGGATTAAACCTGGCCATGGGTCGCCCCGTGTTTGTCACAAAAATCAGGCCGGAGACGGACGAGGTAGTAATCGGCGAGGCGGACGAAGTGTTCGGGGACGTGTTGTACTGTGACCGCGTCAACTATATGGGGATGGCGGATTTGAAAGAGCCGAGAGAGGTGACCGCCAAGATACGGTATAACCATGCGGGGGAAAAATGCGTGATTGAGGAAGCGGGAGAAAATCGGATCCGTGTCGTATTCAGAAAGCCCGTCCGGGCCATTACGCCGGGACAGGCCGTGGTATTTTACGAGGATGACTATGTGCTTGGAGGGGGAACGATTATTTCGGTCTAAATTCTGTGAAAGACTGGTGTTCTCTTCTTGAAGACGGCATAGTAGTCAAAGCCGCAGTCCTTCAGTATCATAGCGGCACGGTCGAAAGCGTGGGCGATCTGTAAAGGCTCGTGGGCGTCGCTTCCAACGGTGATGATCTCGCCGCCAAGCTCCCTGTAGCGTTTTAAAATGCCGACACAGGGATTTGGCTGCGACATCCCCCTCGCCAGCGCGGCGGTGTTGATCTCGATCCCTTTTTCCATCTCAATTAGCTTTTTCAGAATCCGGTCGAATATATCGCTGTACCTTTCGTAGGAGTATCCCTGATCCTTTGAGGGGCCGTAGCGCACCACGTAATCCAGATGGCCGTACACATCGAAATTACCGCAGACATTCAGGTTTTCCAGAATGGAGGTAAAATATTCCAGATAAGCTTCCTCGCAGGAGCGTCCCTCATAAAAAGCGGGATAGTAGGGGTCTTTTTTGTGGCACAGATGGGAGGAGCCGATGATGAAATCATAATCATGGGCGTTGGCGAAAGCCGCGTTTTTTTTGGAAAGATGAGGCTGCAAACCGAGCTCGACGCCGAAATAAAGTGTGATCCGATCCGCGTATTTTTCGCGGAGTTTCAGGAAATCATAGAGGTAAGCATCCGGGTTCAGCTCAAAAAAACCGGCCGGTTCATGGGCGGTCACCGGATAGTCGAAGTCGTTGTGTTCCGTAAAGCACATTCCGGCGAGTCCCAGTTCTATTCCCCTGAGAATCATCTCCTCCATGGGAGTGTCACAATCCCCCGAAAAGGAGGAGTGCAAATGAAAGTCAACGGTAATTGGCATGATGGCGTCCTCTCTGGTAAAAATTCTCATTTATTTTTGATTTACGTCTTGAATTTTTGGGACAAATTGGGTAGAATGAATACGTTGACAAAGTTTTGTCAATCCTATCCAATCTGATTGGCAAAATTATATAGCAAATGTTATAAAAAATCAATATTTAGGAGGAACGAAAAATGGCAGTAAGAGTAGCAATCAATGGTTTTGGACGTATCGGTCGTCTTGCATTCAGACAGATGTTCGGAGCAGAGGGTTATGAGGTTGTGGCAATCAACGATCTGACAAGCCCCAAGATGCTGGCACACTTGTTAAAGTACGATTCTTCCCAGGGTAAATATGCGCTGGCAGATACCGTATCTGCAGGTGAGGATTCCATCACGGTTGACGGTAAGACATTAAAGATCTACAAAGAGCCCGATGCAAACAACTGCCCTTGGGGCGAGCTCAAGGTTGACGTTGTGCTGGAGTGCTCCGGCTTCTATACCAGCAAAGATAAGGCTCAGGCTCATATCAACGCTGGCGCTAGAAAAGTTGTTATCTCTGCTCCTGCAGGAAACGACCTTCCTACTATCGTATACAATGTAAACCACGAGACACTGAAGGCTGAAGATACCATCATTTCCGCTGCATCCTGCACAACCAACTGCCTAGCTCCTATGGCTAAGGCATTGAATGATCTGGCTACCATCAAGTCCGGTATCATGAGCACCATCCACGCTTACACAGGCGATCAGATGATCCTTGACGGTCCTCAGAGAAAGGGTGACCTGAGAAGATCCCGCGCGGGCGCAGTGAACATCGTTCCCAACAGCACCGGCGCTGCAAAGGCTATCGGCCTTGTTATCCCTGAGCTGAACGGCAAGCTGATCGGTTCCGCACAGCGTGTTCCCACCCCTACAGGTTCCACCACAATTCTGGTTGCAACCGTAGAGAAGTCCGTTACCAAGGAAGAGATCAACGCGGCTATGAAGGCAGCTTCCAACGAGTCCTTCGGTTACAATGAGGATGAGATCGTTTCTTCCGATATCGTAGGCAGCACCTTTGGTTCTATCTTCGATGCTACACAGACCATGGTAGGCGCAGACAATCTGGTTCAGGTTGTTTCCTGGTATGACAATGAGAACAGCTATACTTCTCAGATGGTTCGCACCATCAAGTATTTCTCCGAGCTGGCATAGATCAAAAAGAATTTATAAGACGTCAAAAGACGACGCCTAACAAATTCTAAGTTTTGATCGGCAGGTTTGAGAAAGCCAAACCTGCGCACGGTGAAATATAGACAGTAAATCAAAGAGGCTCGGCCGCTGGGCCGAGCCTCTTTTTTTTCAAAAAATAAGGAGGATATAAAAATGTCTTTGAACAAGAAATCGGTAGATGATATCAATGTGAAGGGCAAACGCGTCCTGGTGAGATGCGACTTCAACGTGCCTTTGAAAGAGGGGAAGATCACGGACGAGACTCGTATCGTGGCGGCTCTTCCCACCATCAACAAGCTCCTTGCGGACGGCGGCAAGGTGATCCTTTGCTCCCACCTTGGCAAGGTGAAAAACGGCCCCAACGAGGGTGAGTCTTTAGCTCCCGTGGCGGAGAGACTTTCCGAGAAGCTTGGCAAGCCTGTCAATTTCGTGAAGGACGACAACGTGACCGGCGAGGCTGCTACGGCTGCTGTAGCGGCTATGAACGAGGGTGACGTGGTTCTGTTACAGAATACCCGTTTCCGCGGCAAAGAGGAGACAAAGCCGAAGGAGGCTGGGGAAGCTTTCGCGAAGGAGCTGGCTGAGCTGGCTGACGTTTATGTTTGCGACGCGTTTGGTTCCGCCCACAGGGCGCATGCTTCCGTTGCGGTTGTCACTAAGTATATCACGGAGAAGGGCGGCGAGAACGCTGTCGGCTATCTGATGCAGAAGGAGATCGACTTCCTCGGCAACGCTGTGGAGAATCCCGTAAGACCTTTCGTGGCAATCCTCGGCGGTGCGAAGGTTGCGGATAAGTTGAACGTAATCAACAATCTCCTTGAGAAGTGCGACACCCTGATCATCGGTGGCGGCATGGCGTTCACTTTCTTAAAGGCGAAGGGCTATGAGATCGGCAATTCTCTCGTGGACGAGGAGAAGATCGACTATTGTAAAGAGATGATGGAGAAGGCTGAGAAACTCGGAAAGCAGCTCTTACTTCCCATCGATACAGGCGTGGCTTCCGGCTTCCCGAATCCCATCGACGCGCCCATTGAAGTGGAGTATGTGGATTCCGACCAGATTCCGGCGGACAAGGAAGGTCTTGATATCGGACCTAAGACCCAGGAGCTTTTTGCGAACGCAGTGAAGAGCGCGAAGACCGTTGTATGGAACGGCCCCATGGGCGTATTTGAGAACCCCACTCTGGCAAAGGGCACTATCGCTGTCGCGAAGGCTCTGGCTGAGACGGATGCTACCACTATCATCGGCGGCGGCGATTCCGCAGCGGCATGCAACCAGCTCGGTTTCGCAGACAAGATGTCTCACATTTCCACAGGCGGCGGCGCTTCCCTCGAGTTTCTGGAGGGCAAGGAGCTTCCCGGCGTAATGGCAGCGGATGACAAATAAGCCTGTCAATATGTGGAAGCTGCCATTACGCCACGTTATAGGCAGCAGATGATAAATAAGCCTGTCAATATGTAGAAGCTGCCAACATGCTGCGTTACAGGCGGCTGACAATAAATAATGCGATAAGCAGAGTGAGAAAATCATGGCTGTGAGAGAACGTGCCTGCACGGGTTCTCTCGGATATGACTGTTTGAGGGTGCAATGCGCCCCCGAAAAACTGTGCAATAATTTCGAGGCTCTGTGTGTGAATAAAATAGAAAAATAAGGAGAATACTATAATGGCTAGAAGAAGAATTATCGCCGGAAACTGGAAGATGAACATGACTCCCAGCGAGGCTGTTGCGCTCTGCGCTACCTTAAAGGATCTTGTGGTAAACGATGCGGTTGACGTGGTTTACTGCGTACCTGCGATCGATATTGTACCTGTGGCCGAGGCGGTCAAGGGCACAAACGTACATGTGGGCGCCGAGAACTTCTATATCGAGGACAAGGGCGCGTACACGGGTGAGATTTCCGCTCCTATGCTGAAAGACGCGGGCGTTGAGTATGTGATTATCGGCCACTCTGAGAGAAGAGAGTACTTTAAGGAGGACGACGCGTTCCTGAACAAGAAGGTTCTCAAGGCGCTGGAGGCAGGTCTTGTGCCGATCCTCTGCTGTGGCGAGTCCCTGGAGCAGAGAGAGATGAACGTGACCATGGACTGGATCAGATTGCAGATCAAGTCCGATCTGGCAGGCGTGACCGCTGACCAGGTGAAGGGTATGGTTATCGCCTACGAGCCTATATGGGCGATCGGAACCGGCAAAACCGCTACTTCCGACCAGGCGCAGGAAGTCTGCAAAGGCATCCGTGACTGTATCGCCGAGATGTACGATGAGGCTACTGCGGAGGCGGTGCGCATCCAGTACGGCGGCTCCATGAACGCGTCAAACGCGGCGGAACTTCTCGCAAAGCCTGACATTGACGGCGGACTGATCGGCGGCGCTTCGCTGAAGCCAGACTTCGGACAGATCGTGAACGCATAAAGCGTCAAAACTTTATAAGTCATACGGAATAATATAAGAGCAGAAGAAACTCACTTTGATTTTCACATGATGCGAAATTGAGGTGAGTTTTTTTTGCGTTTTAGTGGTGCATTGGAGGACAACGTGGTATTATGCTATAAGAGCCGCAAAGAAGAATATGCGCGTTCCAATATCCGGAATAGACTGAGGAGGAATGAAATTGTATGGACAAAATGGCGCAGGCCAGGAAGCGGGGAGCGATTTCAGCGGGGGTAGAAAAGAAAGGAGCCTTCTTGTGAGAAGGAGCCTGATATTTACCTTTCTGTTGGGCTTTTTTGCCCATGGATTTATGCTCACGCATATCAGTATTTCCCATGACGCCCTATTTGATTTTTACGATGCACTTTCGGCGCACCAGCACCAGATCGAACTGGGAAGGGTGCTTGAACCGCTCTACAGAAGTCTGACAGACTCCGGTCTGCTGATGCCTTGGAGTCAGGGAATCATCGCCTTTTTCTGGCTGGGGCTGGCGGTCTTTTGCGTCTGCGACATGTTTGATTTATCATGCCCGACGGAGATTTTTCTGACAGCGGGCATTATGACTGTCAATATTTCCGTGACCGCTGTTGCGGCGGCTTATACGCCGTGGCTTTCGGCGGATATGTTTGCCCTTCTTTTGGCGGTGGCAGGCGCTTATAGCTGGTATTTATACGGGAAGGATCATTCGAAAAAATATCTGTTTCCGGTATGCTTTCGTTGATCTGCTCCATATCCATTTACCAGTGCTATCTAAGCGTGACCGTCGTTCTTGTCATTTTGCTTTCCATTCAGGATGTGATACAAAATAAAGATTCCGCAAAAATATTCCGGGATGGTATGGCGGGGGTCGGCATGATAGCGGCAGGTGGAGCCGCATATTACGCCTTTATGAAATTGGCCGTGCGGTTTTCGGGAACACCTTTGCTGGAGGGAGACTATGACAGCCTGACTAATCTGTGGGATAACAGGGAACCGGTCGTCAACAGGCTTGTCTACTGTATCAAGGAGGAGATGTCACATTTTTTCACCAAAGGCGAAAATATTTTCCCGTATCAGGTGCTATGGACTGTCAATCTGCTCCTTCTGTGTATTTGCGTCTGCCTGGCGGTGCGCCTGGTCGGACAGGGGAGGAAGCGATTTGGCGCGGATAAAGGGAAATGGGCGCTGCTCTTTCTCCTGACGGCGGCTCTGCCCTTTGCCGCCTATATGATGCGATTGTTAAATTCGGCGGTCCATGACCTGATGGTGTATTCGGTATGGCTGCTCTATCTTTTGCCGTTGCTTCTCCAGAAATGGACAAAAGAGGAGGTAGAGGGGGAGAAAAAGCTGCGCGGATGTATTGCGGTTCTACTTGGGTTTATTGTCTTTTCCTATATCCAGACAGATAATGCGGTCTATGTCAAGAAGGAGGTGGAGAGCAAGGCGACGCTTTCCCTGATGACACAGATCATGGCGCAGATCGATCAGGCGGAAGGGTATGTGCCGGGAGAGACGCCGGTTACTTTTGTCGGACAGGTGTCCGAAATCTTACAGGAGGTGCCCGGCACAGAAAAAGTCAAGGGCATATCCGGCTGTAATAAGACGTCGGCGATCACCTATCCGGGAACCTATCAGGCATATTTCGACAATGTCATGCTGCGGGATGTGTCGGTAATCTTTGACGAGGGGACGGCGAAAAAGGAGGAGGTTTTGCATATGCCGGTTTATCCTAAGCCGGGGTATGTGAAGCTGGTGGATGGTGTGGCGGTCGTCAGGCTGCAATAAAGAAAAATTGTCCCGGAAACCGCTTTTTCGCTTCACAAGCGGGTGTTTATTTGTTAGAATAAAAGTGCAATTGACAGGCTCGGATAAGGATTTGGGTGGGGCATGACACATAAGGAGAAAGCGGAGAAGCTTTTACACCAGAAATATCATTGTTCCCAGGCGTTATTCGGTGCGTTCGCGTCGGATTTTGGCCTGGACTTGAAGACAGCGTTTAAAATTAGCACCTGCTTTGGGGGCGGTATGCGCCAGGGCAGCGTCTGCGGATGTATTACGGCGTCTCTGCTCGTACTCGGTATGGCTCTCGGTTTTTATGATTCCCAGGATACGGAGCGTGAGATATACGGGAATAAAAAGACGGGGGAATTCATCCGGCGTTTTACGAAACGGATGGAAGGCATGACACAGTGCCGGGATATCCTTGGCAAGGATATCTCAAATCCGGAGGATATGGCGGTGATTCGCAGGGAAGGTTTGATCCTGCAAAAATGCCCCAATGCCATCAATATCAGTATAGAAATTCTGGAGGATATGCTGGCGGATTACGTGAAAGACGTATCAGACAGCGACATCAATCTGGAAGATATTCCACACGATGACGAGATGCAGGAGGTACTGAAGGAGATCGGCAGGCTGCGCCGCTTTCGAAGGTACGTCAATGAACTGCTTTTGTCCTCCGAAAGGAAAATCGGGTTTATCCAGTTTGACATCCGCAAGTTTAAGATTGTTAACGACCTGTACGGAGAGAAATTCGGCGATGAGGTGCTCGACTTTATCCTGAAACGGCTCGAGGAGGTTTGTGCCGAAAAACAGTTTTACGTGAATTTGCGCAGCGATGTGTTTATGGTGGCGACGGAGTATGACAGGGAGGAGGAGCTGGAGGAGTTCATACATAAACTCAACAGAAGGATCAGCACCTTTAAAAATATAACGCTTCAGATGTCCTACGGGGTATATGCCGTGGAGGACAGGCAGATGGAGCTGCGACAGATGGAAGACCGCGCCGGCATGGCAAGAAAGACCGCCAAAGACAGTGTGATGGGTAATATCGTCTTCTACAAGGAGCAGTTTAAGGATTCCCTGTACAACCGCAGGTTCGTGGAAGCGAATATGCAGCCGGCCATCTCGAAACGGCAGTATCTTATGTACCTGCAGCCCAAGTACAGCATTGCGAAGAATGAGATCATCGGTGCGGAGGCCCTGGTGAGATGGAAGCATCCGGAGCGGGGAATGATCTACCCTGATCAGTTTATCCCGATTATCGAGGAGAACGGGTTTATCAGGAAGGTGGACTATTACATATGGGAGGAAGCGTGCCGCTTTATCAGGCGGTGCCGGGAGGAAGGATTTGCGGACTGTCCGATCTCGGTCAATGTTTCCAGAGCCCACCTGCGGGATGACGAGTGTATCTGGATATTGGACGATATGATCAGAAAAAACGGGATTCCGAAGAAGCTTCTGGAGTTGGAGATTACGGAGACGGTGGATGACCAGCAGGTGAGCAGCAAGGCGTTCCGGTTAAAGGAAGAGGGTTATAAGCTGTTGATGGATGATTTCGGAAGCGGGTATTCCTCCCTGAACATTCTCCTGGAGACGCCTTTCGATGTGATCAAGCTGGATAAGAAGTTTATGGAGAATATGATGGTGTCGGGCAAGGGAAGGTTGATCCTTGAGCAGGTGGTTTCCATGGCGAACAAGCTGGAGCTTGGGCTTTTGGCGGAGGGCGTGGAGACGAGGGAGCAGGTGGAGCTTTTACGAAATATCGGCTGCGACCAGGTGCAGGGATATTATTACGCAAAACCCATGCTGGCGGAGGATTTTTTTAAACTTTTAAAGAGCCAGAACGAAAATATATAATAAGGGGAGAACTACGGCATATGGATTACAAGGCAATTCCTTTCGAACAGAGAATTAAGGAAAATATCAGGAACTATTCACTGGATAATTTGTACGCGCTCGATACTCTGACGGGCTACTGCAAGGCGCTCAGCGCGGTGACGGGCGTTGCGATACTGATCACGGAGAGACACGGGGAAAAGATTGTGTCGGTAGGAGGCTTTGCGGGCTTTACGCCGGATGTGGTGGGAGATCCGGGGCGCAAGGTCAGAGTCTACGGCAGGACCATCGCCCATCTTTACGCGGAGACGGATAAGGTGGCGGAGGAAAAGAAAGCGTCCGTGGAGAGTCTCCTGGACGGTTTTGCCACCATGCTTTCCCATTGGGGGGAGGAGACTTACCTTCATAAGGAGACGGCGGTCTACGCGGACGAGCTGGAGCAGAAGGTGGGCGTAAAGCATGTGCAGACAGCCAGAGGGGAGAATGAGGACGTTCTCACCGGCGTGTATCACAACCTCTATTTCGAGGAGCGCATGAGGGCGATAGACAGGGCGGAAGTAGTGCCCGTGGCAGTCATCAACGTGAACATCAACGACTGGAAGTATGTGAACGACAACTTCGGTGATGAGCAGAGCGACAGACTGATCAAAACAATCGCCGATATTTTGAAGCAGGAAAAGAAACCCGATTATGTTATCGGCCGTGTGGACGGAGACGTGTTCATCGTTTTGATTCCCATGGCGGACGAAGGCGAGGCGGAGGATTACTGCAAGAGAGTGCAGGATGCCTGTCTGTCCTTTGAGGATGATATTCTGGCGCCTTCCGTTGCCTGCGGGCTTGTCTATAAAACCAACGTGGAGGAGCGGCTTGCGGATAAGCTGCCTGATGCGGAGTATGAGATGTTTAACAACAAATTTGAAATTAAAAACGCACCCGGATACAGGGAGCGACTTGAAAAGAGAAAGTAGATGCTTCTGCGGGAGTACGGGGAGGGGCCGGCAAAGATGTCAGCCCTTTCATATTTGCGTGGAAATTCTAAAATAAGTATTAAATCCCTTTTTCTGGATAAAAACAAGAAATCTGGAGATAATAAAAGAAAACAAGAGAAAAGAAGAGATATAGTTTCATATGTAATCGTAAAACCATTTGCAAACGTCCGCATATGAAGCTAATATAAGCTCTAGAGTTAGCACTCAGGTAGGACGAGTGCTAACAAACCCGATAAAAACAGAAAGAAAGCTCATAATAAGAAGGAGGCAATCAACATGAAGTTAACACCACTTGGCGACAGAGTCGTATTGAAACAGCTTGAGGCGGAGGAAACAACAAAATCCGGTATTGTTTTGCCGGGACAGAGCAAGGAGAAACCGCAGCAGGCCGAGGTTATCGCGGTGGGACCGGGCGGTATGGTAGACGGCAAGGAAGTGAAGATGGAAGTGAAAGTTGGCGATCAGGTAATCTACTCCAAATATTCAGGGACAGAGGTGAAGCTCGGCGAGGATGAGGAGTACATCATCGTAAGACAAAGCGATATTCTTGCGGTCGTAGGGTGAGAGGAAGCACCGGTTGTTCGCGACGGAAGCGGTGTCGCAAAGGCAGCCGGCTGACTTGTAACTTCTAAATCTCATATAGGAGAATGTCGGAGTAGAGGCTTTCCCCGTGTTGAATAAATTGAAATTATTTAAATTGAAAATCAGGAGGACATAAAATTATGGCTAAGGAAATTAAGTATGGTGCACAAGCCAGAGCGGCTTTGGAATCAGGCGTAAACCAGTTGGCGGATACCGTCAGAGTGACACTTGGACCGAAAGGCAGAAACGTGGTACTTGATAAGTCCTACGGCGCACCCCTTATCACAAACGACGGCGTGACCATCGCGAAGGAGATCGAGCTTGCGGATGCGTTCGAGAATATGGGCGCACAGCTTGTCAAAGAGGTGGCTACCAAGACGAACGATGTGGCGGGTGATGGCACAACCACGGCGACCGTTCTGGCGCAGGCTATGGTGAATGCGGGAATCAAGAACCTGGCAGCAGGCGCAAACCCGATTATTTTGAGAAAAGGTATGAAGAAAGCTACAGAGACGGCGGTGGACGCGATCGCGAAGATGAGCTCCAAGGTAAATGGCAAGGAGCACATCGCGAGAGTAGCGGCTGTTTCCTCCGGCGACGATGAGGTAGGTAAGCTGGTGGCGGACGCTATGGAGAAGGTTTCCGGCGACGGAGTCATCACCATCGAGGAGAGCAAGACCATGCTCACCGAGCTTGATCTTGTGGAAGGCATGCAGTTTGACAGGGGATATATCTCCGCTTACATGGCGACGGACATGGACAAGATGGAGGCGGTTTTGGAGAACCCCTATATTTTAATCACAGACAAGAAGATCGCGAACATTCAGGAGATCCTTCCTCTTCTTGAGCAGATCGTACAGTCCGGCGCGAAGCTCCTTATCATCGCGGAGGACGTGGAGGGCGAGGCGCTCACCACTTTGATTGTTAATAAGCTGCGCGGTACATTTAATGTAGTGGCAGTGAAAGCGCCCGGCTACGGCGACAGAAGAAAGGCAATGCTTGAGGATATCGCAATCCTCACGGGCGGTCAGGTAATCAGTTCCGAGCTTGGTTTAGAGCTCAAGGATGCGACTCTCGACCAGCTTGGCCGTGCGAAATCCGTTAAAGTGCAGAAGGAGAACACTGTCATTGTGGACGGCGAGGGCGATAAAGAGGCGATCCAGGCGAGAATTGGCCAGATCAAGAAGCAGATCGAGGAGACTACCTCTGATTTTGATAGAGAAAAACTTCAGGAGCGCCTTGCGAAGCTGGCAGGCGGCGTAGCTGTGATCCGTGTGGGCGCGGCGACGGAGACGGAGATGAAGGAGGCGAAGCTTCGTCTGGAGGATGCGTTGGCAGCGACAAGGGCGGCCGTGGAGGAAGGCATCATTGCCGGCGGCGGTTCAGCATATGTTCACGCAGCCAAGGAAGTGGAGAAGATGGCTGAAAAGCTCGAGGGAGACGAGAAGACCGGTGCGCAGATCGTTCTGAAAGCGCTCGAGGCTCCTTTGTTCCATATCGTTGCAAACGCAGGGCTGGAAGGTTCCGTTATCATCAACAAGGTGAGAGAGTCTGAGGTAGGCGTAGGTTTTGACGCGCTGAAAGAGGAATATGTAGATATGGTGAAAGCGGGAATCCTTGATCCCGCAAAGGTGACAAGAAGCGCACTGCAGAATGCAACCAGTGTGGCAAGCACCCTGCTCACCACCGAGTCCGTGGTGGCAAACATCAAAGAGCCCGAACCCGCAATGCCCGCAGGCGCAGGCGGCGGCATGGGGATGATGTAACGTACTAAGCTGCGGCGCAGCGGATGTGAGGAAAGAATGCGACCTCCAAGCTGGCTTGAGAGGGCGCATTTTTTTCGAGCAGACGGTATGGCGGAGCCAAACGATAGCGAGAGGCAAGCCTCGAGCTATCCTGCGCCGAAGAGCTGGCGAATGTGAAGAAAGGACATATCTCCCAGGTTGGCCTGAGGGGATATGTCCTTTTTGCCTGACCATATATATTTTGTTGGCGGGAAGGATTGTAAGGTAGTTGACAAGTGGGAAACTGAAATCTTATAATAAAATCGGTATTGGGCAGGCGGAAGATTATGCCTTGCATTTAGCCTGATAATCTACTTATAAGCAGGGGGAATAGCGAAATGAGAAGCATCCGAACGAAAATCACATTATGTCTTATTTTAACTGTTCTGGTAAGCCTGGTTGTATCCGGGTCTTTCAGTATCTCGCTCAATTATCAAAGTGTTATGACCACAGTGGAACAGATGATGACGGAGACGGCCGTTTTGGCGGCGGGACGCGCCGAACAGGAACTGATGGCTTACAAAAACGCCGTAATGGAGATCGGGTGTATCCCGGAACTTTCGGATCCGAATGTATCGGTGGAGGAAAAGAAACTGATTATTGACGACCGCACTGCCATGCACGGTTTCCAGAGAGGAAATATTATCGGCTCGGACGGTATCAGTATTTTCGACGGAAAGGATTATTCCGATCGCGAATATGTAAAGCAGGCTCTACAGGGGAAAGTTTACGTATCGGAACCGCTGATCAGCAAGATCACGGGAGAACTGTCCATTATGGTCGCGGCGCCCCTCTATGCGGAGGAGAGATACGGAAGCTCCATCGTAGGCGTCGTCTACTTTGTTCCGAAGGAGACTTTTTTAAATGATATTGTGTCCGCAATCCAGATCGGTGAAAACAGCAGAGCATACATGATTAATAAAACCGGAGACACGATTGCCGATATTACGCTTGACACGATCACAGTTCAGAATATAGAGAGAGAAGCAAAGGAAGATCCGTTGCTCGGAGAGCTTGCGGCGATTCATGCCGAAATGCGTCAGAGCAAAACCGGCTTCGGAAGCTATACAAGCGGGGAGCATAAAATGTTTGCGGCTTACGCGCCGGTGCAGGACACGGATGGCTGGAGCATTGCGGTGACTGCGCCGCAGTTGAATTATCTGGCCTCCACCCGGGACGCGATGATCGTCAATGTGGCGGTGATCGCCATTGCCATGGTGGCTTCCGCTATTGTGGCATTGATACTGGCGATTCGGATCAGCGGACCGATGAAAGCCTGCGCTCAGCGCATGAAGCTGTTGGTGGAAGGTGATCTGGAGACGCCGATGCCTAAAATCACCAGCAAGGACGAGACGGGGATGCTTGCCAGATCGACCGCGGCGCTTGTGGAGGGACTGAGCACCGTGATCAACGATATCGCGTATTTGCTCAACGAGATGGCGAACCAGAATTTGGATGTCCGCACCGGGCACGAGGAAGTATACGTTGGCAGTTTTCAGAGTATTTTACATTCCATGCGCAATATGAAAAAGGAGCTGAACAGCGCCATGCGTCAGGTTAACCATTCGGCGGGGGAGGTGTCTGACGCCAGCGGTCAACTGTCCGCGAGCGCTCAGATGCTCAGTCAGGGGACGACGGAGCAGGCCAGTTCGGTGGAGGAGCTGGCGGCGCGGGTCAGCGATATTTCCGGGCAGGTTAAAAATACGGCGGAGGGAGCTTTGAATGTGCGCGTTCAGACGCACCGTACCGGCGAGGAGGTTCTTTTGTGTAATCAGAAGATGCAGAATCTGGTAGAGGCAATGGAAAGGATTCAGGCAAGCTCCGGTGAGATTGAAAAGATTCTAAAAACAATAGACGACATCGCTTTCCAGACAAATATTCTTGCGTTGAACGCGGCTGTGGAAGCGGCGAGAGCCGGAGCGGCGGGTAAAGGGTTTGCAGTTGTGGCGGAGGAAGTCCGCAATCTGGCTGGCAAATCGGCGCAGGCCGCGCAGAATACGTCGGTATTGATCGGAAATTCTACGGAGGCGGTACATACGGGGACGGAAATTGCCCGGAATACGGCGGAAGTTTTGCTCGGAGTCGTTGAGAGTATCCAGACTGTCGTGGAGGCCATTGACAACATTGCCACGGTGGCGGAAGAGCAGTCGGAGGCGGTGGAGCAGGTTTCCGAGGGGATCAATCAGATATCGATCGTCGTGCAGACGAACAGTGCGACTGCGCAGGAGGGCGCGGCGGCGAGCGAGGAGCTTTCGGCAGAGGCGGTTTGCCTGAAAGAACTGGTCGCTCAGTTTACGCTTGCGTCGGAATAGGCGCGGAAGAAATCAGAGGAGCTGATAATTATGGAAATAATCGAGAAACAGACGTTTGATGCGGAGCGTGCCCTGTATGGCGGTAGGGATCTTGCGCTGAAAAACTGTAGATTTGACGGGCCGGCGGACGGGGAGAGCGCTTTGAAGGAAAGCAGGAATATTCAGGTTGAGGGCTGCTTTTTTAATCTCAGATATCCGTTCTGGCATGATGAGGGACTTACTATCGCGGATTCGGAGATGACAGAGCTTTGCCGTGCGGCGCTTTGGTATTCCTCGGACGTTGTGATCGTGGATACAAAGCTTCATGGGATCAAGGCGTTGCGGGAATGCAGCGGGATAAAAATGCGGGGCTGCGATATTATTTCCCCGGAGTTCGGATGGTCGGTGCGGGGCATCGAAATGCGGGATTGTACGGCGCAGGGTGAATACTTTATGATGCGCTCGGATCATCTGGATTTTAAAGACGTGCGGCTGAATGGGAAATACTCTTTCCAGTATATACAGGATTCTGTGTTTGACAGTTGTCAGTTCGACACGAAGGACGCCTTTTGGCACGCGAAAAATGTGACGATTAAAAACAGCGTGGTCAAAGGGGAATATCTTGCCTGGTACTGCGAGAACGTCACCTTTGAGAAGTGCAGGATTATCGGAACGCAGCCCTTGTGTTATTGCAGCAATTTAAAGCTTGTTGACTGTGAAATGATTGACACGGATCTATGCTTTGAGAAGTCGGATGTGGAGGCGACGATCGTGACGCCGGTTATGAGTGTCAAAAACCCGCTTTCCGGCCATATCTATCTCCCTGGCGTGGAGAAAATCATCAGCGATGATCAGGACGCGAGGGGTGAAATTATCATACGGAAGCATTGCTGCTGTGCGTGAGAGCGCGATTGTGCGGTAAAAGAAAGCGCGGCGTCGGAAGCATTGCGTTGCAGAGTTGGCTGAGACAGTTTTTCAGTTTTCTTTACATAATACTGTACAGAAAAGTGTGCTTAGAAAATTTTTGCTGATTTTTTTACAAATTGTCTGGATTTTTTTGAGGGAAATGCTATAATGAAGAATATCAAAAATTCAGACAAGATGTGTCTGCGGTTTGATCAATTCAAATTGGGGGAGTTTTAGCAGAGACAGTATATGGGAGGGAAAAGAAATGGTTGAAAAACTGAATAAGTATCGGATTAAGGAACGCCTGGTGCGTGGGTTTGTGATTGCATCAGGGATTCCTGCTGCAGTAGCTCTGGTGGCTTTGATCACCATGATTGTGGTGGCGAGAGTTTATTCGAATGCTTTGGAGGATTACGGTTTTGCGCAGGGCAATGTAGGTAAAGCGATGACTTACTTTACGGAAGCGCGTTCCAGCCTGCGAGGGGCAATCGGCTACGATGACGGGGAAGTGATCGAGTCTATGCGCAGATCCCATGAGGAGTCTATACAGCAGTTTACGGCAGAATTTACGAGTATGGAAAAGTACATGGTAACTGATGCGAACAAGAAGGTTTACAGCACCATTTCTTCCAAACTGCCAGCATACTGGGCGCTTGACAATGAGATTCTTGAGCTTGGCGCTACGACGGACAGAGAGTTATGCGAGCAGGCGCAGGCCCGGGCGATCAATGAGCTGATGCCGCTCTACGACGAAATCAACGACGAACTGATTTCCATTATGGATATTAAGGTGGATCGTGGAAACACTACGTCCACTGTGCTGACGTTGGTATGTATTTTTCTTATGGTTGTGATAGCGGTGGTTATCGCTGTTGCGATACTTACTTCCATCAAACTGGGCAAGCACATTGCGGTGAATATTGCGTCTCCTCTTCACGATTTACAGGTGAGACTGGAGAAATTTGCAGGCGGCGATCTCACCGATCCGTTCCCGGAGGTCGATACGGAGGACGAGGTGGCTGAAATCATCAAATCCGCGAACGAGATGGCGCAGACATTACAGTTTATCATCTTTGATTTGGAATACATATTAGGGGAAATGTCGGCTTCCAACTATACTGTCAGATCTAAGGACAGCAGTCGGTATGAAGGCGAGTTCAGCCAGATTTATGACTCTTTGAAGCAGCTTAAGGATAATATGGTTGAGACGATGCATTACATCGCAATGTCTTCCGAGCAGGTTTCCGCAGGTTCTTCCAATCTGGCCGAGACGTCGCAGAGTCTCGCCGAGGGTGCAACAGAACAGGCGGGTGCGGTGGAAGAGCTTCACGCGACAATCACGACCATAGCGGAGGCAACCAAAAAATCCGCGGAGTCTGCGGAGGATGCCTACGTGCAGTCCCAGGAATATGCGAATGTGGCTGACCAGAGCGGTCGTGACATGAAGGAAATGGTGGAGGCGATGGCTCGTATCAACGAGGCTTCCCATAAGATCGGAAACATTATTTCCGAAATTGAGAATATTGCATCCGAGACGAACATGCTTTCCCTGAACGCTTCCATCGAGGCGGCGAGAGCGGGAGAAGCAGGCCGCGGATTCTCCGTAGTGGCTGATCAGATCAGGCAGTTGGCGGAGCAGAGCAGCAAGTCTGCGGTAGACACAAGAGCGCTGATTGAGGGAACAATGCGTGAGGTTGAGAACGGCAACAAGATGGCTGAACGTGCGGCGGCAGCTCTCGAGACGGTTGTGGAAGGAATCAGAAAGGTTGCGGATTCTTCCAAGGAGCTTAGCATTCTTTCTTCCAATCAGGCGGCGACGATGAAGGAAGCGGAGCAGGGTGTTGATCAGATTTCGGATGTTATTCAGACCAACGCTGCTGTAGCTGAGGAATCTTCCGCTACCAGTGAGGAGTTGTCCGCTCAGGCAGTATCTCTGGACGAGCTGATTGCGAAGTTTACTTTGCCGGAGAGATAAAAGGTGTTTATGTTTAAGAAAAAAGCAGCGGCCACAGAGACATACGACAGGGAAAAATGGAAAGCTGTTTTGAAATGCAGTATATGTAACGGAGAGCAGGTGGCGGGGTTCAAGAACCTGCAAACCGGGAAATTCGAAGAAATAATGCTGATCAGAAACGAGGCCGAACTGAAAGAGTTTAAAGATCGGTATGGAATCAGTGAAATATCGAAAGAATATTAGATAAAGGGAGATGGTATATTTTACCGTCTCCTTTTTTGACAAAAAAATTGAGGGCAGGAGTCACATTTTCCTGTCGCCAAGTGTTTTATCTATAAAGATAATGGTTTATAAAATGGGATAGCAGAAGAGAACGGGGACGCCCGAAGGCGGTGACATGTTGGAGAAGAGGACGGACAGCCGGGGTCAGAGCGTGGAGGAGGTTTTTGGGGTATACGGCAATATGCTTTACCGTATTGCATTTGTGATGATGAAGAACGCCTTTGACGCTGAGGATGTGGTGCAGGATACGTTGATTAAATATATGGAGCATATGGAGAGAGGGAAAGCGTTCGAGACGGAGGAACACCGGAAGGCATGGCTGATCCGGGTGGACAGCAACCTCTGTAAAAACAGGCTGCGCTTTTACAAAAACCATCCGAAGATCTCGATGGAGCAGCTTTCCAGATACTACGAAAAGGAGGAGGACACGGAACTGATGGACAGCCTTCTGCTTTTGCCTTCCAAATATAGGGAAGTACTGCTTTTGCACTATGTGGAAGGATATCATGGAAGAGAGATTGCGGGGATGCTCGGCCTTTCGGAGTCCGCGGTCAGAAAACGTATGGAGCGAGGACGGGAGAAGCTTAGGAGGCTTTTGCAGGAGACGGGATAACTGGGAGAAATGTGCGAAGGGCAGCCAGGTGGGGAAGCAGTACGCCGGAGCGCGCTGGAAAATCAGAGAAGCCATGTCCGGGAAAGGAGCAAGCGTGTCATGGATGAGAGAGAGCGGAACGGGAAAGAAATGACGGAAAAAGAAAAGGCGGAACATGAAATGATAATGGAAGAAGAACCGCATGTTTCGGCAAGGGGCGCGGAGAGTCGCCTGGGCGATGCGGTCATGCGGATTGTGCCGGACGAGTCTGCGGGGAAACGCATCATAGAGGGCGTTGTGGAGGGGAGACATGGAAGGAGGAGGCTGACGCCCAAAATACCTGCGGCGGTCCTGGCGGCATGTCTGCTTCTTTCCCTTCTTGCTTTTGCGAAACCGGGGATGATCGGGGATGACATAGTGGTTTATGCCGCCACGGAGGAGCACGGCTGGCAAAAACTGAAAGAGGGGGAGCGGATTCTTCTCAAGATGGAGCCATTCCAGACGCTCGAAGAAGGCGAGGAGGAGTTTCGGGAGAACGGGGAGAGCTCTTATTGGCCGTATAAATGTACTTTTAGGGTGGAGGTAGCGGAAAACTATCTATATGACAAGCAAATGGTTATGATTCGGGATGATGATATCTTTGAACGTGGAGACTGGATTGAATGGTGGGTCGGTCCGAATCGGCATGAGGATGCAGGTAAGGTCATGCAGAGTGCGTTCCGGCTCTGGATCGTGGATGAGAATCTGGAGCGGCAGGCGGCGTTGGAGCTGGAACTGACCAAGGAGGACGGAAAGTGTTACGCCGAACTGAAACGCGTGTGGGAAAGTGAAGCATATAAAAAGAACCGACATAAGAGATAGAATATCAGGACAGGCAAAACAGCTCTGACATGGAGGAAAAGGCATGAATTTTTTTATGAGGCAGACCGCCGGAAATATCGTACGGCACAGAAAAAAGAGCATCCTGCATATTCTGATCGGTGTGATGACCGTTTTGATTCTGGACGTGTACGCGGGCAATATGGACAGCACGGGAAAACAGTTGGCGCACCTCCCGCAAGTGCTTGAAGTTACGGCAAGGATCAGCACGCTAAACGGCTCCCAGCGTGAGGGAATGACGATCAGGGAAGAACGTATGATGGGCGTGCGGGAATCCGAGTATGTGAAGGACCCGGTTTTTACCGTGCGTCTGAAATTCGGGTTCGGCGCGTTTACCGTGGAGGAATACAAAGAGAATCTGAACCATTACGGTATGGGTATGAACGCGCCGGAGGGCGTCTCCGGTATGAAGAAGGAGGACATTACCTGGCTGGATGGCGTGGATGCGGACATTCTTGAGACGACAGAGAAGGTGTGCATGTTGGATACCGCCCTTATGGAGGAAAAGGGTCTGCATCTCGGGGATAATGTTATGTTAACTATATTTTATTACCGCTATGCATTGGAGGGAAGCGAGATATTTATCGAGCCGCTGATCACGGATACATACAGGATTGTGGGAAGTATGCAGATCGGAGAATACATTGGGAACTGGGTGCCGCCGGAGGTCATTCTTCCCCTGGACTATATGCGCGAGACATATCACAGTCAGGACATTGATTTTTATGCGGACTCAGGCTCCTTTGTGGTGAAGGACCCGTTTCAGTTAAATGCGCTCAAGGCGCAGATGCACGACGAAGTGAAATTTTTGTCGGTGATCACCAGGGCTAAGCCTCGCACGGACGGCAATGCGCTTACGATTATGGATGAGGCGTTTATCCGCTCCGCGGAGACGCTTTCGAAGAATCTGGCGCTCCTTCGGGGGATGCTGCCGTTTCTTGTAATGATTGTCATCTTTATCGGCTATCTTTGCAGTTATCTCTCCCTGCAAAGCAGGCGGGAGGAGTACGCCCTTCTGCGCTCTCTCGGTGCGGGACGGGGCAGAAGCTTTTTCCTGCTTTTTGGGGAGACGGCGCTTGTGGAAGCGGCAGCCTGCCTTTTGGGGAGTTTTTTGGCGGCGGTTTTTCTTCGCACCGCGGTCGGTGTGCTTGCCTTGTCGGGGGCGATGTTTTTCCTCGCTTTTCTTGCCGGGGCGGCGATGGCGATTCTGGCGCTCCACAGGCTCAGCGTGATGGAGATGCTCTGTAAAAGGGATTAACGGAGGTAGTATATGGCTGTGATCAGAAACAGTTTGACCAGACTGGTGCGGACGCCTGCTAAGACGGCGCTTTTCTTTCTGCTGTTTTCCTCTGCGGTGGCTTTGGTCTGTGCGGGAGGGAGTCTGTGGAAACTTTGCGGGGACAATTTGCGGCGGTTTGAGGAGGTCTTTGTGACCATAGGCACGGTGGAGCAGATGCCGGAGCGGACGGAGCAGGAAGCCGTATGGTATGCGGACGAGGAGGACTACCGGTATTTTAACAGGGCGATTTATGGGGAAACTATTTCTCCCGATGTGCTGGACTTTGAAGGCGCGGGATATCTGAGCGGGCCGGAGCAGCGGGCTTACTATGAGGCGTTGCCGCAGGACTATGCATTTAAGGAATGGGACGGGGGCTTATGGCAGTTTATGGTGGTGGAGGCGTCTCCGCTTGAGGATTGCGTGCCTTCTGGTCCCGTTAGGATGGAGCTTAAGAATGTGCTGTACAGCACCTATCCGCCCAATGTGTTCTACTTTTATCTGTGCGACCATAACAATGATAACCCAAAACCGCTGTACGCGGATAAGACCTATGTGATGGCGCTGGCGGATGGGTTTGCCCACGACTGGGACGAAAACGGCGCCGAAGCCAAATTTGAATATGTGCCGTTAGAAGGTCCTTATTCCACACAGGCTGACGTGAATGGGAACAGGCGGCCCACCGATCTGACGGGAGACTGGATTGCGGAGGTGACGCCTGGATTTTACGGGACCAAGGAGGGGCAGGATTGGCTGCGGCTCTGTGAGGAATGTGTGCTGCGCGGCTCGAAGCATCTGTCTTTTCCCGTGACGGCAACGGAAGATCTGAATCTGGTCATGGCGTTTTATAATAAGCAGGCATATCTCTCGGAGGGGGAGTTTCTTTCGGAAGAGGATTATATGCAGGGAAACAAGGTGTGTATGATTTCTGCCGCTTTTGCCAGAGTGAACGGTTTGCGGGTGGGAGATTCCTTGCATCTGGCGCTGCGCTATGCCAACTATGCGACTTCCCCGAATTTGGGCAGTATGGGTAACTGGGGAGGAAGGTTGAAAGCTGACGGCGGGGTTTACGATGTTTTTGAGGAGAGCGACTATACGATCAAGGGCATTTATGATGTGGGCGTCGGCACGGTAGAGGGAGGCTGGGGGTATCTGTTGGAGAGAAACGAGGTATTTATTCCCACCGCTTCCATCAAAAACAGCAACGTGGATAACATTGCGTTCTACGGTCCCATGAAAGGCTACACCACCTCCTTTAGGATTCCCAACGGAAGCGGGAGTATCGAGAAATATAAAAGACTGTGGGAGGCGCAGGGGATAGACCATCTGGAAATCACATTTTACGACGGCGGTTACACCAAGCTGGAGGGCGGGCTGAAAAATATGCGGACCATGTCCGTTATTCTCCTGACGACGGGCATGGTAAGCGCGGTCTGTATCGTGGTCTTTTTCTGCCATCTCTTTATCACAAAACAGAAAAAGCAGACGGTGGTTGAGCGATGCCTTGGCATGACGAAAGGATCCTGCGCCCGCTCACTCCTTACCGGCGTACTGGTGATCGCCCTTGCGGGAAGTATGACGGGTAGTTTTGCGGGGCAGTTTTTCGCGGGGCGGGTTGCGGCGCAAATGGCATCTGCGGAAACTTTCGACACCAGGTTCAGCAACGGGGAAGTGCAGTTTAACATGGAAAAGAGCGGGGAGGACATGGCGGATGAGAGTGCGGACGGCAACGAGATAGCAAAGTCCGCGTATCTGACGAAGACGGATTGGCGGATATCGGCTCTTGGAGGAGGGCTGATATTCCTGTTCACGATGGGAACGGCTTTTGGGGGAGTATACAGGAATCTGCGCGAGGAGCCGCTTGCTCTTCTGGCGGAGGCGGTAAAATAGAAGGGAGAGCTCGGATGAAGCATTATATGAAACAGATGCTGCGCACACCGTTACAGTCGCTTTTCATCGTTGCACTTATTATGATCGTGACGGTGATGCTTGTGGTGGGCGGCAATCTATGGGCCGTCAGCGATAAGTTGTCGAAGGCGTATGCGGATGATTTTATTACCATCGGCACGGCCGCCAAGAAGCCGGATACTGTACAGGAATGTAAGGTGTGGGATGCAAAGAAGGGGGACTATCTGCTATACAAAGATTCCGTATATAACCGGTATGCAGCAAAAAAGGATCTGGCTTTTTCGGAGGCGACCTATCTGACAGAGCCGGAAAAGCGGGTATATTGGGGGTCTTATGGGCCGGAATATGTGCACTTTGGCGGATATATGCTGGGGACGACGGTGGCGCTTTCGCTATTGGCGAGGGAAAATACGCTGGAATTATTGACGTCGGAGTAGAAACAGGAATACCGCGCAGGCGGTGGAATGGAGGAAAGAATGGAAAAAATCATTGAGGCGGTAAATGTGAGTTATATCTACCAGACGAAGTATCAGAAGACCAAGGCGCTCTCGGAAGTGAACTGTTCCTTTGAGAGGGGAAAAGTGTACGCCATCACGGGCAAGTCAGGCAGCGGCAAGAGCACTTTTCTTTCGCTGCTCGCGGGGTTGGATGTGCCTACGGAAGGGGTGCTCAACGTGGAGGGAGAGGACATGCGGAAGATGAACAGGGACGCTTACCGTCTGAACCGTGCCTCCGTGATCTATCAGGCGTTTCACCTGTTCCCCCTTCTGACGGTGATGGAGAACGTCATGTTCCCTATGGAATTGCAGCATGTCGCTGCAAAGGAGGCGAAGGCAAGGGCACAGGAGTATCTGGCGAAGGTCGGTCTGCCGGAGACGCTCTACAAAAAGATGCCGGGGATGATTAGCGGAGGGGAACAGCAGAGGGTTGCCATCGCCAGAGCCATCGCCGCAGGAGGGGAGATCCTTCTTGCCGACGAGCCTACGGGAAATCTGGACAGCCAGAATGAGAAGGTGATCGTGGACCTTCTTTGCAAGCTCGCTCACGAGGACAACTATGCAGTGATCGTGGTGACTCACAACGAGGCGGTGGCCGCAGCGGCGGATGTGGTCTACGGCATGTCGGACGGGGTGTTGTCGGTGGTGAGAGGGTAGGAGCGTTGCATCATCTTGTTTTTCTTGTTTTTTTAGTGTAGAAAACCAGTTTAAAAATACTTTTAAATTTGTTATAATGAAAGAAAATAATAGCAAGGAGGCAGGATGAAATGACAGAAAAGGAAATGTTAAAAATATCTGTGGAAGAGTTTTCAAGAGTACAGGACTGGATGGAACTGGCTGAAAAGGATTCCGATGTCTATAAGTCTTTAAAGAAAAGATATTTGGATTTAAAAGTGATTCTCACTTCATCCGGCGTAATTCTTACGGATATAGATAGGATGAAAGAGTAAAAAGAACACTGGAAAAATCAATCTGCCTGTGATAGAATAAACACGTTGGGACAAAGAAGTCTGAAAGGATTTTTTTGTCCCTTTTTTTGCGTGCATAAGCAGAGTCAGAAAGCGTCAGAGACAGGATACATGCTTGCATGTAAGGCTGTCTCTGACGGTTTATGCCGAGCAACGCGAACGAGAAATGCGAAGCATTTCGACTCTGCATATGCGCATAAGCAGAGTCAGAAAACGGAGGAAGATAACATGGCGGAAATAAAAGAGGCATGTGGCGTTGTCGGCATGTACGGGCCGGAGGGTGAGAATGTGGCGCACTCCCTCTACTACGGGCTGACAGCCCTGCAGCACAGAGGGCAGGAAGCGTGCGGCATGGCGGTTTCCAGAACCGATAGGGAACGGGGCAACGTGTGTTTTCATAAGAATCTGGGACTGGTGAGCGAGGTACTCACGAAGGAAGTGTTGGAGAAGATGGACGGCAATATCGGTCTGGGACATGTGCGGTATTCTACTACGGGGGCGTCTGTCGCCGAGAATGCACAGCCGCTGGTGCTATCCTATATCAAGGGGACGCTTGCGCTTGCCCACAACGGCAATCTGATCAACACGCCGGAGTTAAAGTGGGAGCTGATCCAGAGCGGGGCGATTTTCCACACGACCACGGATTCGGAGGTGATTGCTTTCCATATCGCGAGGGAGCGGGTCCATTCGGAGACGGTGGAGGAGGCGGTATACAGGACGGCGCTGAAAATCAAGGGCGGCTATGCGCTGGTCATTATGAGTCCGCGGAAGCTGATCGGTGTGCGGGATCCTTACGGCATAAAACCCCTGTGTCTCGGAAAACGGGAAGAGCTCTATGTGCTTGCCTCGGAGTCCTGCGCACTGGAGGCTGTGGGGGCTTCTTTGGTGCGGGATATCCTGCCGGGTGAGGTGGTCACGATTTCCGGCGGGGAAGTCAAATCACAGATGTTGCCGAAAGAGGGATGGTGTGCCCACTGCATTTTTGAGTATATTTATTTTGCCAGGCTGGACAGTACAATGGACGGCGTGCGGGTGTATGACGCCAGAATCCGCGCGGGGAGAATGCTGGCAAAATCCTATCCCGTGGAGGCGGATCTGGTGACCGGCGTGCCGGAGTCGGGACTTCCGGCGGCGCAGGGCTACGCACAGGAGAGTGGCATACCCTTTGGACTTGCTTTTTATAAAAACAGTTACATAGGCAGAACTTTCATCAAGCCGACTCAGACGGAGCGGGAATCCGCTGTCCGAATGAAGCTTGGCGTGCTGGAAACGGCGGTAAAAGAGAAACGGATCGTGTTGGTGGATGATTCCATTGTGAGGGGAACCACCATAGCCAACCTGATCCGTTTGTTGAAGGAAGCGGGAGCGCGAAAAGTGCATGTGAGAATCAGCTCGCCGCCTTTTCTCTATCCGTGTTATTTCGGCACCGATGTGCCCTCCAACTCCCAGCTCATCGCTGCGAACCACAGTGAGGAGGCGATACGGGAGATGATCGGAGCGGATTCCCTCGGTTATCTGCGCAGGGAGGATCTTTCGGAGATGGCAAAAGGTCTGTCCCTGTGCAAAGCGTGTTTTGACGGTGTGTATCCGATGGACTGCAGCGGAATTTGACGTAGCGTCCGTTTAACGGAAGATGTATCGTCAAAGCTCGCGATAGTCGATCCATTTCAGCTCCATAGGTGACAGGGAAAGCTTCGCTTTCAAGGAGCCGTCGATATAGAGATCCGTTTCCTTTTGCTGTTGGGTGTTGTTGATCACGGCGATCATTCCTGTCTTTTCAAAGACAGCGATCTCGGTTTCCACATCGGAGACATAGTATTTTTTCATTTCCTCCTCGCGGTGTGCCGCATAATAGATCGCGCGAAGCAGGATGCGACAGTTTTGCGGGGAGTAGGGCAGTCCCGTGAAGTAGACGCTGCGCCCTTTGCCGTATTCGTTAACCACGAGGCGGCTGTATTTGCCATCCATATCGAGGATCTGGTAATGTTCGCCCTGGGCGTAAATACGGCTCTTTCCCTCGCCGAAATCTATGTCGCCAGTCACGTCTTCCAGGATAAAGTGCTCGCGATCCAGCTCATTATATTTGTCGGTGCTCATGGAGAAGCCGAGTTCTCTGTCCACCCCGAGGACATCGCTTAACTGGAAGAAGCGTCCCTGATATTGGCATGCGGTGGGTTCGCCGACACCAATGAAACCGCCGCCCTCATCCACGAAACGGCGCAGGGCGCAGACCAGATCAGGATCCTTCCAGTTTTCGCCGCCGCTGAAAGCGGTGTAAGCGTCACCGGCATTGATGATAACCCGGATCGCCGGATCGATGCCTTGCTTCATCTCCTCAAAGGTAATGAATTCCACGTCGATGGGCATACCGCTCAACGCCTCGATTACGCCCACATAGGAATAGATTTCGCGATACCAGAGGGCGTGGTGCACCTGATTTGCCATAAAGCGGCGCAGATTTCCCCAACTGTTGAGGACAGCCACCTTGAAAGGCGCGGTGTAAGCTTTGGAGCCTTGCATGTTGGCGTGAATCTGGCGGAACTCCGTCACAACCTGATTGATACGGTCGATAAAGCCCGGCCACTCGCTTGCCAGCTTCAGATAGCCGCCGTAGCCGATCCGGTCCACGGGGGAGCGCAGGATAGCGCGGCGGGCCTTGAGCCAGTTGTCCTTCGACTCGCCTATGGGATCGCCGCCCTCGGTGAACACGTCAGGGAAAAAGTAGGGTAAAAGCCTTCCCTCCGTATATTTCACGCCCTGGATGTCGGAGATCATGCGCAGGGTAACGCCGTCACCTACGGAGCCGACAACCGCGTCCAGACCGATATTCTTAAAGTATTTGCCGAAAGGCTCGGTGCCGATCCAGTGGTCGCCTAAGAACATCATGGCTTCCTTGCCGTAGCCGTGAACGATATCCACCAGCTCTTTTGCGAGCTTGCTCACTTCGATCTGCTGGAATTCGACAAAATCCAAAAACTCCTTCGAGGGTTTACGGAAGATGGAGTTGTGGTAACCTTCGTCCACGATGTATTCCGGGCGGAAAGGGTAGCCCGCCCATTTTTCAAACTGCTCCAGAATATAGGGACTGACGCTCGCGCTGTAGCCGAACCACTCTACGAACTTTTCCCGCTTCTGGTCGTCGAAAGTCAGGGTGAACTGATGGAAAAAGGTGGTGAAACGAACCACGTCAACGCTGGGATTTTCCTCGCACCAGCGTTTTAACTTTTCTTTCACATATGCCTGGGTTTTGGGCTGACGCACGTCGAAGGTAAGCTGGTGGGGGGCGTCCTTCCAGTCGTTGGTAATAAAATTGTACATATGCACGGGATCCCAGATCAGGAAAGCAAGAAAACTTACAGTATACTGATGGTATGGAACGGTGTCGATCACCACCTCGCCCGTACTCTCGTCATACTGCCAATGGTCTGTGGGGACAATTTCCCCGGTCGTTCTGTCAATGACTTCCCACCAGCGCTTCGGGTCGTCGATTGTGTTGACTTTGAGCTGCTGGGTGTGGAAACCTTTCATCAGCCGGATGCGCAGCGTTTTGTCCTTAGCGGTCACGCGGTCGCTGATCAGGTATTCCTGCTGGATCTCTTCGGGATTTGCCTCGGCCCAGGCATTGTCCTTCCTGGTGGTGTAATAAGTGGCGTAGATTTTGGCGTCCTGGGAAAGAAGGGCTTCGGGCATGTCCGTCCCGTCACAGTCTCTCAGGGCATCCGCGCCCAGAAGATTCTTAAGCCGTATGGTTTCCTCTACCATATCGACGTCTGTGGGCAGAGTCAGCCGCCCGGTGGTGTTTTCGTTTTGCATAATATCCTCCGTTTTTCTGTATTTATGATAAAAAGTTTCTTGATTTTTTCGCTACTCTGACAGGCTCAGGTAGCTTAGCGTTCCTTCGGATAGTCCGGTTCCCTGCTCCAAAAGGGAAATCAGGCCTCGTATGGTGTACTCGCAGTCATCTGGTGTGGTGGAGAGAAAGGTGTTGTTCAGCTTGACGCCAAGGACAATCAGCACAATCTCTGCCAGAGCTTCCGGGTAGTCAAAATGTATTTCCCCGGCCGTGATCCCCTGTCTGATAATCTTAGCCAGATTAGGCTTTAATTCCGAGATCAGATAGTTTAAATATTTTTGATGCAGATAAGCCGATTCCTGCATGGTAATGGTACGACTTTTTTCGCTGCCCTGTTTCAGAAAGGCGGTGGCAGAGCTGCGGCAGGCCTGAAACAGCATAGCCATACGTGTAAAAGGCGGAATATCCGTCTGATCGGCCAGACTTTTGGCTGTCTGCAGGGGCGCTTCGTAATTTCTCCGAATCAATGCGTCTAGAATTGCCTCTTTTGAGGGAAAATAGTAGTAGATGCTGCCCTTGCCGATACCGGCTTTTGCCGCTATATCGCTCACGGAGATGTTTTGCATACTTTTGTCGATCATAAGCTGCTGGAGCGCATCTAAAATTCTGTCATATTTTTGTGTGTCTGCCATAGTGAGCGCCTTTCTTTGAGGAATCTGTGTCGATTGTATCACACATTAAGGGGCGGGACAATGATCTTAACGGTATTGGAAAATAAAATTTTCGATTGTTCTGAAAATTATACCGGTAAAGAGGTTGACCGGTGGTCGAAAGATGTGCTATTGTTAATGAGATGAAGTCGACCAATGGTCGAAAAAGGTTGAAATTTTAAGAGTGGGGAGAAGAAACTCCCGCGAGGAGGAAGAGGTAAAATGACATACGCAGATTTATTCTATGACATTAAGGGAAGATTTATGGGGGCGGATGTGAGCGATATCCATGAGCATCTGGCTTTCGAATTTGACATTGAGGATGAGGAGGCAGGAGGCGCTTTTTATGTGGAAGTAAAGGATGGTGTGCTTTTCGTGGAGCCTTACGAGTATTACGACAGAGACGCCAGGTTTATCTGTGCGCCGGAGGTACTTTTAAAGATCGCGGACGGGGAGATGGATCCCGTGTGGGCTTTCACCACCCAAAAGCTTAAGGTGGAGGGCAACATCGACAAGGCACTGCGCTTAAAGGAGATTATTGCGGCAAAGCAAAAGGAAATGAAAAAGGATCAGAAAGAGAAAAAAGAGGCGGCGAAAAAGAAATGAGTAAAAAGGCGGGAAAGAAAGCAATCGGTATTATAGCGAAAACGGCGGCGGGGCTCGGACTTGTGGCGGCGGCCTGCGGCGGGGAGATTGCATATTTTTACGGGAGAACCATGAAGCGCGGCAAGGCGAAGACCGAGCGCACCATAAAGATGTCAGGCACGGACTGGAGTCAGTACATGCCGTTGATGGAGGAGCGCAGGAAGGCAATGCTGGAACGGACGCATAGCGATGTGTGGCAGACGAGCTTCGACGGTTTGAAGCTCCACGCCACTTATTTTCCGGCGGAAGAAAAAGAGGGAAAGCAGAAGATTGTCATTTGTTTCCACGGATATACCAGCCAGGGAATGTCCGACTATATCGGGCTTTCGGATTATTACCAGAAAAGAGGATTCGCCATGCTCTTGCCGGATGCGAGAGCCCATGGCGCGAGCGAAGGGGAATATATCGGCTTTGGGTGCCTTGACAGACAGGATGCCCTCGGGTGGATCAGATGGGCGCTCGAAGAGCTCGGGACGGAGACGGAGATTCTTCTGCACGGCACGTCCATGGGTGCGGCGACGCTTCTGATGCTGAGCGGCTTAAAGCTCCCGGAGCAGGTGAAGGGCATCGTCTCAGACTGCGGCTTTACTTCTCCAAAGGAAGTGTTCACCCATGTGCTGCACAGTATGTATCATCTGCCCGCTTTCCCCGTTATACCGGGCGCGGATCTGGTGAACAGGAAATTGGCGGGCTATGGCATGGATGAGTGCAACGCAAAGAGAGAAGTGGAGAAGGCAGAGGTGCCGATTCTGTTCATCCACGGCGGAAACGACACTTTTGTGCCGTGGCAGATGTGTGATGAGATTTATGAACACTGCGCTTCGCCAAAGAGAAAGCTGATTGTAGAGGGAGCGGCTCATGCGGAGAGCTACTATAAAGATATGGAGAGCTATGAGAAGGCTTTGACGGAGTTTATTGGTGACATGATGTGAAGGAGAAAAGATTGAAAATTAAAATTTTCAATCGCGAGATTTGTGTCTGCGCATTGCTTGACACAAAACCCGGTTATGCGCAAAAAATGCGCAGAAATGGAGAAAAATATGAAAACAAGAAACGGACACAAGACATATCCCCTTACGGTGGCGCAGAAGTTCCATATTTTTTATATGGACTTTTGCCCCAAGAAGGAGGTTGTAAATATCGGAACCAGCCTGACAATCGAGTATGAGCTGGATGTCGAGGAACTGAGGAGGGCTGTCTACAAGGCTTACGAGCGCTGCGAGTCCATGCGGGTGCGATTCGCCTACGATAAGAAGGAAGGACAGTGGTATCAGTATGTGGTAGAGAAAGAAGAGCGCGATATCGAGTACGTGGATTTCACGGGTAAGACCATGGAGGAGGCGGCCAAGATCATGACGGCATGGACGAGAGTGCCGTTCAAGAGAGAGGACAGCCCCATGAACCGGGTAGTGATAATTAAGACGCCGGACGGCTGTCAGGGTCTTTACGTGCTGGGGGATCATATGTTGATGGACGCTCAGTCGTTGATCTGTTTTCTGCGGGACGTGATTGAGCTTTACTGTAACGCGAAATTTGAGGGCGTCGCCTATCCGTCAGACATGCGCTCCTATCTTGAACAGTTGGAGAAGGATCTGACCTACGAGGCGGGAAGCAAGGCGCAGGCAAGAGACAGAGAGTATTTCCAGAAGCTGATCGAGACGTCGGAGCCGATCTTTAACGGGATAGAGGGACCGGGACAGTTGGAGGAGGCGAGGAAGAAATTCCCCGGCACGCGTGCAGCCTTTTGCGCTACCCCCAATGTGGATTCCGCGCTCGACATCTTCCATCTGGAGGAGGAGCCGACACAGAGGCTGATGCGCTTTTGCGAGGAACACCATGTCTCCTTACAGTGCCTTCTTATCATGGGAATACGCACCTACCTGCAGAAGATGAACGACAATGACGACGTATCCATCAATGTGGCTTATGCCAGACGTGCCACTTTGCTTGAGAAAAAATCCGGCGGAACAAGAATCCATTCCTTCCCGTTCCGGACGATTTTATCGAAAGAGCAGACCTTTATGGATGGCATACTCGCGATCCGCAACGGTCAGAACGAGGTGTTCAGGCATACCAACTACAATCCGGTGGAGTACTTCGGATACAGGAGCAAGATTTACAACGCGCCCCAGGGAGCTACCTACGAACCCATGGCCCTGACCTATCAGCCTATGACTTTGAAGGAAAAGGGTTTAGACCAACTTGGAGACATCCGATATAAGACGAAATGGTATCCAAACGGAGCAACCACCCAGGCCATGTACCTGACGGTGATGCATCGCCCCGATGACAATGGATTGGATTTTAATTTTGAGCATCAGGTGGCGGCTGTCAGCCGTGATACGCTGGAGCGTTTCTACTATTACATGTGCAAGATCATGTTCAAGGGAACGGAGAACCCGGATTTGAAAATCGGGGACATTATTAAGCTGATTTAGTATTGACGAAAGCAATGAACAGGCAGCAGGCATAAGACGAAGATTGAAAATTAAAATTTTCAATCGCGAGATTTGTGCCTGCGCGTTGCTTGACACAAACTCGTTATGCGCAAAGAACAGCGCAGAAATGGAAAAAAATGACAGATGAAAAAGAATGGAAAAAGGAGGTTGACATAATATGTTTGATCAATTGGCGCAAATTATTACAAACTATGTGGAAGTAAAGAAGGAAGACATCAAGCCAGAGTCCCGGTTTATGGAGGATCTGGGCTTTTCGTCCTTCGATTTCATGAGTATGCTCGGAGAGGTGGAGGATACTTTTGATGTGGAGATCGAGGAGGAGAAAGCGGCCGGTATCCGCACGGTGCAGGAAGCTGCGGACTATCTGGAACAGTTGAGCAACTGAAACCGGCGTGAGGAAATTGCGTTTATCCGGCGCAATAGCCGTGATTCTGAATGGAGAAAAGATTGAAAATTAAAATTTTCAATCGCGAGATTTTTGTCTGCGCATTGCTTGACACAAACCCGGTTATGCGCAAAAAAATGCGCAGAAATGGAGTAAAATATGAATGAGTTGAGTAGTACGATAAGAGAGCTGCTGGTCAAGGCATCGGAGCACTACGGCGCACAGGATGCGGTTCGCTATAAGGCGAAGCGGGAGAAGAACGGCGGGAAGAAGGAAACCGTGGTGGAGGCGAAAACCTACAAGGAACTGCGGGAAGACAGCGAGCGTTTTTCGGCGGCTCTTAAAAATATGGGTGAACAGGGGAGCCACATTGCCATTGTGGGGGACTCCTCCTATCCGTGGATTGTATCTTATTACGGCACGGTAAACAGCGGCAGCGTTGCGGTGCCGCTCGACGCCAACCTGCCGGCGGAGGATTTGTGCGAGTTGATAGACCGGGCGGATGTCACGGTGCTTATGTATGATAAAGCCAGAGAGGCGATGGCCAAAATGGCGGGAGAAAGATGTCCGAAGCTGAAATACAGGATTGCTATGGAGCAGGTACAAGCAGGGGAAACGATGCTTGAGGGAGCGATTTCTTTTGAGGCGTTTTTAAAGGAACAGGAGTCTGGCTTTTCGTACAGTCCGAAGCCGGAGGAGTTAGCGACTATCATGTTTACGTCGGGCACTACGGGAAAGAGCAAAGGAGTGATGCTCACCCACAGAAATCTGGCGGAAAACGCCACGGCCCAGGATATGGGATTTGAGCCGGGAATGGTGCTTCTGTCCGTGCTGCCGATCCATCACGCTTACTGCCTGAGTATGGATATTCTGAAAGGGACATCCATCGGATCGGTGATCTGCATCAACGATTCCCTGCTGCGTGTATTAAAGAACATCAAACTTTTTGAGCCGAATATCATACTCATGGTGCCGCTCATGATAGAGACATTCGCGAAGAAGCTGGAGGAGACGGATTGGCTTCCGGCTCCGATCATAAAGGCGAAGGTTTTCGGAAAACAGCTCCACACGATATGCAGCGGCGGCGCGTACCTGAATCCGGACTACTTAAAGCGTTTTGAAAAGTACGGCATAGCGATTTTGCAAGGATACGGTATGACGGAGTGTTCCCCTGTGATCAGCTCTAACCTGCCCAAGGACAAAAAGGACGGTTCCATCGGAAAGTGTATGCCAAACTGCGAGGTTAAGGTAGTGGACGAGGAGCTGTGGGTGAGAGGAACGAGCGTCATGCAGGGCTACTACAAGATGCCCGAGGAGACGGCCGAGACGCTTGTGGACGGCTGGCTTAAGACGGGGGATTTGGGTTATGTGGATGAGGACGGGTTCTTGTTCCTCACGGGAAGGAAGAAAAATCTGATCATCACACCAAACGGGGAGAACGTCTCGCCTGAGGAACTGGAAAATAAGATTGGCAGCGCGCGTCTCGTGCAGGAGGTTTTGGTGCGGGAGAAAGACGGCGTGATAGAAGCGGAGATTTTCCCTGATCTGGAGTATGCTTCCAAGAAAAAAATCAAGGATGTGGGCGCCGAGATACAGAAGATCATCGATGATTACAACGAGAAGGCTCCTCTGTACAAGAGAGTGCTGAGTCTCAAGCTGCGGGATACGGAGTTTGAGAAAAATACCACGAAGAAGATCAAGAGATTCTGATCGCAATAAACATAAAAAACAGCCGTTTCTTAATATCTGTAAAAAGAAACGGCTGTCTGTAATTTGATCACACGGTGAAATCAAAGCGTGCGCCGGGCATGGGAATGGTTGTCTCTTCCTTCACATTGTCCCAGTTAAAGTTTTTAATCTGTTCCAACAGGTCTTCCACGCTGTCCGCGGAGACGGTAGCGCGTTTACTGTGCTCGTAATTGTATTTGTCCTGGCCTTTGCCGGTGCGCTCCGCATCAGCCTCCTTAGCCGCTTCTTTCTTGTCCTCACGGATCTTGTCGACAAACTCTTTCGTGCGCTCGCCGGACTTCTCAAGCTCCGCAAAGTAAGAAACCTTTCCGTCCTTACCAATGTTAACGCCCAGAGTCACAACCTCGTCCTCGCGCCCGGTATCTTTCAGCTCTTCCTTGATTTCGCCAAGTTTGTCGATCGATTCGTCCAAAAGGGCGAGGTTCTGCTTTTTCACCTCGTCGTCGTTGGCCATCCGCTCTAACTCTTCGGGATCGATCAGCACGCTGTAGTCTTTGGAACCGCGGGAGAGATACTCAGCCGCCTCCTCGTCGGTCTCATACTCCGCAACATAGAAGTCCGCGTTGCTGTAGGATTTCTTTAACTCCTGCAAAAGCGCTTTCGCCTTGTCGCTTAACTTTACGGAGTTATTGTCCGTCTTTTTTGTGTTATCCGTCTTTTTATCGTCAGCCTTCGCCGCTTTTCTGCTCTGTGCGGAAGAGGTGTAGTAACTCTTCTGCGCGGGACTGTAGCTGCCGATACCGTTCATATTGTTCATGATTTTCGCCCTCCTTAGCCTTTCTTGGGTGTTCTGTAAATCCGTTTACCTGCCGGGAAATTCCAGAGTCCTCCCCTTATTCTATATATCGCCTCGGAGAAGGAAAATCTTAAGGGGAAAGTGGGATAGAAAAGTAAAAAAGACAGCATACTAATCAAAAACAGGGCATTTGGTCAGGGCAAAGGTTGAGAGGACAGCGATGGAACGCTTGAAAGGGAAGGCGGCCAGGGTGGATTTCATATATTATGTATGGCTTTTTATTCTGACAGCGGTTTTCGGATGGTTGTGGGAGGGGTTTTTGTATCTTTTTAAGGACGAGATGTATGTCAACCGGGGGTTTCTGACCGGGCCATGGCTTCCGATTTACGGGATAGGCGCGGTGACGCTGGAGCTGTGGTTCCACAGATGGCGCGATCACCCGGTTCGGATTTTTCTCTTATCGATGCTGTTTTGCACGTTGCTTGAGTATGTGTCGGGATGGTATTTGGAGTCGGCCTGGGGAATCAGATGGTGGGACTACAGCAAAATGCCGTTTAACTTCCAGGGCAGGATTTGTCTTCTGAGCAGCCTGCTTTTCGGCTTGGGAGGAATGCTGCTTGTGTGGGTGTTTTCGCCTCTGTTTTATTCCATGTATATTCGGATTCCCGACAGAGTGAGAGTAAGCATTGGACTGCTTGCTGTTTTACTGTTTGCCGTGGATGCGACGTACAGCGCGGTGCTGCCTCATGTCGGGGAAGGAGTCACATACGGAATCGGTTGATGAAGCGATGCGGGAGCGTTTCTTGACAGGACGCTCCCCTTATTGTATAACAAAAATATTACCAGACATATGAAAACAACGGGAATACAGAAGAATACAAAAAAGGCACTTTTACGACGGAAGGGGACGGAGCATATGAAGATTTCCACAAAGGGCAGATATGCCCTCAGACTGATGCTTGATCTGGCGATTTACGATACGGGAGCGCCGGTGAGAATCAGGGATATCGGAGCAAGGCAGGGGATATCGGAGAAATATTTGGAGCAGATCATTTCCGTACTGAATAAAGCCGGGTATGTGAGGAGTGTCAGAGGCCCACAGGGCGGGTATCATCTCATGAAGGATCCGAAGCAGTATACGGTGGGGATGATTTTACGCTTGACGGAAGGGTCGCTTGCGCCGGTGGCGTGCCTGGATGACGAGGTCAACACCTGCGAAAGAGTGGAAGAGTGCGTTACCCTGCGGCTGTGGCAGATGCTAAACCAGGCGGTCAGCGATGTTGTGGATCAGGTGACGCTTGCGGATCTGGTTGATTGGCACGAACAGAAGGGCGCCAACTATGTGATATAGATTGAAAGTAGAAGAAATCAAAAAACTCAGCTCGGACGCACTGAGTTTTTTGATTTCTTTTGTATTCTCTGCAGTTTTAGGAATATTCTCGCAAATTCACAAAATTCTGAAAAGGGAGGGCGTTTTTCGTGTATCCTGCGGTGCGGATTTCGATATTTCGACTCTTCTCCTTCTCAAATGCCTCATCCAGTACCTCGGAAAAGAACTTTTTGGCAAAGGCGCTGGACGGGTTCTGTCTGGACTGACGGTTTTTGTCTTCGGAAGCGATCTTCCTCACCGGGGTGACCGTCATAACCGCTTCAACTTTATAGTACAATTCGTTTGCATAGATTGCGGTAATCCCTCCTTGGATTCATATTTGTGCGTTTTGATATGGCCATATCCTCTGTTGCACAGCGAACTTCTTGTTCTGTAAAGGATATCGGCAGGAATTCCGTTTCCTTAACCTTATTTTAACAGTTTTTGAATAGAAATGAAAGATAAAATATCTAAAAATACAAAAGCGGAGGAGAAAAAAACAGAAATATAAAACGGTATAACGATAAAGACAGACAAATCAAGGGCGTGACACAAGATATGGTAGGTTGTTGCCTGGAGGCCACTATTACGGAATAAGTAGGTTGACAAATGACTACCAATGAGGTATAGTGAATGAAAGAATAGGTAGGCGAATGTCAACCTATTGTGGACGGATAATGGAGGAGGGGACATATGGTCAGATTATCGGAGGCTGAGTGGAAGGTTATGAATGCGCTGTGGGAGAATACGCCGCAGACGATTATGCAGTTGACGCGCCGCTTTCAGGAAACTACAGGATGGACGAAACATACGGTTATGACTTTTTTGAGGAGAATGGAGGATAAGGGCGCTGTCGGCTATGAGGCCGGGGAGAAAGCCAAACTTTACTACCCGAAGATCGGGAGGCAGGAGGCGGCGCTGCAGGAGACGGAAGAATTTTTGGAGAGGGTTTTTGAAGGCAGAATGGGTCTGATGCTGAATACGATGGTCGAGCGCAAAGCGCTCTCCGGAACGGAGATTCAGGAATTGTACGAGATTTTAAGGCAGGCCGAGGAGGCGCGCGGGGACGGCAAAGAGAGCGGAAAGGACGGTGAGGAGGTATGATGGCAGAGATATTGGCTACGTCGTCGGTGCTGATCGCAGTGATTTTTCTCCTGCGGAAGCTGACTGTAGGGAAGATCAGCATGAGGGTCCGGTATGCGCTCTGGCTTTTGGCGGCGCTCAGGCTGCTTATTCCCGTATCCGTGGGGACGAGCCCTTTAAGCGTGATGAATCTGATGCCGGAGACTTTTGGGGAAAGCGGCGAAAATACGGAAAAAAGCACGGATGAATTCCAGGGCATGTCCAAAGAAAAAGAAGCGGGATTTTCTCTTGGGCAGGAAGACGGGGAAGGACAGGCCGTCCTGGCAGAGGAGGACGATCGTCCAAAGAAGACGCAGATCGTCACCACGATGGCGTACGCTTCAAAGGAAGAAGATTCGGCTCTGTCACAACAGGAGGAAGAGGGCCGCATCCAGGGAGTAGGGAAAGCGCTTGGCCTGGTGTGGTTTTTGGGCTTTCTGACGGTGGGAGGCTGTATGCTTCTTATGCGTATCCGCTTTGTGAGCTGGCTTTACGGGCGCAGGGAAATACTCTCGGGGGAGATGCTAAGAGGAGCGTTTTCCGAGCGACTTGCCAGGCGAAGAATGCGTGTGTACCGGGTGGGAAAGCTGCCAAGCCCCTGTCTGGTGGGACGATGTATCTATGTGGGGGAGGAGGCGGCGGAAGATGAGCGGCTCCTTGCTCATGTCCTTTCTCACGAGTACTGTCATGCGGTACATGGGGACGGCTTTTGGGCTTTCCTGCGGTGTGCTCTGGCGGCGGTTTACTGGTTTGATCCTTTTGTGTGGGCGGCGGCTTTTGCAGCAAGGCAGGACAGCGAGCTTGCCTGCGACGAGGCGGCGGTCAGACTTTTGGGGGAGGAGCAGCGGTTTGCCTATGGCAGGACGCTCCTTTTCCTTCTGAACCGGGACGGCGGGGAAAGGGAGAGATGCCCTGGCATGTCCTTTATGACGGAAGGCTCGCGGCGAAGCGTCAAAGAGAGGATTTCTTTGCTTGCAAAAGGCGGGAAGACGAGAAGAATGACCCTTTTCGTCGTTCTTGCGGCGGCAGTTTTAGTCTGTGGCTGCGCGTTCACGGGGGCGGATCGGAAAGAAGGGGAAGAGCAGGCTGACGGGGCGGAGCATGTTTCCGGTTCGCCGTCGCAGAAGACTTCGGAACAAGAAGCTGAGGAAACCGGACGGATTTTGGACAACGATGAGAGGGACATGGGGATTGTCGGGGAAACGGAAGAGGCGGCAGAGCGGATTTTAGCGGCGGAGGGCCTGACGGCCGGTTCCCTGGATGAGGAGAGATGGCAGGCTTTCGAGGAAACGCTGCATTCATACGACGACAGCGAGCTGTTGCAAAAACGGGAATTTGACGTACAGTCCTACTATGATTGGCAGGAGGGAAAGAGCGGCGAAAAACCGGAAGACGGCTGGTATCTGCTCTGCCGCGAAAACGGAGGGCTGATCTCCCTTTACGGCCTTTACACGGAAGCGTTTGGGTTTCGGGGGTTAAAGACACGTATCGGGGAGGATGTGAACACCCTCGACATCTCCTGGTGCGCTTCTTATCTGAACGGAACCAGTGAAAATATCCGTATCCTGGAGTTTGCGCAGGACGGGAGGCCAAGAAAGTTTGCGTGGAAGCTTCTCGCCGAGGAGAGCAGGGAAGCGGAAAAATGGCGGCTTTATGAAGGATACCGCTACGATACCGGCACGATTGAGCTAAAGGCGCTCACGGAAAAGGAGTGTGTCGAGTGGGGGGAGAAATATCTGACTTTTGACGTCGATCAGGAGGCGGCGAAGGTACATGTGACCTGTGACGGAGACATGTATTTGGGCGCTATTGATATTTCCGCTTATCAGGACTGGGAGACGGAGGATGTGCGAATCGTGTCTGATACCGTCGGGGTTTTGCTGGATGACAAGGCAGGGGAAGAGGCGGCCGTATCGGGGGAGGAAGGACTGGCGGTGCAGCTTGTGGTAGGACTGAAACTGAAAGGCGTCGAAGGGCTGTGGTTTGACGGCCTGCCGCCTTTGACGATACAGGTTGCGGAGGATGAGAGCAGCGATTCCGGTTTCTTATTGCAGACGCCGAGGATCGACGAGCGTTATGAGGGACGGGCACTCTGGCAGGAGAGGAAGCTTACACAACTGCGGGACGGGATTGGCAGCGGAACCGACAGGGAAGAACCGGGTGAATAAAAGTTTTTTAAAGAAACGCGATAAGATTCTTTCTTATTGCGCTTCTTTATGTTATAATAGCCGCGAAAGAAAATTATAACATTACAGTGAACGGGTTTACAATGGATAGGGGACGGAAAATACATGAAATATAAAAAGATTAATGATGCTACGGTACAATGTATCGTCTCGGCGGACGATATGGCAGAGTATGGGCTTGCGTTATCGGATATCTTTGAGCGCAATGAAAGAGGCGAGGAGTTTTTGCGGGATATCATCGAGCGGGCGCACGAAGAGGTGGGCTATCAGATAAACAACGGCAACATTGCCATGCAGATTACGCCGCTTAAGGACAACGGCCTGGTAGTGACCTTTACGGACGAGGGGCCTGCGGCTTTCAAGGAGATGCTGCAAAACTTAAAAGAGGTACTGCAGGAATTCAGCGCGGAGCTTGCGGGGCAGGAGGAACGCGCCCAGGCTTCTTTGCAGTCGGCGGAAGAGTACGATGAAAACCGGAGGATGTTCGTCTTTAGCAGCATACATCAGACGATGCAGTATGCGGCAACGATCCCGAGTACATACTCCGTGAAGAGCCATTTCTTTAAGGAGAGCGGCGACTATTATCTGGTTTTGGAGAAAAACCGGCTCTCCCACAAGGCATTCAACAGAATCAGCGCCCAGGCGGTAGAGTTCGGTAATCTGATTGCGGTTTCCGACGAGCGCATGCAGTATTTGGAGGAGCATGGGGAGTGCCTGATCAGGGATCGGGCGGTGAGCAGGCTGCGCAAGATTTACCGCGCTTAAAAACATATGTGAGAGCGCAAAATAAAACAGAGAGTGGTTAGGTGCTGCCATGCCTCAAAAGCGGGCAGCGCTTTTTATGCGCAGGGGCGCACAGAGGAATTTGCTGCTTGCGCAGCGTGCGCTCCGCGCGGCGAGTAGAGGAAGATGAATCTTCCCTATTTGATTGCGCATGGACATCCGGATTTCCGGCTCCGGTTTTGCGGGCGGTGATCCGAAGAAATTATATGAGAGAATGAGGACAAGATGAGTAGAGAAAAAAAGAAGAAAAACGAACAGTTTGACGCTTTCCTTGAGAAGGAAATTCTGACGGCGAACCGGTATGACGGCGATGGCGCAGAGAAAGAGGAAGAACAAAGGGAGGGGCTTCGCTATGAGGAAGCGGGGATCGACGAAAGGATATTGCGGGCGGTGAAGGAGCTTGGCTTTGAACATATGACACCCATCCAGGAGCAGGCGATTCCTCTTTTTATGACGGGGCGTGATATCATCGGACAGGCGCAGACCGGCACCGGGAAAACGGCGGCTTTCGGTATTCCGATTTTGCAAAAGATACAGCCGGAGAACCGCGCCTTGCAGGCGGTGATCCTTTGCCCGACCAGAGAGCTTGCCATGCAGGCGGCCGATGAGCTTCGCAAGTTTGCCAAGTATATGAGCGGGATCAAGGTGCTCCCGGTTTACGGCGGACAGGAAATTTATAAGCAGATCAAAAACTTAAAGGCCGGCGTACAGATCGTGGTGGGAACGCCGGGGCGCGTGATGGATCATATGCGCCGGCGCACGCTCAAGATGGATCAGGTGCATACGGTGGTTTTGGATGAGGCTGACGAGATGCTGAACATGGGCTTTAGGGAGGACATTGAAACTATCCTGAAGGAGATGCCGACAGACCGGCAGACGGGACTTTTCTCGGCCACCATGCCAAAACCGATCCTGGACATCACAAAGACCTACCAGAAGGAGGCGGCCTATGTCAAGATGACGCCAAAGGAGGTGACAATCCCGCTTATCAAGCAGGCGTACTATCAGGTGCGCAGGCAGGATAAGGAGGAGGTGCTCTGTCGTCTGATCGATTACTATGCGCCGGGGCGCGCGCTGATTTTCTGCAATACCAAACGGATGGTGGATGAGCTGACGGAGCATTTGAAAGGCAGAGGCTATGAGGTGGAAGGACTTCACGGGGATCTGACCCAGGGTCAGAGGGACACGGTGATGAACCTGTTCAGGAGCGGCAAAACGAATATTCTGATTGCCACCGACGTGGCGGCCAGAGGTATCGACGTGAGTGATGTGGAGGCTGTCTACAATTTTGACGTCCCGGAGGATATCGAATACTACGTGCATCGAATCGGCAGAACGGGGCGCGCCGGAAAGACCGGACGTTCCTTTACGCTGGTGGTCGGAAGAGAAGCTATAAAGATACGGGATATCGAGCGCATCTGTCACACGAAGATCAGGGAGCGCAAGGTGCCGAGCGCGGCGGATATCACGGCCAGAAAAGCGGAAAAGATATTGAAGGAAGCGTTTTTGGTGATCGAGAACGAGGATACCGGAAGGGCGACGGAATATATTCTTGACGCTGTTGCCAAGGGACAATACAGTGCGACGCAGATCGCTGCGGCATTTATGAAGATGAAGCTGGGGGACGAGATCGAGGATATCCGCACGGAGAAGTTTTTCTTTGAAAAGAGGCCGTTTAAAGGCGGTCGGGGCGGCGACAAAAACAGAGGTTTTGACAGGAATAAGGCAGGTTATGGCAAAAAGCCCGGCGGCAGGAGTAACGACAAAAATAAGAGCGGCTACGGCGTAAAGGGCGCCAAAGGCGGAGAAAAGAGCAGAGGCAGTTACGGCGATAAAAATAACAGCCGTAACGAAAAAGGCGGATTTTCGACCAAGGGAGAGAAGAACCGGGAGAAGAGCAGGTTTGCAGGCGGAAAGCCCAGGGACGTCAGGCGGGATGGCAGCGCGGTGTACAAAAGGGAGTCCGATTTTGAACCACGCTACGGCGGCTTGCGTATCAAAACCAAATTTGATTAAAGAATAAGTTCATGTCCGTGCTCTTTCAGCCATTTTCTGTGGGCGCGGTAGTCGGGGCAGACGCTCTCCACAAGCGACCAGAACGCTTTCGAGTGATCCATGTGAGTCAGATGACATAGCTCATGCACGACCACGTAGTCAAGAACCGCAGGCGGCGCCAGCATAAGCCGCCAGTTGAAGGAGAGGGTGCCTCTCGCGCTGCAGCTTCCCCAGCGGGTCTTCTGATCACGGACGGTGATGCGGTTGAAACTCCCTCCTGTGAGCGGAAGGAAATAGGCGGCGCGTTTCGGAAAATATTCTCTGGCGGCGTCGATATAACGCTTTTCGAGAGCCGCGCGCTGCGTGTCTGTCAGGTCGGACGCGGGCAGGTTTTCGCTACGGCTTACGGCTTCCAGATAATGTGTGATGATCCAGTGCTGCTTGTCCGACAGGAGGCGGTTTATCTGAGCTTCGGAGGTGCAAAAGGGCAGCCGCAGGATGATTTTTCCCTCAGCCAGAATGTTGATTGCGCATGTCCGGCGGCGGCTGTAGATGATCTCGTAGGGCAGTTCATATAGTTTGCTTTGGTATTTGATGCGGTATATGTTTTCCATAATTATATAGTTATTGTTTACACGCCACTGTTTTGCGAGGTGTTTCCGCACATTTTGTGAGGAAATCCCGAGTTTTTCAGCGTGCATCGCGAAGCGTGTTACTGGTCACGGAGTGAACGGTAACATTATATAATGAGAAAAAGAGAAAAACAAGCGGCATAACTTTACACCTTTTTATAAAACGGATATAATAAAGCTGTAACAGGCAGGAGAGATTGCGCAGAGAAAGCGGGTGAATGTATGCCGACAGGTATTGAAGTTACAAAGACTGCACTTGATGACTTTAAGAAGATTCAGGAGTACATGCTGTTAGCAAGGAAGGAAAATGCCGTAGAGACTTACGCAAAGCTGAAAGATGAATATTTAACCATCAAAGCATTGCTCAGTGTATCAGGCGTTAATCTTGCGGATATTGACAAAATAAAAGAGTAGTATTAAGTAACAAGGAAGCAGAAAAGGAGAAACAAATCATGGGAACAAAAAAACCGGCAGTATTGATGATTTTGGACGGCTACGGCCTCAATGAGAAGACGGAAGGAAACGCGGTTGCGCTGGCGAAGACGCCGGTGATGGACAAACTGATGGCAGAATGTCCTTTCGTGCAAGGAAATGCCAGCGGCATGGCGGTCGGCCTGCCCGACGGTCAGATGGGAAACTCCGAGGTAGGGCACCTGAATATGGGTGCGGGACGCATCGTGTATCAGGAGCTTACCAGAATTACCAAAGAGATTCAGGACGGCACTTTTTTTGAAAATCCCGCCCTTTTGGATGCGGTAAACAACTGTAAGAAAAACGATTCCGCCCTGCATATGTTCGGGCTTTTGTCCGACGGCGGCGTACACAGCCACAACACCCATCTCTATGGCCTTCTGGAACTTGCTAAGAGAAACGGGCTGACCAAGGTTTACGTTCATGCGTTCCTTGACGGAAGGGATACGCCTCCGGCAAGCGGCAAGGGCTATGTGGAGGATTTGGAAGCCGAGATGGAGAAGATCGGCGTCGGCGAGGTGGCTACCGTGACGGGACGCTACTACGCGATGGATCGTGACAATAACTACGACAGAGTGGAGAAAGCTTATCTGGCGCTCACCAAAGGCGAGGGCTTAGAGGCACAGAGCGGCCCGGCCGGGATTCAGGCGTCCTATGACAGGGATGAGACGGACGAGTTTGTAAAACCCACAGTGGTTAAGAAGGACGGCGCGCCGGTAGCGACAATCAAGGACGGGGATTCCGTGATCTTCTTCAACTTCCGTCCCGACAGGGCAAGAGAGATCACCAGAAGCTTCTGTGACGATGATTTCAAGGGCTTTGCAAGGGAGAAGAGGCTGGATCTGACCTATGTATGTTTCTCGGACTATGATCCCACCATTCCAAACAAGGAGGTGGCGTTCCACAAGATTTCCGTTACGAATACGTTCGGCGAGTGGCTTGCGGCGAACGGCATGAAGCAGGCGAGAATCGCCGAGACGGAGAAGTACGCGCATGTGACGTTTTTCTTCAACGGCGGCGTGGAGGAGCCCAACGAGGGAGAAACCCGCATTCTGGTCAATTCCCCCAAGGATGTGGCGACTTATGACTTAAAACCTCAGATGAGCGCTTACGAGGTATGCGACAAGTTGGTGGAGGCGATCAAGTCCGGCACATACGACATGATTATCATCAATTTTGCGAATCCCGATATGGTTGGTCATACCGGCGTGCAGGAGGCGGCGATCAAGGCTGTTGAGGCTGTGGACGAGTGTGTCGGCAAGGCGGTTTGCGCCGTCAAAGAGGTGGACGGCGTGCTGTTTATCTGCGCGGACCACGGTAACGCGGAGCAGCTTATAGACGAGGAGACGGGCGCGCCTTTCACTGCGCACACCACAAATCCGGTGCCTTTTATTCTTGTCAATGCGGATCCCGCTTACAAGCTGCGCGAGGGCGGATGCCTTGCGGATATCGTGCCTACAATCATTGAGCTGATGGGTAAGGAACAGCCTGCGGAGATGACGGGAGAATCCCTGCTGGTCAAATAGACGGTGGTCAGATTGGGAAGGAGCCGGGCGTATGAAGCAGCAGAAAAAAACATGGCAGCCTGTTGTCTATGCTTTTATATTCCTGATAGCCGTACTTGTACTGTTTAATTTTTATACTTCGTTAAACAGGAGCCGGATTCAGGAGCAGAACAGAGTCTACGCGGAGGATTCCGCAAGACATACGGTGAAGCGGATTGAGAGCGAATTTGACAACGCATTGCAGCGCATTGAAAATAACGCTTATCTGGTCGGCGCCAGCGGTGGCGCAGGCCAGGTCGACGCCCGTGTGCTGAAGGAATGGGAAGAAAACACCACTTTTGACGCTGTCCGGTTTACAAACCGGGACGGCGTCAATCTGGCATCTAACGGGGTGATAAGCGACAGCTCGGACAGGAATTATTTTGTCAGGGGAATGCGTGGGGAGAGCGGTCTTGAGACGGTGTCCGCGTCCCGGATTACAGGAAAGCCCATGATGGTGTTTTATTCGCCCGTATATGACGGACAGGAGATCACGGGCATGTTTCTCGGTCTGTATTTCGCGGAGAATTATCTGAAGGATATGCTTAGCGCCAGCTATTTCGGCGAACCTGCGGACGTGTTTTTGTGCACGAAGGAAGGTGTGGTGGTCGCCAACTCCGGAAACGGTACATACGGCGAGCATCTGTTTGAATCTCTGACGAAGGAAGGCGTGATTGACGAGGAGACGGCCAGGGCGGCGCGGAGCGCGTTTGCGGATGGAACCGATAAGGCGCTTTTATGCGCGGACGGTTGTAAAACGGATAATCTCTGTGTCATGCATCTGCCGGGATATGACTATGTTCTCGTACAGGCATTTCCGAAAAATGTCACACAGGCCATGATTGACAGGGCAAATATGGCGGGCATTATACTGGAAATATGTTTGCTTGTTCTGTTTGTAGTCTATATTGCCTTTTTGGTTCTGCGCGCGACCAGACGGCGCAAAGAGCTGGAACTGGAGAACCAGATCAAGGGCGATGTGCTCCGGGGTGTGAATATTCTCTTTTCGTCGCGCTATCTGCTTGTGGATCTGGAAAATGACAGATATGCCTACCTGGCGGGAGCCAGGTCGCTGAATAACCGTATTCCGATGGAGGGTGTTTACAGCGAGATCATAGAGCTGCAAGCCGCGGATGTGGTCGGTGAGGAAGAAAGAGAGGCTTTTTGTCGGTTCAGCCAGATTGACACACTCAGAAAAAACCTTGCAGACAAGGACTCCGTCGTCCATGAGTGCCATGTTTCCCGCAAGGGGAAGGAAGAGTGGGAGCATCTGATAGGGATATGTCTGGAGCGGAGAGGCAATGTACCGGTCAGGGTTTTGTATGTACGTCAGAATGTTACGGAGCAGGTGCGGAGGCAGCGTGAACAGACGCAGGCATTACAGGATGCCCTGATGCAGGCGCAGCACGCCAACCAGGCGAAGACAACCTTCCTTTCAAACATGAGCCACGACATACGCACGCCTATGAACGCCATTATCGGGTTTGCCACCATTGCGGCGGGCCATATGGAACGCACGGAACAGGTGAGGGAATGCTTGCAGAAAATTCTCTCCTCCAGTAATCATCTGCTTGGGCTTATCAATGATATTCTGGATATGAGCCGCATCGAGAGCGGCAAGCTTCAGATCCATACGCAGGAATGCAACATTCCTGAGCTGATGCACAATCTGGTGAACATCATTCAGCCGCAGGTGAAAGCGAAGCAGATGGAGATGTTTATCGACACCTTCGAGGTGATCAACGAGGACGTGATAGCCGACCCGCTGAAGCTGAACCAGATTTTTATTAATTTAATGGGAAATGCCGTCAAATATACGCCGGCGGGAGGGATGGTAAGCTTCCGTATTACACAGCACACCGCCTTGAAGAGCGGATGGGGAGACTATGTTTTCGTTATTAAAGACAACGGAATCGGCATGTCGAAAGAGTTTGTGGAACATATTTTCGAACCTTTTGAGAGGGAATCAACCGCAACGAGAAGCGGCATACAGGGCGCAGGGCTTGGCATGACCATCACAAAGAGTATCGTCGACATGATGGGCGGAGAAATCACCGTGGAGAGCGAGGCCGGGAAAGGGAGTACCTTTACGGTCAGGATACCGCTTCAGATCCAGGATATGGAAAAGGAAGAGGAGCAGATCAGGGAACTGGAGGGACTGCGCTCCATGGTGGTGGACGATGATTTCAATGTCTGTGAGAGTGTGAGTAAGATGTTAAAAAACATCGGCCTTCGCTCCGAATGGACTACGTCCGGCAGGGAGGCAGTGTATCGCGCCAAATCCGCTTACGAGGAGGGCGATCCATACCATACTTATATTATTGACTGGCAGATGCCGGAACCAAACGGAATTGAGACTGCGAGAAAAATCCGCGGCGTGGTGGGAGAGGATGCTCCTATTATTATTCTTACGGCCTACGACTGGACGGATATTGAGGAGGAAGCGAAGGAGGCGGGCGTCACTGCATTTTGCGCTAAACCGCTGTTTATGTCTGACTTAAAGACGACGCTTCTTGCGGCAAACAATCTACGTGGGTCGGAGCAATCGGATACGGGGCTTGTGTGGACGCAGACGGATTACAGCGGAAAGCGACTTCTTCTTGTGGAGGATAACGAGCTGAACCGCGAGATCGCGGAGGTAATACTCACGGAAGCCGGGTTTATGATAGAGACGGCGCCGGACGGAACCGACGCGGTCGCTATGATGGAAAAATCGGGGGAAGGTTATTATGACGCCATTTTAATGGATGTGCAGATGCCGGTTATGAACGGATATGAGGCAACGAAGGAAATCCGGGCGATGCAGCGCAGGGATGCGAAAACGATACCTATTATCGCCATGACGGCAAACGCCATGGAGGACGATAAGGAGGCGGCGTTAAAAAGCGGCATGAACGCCCACATAGCAAAGCCGCTTGATATAGAACTGCTCATGCGCGTACTGCATCAGTACTTGCATCACGGGACATAATTATAGAGGAGAGGGCCGTACACGGAATTTGTGTACGGTTCTTTTTGCGTACCATCTCTTGACAAACCGGATAAAACATGTGTATACTAACTGTACCATCACTAATAGTACAGCTAGTATTGGTGAGAGAAAAGGGGAAAATCGATGGAAAGGAGATCACATGATACTGATAGATTATAAGGACACCCGGCCGATCTATGAGCAAATCGCGGAGCGGTTCAAAACCTTGATTTTAAAGGGAGTCATGCAGCCTGACGAGCAGATGCCGTCGGTGCGCAGCCTTGCCATGGAGCTGTCGATCAATCCGAACACGATTCAAAAGGCATACGCGGAATTGGAGCGGCAGGATTTTATCTATACGGTCAAGGGCAGGGGCAGTTTTGTGTCCGGGAATGAGGAACTGGTGGAGAGGCGCAAAAAGGAATATGTGGATCAGATTTTGAAACTTGTAAAAGAGGTGCTTGAAATCGGCATGACAAAGATGGAGATTGTTTTCGAGATTGAGAATTTGCAGGTGTAAAGCCAAGGAGAACAGATTCAAAAATCACGCTGATGCGCTGATTTTTGAATCGCGAGTTTGTGTCGGAGCCACAAACTCGGAATCGCAGACGAGAAATCGCCTTCGCGAATTTCTCGCCGCGGGTCTATGCAAAAAACGCTCCGACAAGGAGGAGACTTATGATAGAGATACATAATCTGACGAAGTGTTTCGAGCAGATAAAGGCCGTCGACGAAGTCAGCGTTGTCATAAGAGAAAAGACGGTGTTCGGTCTGATCGGCACAAACGGCGCTGGAAAGAGCACGGTGCTTCGCATGATTGCCGGCGTGATTAAGCCGGATGAAGGCACGGTGGCGGTGGACAATATGCCGGTATTTGACAATGTGGAGGCGAAGAAGAGGCTGTTTTTTATTGCCGATGAGCCTTACTTTTTTGCAAATTCCAACGCCAGGACTATGGAGAAATATTACAGCGGCATATACGAAGGGTTTGACAGGGAAGAGTTTTACCGGTATCTGGAAAAGTTTAATCTTGACCGGAACCGGAAAATCGGTACTTTTTCCAAGGGCATGAAAAAGCAGCTAGCGCTTCTCCTTGGCATCTGCGCGCACACGAAATACATTCTCTGCGATGAGACGTTTGACGGGCTTGACCCGGTGATGCGACAAGGCATTAAATCTATTTTCGCGAAGGAGATGGAGGAGCGCGGGCTGACTCCGGTGATCGCCTCCCACAATTTGCGGGAGCTGGAGGATATATGCGACCACGTAGGTCTGTTACACAGGGGCGGCGTTTTGCTCTCCAGAGATCTGGAGGATATGAAGTGCAATATCCAGAAGGTGCAGTGCGTGTTTACTTCCGTGGATGATGAGCTTAAGGCGTTAAACGGGTTGGAGGTACTAAAGAAAGAGCAGAGAGGATCGCTTTCGACGATCACTGTGCGCAGTACGAGGGAGGAAGTCGAGGCGCGGTTTGCCACGGTAGACACGATCTTCTACGAGGTGCTTCCGCTGTCCTTGGAGGAGATATTTATCAGCGAAACGGAGGTGGTAGGCTATGACATCAAAAAGCTCATTTTGGGGTAGCTGCAGGGAAAATCACAAACGACGGGTATGGGTGTGGATCGTGGCGGTGCTGTCACAGCTTCTCGCTTACGGCGGCATGACGATGATTTATTTAAGCCGGATCAGAGGTTTCCGGGAGGACGGAAATTTCAAAACTCCGGAGGCGTTTCAACAGGCAATGTATCAGGCGGCCAGAGACGCTCTCGGATTTTCCGATAATCTGTACGGAATTGTTTTTCTTTTGGCGGCAATCATAGGCATGCAGGGCTTTTCCTATCTGTTTGACAGGCGAAAGGTGGATATGTACCATAGCGTTCCGGTTTCGAAAAACAGGAGATTTGCGGTGGTGTATGTGAACGGCCTGGTGATTTATCTTGTAGCCAATCTTTCGGGGTTGATTTTTGGTACGCTCGTATCTGCCTCACAGAGTGCGGTGAACGGGGAGGTGCTGGCTGAGGCGGGTCTGGCCTTTGCGTGGAATTTTTTCTTCTTTCTCGTCTTTTATCACCTGATGATTCTCGCGGTGATGCTTACGGGAAACCGTTTTGTGACGATCGCCCTGTTTTTGATGCTTGCGTTGTATGAGTTTCTGGTAAACGATATGTTTAACGGACTGAAAAGTATGTTCTTTGATACTTATGCGGCCTATTTTTTGCAGAATGAACCGAAATTTTCAACGATCTATGACTGTACAATGAACATTTGGCAGATCAAAAATGCGCCGGATGCCGCTGCGGCGGCAAAGATTGCCATGCCTCTTGTGGCAAAATGGGTCGGGATTGCGGCGGTGCTTCTTGCAGCAGGGTGGTACGCCTACAAAAAACGTCCTTCGGAGATTGCAGGCAAGGCGGTTGCCCATCGCTTTTTGGAGCCGGTTCTCAAGGTGGCGGCGGCGATTCCGGCGGCATTTATTGTGGGCAGGGTCATGTACGACACTTCCTATCAGAACGAGACGCTGCTTGTTGGCGGTTTGCTGGCCGGCGGGGTGATTCTGTGTGCGGCCATGGAAGTGATTTACGATTTTGATATCAGGAGTCTCTTTAAGCATTTGTTATCCGACGGTATTGCACTCGCCGCTATTATGGTAATATTTAGCGTTTTTAAATGGGATGTATTCGGGTATGACAACTACATACCGGCGCAAAATAAGGTGGAGAGTATTGCAATTTCAGTGGATGGGTACTATGATAGCTATTGGGATGAAGACAGGCAGTATATAGAGAAAAACCAGTTTGAAAAAGAGAACATGTTTCTGACGGACGCGTCTTTCGTGCTGGCGTTGGCTGAGACGGCAAAGCAGGCTGACCCGGAGGAAATGGAAGAAAGCCGGAGCGTGTACATCCTGTACCGGCTAAAGTCGGGGGCGCAGAAAGAAAGGTGCATACAGGTTGACTTTGAAGATCCGGGGACAGGTGAGCTTCTCAATCAGATATTTAGTATGGACGCGTATAAAACGGGCGTGTTTCCGGCGATGACGGATCAGAAACTTTTGGAAGGTGTGAATAAAATCCAATACACCAACGGCCCGGCGCGGACGGTGATTCCGGTTGAGGAGGCAGGAAGACTTCGGGACGCATGGCTTAAGGACATGAAGGAGTTTGACTTTACTCTTGTCAGGCAAAACCGTCCCTGCGGCGTGTTACTCTTTCAATACAAAGATTATAACCAGAGACAGTTTATTGTATATGACAGCTTTGAAAATACGATTGCGGCGCTCAAAGACCTGGAGGCTTATTATCCGATGGAGCTTGACCCGGCGGATATCGAGTCGGTTACGGTAACCTGCTATCACAATGAACTTACGCAGCAGGACGATGAGATGGATTACGGAATTCAGCCGAGAGCCGTGGCGGAGACATGGGATGGCGGCTATACGGACTACACCGTCTCCGAAACTTTCTATGAGGAGGAGCAGATCGCACAGATTTTGCCGCATCTGTACAGTAACTGGGTTGATGCGCCGTGGAGCCGTTATAAGGATCTGGACGACAACTATTCCGTGGAGGTTGTGTTTAAGAGAAATTCGTCTTATCCTTACGACCGGGAGAGCTACTATTTTGGTTATTCCATATATGCGGGACAGGTGCCGGATTTTGTGGCTGAGGCGACGGCGTATACGGGCGAATAGTGTGAGAAGTACTTCTAGCCACTCACAGCAAAGGCTGTTTCGCAAAGTCAGCATAGCTGACTTGGAAGTACTAAGTCTCACACAGGAGAATGCCCAAAATACGGCATTCTCCGCATTGATTTGAGTCACAGCAGAGCTGTGACATGGAGGTTAGCGTGAGAAGTACTTCTAGCCACTCACAGCAAAGGCTGTTTCAATGAACGATACTTATAGAAAGGAAACAAACGTGGGCGATAACAGGCGGGACGAACCTGTGATACAGGTGAAAGATCTCTATAAGATATACCGGGTCGGAGAGGAGAGGGTGAGGGCGTTAAACGGCGTCAGCTTCTCCATCAGACGGGGGTGCTTCTGCTCTATTGTGGGCGCCTCCGGTTCCGGCAAATCCACGTTGCTCAACATGTTGGCGGGGCTTGAGAAACCCACAAAGGGGGAGATCGTGATCGCGGGAGAGCACATGGAGAAAAAGACGGAGAATCAGCTGGTGGCTTTTCGCAGGGAACATATCGGTTTTATCTTCCAGTCTTTCAATCTGATGGGAACCATGAACGCCATCGAGAATGTGGCGCTGCCCCTGACCTTTCAGGGCGTGGATAAGAAGAGACGTAACAAAAAGGCGGAGGAGATGCTCGACCTGGTGGGACTGACAAAACATAAAAGACACCGTCCGAACCAGATGTCCGGCGGACAGCAGCAGCGCGTGGGCGTAGCGAGAGCGCTGGTGGTGGAGCCGGAAATCATTTTCGCGGACGAGCCAACGGGGAATCTTGACTCCAACACTTCCGTGGAAGTCATGAACCTGATGAAGCGGGTAGTGCGAGAGAAAAACCAGACGTTGGTGATGGTCACCCACGATAATTATCTGGCGGGCTTTGCGGATATTGTGATTCGGATCAGGGACGGAAAAATCCTGGAGATCGAAGAGCGGGACGGGCAGGAAATACCGGAGGAGATTGCGGCGAAGGAGCCGGCGTCATTCGGGGAGGAAAAGGAACCGGATGGGAAGGGACAAGTTTGAGGTGAGAGGATAGGGCGATGGAGAGAAGAGGAAAAAATGATAGCGGTGTGATCAGACATCTGGCAGGCGGATTGGCGGGCCTGTTTTTTGCGTTGTCCGTTCTCGGGCATACGGGGGCGTGGGATGCTGCTTCTGTGGTATACGCAGAGGAGAACGATGGGAGCGTCAGCGAGAACGACGCGAAGGAGACTGAGTATATCAATCGTTCGTCGGACAGGGTAATCACGGATGACGACCGTTTTGACGCCGACGAGGATCTGCTCTATTATATGAAGAGCCTGGAGGTCCGCTACAAGCTGGACGAAGAGGTGATGGCCAGACTGCACAAGGTTTTTGACAGCGCGGTTTACTATATCGCCAACACGGAGATGTCAGTGACGGAGATGTGGGCCTATGTCACTTCCGTGAAAGGATCCATGGACGGCGCGGCTACGGATAAGCTGACGCAGACTACCAGCGAGTTTTTACAGGTGGGAGACAACTGGCAGACGCCTGTCGTGAGTTACGGGCAGGGCGTATCCATTGTGCTGCCCATTGTCAATTTCGGGACGGAGGAATTAAATGACCTCATCGTGGAACCTGTGATTTCCACGCTGGTGACGGAGTGGCCTTTTGAGCCGGATACCACCAATTATCTCCAGACGGAGCCGTTTATTCCCGGCTGTCAGACGAAAGAGGCGGCGATGGCGAATCGCCGGGAGTTTACCTTTCATTTTAAGACGAGAAGCGACGTGATGACGGGGTATTATCCTCTGAAATTCAAGATATCTTACACCAAAGCCGGCGTTCGCAGCGAGGAGCCGGCCGAGCTCGTAGTGTATGTGAAGACAGTCGGCAAGCCCGGGAGCGGCATTATCGGCGGTAACGGACAGGAAGCTTCCGGCTCCAAGCCCCGTATCGTGGTGACCGGTTTTGAGACGAATCCTGCAAAAATTTTTGCGGGGGAAACTTTTATCCTGACGATTCACGTAAAAAATACCGCCAAGGATACGGCGGTGACTAACGTGCTCTTTGACATGCAGGCGGCGCTGGAAGGCGAGGATAAAACGAATACGTATTCCGCCTTTTTGCCAACGTCCGGTTCCAGCTCGGTCTACATGGAGCAGATCGCGCCGAACACATCGGCGGATATCGAAATTGAGATGACGGCGAAAGCGGATCTTGCGCAGAAGCCTTATGTTTTGGATGTCAATATGAAGTACGACGCGGGCACGGTTTTTGACCTGACGGACAAGGCAAGCGTGTCGATTCCGATCTCGCAGGAGAGCCGGTTTGACACAAGCATCCCGGAAGTGGTGCCCGGCAATATCGAGGTCGGTTCCCAGTCCAACGTGATGTTTAGCATTTACAATACGGGAAAGACTACCCTCTATAACGTGCAGGTGAAATTTATCGCGGATTCCGTTGCGGAGGCATCCGCGTTTGTGGGGAACCTCCAGTCCGGTAATACCGGGAATGTGGACGTGATGCTGACGGGCGCGGCTCCCACCATGGACGACGGCGTTGTGAAGCTGGAAATTTCTTACGAGGATGACGCTGGCAATGTGACCACGGCGGAGAAGGAGATCACGCTCTTCGTGACGGAGCCTATGATGGACGATATGATGATGGGCGATGATATGATGGGTGACGGTATGATGCCGGAGGACGAGCAAGGAGGCAAGCCAGGTACAGGCCTGATTGTGGGCGGCGTCTCCGGGGCTGCAGCCGTGGCGGCAGCAGGGGTTGGTGTATTCCTTAAGTTGCGCAAAAAGAAAAAGGCGGCTCTTTTGGAGGCACAGGAGCTGGCGGAGCTGGAGAAAGATCTATGAAATTTCTTGATTTGCTGCGTATGAGCAGCGGGAATCTCTGGAAGAGAAAAGTGAGAACGATTCTGACGGTGCTCGGCGTGGTGATCGGGGTTGCGTCCATTGTGGTTATGGTGTCTCTTGGCCTGGGACTGAGCCGGTCCCTGCTTGCCCAGTATGAGTCTTACGGGAGCCTGACGCAGGTGACGGTGAATGAGCCGTGGGGCGACTCCTCCTCTGAGGAAGTGAAGCGCCTGGATCAGAAACTGATCGACGAGATCCTGGCCATGGAGCATGTGGAGTCGGTATATCCTTTGCTGCGAACCCAGGCGCTTGCCAAGTACGGAAGCTATGAGGGATATCTGCAGTTACAGGGATTGCCGAAAGAATACTTTGAGGATCTGAATATAAAGGTGGGCGAGGGGCAGCTTCCCGGCAACGACCAAAATCTGCAATTTTTCTACGGCTGTCAGGTTTTGCAGGATTTTTATAACTCCAAGGGGAGCGGCGGCAACTACTGGGAAACGGGAATTTTGCCGGATATCGATCTGATGAAAGATCCTATTTTTGTGATTTTTGACATGGACGCCTACTATGAGTCGGGCACCACGGACGAGAACGGACAGACGAAGAAGCCGCCGAAAAAATACCTGATTGAGACATGCGGCGTGGAGGCGTCGCCCGGAGAGGACGAGTGGTCCCAGTACGGCTGGTATACCTATTGCGACATCGACCAGCTCATAAAAGAGCTGAAAAAGATTTTTAAGAACAAGAGAATTCCGGGCCAGCCTACCACTAAGACAGGAAAGCCTTACAAGGAGATATTCTACAGCCAGCTTCTGGTGAATGTGGACAGCATGGACAATGTGGTGGCTTTGCAAAAATCATTGACGGATCTGGGCTATGACGCTTACAGTCAGGCCGAGTGGGTGGAATCCGAGCAGAAGACCATGGGCTACATTCAGGCGGTGCTCGGCGGCATCGGCGCGGTGTCTTTGTTCGTTGCGGCCATCGGCATCACCAACACGATGATGATGTCAATTTACGAGAGGACGAAGGAGATCGGCGTGATGAAGGTGCTTGGATGCGACCTTAGAAACATCCGCAGTTTATTTTTGATGGAGGCCGGGTTTATCGGATTTATCGGCGGCGTGATCGGCCTGGTTTTAAGTTTTATTCTTTCTGTGGTGATCAACAAGGTGGCGGCGAACGCCAACGATTATATGAACATGTCGGGAGGCATCTCCTACATTCCCGTCTGGCTCGTGCTTCTTTCTCTGGTGTTTGCGGTGATGGTGGGCATGGTGGCCGGGTTTTTCCCGGCAAGGAGAGCGATGCGCTTAAGCCCTCTGGCTGCGATACGGAACGAATAACATCGCAAAAAGAGCTTCTTGCACTTGCTGCAGGGCGTCGGAGCCAGCGCCAAAATGCGTGTTTTGTAGCATTTTGTGTGCATCAGTTGTTGCAACTCACACCGAAATAGTTGTAAATAGGTGCGAAATCTGGCGTGGGTGTGAATTGTAACGACGGGACGTCGGGAAGAGTGAAGAAAAAACGCTTGCGTTTTATGTCGAAAATGTTGTATGATAGATTTACATAAGTATTTATTATGGAAATCTTATTTGACATAGGATGGAGGAGTGGTTATGAAGAGATATGGGAGAAAGGCCAGACTTTGCACGGCGGCTTTTGCGGCTTGTAGTATGATGCTTATGCCTGCGGCCGGTACGGGACTTCGCGCGCAGGCGGCGGAGGTCATTGCGACGGTGCAGGGAAAGGTTATGGAGGAAACCACTTCCAAAATACTGTTTTTGGATACCTCGGAAGGGAAAATGGAGATAAAGATTGACGGGGAGACAAATACCGGTGACTGTAAGGTTTTACTGCCGGATAAGGAGATCAATGTCTCCGTATCGCATGGTTCCGACGGCTATCTTCACGCGGTCACGATCTCGGAGGAGGCGCAGAAGCCTGCGGTGACGCTGGACACGTCGAATATTTCAAGCGTGGTGGGAACCTTGAACGGGAAAACCACCGAGGATGTTCTTCACATAGATACGGCACAGGGCGAAATGGAAGTAAAGCTTGACAATAACACGGATATGAGCGCTTGTTCTTTGCTCGTGGTATCGGGAAAATACGTGGTGCGTTGCGCGAGAGGCGACGACGCTTATATGCACGCGGTCAGTATTGCGGATGTGGCAAAGGCTTCGGCGGAGGATTCCTATTCCGGGCAGACATACAATCAGGCCCCGGTGACCAATGTGTCGGGAACTACCATGACGGTGACGGGGACGGTGAAAGAGGGCACGGAAGAGTCGATGCTTCAACTGGCGTCGTCGGAGGGTGTTTTTACCATTAAGATTGACGAAAGTACGGACACGTCCAGAGGAATGGTTCTGACTCCCGACAATAAACTGATGGTTACATATTTCCGGGGATCCGACAATTATCTCCACGCCGCTTCGCTTGTCGGAGTCAGGGACAGTTCCTCGGCCACGGTCGATACTTCCGCACAGGCGACAGTGACCGGTACGGTCAAAAGTAAATCCACGGAGAATATTCTGGTTCTGGATACTTCCGCAGGCGAGATGGAGTTGAAGATGGACAGGGTCGCAGGGCCGATCGGCTGTAAGACGCTGGTGAAGGATAAGAAGGTTTCCGTGACCTGCGCGAGAGGCGACGACGCTTACATGCACGCGCTCACGGTCACGGCGGTAAAGTAAACATAAGAGAAATACATGATTTATGCCTCCTTTGCGCATACTGGATATATAAAGTGTGCAGAGGAGGTTTTTTATGGGCAGTAAACTTAGAATTGTGGACGTACATGCGAGACAGATATTGGATTCCCGGGGAAACCCTACCGTGGAGGCGGAGGTAACCGTGGAGAAGGAAGTGGGCGGTTGTCAGTACACCGGTCGGGCGGCCGTGCCCAGCGGCGCGAGCACCGGCCGCTTTGAGGCGGTGGAGCTTCGGGACGGCGAGACGGTGTACTTTGGGCTGGGGACGACCAAGGCGGTCAATAATGTGAATACCAAGATCAGGGAAGCGCTTCTTGGAATGGATGCCTTTGACCAGGGGCAGGTTGACCGTGTATTGGTCATGCAGGACGGAACGGACAACAAGAGCAACCTTGGAGCGAACGCCACGCTTGGCGTTTCCATGGCATGTGCAAGGGCGGGCGCGGCGGCGCTTGGGATTCCGCTTTACCGTTACCTGGGCGGCGCTTACACCAGACTTTTGCCGGTACCGATGATGAATATTTTAAACGGCGGCAAGCACGCCGACAATACCGTCGACTTTCAGGAATTTATGATTATGCCCGTGCAGGCGGAGAGCTTTGCGGATGGCCTGCGTATCTGTGCGGAGATTTACCACAACTTAAAAAAGATCTGTAACGACAGGGGGCTTTCCACGGGTGTGGGGGACGAGGGTGGCTTTGCGCCGTCTTTGCCTGACGCGTTCGCCGTGCTTGACCTGATTGTGGAGTCCATCAAGGCGGCCGGTTATACGCCTGGACAGGATATCAAGATTGCGCTGGACGTGGCGGCTTCCGAGCTTTATAATGAGACGGACGGTGTGTACCATTTTCCGGGAGAGACGGAGCTAAAGAGGCACTGGCAGGAGACGGAAGGTTCCTTTGTGTCGGACTGCTACGAGGCGGGCTGCCGGACAGGCGACTGCGGGGAGATACCTGAGATCACAAGAAGCACGGAGGAGATGGTTGCCTACTACGAGGAGCTGGTGGAGCGCTATCCCATCATTTCCATCGAGGACGGGCTGGCGGAGGACGACTGGGACGGTTGGCAGATGATGACGAAAAAGCTGGGGGAGAAGATCCAGCTTGTGGGCGACGACCTGTTCGTCACGAATACCAAACGGCTTGACGCCGGCATCAAGCTGCATGTGGCGAACGCGATTCTTGTGAAAGTAAATCAGATCGGCACGGTCAGCGAGGCTATGGACGCGATAGAGATGGCTCAGAAAAACGGCTATAAGGCAGTGATCTCCCACCGTTCCGGAGAGACGGAGGATACCTTCATCGCGGACCTTTCAGTTGCCGTAAATGCCGGACAGATAAAGACAGGCGCGCCCTGCAGGAGCGACCGCGTAGCTAAGTACAACCAGCTCTTAAGGATCGAGGAGGAGCTTGGGAGCGTGGCATGTTATAAGGAGCCGTTTAATAAAGTATAAAGCCGCAAAAGAGAGGACAGGCGCTTTCCTGTAAACGGGGGCGCCTGTTGACTTGAAACTTTTCCGGGGCGGCGAGTGTACGGCAGACTGTACTTTTGAAAGAAGAAATGGTAAGCTGTAAAAGGAAAAGGCGCTTTGGGGAAGAGACATCGGGGCGTAAATACGGAATTGTCAGGGGATATGAAGATGCAGATTATAAGGAGCAACAAAACACAGTTTGAATATGACATTCAGGCGTTGTTAAAGTCCTTTTATCCGGAGTGGGAGCCGCGGATGCTCGCGCCGGACTCGGAAGTCAGGGATATAAGGATATTAAAGGGCCAACCGGTGATGTCGCTCTTTTTCGGGGAAGAGGAAGTGACGCTGGAAATATTTTGCGGTTCATCCGGCGCGGCAGAAACAGAAGATTTACATAAATCAGAAGCACAGGAAGGAAAACGCGACTCGCATGTGTACACATGGCGGCCGCTGGAACAGGCCGGCACTCCGGCGTACAAAAATGCTTTCAAACGTTTCTTTTATCTGTCCATGCAGGAGGAGACAGGGATCACTTTGCCATGGGGCAATCTGACTGGCATACGCCCCACGAAGATAGCCATGACCATGACGGAACAGGGAAAGAGCGAAGAGGAAACAGCGGCTTATTTGAAAGACATGCATTTGGTGAGCGAGGAGAAAACCGCACTGGCTCTTGACATTGCGAGGAGAGAACGCCGTATTTTGAGCGCCTTGCATTACGAGAAAGGATACAGCCTTTATGTGGGGATTCCTTTCTGCCCGACCACTTGTCTCTACTGCTCTTTTACTTCTTATCCGATCGGCGCGTGGAAAAAGCGGGTGGGGGAATATTTGACGGCGCTTGAGCGGGAGATTGACGATACTGCGCGTCTTTGCCGGGATAAAATACTGGATACTGTCTATATCGGCGGCGGTACGCCCACATCCTTGTCGGCGGAGGAGCTGGAAAGGCTGTTAGGGAAACTCAAAGGTGCGTTTGATTTCAGGCATGTACAGGAATTTACGGTGGAGGCGGGGAGAGCCGACAGCATCACGGAGGAAAAACTGCGGGTGCTTCTGGAAAACGGTGTGACGAGAATTTCCGTCAATCCACAGACCATGAAGCAGGAGACGCTTGATCTGATCGGCAGGCGGCATACCGTGGAGCAGGTGGAGGAGGCTTTTCATCTGGCCAGGAAGATCGGATTTGACAATATCAATATGGATCTTATTTTAGGGCTTCCCGGCGAGAACGCGGCGGATGTTGCGCACACTATAGAGGAGGTCAAGGCCCTGTCGCCGGATGCTCTTACAGTGCATTCCCTTGCGGTGAAGCGGGCGTCTAAGCTGGGTAAATGGATTGAGGAGAACGGGGCGACCGCCTACAATAACACGGAGGAAATCATGGATATCGCGGCACGCGGGGCGGCGGCTATGGATATGGTGCCCTACTATCTTTACCGCCAGAAAAACATGTCGGGAAATTTCGAGAATGTGGGTTATTCCAGGCAGGATAAGTATGGCATTTACAACATTTTGATCAACGAGGAAAAACAGACTATCGTCGCGCTGGGCGCAGGCTCCATCACCAAGGGCGTTTTTCCTGACAACCGGATTGAGAGATGTGAGAATGTCAAGGATGTGGCCCAGTATATGGAGAGAATCGAAGAGATGATAGAGAGGAAACGGCGGCTTTTAGAGCAGTGACGGGGCGGGTTGATTTTTATGAAGCGGAAAAAATTCAGGATCATGAGAGCGGTTTGTCTGATTGCTATGCTCGTATGCCTGATCCGGATCGGGCAGATACGGGTCTTTTCCGCGCGGCATGAGGCAAAGCAGAAAGAACTGAGAACCAGGATTGTGTATGCGGATGAGGAGCAGGTGAGCAAAAGCGCCGCAGCCATGAACGACAACGACAGGGCGGACGCAAAGCAGCCGGAGAGGGCGCGCATTGATCAGGTAGACGGGGAAACGGGACAGACGGACAACGGGGAACAGGGAGAGGAGCCGGAGGAAGAGGAGGAGAAGGAAAAGACTTGCAACAGCGGGATACCGGGCGAGGAGGGCGGAAGACCCATACTGAAAAAGTATAAAAATTTGTATATGCAAAACGGAGATATGACAGGGTGGCTTAGCGTGGAAGGCACGAAGATAGATTACCCCGTCATGCAATGTGAGGATGACGAATATTATCTGCACCATGATTTTGAGAAAGAGGACAGCAAGTACGGCTGTCTGTATGTGCGGGAACGGGCGGATCTGGAAAACGGGACAAATTTTGTCGTATACGGGCATAACATGAAGGACGGTTCCATGTTCGGCGAGTTGGATTTGTACTTGGAGGAGGAGTTTTACAAAGAGCATTCAAACATTTCCTTTCACACCCTCTATGAGGAATATACCTACGAAATTTTGGCGGTGTTTCGCTCGCGGATTTACGGGGAGAAAGAGGATGCGTTTAAATATTATCAGTTTTATGAAGCAAAGACAAAAGAGGAGTTTGACGATTTCTATGAGAACGTCAAGGAGCTTTCCCTGTATGACACGGGCGTGGAGGCTGAGTTTGGGGATACCTTTTTAACCTTGTCCACCTGCGCCTACCATGTAAAGAACGGGAGGCTTGCGGTGGTGGCGAAGCGTGTGGGGTGAATGGAATCCAATTATGTTATAGACGAGGAAAAAACAAAAAAGTGTTGTCAGGCGTTTGTGAAACTCTTTTAAGATTGTTGAATTTGCACAAATAGTATAATCAACGCAGACTCGCTTTCGCTCCATTCCAAACGCAGCGGTACTAGGCTCGAAAAAACCTCGCCAAGTGCCGGCGTTTTCGAAGGGTCTGCTTATAATTATACTATTTGCACAAAAAGAGCCACGATTTGATGAGTTTCGCAAATGCCTAAAAAGTGTTGTGAAAAGGAGGGTTTAATATGCAGTACAGAATTATCGGAGACACGATGCCGGCAGTGGAGGTTTTATTCGATGCGCCGGGAGAGTCCATGTATACCCAGTCGGGAGGGATGGCATGGATGACGGACGGAATCGCTATGGATTCCAACATGAGAGGCGGTCTCGGAAAGAGCATTGGCCGGATGTTCACGGGCGAATCCCTGTTTATGGCGACTTATAAGGCGGAGCGCGCAGGCAGTATGATAGCGTTCGCTTCCACCGTGGCGGGAGAGGTGCTTGCTGTCGATGTCGGGACATGCGGCGGTATGATCTGCCAGAAGGGCGCTTTTCTCTGCGCGCAGGAGACGGTAAATCTGAATGTGGCGTTTACCAAAAAGTTTTCCGCCGGTTTATTCGGCGGGGAGGGATTTATCCTGCAGGATATCAACGGGAGCGGAATGGTTTTTCTTGAGATCGACGGCAATAAAGTGGAGAAAGTCTTAGCGCCGGGCGAAGTGCTGAAGGTGGATACGGGAAATGTGGTTGCCTTTGAAAGGACGGTGCAGTATGAGATAGAGACGGTAAAGGGACTCAAAAATATCTTTTTGGGCGGCGAGGGCCTGTTTTTGACAAAGCTGACGGGGCCGGGCAAGGTGATATTGCAGACGCAGAACTTTAACGAGTTTGCGGGAAGGATTATCAGGATGGTGCCGTCTTCGAGGTAGACAGGAAGAAGGGGGGTTTTGGCTGAAAGATAACAGTTTGGAATTGTGAATGCGCATCTTGAAAAACCTGCCAAAACAGTGTAAAATCTAACAAGCATGTATCATCATGCCGGATGGATAAAATAGAAACGGGATATGACTCCCAACGGAGGTAACCATGGCATTAAGTAAAAAACCGATGACAGGCATGAAGGATATTCTCCCCGAGGAGATGGAAATCCGCGATTATGTGATCGGTATCATCAAAGAAACTTACGGAAATTTCGGTTTTACCTCGATTGAGACGCCCTGTGTGGAAAACCTCGCGAACTTAAACTGCAAGGCGGGGGGCGAGAACGAGAAGCTGATTTTTAAGATATTGAAGCGGGGCGAGAAGCTGCGCATCGACGAGGCGAAGAGCGAGGAAGACCTCACGGACGGGGGACTGCGCTACGATCTGACGGTGCCTCTTGTGCGGTATTATTCCAATCATGCAAATGAGCTGCCAGCACCGTTTAAGGCTTTGCAGATGGGCAATGTGTGGCGGGCGGACAGACCCCAGCGGGGACGTTACCGCCAGTTTATGCAGTGTGATATCGATATTTTGGGAGAGGCCACGAATCTGGCTGAGATCGAGCTGATTCTGGCGACCACCACGACCCTTGGCAGGATCGGCTTTAAAAACTTTAACATCCGCATCAACGACAGGCAGATTTTAAAAGCCATGGCGGCTTACAGCGGTTTTGTGGAAGAGGACTACGATCAGGTCTTTATCATTTTGGACAAGATGGACAAGATCGGCAGGGACGGTGTGGAGACGGAGCTTCTGGAAGCGGGATTCAGGAAAGAGAGCGTGGACAAGTACCTGGCGCTGTTTGCGGGGATGGAGACGGCGGACGACGCCATCGCCTATATTACGGAGAAACTGGAAGGCGTGCTCCCGGCAGGGGTAAAGGAGAGCTTTCAGGAGATTATAGACAGTGTGGAGGCGACCAAAGGCGACTTTTTCAGGTTGGTGTTCGATCCAACGCTTGTGCGAGGGATGTCCTATTACACGGGCACGATCTTTGAGATCGATATGCCGGAGTTTGGCGGAAGCTGCGGCGGCGGAGGAAGATACGATAAGATGGTTGGGAAGTTTACGGGCAACGATGTGCCGGCCTGCGGTTTTTCCATCGGCTTTGAGCGGATCATCCTGCTTCTTCTGGAGAGTGGCTTCAAGGTGCCGAAGACGGGAAAGAAAATCGCGTATCTGATGGAAAAAGGGCTGCCCTCAGAAAAGCTGTGCGAGGTGATGGCGAAAGCGCAGGAGGAGCGGGAAAAGGGAAACCGGATTCTGGTGGCCCGTATGAACAAGAACAAGAAGTTCCAGAAGGAGCAGCTTGCCGCACAGGGATATGAGGAGTTTTGCGAGTTTTACAGAGAGGAATTGAAACGATAAAGGAGCCGTCTGTGCAGGGCTTCGGAAAAGAGGGAGATATCAGTCATGGCAGAATCAATGAAGGGTTTAACGAGATCGCACCGCTGTGCGGAGCTTTCCTTAAGTAACGTCGGGGAGGAAGTCACCGTTATGGGATGGGTGCAGAAGCAGAGGAACAAGGGCGGTATCATATTTGTCGATCTGCGCGACCGTTCCGGCATTTTGCAGATTATATTTGAGGAGAGCGACTGCGGCGCGGAAGCGTTCGCCAAGGCGGAGAAGATGAGGAGCGAATTTGTCATTGCCGCTGTGGGTAAGGTGGAGAAGCGCTCCGGGGCAGTCAACGAGAATCTGAAGACGGGAGAGATTGAGATACGCGCCGCACAGGTGCGCGTCCTGTCGGAATCAGAGACGCCGCCTTTCCCGGTTGAGGCGGATTCCAGGACGAAGGAGGAAATCCGTCTGAAATACCGCTATCTGGATTTGAGAAGACCGGATTTGCAGGACAAACTGATGCTTCGAAGCAAGATTGTCTCAGAGATGCGCGCCTTCATGGCAAACGAGGGATTTTTGGAGATTGAGACGCCGATTCTGTGCAAATCCACGCCGGAGGGGGCGAGGGATTATCTCGTACCAAGCCGTGTGCATCCCGGCAGTTTCTATGCGCTGCCCCAGTCACCCCAGCTCTACAAACAGCTTCTTATGTGCTCGGGGTACGACCGGTATTTCCAGATTGCGAAGTGCTTCCGGGACGAGGATCTGCGTGCGGACAGGCAGCCGGAGTTTACGCAGGCGGATATGGAACTGTCCTTTGTGGATGTGGATGATGTGTTGGAAGTGAACGAGAGGCTGATTAAGCATATGTGCAAGGAAGCTATCGGACTTGACGTGCAGCTTCCCCTGCCGCGCATGACATGGCAGGAGGCGATGGACCGGTTTGGTTCCGACAAGCCCGACACCCGCTTTGCGATGGAACTGACAGACGTATCGGATGTGGTTTCGGGATGTGGTTTCGGGGTGTTCACCTCCGCGCTGGAAAGCGGTGGCTCTGTCCGCGGCTTAAATGTGAAGGGACAGGCGGCTATGCCCCGGAAAAAGATCGACGCGCTGGTGGATTTTGCGAAAGGCTACGGCGCAAAAGGGCTGGCTTACTTAAGTGTACAGGAGGATGGCACGTACAAGTCTTCCTTTGCGAAGTTTATGACGGAGGAGGAACTTGACAAACTGGTACAGGCGATGCAGGGCGAGAAGGGCGATCTGCTGCTCTTTGCCGCCGATAAGAAAAACATTGTCTACAGCGTGCTCGGCGCGCTGCGCGTGGAGCTCGGAAAACAGCTCGGGCTGATCGACGAATCGCAGTTCAATTTCCTGTGGGTCGTGGAGTTTCCGCTCCTTGAGTGGAGCGAGGAGGAGAATCGCTTTATGGCGATGCACCATCCTTTTACCATGCCTATGGAGGAGGACTGGCAATATATCGACGCCGATCCCGGCAGAGTGCGCGCGAAGGCGTATGATATCGTATTAAACGGGGTGGAGCTTGGCGGCGGTTCCGTCAGAATCCATCAGGACGACATACAGGAGAAAATGTTTGAGGTACTCGGTTTTACGAAGGAGCAGGCGTGGGAGCAGTTCGGTTTCCTCTTAAGCGCCTTCAAGTACGGTGTGCCGCCCCATGCGGGGCTTGCCTACGGTCTTGACCGCATTGTGATGCTCTTAACCCATGCGGACAGCATCCGTGAGGTGATCGCGTTCCCGAAGATTAAGGATGCTTCCTGCCTGATGACGGAGGCGCCGGGCACGGTGGATGAGAAGCAGCTTGCGGAACTGCAGATTGCGATCACACCCGCGCCGGAAAAAGAGTAGGAAGGCAATCGGCGGATTTTGGAGAGAGGACAGCGCATAGAGCAGTGCGGAAAAGAGGGTAATATGGCGGAACAAAAAATTGATAACAAAGCGCTGGAAGAGGCGATTGATACTTTCCGGTCGGATAAAGAGAGAGACAGCTATGTGAAGGTGATGGAGCTTATGGAAAAGTCCATGGTGCTGGTGCCGGCTATGCCGCCCGCGGATCTTGACCCGGAGCTGATGAAGCAGATGAAGGAAGGGAAGCCGGTGCGGTTTCCCAAGGAGACGAAGATTGTGCCGTGTTTGCTCCGCAAGGAGACGGGAGAGCAGGCGCTTCCCATCTTTACCTCGCCGGAGCAGATTCCTGCGGATAAGAAGCCTCCTATGGTGATGGCGATGCCCTTTATGGGCTGTGTGTCCATGGCGTCCGCCAATCCGGATAAGGTGGCGGAGATAGTGGTCAATCCTTTTTCAGGTATAATGATTCTAAACAAATCTGTCCTTGAGGTTGCTGAGAAGAGAAGGAAAGCCGCAGGGCAGATCAAGACGGTGCAGATGACGAAGGAACAGTTTCAGGATTTTGCGCATAACCGGGTGGTCATATACCTCCTTCCCAAGTATCTGTTCGCTCATGGCGAAGAAGGACTAAAGGAGATGCAACGTAGGGAGGGCGAGTTTCTTCTGCAATTCTATGAGGAAGTGTACCCGAAGGGACAAAAGAGCGGCGCGAGGGCCGAGGACTTTTCCTTCATGACGCTGAATCTTTCGGAAAGTATACAACTTACCCGTCTGGATATGCCGGACGGCGTCAATAAAAAGGGTATGTGTTATCGGTCTTATGCGGTATTTGACCGGGATTTGCATGAGATTTTTTACTATACTTTGGAAAAGACCCAGGACGGGGATTTTATAGCGAAAGTCTCAAAAGACGGAAAACATGAGATCGTTGAACCCGCGCCCGAAAACGGAGCTGAAATCGAGGCGATCATGTTATTGTCCGCAAAAGAAAAATAAGTGACGCGAAGCGGCATTTATTTTTCTTGCGGCATGAACGAGCAAACGTCCGGCGAAGTCGGACAGAAAGTGCGAAGCACGGGTTTGCGAGTCTGCAAATCCGCCAAAGAAAAATAATCGACGAGGGAAGAAAACATGATTGACACAGTTATTTTTGATCTGGACGGCACGCTTCTCAACACGTTGGAGGACCTGACGGACAGCGTAAACTATGCCATGGAGCGTTTCGGCTACCCTGTCCATACGTTGGAGGAGGTGCGCTCTTTCGTGGGAAACGGCGCCCCGAAGCTGATTGAACGAAGCATTCCGCAAGGCATGGAAAACGCTTCTTATGAGGATGTGCTAAAGACTTTTAAAGAACATTATGCCGGGCACTGTGAAGATAAGACAAAGCCCTATGAGGGCGTTGCAAAAATGCTTGACACCTTGCAAAAGCAGGGATACCGTATGGCTGTTGTTTCCAATAAATTTGACGGCGCGGTGAAGCAGTTGTGCAAAAAATATTTCGGATCATATATTGCGACCGCCATCGGGGAAAGCGCCGAAGTAAAAAGAAAACCGGCGCCCGATACGGTGTACCGGGCGCTCGGCGAGCTTTCAAAAGACGCCTCTTCGGCGGTTTATGTGGGAGACTCCGATGTGGATATCCGAACTGCGGGAAATGTGCCGATGCCTTGTATCAGCGTAACCTGGGGATTTCGTACCAGGGAGCAACTGAGACAGGCTGGAGCGTGCGATGAGCTTACGATCACGGCTCCTCAGGAGCTTCCGGAGCTTCTTCTTCGTCTTCGGCGGGAAGCGTGATCAGCACTTTTACAATATGGTTGTCCTGAATGCCGCATGCCTGCAGCGTGATGCCGTTCTCGAGAAGAATGGTTTCCTGGTCATGCGGCAGACGGTCCAGCTTTTCAATCATAAGACCGCCGACGGAATCGTAATCTTCGGAGTCTAAGGAGATATTCAGGGCGTCATTTATGTCATCCAATTTCATACCGCCTTCCACCAGATATTTGCCTTCCTCGGTTTCCTGAATCAGTTCCTCCTCGTCGGCGTCGTACTCGTCGCGAATCTCACCCACCAGCTCTTCAATCATATCTTCCATGGTGATCATGCCGATTGTGGCGCCGTACTCGCTTAAGACAAAGGCGATATTGCAAGATTTTTCGCGTATCTCCATCAAAAGATCAGATACTTTCTTATATTCATAAGTGTAGTAGGCCTCCCGCAGAATTTTCTTGAGGCTGAATTTCTCCTTGTCCTTCACCATAATGAAATCTTTGATATTGACGATGCCGATGATGTGGTCGGGGTCGCCGTCATAGACGGGAAGTCTCGTAAACATGCATGAGCGGAAAGTGGACAGCAATTCCTGATAGGTGGAACTCAAGGGAACCGTTGTCATCTGGATCCGGGGAATCATAATGTCCTTTGCGACGGTGTCCCCGAAATCGAAAATATTGTAGATCAGCGTCCGTTCTTCCGATTCGATCACGCCGCCCTCGTGGCTTACGTCCACATAGGTTTTCAGTTCTTTTTCCGTGATGCTGAAATTGTTTCCCTCGGAGCTGATATGTAACAGACGGAGAATCCAGTTGGACAGCTTATCCACCAGAAAGATAACAGGCGTCAGTATCGTCATCAGCAGACGGATAATGGGGCCGAACAGGAGCGAGATAGGTTCGGCGCGCTGCATGGCCCAGGTCTTGGGAATGATTTCCCCGAACATTAAAACCACGAAAGTCAAAACGCCGGTGGCGATTCCGACAGCCTTGCTGCCCCAGAGATTGATAGCAAAAGTAGTGGCCACGGAGGAGGCGGAGAGATTGACGATATTATTGCCAATCAGGATGGCGCTCAACATTTTTCCGTACTGGTCTAAAATGGCGAGCACACGGATAGCTCCCTTGTTGTCTTCTTCCGCTAAGGTGCGCAGCCGCACTCTGTTGACGGTTGAAAAGGCGGTTTCCGCCGAGGAAAAAAAGGCTGATAAGAGTACGAGAACGCCCAATGAGGTAAGTTGTATGACACCTGTGGTATCCAATGTTGTATTCACTCCTTGTATTTTTGGTTGTCCGCCCGGATTTGAGATTCTCGATATGGCGCATAGCATGCCAAAAAAGCCGACTTGCATGGGAACGCGCTGCGTCTTTCAAATCATGAACAGATACAAAAATATTATTATATGATTAAGATTGTGTCAAGTTTTTATAGACGGCGGAATACATATAGGATAGATGGCACAGGGGAATGAAGAGGGAGAAAGGACGGGACTTTATGGGAAGAAAAGAGATATATACGGATAAAGCGGTTTTTATGATCAAGTGTATGCTGGGAGCGTATGTTCTGACAGCGGGTCTGCTTTTATTGCTCGCCTTTCTTTTGTACCGTTTCGGGTTGTCTGAGAAGGTGGTATCGATTTGCATCACTGCGATATACATAATTGTCACTTTCTTTGCGGGCATGCTTGTCGGGAAAAGAGAGGGGAAACGCAAATTCCTGTGGGGACTTGCGATGGGCGTCCTGTATTTTGCTATTTTGACAGTTGTATCCCTGGCGGTAAACAAGAGCGTGGAGGATGTGGCAGGGAATATGATGACGGTATTTTTTCTGTGCGCCGGCAGCGGGATGCTTGGGGGAATGCTCGGTTAATGTGAAAAAAGGATTTATGAAACAGATGTAAAAAGGGCTTCACGAGTGGCGGAATCTGTGATATACTACATAAAGTTATGAGCAAGTTTACACATAAGGAGGACATACCGATGAAACATATTAAGACGTTATCTACCAGAGACTTAAAGGAGTCCATGAAAAAAGGCGGCTGCGGCGAATGCCAGACTTCCTGCCAGTCCGCTTGCAAGACTTCCTGTACCGTGGGAAACCAGAGCTGCGAGAAGGCGAGATAATCTAACGCAGCGTTTGAACTTGGAAGGGAAAAGGAGCAGGCTCGGCATGCGGCGCATGACGGGTCTGTTTGTATGCCCACAGTTCAGCCAGACCGAATCTGCATGGCAAATCATGTTTGCATGAATTTGACAAGCGGATGAAGGTCTGCCTGAACTGAGAGTGCAGTGCGTATGGGCGTGAGACGAACAAAACATAATTAGTCGGGAGAAAAAATCGTGATACATCAGTACATAAACAACGGATATCATATTGTGATGGATGTCAACAGCGGCAGCGTCCATGTGATGGATAAAACCGCCTACGATACCGTCCCGGTCGTGGAGCGGCTTCTTCGGCAGGGGATGAAGGAACGGGAAGAAATTGCCCGTACCGTGGCAAAGGAGCTTTCCGTGGAGTCTTCCGAGGCGGAGGAGACGGTCGGGGAAATCCTGTATCTGAAAGAGCAGGGGCAGCTTTTTACGGAGGACATCTACGAGAATTACATAGACGCTTTTAAAAACCGGGAGACGGTTGTGAAAGCGCTCTGCCTGCATATCGCCCACGACTGCAATCTGGCCTGTAAATACTGTTTTGCGGGGGAGGGAGAATACCACGGCAGGCGGGCTCTGATGAGTCTGGAAGTGGGAAAGAAGGCACTTGACTTCCTTGTGGAAAATTCCGGCAGCCGGGTGAATCTGGAGGTGGATTTCTTCGGTGGGGAGCCGCTTATGAACTGGCAGGTGGTAAAGGAGCTGGTAGCTTACGGCAGGTCGCTCGAGGAGCCGCTCCACAAGAAATTCCGCTTTACATTGACAACTAACGGCGTGCTGTTAGATGATGAGATATTGGAATTTGCCAACAAGGAAATGTCAAATCTTGTTTTAAGCATAGACGGAAGAAAGGAAATCCATGATTTGATGCGGCCCCACCGCGGCGGACAGGGCAGCTACGACGGGATTCTTCCGAAATATAAGAAGGCGGCCGAGAGCAGAAATCAGATGAACTACTATGTGCGGGGCACCTACACCCACAACAACACGGACTTTTCAGAGGATGTGATTCATCTGGCTGACGAGGGCTTTGAACAGATCTCCGTTGAGCCTGTGGTAGCGGACAAAAAGGAGGATTACGCGCTTCGCATGGAGGATGTGCCGAAGCTCCTTTCGGAGTACGACAAGCTTGCGCTGGAATATATTCGCAGAAAAAAAGAAGGAAAGGGTTTTCAATTCTTTCATTTTATGATAGATTTAGAAGGTGGCCCTTGCGTGGCAAAGAGATTGTCGGGCTGTGGGTCGGGTACGGAGTATCTTGCGGTTACCCCCTGGGGGGATCTTTACCCCTGTCACCAGTTTGTGGGGCAGGAGGAATTTCTCATGGGAAATGTGTACGAGGGAATTGTGCGGGAGGATATCCGGGATCAGTTCAAGGCGTGCAATGTCTACGCGAAGAAGGCGTGCAGGGATTGTTTCGCGAAATTTTATTGCAGTGGCGGCTGCGCGGCCAACGCTTACCATGAGAGCGGCGACGTGAACGGTTCCTACGAGCTGGGGTGTGAACTGCAGCGGAAGCGTGTCGAGTGTGCGATTATGATAAAAGCGGCGCTTGCCGATAAGGAATCATCGCTCGGCAGCGATGATGTGAGTATGCCTGCGGCAAACTCTGAGAATGCTTCGCATTCTTCTTAAATGATTTACACAGTTGCGTTTTTCGAATTATGAACAAAGGAGAGTTAGTCATGAAAAAGAGCAGAGCGGTTGTCAGTCTGATCGTCTACGTGCTGATTTTGGGACTGCTGGGATATACGGCAGTTTTCGGCGTCGGCTCGGACAAGTCGGGCGCGGCGGAGAGTATTAAGCTGGGACTGGACCTGGCGGGCGGCGTCAGTATCACATACCAGGTAGTGGGTGACGAGAATCCAAGTGCGGAGGATATGAGCGATACCATCTACAAGCTGCAACAGCGTGTGGACGGTTACAGTACAGAGGCGCAGGTGTACCAGGAGGGAAGCGACCGGATCAATATCGAGATTCCCGGTGTCACCGACGCCAATGCGATTCTGGAAGAGCTTGGTAAGCCCGGAAGCCTTTATTTTATCGCGCAGACGGACAGTGAGGGTAACAATAACTATGAGATGGGCTACGGTGTTGACGCCGAGGGCAATCTGATTCCGCAGTACCAGTTGAACAAGACGTTGGAGGAACTGGAGGCGGAAGGATCCATTGTGCTTACAGGCACGGAGGTGGAAGGCGCCCAGGCGAGAGCGCAGCAGGATTCCATGGGGAATCTGGAAAACGTAGTTTCCCTTACGTTTAATGAGGCGGGTAAGCAGGCGTTTGCGGATGCGACGACCAAGGCTTATGAGAACGGCGAGACGATTGCCATTTACTATGACGGTGAGTTTGTGAGCGTGCCCAATGTGCAGGCGGCTATCACGGACGGCAATGCGGTTATCACAGGACAGAGCACGGCGGCGGAGGCGGAACAGCTTGCATCTACCATCCGTATCGGCGGACTGAAGCTGGAACTGGAAGAGCTTCGCTCCAATGTGGTGGGCGCGCAGCTCGGATCGGCGGCGATTCAGACAAGCTTGACTGCGGCGGCGGTCGGTTTCGCGCTGGTGGTTGTCTTTATGATCGCGGTATATTATGTGGCTGGTTTCGCGGCTTCCCTGGCTCTGTGCCTTTACACCGAGCTGCTGGTCATTTTGATGTATGCCTTTGAGGTGACTTTAACACTGCCCGGTATTGCGGGTATTATCCTGACTGTCGGTATGGCGGTTGACGCGAACGTGATTATTTTTGCCAGAATCCGTGAGGAGATTGCGGCAGGCAAGACCGTGCAGAACGCGATTAAAATCGGATTTAACAAAGCGTTATCCGCTATTTTGGACGGCAATATCACGACATTGATTGCGGGTTTGGTGCTTTACTTCATGGGAAGCGGTACGATCAAGGGCTTCTCCATCACTTTGATGTTAGGTATTATCCTTTCCATGTTTACGGCGCTGATCGTGACAAAGTCCCTGGTGAATATTTTCTATGCGCTGGGCATTCAGAGCGAGAAGGCTTATGGCGTGGCAAAGCAGGCCAAAACTTTCGATTTCCTCGGAAAGAGAAAGCTCTTCTTTGGTATTTCCATTGCGGCTATCCTGGCAGGTTTTGTGGCTATGGGCATCAATAAATCGAGCATTGACATGACGCTGAATTACAGTCTGGACTTTGTGGGAGGTACTTCCACAACCATGACGCTCAATGAAGATATGAGCATTGAGGAGATTGACGCACAGATCGTTCCCCACATTGAGAAGATCACGGGCGACGGCAACGTGCAGACAACAAAAGTGGCTGGTTCCAATCAGATTATCATCAAGACAAGAACCTTAAACGTGCAGGAGAGAGAAGCCTTTAACGAGGTGATGGTGGACAATTTCGGCGTGGACGAGAACAGCATCACGGCGGAGACGATCAGCGCGACGGTCAGCTCTGAGATGCAGTCGAGCGCAATCAAGGCGATTATCGTTTCGGCGATATTGATGCTTTTGTATATCTGGTTCCGGTTTAAGGATATCCGTTTCGGCGCAAGCTCCGTGATCGCGCTGTTACATGACGTGCTGGTGGTGCTGACATTCTACGCGATTGTGCGCGTTTCCGTGGGAAATACCTTTATCGCGTGCATGTTGACGATTGTCGGTTACTCCATCAACGCCACCATCGTTATCTTCGACCGTGTGCGTGAGAACCTGCGCGAGATGCGCAGCAAAGAAGGACTGGAAGAGATGGTCAACAGAAGTATTTCACAGACGCTCTCGAGAAGTATCTTTACTTCGCTGACAACCTTCTTCATGGTAGCGTCTCTGGAAGTGTTCGGCGTCTCCTCTATCAGGGAGTTCGCGCTGCCTCTGATGGCAGGTATCATCTGCGGTACGTATTCTTCCATCTGTCTGACGGGCGCGCTCTGGTATGTGCTTCGCACGAAGCTGGTGAAGAAGGCGGCAAAGTAAGAACAGGGTTCAGCAGCGAAGCTCAATCGGCTAATTAAGCGGGCGCTCCCTCAGACCATCATCTGTCGGCCAAATTCATGCAAGCATGATTTGTCAGACAGAATCGGTCTGGCTGAACTGGGAAACAAAGTACTATAAATAACCCTCTGAAAATGTTACAATAGGTTGTGACTTTTCGGAGGGTAATTTAGTTAGAAGACGGGGTTTTTATGGCGAAATGGATGGTGTCCGCTAAGAAGGCGGATTTTAACGGCATAGCCGGAAGGTTCGGGATTGATCCGGTGATTGCGAGAATTATCAGAAACAGGGATGTGGAAGGGGAGGACGCCATAGGGAAGTTCCTTCATGGCGATATTGAGAATCTGTACGATCCGGCCTTGCTTAAGGACGCGGGGAAGGCGGCTGATATTCTCCGTGAGAAGACGAGAGAGAAAAAAAAGATCCGGGTGATCGGCGACTACGATATCGACGGGGTGTGTGCTTCCTACATATTGATAGCCTGTCTGGAGCGCTGTGGTGTGGATGCGGACGTGGTGATCCCCCACAGGATTCTGGACGGCTACGGGCTCAACGACCGGCTGATCGAGGAGGCGGGCGAGTCGGGAGTGGATACGATACTGACTTGTGATAACGGGATAGCAGCCATGTCTCAGATTGCTCTGGCAAAACGCCTTGGCATGACTGTGATCGTGACGGATCATCATGAAGTGCCCTATGAGGTGCAGGAGGACGGGAGCCGGCTGGAAACGTTGCCTGCGGCGGATGCGGTGGTCGATCCGAAGCAAGCAGACTGCCCTTATCCGTATAAAGGCATCTGCGGTGCGGTGGTGGCATATAAACTAATGGAGATTTATCTCGGAAAGATGACGCGGGAGGGCGTACTGACTGGACCGGATGCGGACGCGCTCCTGCGGGAGCTATTGGCTTTTGCTGCCTTTGCGACGGTTGGGGATGTGATGGAGCTGACCGATGAAAACCGCATTATAGTAAAGTATGGTCTGGAGCGGCTTATGCAGTCCGAAAATTTGGGAATGCGCGCACTGGTGGCCGTGAATGAGCTGGCGGACAAGAAGTTGACGGGGTATCATGTGGGATTTGTTTTGGGACCTTGTCTGAACGCGACGGGACGGCTTGACACGGCGCAGCGGGCTCTCGCCATGTTTCGGACAAAGGAGAGAGCGCAGGCCGTTACCATAGCCGGGGAGCTAAAAGCGTTGAACGACAGCCGGAAGGAAATGACGCTTGAAGGGACGGCCAGGGCTATAGAACAGATTGAGAATACTGCGATCAAAGAGGATAAGGTGCTGGTTGTTTATCTGCCGGATTGCCATGAGAGCCTGGCGGGAATTATCGCAGGACGGATCAGGGAACGATATAACAAGCCTGTTTTTGTCCTGACACGCGCCGAGGAGGGGGTGAAAGGCTCTGGCCGTTCCATAGAAGCTTATCATATGTATGATAAGATGAGCGAGTGCAAGGAGCTGTACACGAAGTACGGCGGTCACAAGATGGCGGCCGGAGTGTCCATGCCGGAGGGGAACGTGGAGGCTTTTAGGGCGTTTCTGAATGCTCACTGCGAGCTGACAAGGGAGGATCTGGAGGAGGTCATACATATCGACGTGCCTATGCCAATGTCCTATGTGACTACAGAACTGGTCAGACAGCTTTCTCTCTTAGAGCCCTTTGGAAACGGCAATCCGAAGCCGGTCTTCGCCCAAAAGAATGTGAGGGTATGCCGGGGCCGGATTTTGGGAAAAAATAGAAACGTGGGAAAATACCGGGTGGCCGACGAGAACGGACGGGAGTACGATATGATGTATTTCGGCGATCTGGAACGGTGGCATGCCTTTCTCGCAGCGAACTTTGGAGCGGGGGAAGTCGACAGGCTCTATGGCGCGGGCGGCGGCTCTATCATTGTCAGCGTGATCTACTATCCGGATATCAATGTGTACCGCGGCAGGGAAGAACTGCAGATGGTGATGCAGGACTATAGTATGGGAAGTACCAAAGCCCGGCAGTAGAGTATTCCTCTATGGGAAATACGATGTCTCGTACCGGAGAATGCCTGAATACGGGTGTTCTCTGCGCAGATTCGCGAGTCCCTTTCGCAAGTAAAAGAAAGGCACAGCGGATCACAGGACACGAAAAAGCCCGGATGTTCCGGGCTCTTCCGCAGTTTTCTTATGAGGGGGAGATAGTGAATTCATCAACTATCTTGATACCTATCATAAAGGGTAATTGTGTCCAAAATGTGTTTAGATTGTGAAGGAAAAATAAAAAAGCATTAAGAAACTTTAAAGAGAAGAAAAACGGTAGCGCCCGGACGATTGAAAGAGCGACTTCGTTGCAAAAACAATGGTTTCGTGCTATCTTACTTATTATAAGAAATATTGGAAAAGAAGGAGACAGAATAAAAATGGCGTCTTTGGGAGAGTTGTTAGAGGAGATATCTTTCGAATGCCGGCGCGGCGTTTTGGAACGGGAGATAACGGATATTGTCTATGATTCCCGGAAAGTGAAGGAGGGATGTCTGTTTGTATGCATTTCCGGCGCGAAGGTGGACGGTCATGTCTACGCGGCGGATGCGGTGAAGGCAGGGGCCGGCGCGCTCCTGGTGGAGCGAGAGACTGAGCTTCCGGAAGGGGCGGATGTGACGGTAATTCGGGTGGAGGATACCCGCTACGCCATGGCTTTCGTGTCCGCGGCCTATTTTGGACACCCGGCGGAGCAAATGAAGGTTATTGGCATCACGGGCACAAAAGGAAAAACGACCACGACCTATCTGGTGAAATCGATTTTGGAGCAGGCGGGAAGGAAGGTAGGGCTGATCGGGACCATTGAGATCATCATCGGCGATACCCATATCCATGCGGAGAACACGACGCCGCAGTCGTATCTGATTCAGAAATATTTTCGTATGATGGCGGACGCCGGGTGCGATACCGTGGTGATGGAAGTTTCCTCACAGGGATTGATGCTCCACAGGACACAGGGGTTTGTTTTTGACTTCGGGATATTTACGAATTTGGAACCGGATCATATCGGAGAGAATGAGCACAGGGATTTTGATGACTATCTGCACTGCAAGAGCCTGCTCTTTAAACAATGTAAGGTGGGTATCGTCAATCATGACGATGCGCACTGGGAGGCGGTTACCAAGGACTGCACCTGCAGGCTGGAAACTTATGGAATAGATACGGAGGCGGATCTTCGGGCGGAGGAGATCGGTTTCGTAAATGAGGGAGGAAGCCTGGGCATGAGTTTTACGGCAAAAGGGCTAGTCTCCCTTCCCGTAAAAATTGCGTCTCCCGGAAAATTCAGCGTGTACAATGCCCTCACGGCGATCGCCATATGCAGGCATTTCGGCGTCGGAGAGGAGGAGATCAAAAAAGCTCTCGCGGCGGCAAAGGTGAAAGGCAGGACGGAAATGGTGAAGGTGTCCGACGAATTTACGCTGATGATCGACTATGCCCACAACGCCATGGCTTTAGAAAGTCTGCTTGAGACGCTGCGGGCCTACAATCCAAAGCGCCTGGTCTGTCTTTTTGGCTGTGGCGGCAATCGGGCGAAGTCCAGGCGTTACGAGATGGGGGAAGTCAGCGGGAGGCTGGCTGATCTGACAATCGTTACATCCGACAATCCGCGCACGGAAAAGCCGCAGGCGATTATTGACGACATTAAGACCGGGATAGAGAAGACGGACGGCAAATACGTGGAGATCTGCGACAGAAAGCAAGCTATCGCCTACGCCATCGACCAGGGAAAGCCCGGCGATATCATCGTGCTGGCAGGCAAGGGGCATGAAGATTACCAGGAGATAAACGGGGTGAAATATCCGATGGATGAGAGAGTGCTGATACAGGAAATTTTAGAGGAGCGGGCATGACGGAGCGTTACGCGGATGTCATTATAGATATCGCCCATGAGAAGGTGGACCGGATTTTCCAGTACAGGATCCCCGAAACGCTGTCGGAGGCGGTACGCCCCGGTATACAGGTGCATGTACCCTTCGGCAGGGGAAATCAGGATAAAATAGGATATGTGGTGGACATCTCGGACCGGACGGATTATCCGGTGGAAAAGATAAAAGAAGTCGCTTCCGTGGAGGACCGGGGGATCACAGTGGAGAGCAGGCAGATTCAGATTGCATACTGGCTGAAAAGCCAGTATGGTTCCACAACGATCTCGGCCTTAAAGACAGTGCTTCCCGTCAAACAAAAGCTGAGGCAGCTCGAAAAAAAGAGGGTGGTGCGAAGCCTGTCCGCGGAGCAGACGAAACAGGCGGCGTGGGCGTGCGAAAAAAAGAACCAGAGAGCCAGAGCGCGCGTGTTGACGGCGCTGCAGACGGAAGAAGAGCTTCCCTACGAACTGATCACGCATAAGCTGAATGTGACGGTCGCCACATTGCAGGCGTTGGAAAGACAGGGATATTTAAAGATTGAAAGAAAGATGTGCTACCGGAATCCGGTCAGGTTTTCGGATCAGACGGAGAGCCGGCCGGTGCTGAATGATACACAGAGACATATCATAGAGGCGGTGCTGGGAGCCTACCGGGCGGGAGAGCCGGGGGTACATCTGGTGCACGGGGTGACGGGGAGCGGAAAGACGGAGGTGTACCTCGGCATCATAGAGGCGATGATCGCGATGGGAAAGCAGGCCATTATGCTGATCCCGGAGATCGCCCTGACCTACCAGACGCTCCTGCGCTTCTATAAAAGATTTGGCGACCGTGTGTCCGTGATGAACTCTACCTTGTCCGCGGGGGAGAAGTACGATCAGATCGAGCGGGCGAAAGCGGGAGAGATTGACGTGATTATCGGCCCTCGCTCGGCATTGTTTACGCCTTTTAAGAATCTTGGGGTGATTGTGATGGACGAGGAGCACGAGAACAGCTACAAGAGCGAGTCGGCCCCCAAATATCACGCCAGAGAGACGGCTGTCGAGATCGCTTCCCTGTGCGGTGCAAGCGTCGTGCTTGGGTCGGCGACACCCTCGCTGGAGGCGTATTACAGGGCTCTCAAGGGGGAGTATAAGCTGTATGAAATGCGGGAACGGCCCGGACAGAGTATGCTGCCCGCGGTTCATACGACAGATCTGAGAGAGGAGTTGAGACAGGGCAACCGTTCCATTTTCAGCAGAAAGCTGAGAGAATTGATGGAAGACCGGCTGTCGAGGGGGGAACAGACGATACTGTTTCTCAACAGGCGGGGGTATGCCGGCTTTGTCTCCTGTCGTTCCTGCGGGCATGTGATGAAATGTCCCCACTGCGACGTCTCGCTCTCGGAGCACAAAAACGGGATGCTGGTCTGCCACTACTGCGGTTATCAGGAGAGAAAGCCGATGAAATGTCCCTCCTGCGCATCGCCCTATCTGCTTGGCTTTAAGGCGGGCACGGAGCAGGTGGAGGAAGTCATTCACAGGGAGTTTCCCAAAGCCCGTGTGCTGCGCATGGATGCGGATACTACCCGCAAAAAGGAGAGTTATGAGAGGATTTTGGCTGCTTTTGCGGATCACGGGGCGGATATTCTGGTGGGTACTCAGATGATTGTGAAAGGGCATGATTTTCCTGCGGTGACTTTGGTTGGCGTTCTGGCGGCGGATCTTTCCCTGAACAGGAATGATTACCGGGCCGGAGAAAGGACGTTTCAACTGCTGACGCAGGCCGCCGGCCGGGCCGGCCGGGGCGACAAACCGGGCGAGGTGGTGATCCAGACTTACCAGCCGGAGCACTACAGCGTGGTTTATGCGGCCAGACAGGATTACAGAGGTTTTTACGGGGAGGAAATTGCCTACAGGGCTCTTTTGGGCTATCCGCCCGTGGAACATATGCTGGCGGTTTTGATTGTCTCCAGGGTGCAGGAAGACGGAGAGATGTTGGGAAAGGAAATGACTGCAATAGTCAAGAAAGAGATGGGGGGCGACTCCGCTTTGCGGGTGGTAGGGCCGGCCGAAGCGTCGATCGGTAAGCTGGCCGATTTTTACCGACACACGTTTTACTTGCGCCACGGCGACTATCAGGTGTTGGTGAAAGCCAAGGACAGATTGGAAGCTTTTTGCAGGGAGCGGGCACTTAAGAGCCAGACGGTACAGTTTGACTTCGACCCCATGAATACTTACTAAAACGGTAACAAAACAGGAAGGACAGGAGGAAGAAATACAATGGCAACCAGAAAGGTCAGGGAAATCGGAGATCCGGTTTTGGAGAAAAAGTGCAAGGAAGTAACGGAGATGACCCCAAGGCTACAGGAGCTGGTCGACGATATGTTTGAGACGCTGTATGAGGAGAACGGAGTGGGCCTGGCAGCGCCGCAGGTGGGAATTTTGAAGCGTATAGTGGTGATTGATACCACGGGGGAAGATCCGTTGCTGCTGATCAATCCGAAAATCCTTGAAACCAGCGGAGAGCAGGAGGGCTACGAGGGATGCCTGAGCGTTCCTGGAAAGACCGGACATGTAAAACGCCCGAACTATGTGAAAGCGATCGCTTATGACGAAAATTTGGAGCCCTTTGAGATAGAAGGGACGGAGCTGCTTGCCAGAGTGATCTGTCATGAGGTGGATCATCTGGAGGGACATCTCTATGTGGAGAAGGTGGAAGGGCCCCTGATGAATACGGAGGATCTGGAACAGGAGGAAGAATAGCCTATGAATATTGTTTTTATGGGAACGCCGGATTTTGCGGTGGGGGCGCTGCAGGCGTTGATAGATGCGGAGCATCGTATTACGGCGGTGGTGACCCAGCCGGATAAGCCAAAGGGAAGAGGAAAGGAAGTGCAGATGACGCCCGTGAAGGAGTGCGCGTTAAAGCACGATATCCCGGTTTTCCAGCCTGTGAAGATCAAGGAGCCGGAGGCGGTGGAGATCCTGAAAGGCTATGAGGCGGATATTTTTGTTGTCGCGGCTTTCGGACAGATTCTCTCGGAGGAGATATTGAAAATGCCCAGGTACGGATGCGTAAATATACACGCGTCGCTTCTTCCCAAATACCGTGGAGCGGGCCCGATACAGTGGGCTGTCATTGACGGAGAAAAAATAACGGGCGTAACCATCATGCAGATGGATAAAGGGCTGGATACCGGGGATATGCTATTTAAGACGGAGGTGGAGATAGCGCCCAGGGAGACGGCGGATACCTTGCATGACAAGCTGGCGGCGGCGGGCGCGAAACTGATTGTGGAGGCGCTTTCCAAAATAGAGGCGGGGGAAGTAACCCCTGTCAGACAAGACGACGCCGAATCCAGCTATGCGAAAATGCTTAAAAAATCCATGGGAAAAATCGACTGGTGCATGGAAGCGGGGAAGCTGGACTGCCTGATCAGAGGACTTATTTCCTGGCCGGGCGCTTCCACGGTTTACCGGGGTAAAACGCTGAAAATATGGGAGGAAGAAGTGGTGGCAGACGGCCCTGGCCGGAGCGGAGAAGACTTTATGAGAAATGCAGCGCCCGGCACGGTGGTCGGTGTGGAAAGGGACGCCTTTTATGTGCAGACCGGCGACGGGGTTCTCAGGATACTTTCGGTTCAGCCGGAGGGAAAAAAGCGTATGGCGGTGAAAGATTTTCTGCTGGGATACCAGGTGAAGCCAGGCGATATGTTTGAGAAGTGTGAATGACAAAGGACGGCCAGCATATATGTTCCGATGAACGGTTTATGCGGCCGGGAATTTAAAACGCTTCGGAAAAGAGGGAAAAATGGGATATTACGGTGGGTATTACGGATATTATTTTGATCCGACTTATTTTCTGGTGTTGATCGGGGCGGTGCTTTGTCTTTGGGCACAGGCACGGGTCAGTTCCACATACAACAAATATTCCCGGGTTCAGAGCAGGACAGGTATGACGGGAGCGCAGGCGGCTCAAAGGATACTGCAGATGTCGGGAATTTATGACGTGCGTATCGAGCATGTGAGAGGGAGCCTTACGGACCATTATGATCCGGCGCACAAAGTACTGCGGCTCTCCGATTCCGTTTACGGTTCCACGTCGGTTGCGGCGATAGGGGTAGCGGCTCACGAGTGCGGTCATGCGGTACAGCATGACAAGGGGTATGCACCGTTGAAAATCCGTTCGGCGCTCGTGCCGGCGGCAAATATCGGCTCGAAAGCGGGGATTCCGCTGATTCTTTTGGGCGCGCTTCTTGGCATGAACCACATGCTGATCCAGATTGGCATATGGGTGTTCGCCCTGGCGGTGCTTTTCCAGGTGGTGACGCTGCCCGTGGAGTTTAACGCTTCCGGCAGAGCGCTCGCCATGCTTGGAAATTACGGGATGCTTGAGAGGGACGAAACGGCCGGATGCAGGAAGGTGCTTGGCGCTGCCGCACTGACTTATGTCGCGGCGGCAGCGTCGGCTATATTGCAGCTTTTGAGACTGGTGCTTTTGTTCGGCAATAACCGGGACAGAGACTAGCGTGAAAAACGCGAGAAGAACTTCTAAAGTTCAGCAGCAGAGGCTGCTTCACTAAGAAGTTCTATGTCTCGCGTAGGAGAATGCCCCAAATACGGCATTCTCCGCACTGATTTGTGTTGCCGTGCAGCGGCAAAATGTTGGTTAGCGTGAAAAGAGTATCTAAAGACGTCCCGCCATAGGACGGGACGCCAAGAAACTCTAGGAGTTGCGTTGCAACTCCGTTTCACGCCGAAAAATGCCGAAAACGGGCGTTTTTCAGGACGAACTTGTTCGTCCGCGGATTTTGAGATTCCGCAAAGCGGAATCATGGAGGTTAGAGTGGTAGAAGACGGCAGGAGAAGAAGACGTGACGCAGATCAATGTACGAGAGGTGGTTCTGGATATACTGTTGGAGCTGTCCGGACAAAATGAATACAGCAATATCCTGATTGCGGGAGTTTTGGATAAATATGACTATCTCGACGGGAAACAGAAAGCTTTCATCAAGCGTGTGAGCGAGGGAACCGTAGAGCGGAGAATCCAGTTGGATTATGTGCTTGACCAATATTCAAAAACACCCGTTACGAAAATGAAGCCCCTGATCAGGGAGCTTTTGCGCATGAGTGTCTACCAGCTTTTGTTTATGGAGCATATACCCGAGTCGGCAGTGTGCAACGAGGCGGTGAAGCTTGCAAAAAAACGCGGGTTTCATGCGCTGCAGGGCTTCGTGAACGGGGTGCTCAGAAATATTGCCAGAGGACGGGGAACGATTGTTTGGCCGGACGGAAAAAAAGATTTTGCGCAAAGACTTTCCGTGATGTACTCTATGCCGCTTTGGCTTGTGGCTCATTTTACGAAAAGCTACGGTGAGGAGACATGTGAAAAAATTCTCCGGGCTTTTTTGGAGAGAGGGACGGTGAGTGTCCGACTGGACGAGAGGCTTTCTTCGCAGGAGAGAGAAATGCTTCTTGCCTCCTGGAAGGCGTCGGGCGTTCAGGCACAGAAGGATCCGTATCTTTCCTACGCTGTTTCGCTTAGGGGAGCCGAGGGCATACGTAGTCTGGCAGGATATCGGGAAGGGAAGTTTGCGGTGCAGGATGTCAGTTCCATGCTTGTCGTGGAAGCGGCGGACATTCGCCCCGGAGATACCGTGCTGGACGTCTGTGCGGCGCCCGGCGGCAAGGCCCTCCATGCGGCGTTGAAGCTTAACGACACTGGCGAAGTCATCGCCTGTGACGTGAGCCGGCATAAAACGGAAAAGATCGAGGAGAACCGTGCCCGTCTCGGGATGGAGAATGTCTCTGTCCGTGTGCGGGATGCACGGGAGAGGGACGCTTCTTACGTGGGAAAGGCCGACGTTCTTCTGGCGGATGTGCCCTGCTCGGGGCTTGGCGTGATCGGTCACAAGCAGGATATCAAATACCGGGTGACAGAGCAATCTCTGGAAGAAATTAAAGTGTTACAGAAAGAAATAATAACAAATGTTATAGACTATATAAAGCCCGGCGGTATTCTGATGTACAGCACTTGTACCATGAATCCGGGAGAGAACGAAGAGACGGTGGAGTGGAGCTGCGAAACGTTCGGTTTAGAGCCGGTCAGCATGGCAAAAAATCTGCCGGAAGTTTTTTCTGAGGAGGCAAAGAATGGAATGCTTCAGCTTTTGCCGGGGATACATGGAACCGATGGTTTCTTTATGGCGAAACTCCGAAAGACAGGGAAAAAGGCATAGGAGAGCAAGATACAGAGGAAACGGATCGATATGGAGAAGAAAGATATAAAATCCCTCACGCTGGAGGAGCTGAAAGCGGAGATGGCGGCGCTGGGTGAAAAGCCTTTCCGTGCGGCGCAGCTTTATGAATGGATGCACAGGAAGCTTTCGCGCGGATTCGGGGAAATGAGCAATATTCCGATGGCTATGAAAGAAAAATGTGGGAAAAACTATAGTTACACGGCGCTTCGGACGGTGAGGGTGCAGGAATCCGGGCTGGACGGCACGAGAAAGTATCTGTTTGCCCTTGCTGACGGTAATGTGGTGGAGAGCGTTTGGATGCGTTACAAGCACGGCAACTCCGTCTGTATTTCTTCACAGGTTGGGTGCCGGATGGGGTGCCGCTTCTGTGCTTCCACGTTGGATGGCCTTTTGAGGAACCTTTCGCCTTCGGAGATGTTAGATCAGGTTTATGCCATTACCCTGGAAACGGGGGAGCGTGTCTCCAATGTGGTGGTGATGGGAAGCGGGGAGCCGCTTGACAATTATGAGAATCTTCTGCGCTTTATCATGTTGCTCACGGATGAGAACGGGTTAAATATAAGCCAGCGGAACGTGACGGTTTCCACCTGCGGTATTGTGCCGAATATGCGCAGGCTGGCGGAGGAAAAGCTGCAGATTACGCTGGCCCTCTCCCTTCACGCCACGACAGACGAAAAGAGACGGGAGCTGATGCCGATCGCCAATACGTACTCCATGGAGGAGCTGCTTTCCTGCTGCGCCTACTATTTTGAGCAGACCGGGAGGCGGATCACTTTTGAGTACAGCCTTGTGCGTGGCGTGAACGATACCAGGGAGGATGCAAAGATGCTGGCGGACAGACTGCACGGCTTAAACTGTCATGTAAATCTGATACCGGTCAATCCCGTAAAGGAGAGATCTTATGTGCAGTCCGGGAAAAAGGCGGTTGAGGATTTTGCCGCGCTTCTGACAAAGAGAGGGGTCAAGGCAACCATCCGCCGGGAGCTTGGCAGAGATATCGACGGAGCCTGCGGACAACTGAGGAGACGCTTTATAGAAGAGACGACGGAAGGCCAATGAGCGGATGCTTAATAGACTTGCTCTTTTGCGGGTAATATGCTAACATTGATAATTGGTAAAATATACAAAACGGAGGGAAAAGTCGTGCTCAAGTCTTATGCGCTGACAGATATCGGGCGAAGAAGACAAGTAAATCAGGATCACATATACGCTTCTGAGTCGCCTGTTGGAAATCTGCCAAACCTCTTTATTGTGGCGGACGGTATGGGCGGCCATAAGGCAGGAGACTATGCTTCCGACCTGGCGGTTGAAATTGTAGTGGGCGAGGTGGAAGCTTCTCTCGAGAGAAATGCCGTGAAGATACTTAATCACGCGATCACCAGGGCCAACGGGGCGCTCAGGGAGCGGGCGAGAAAAAACTTTTCTCTGAACGGTATGGGAACTACGCTGGTGGCTGCTACTTGTATCGGCGGCTTTCTGGAAGTGGCAAACGTGGGGGACAGCAGGCTCTATGTGATCGGGGAAGAGGCTGTGCAGATTACGGAGGACCACTCTCTGGTGGAGGAGATGGTCAGGATGGGGGGGCTTGGCCGTGAGGAGGCCAGAAACCACCCGGATAAGAACATTATCACCCGGGCGCTCGGCGCGAGGGATGAGGTGGAGGCGGATTTTTTCAATCTGCCATTACAGACAGGAGATATGGTTTTACTTTGTTCGGATGGTTTGACTAACATGGTGGATGACGAGACGATATGCCGCATTTTAAAAAACGGCAGAAGCCTCAAGGACAGGGTAGAAGAACTGGTAGAAACGGCCAATCAAAACGGTGGCAGGGACAATATATCGGTGATCGTTATCGAACCGTTAGCAGACGAGGATGCGTACGTAGGTTGCGAAACGCTCCGGGATGAGGTAGAGCATGATTAAAATAGGAATGATGATAGTGGAGCGGTATGAGATTTTGGAAAAGATCGGTACCGGCGGCATGTCAGATGTGTATAAAGCGAAGGATCATAAGCTGAACCGCTTTGTGGCGGTCAAGGTTTTAAAGCAGGAATTCAGCGAGAATGCTAATTTTGTCTCGAAATTCCGGATCGAAGCGCAGGCGGCGGCAGGGCTGATGCATCCCAATATCGTTAACGTCTATGATGTGGGCGAGGAGGGAGAAAATCATTATATCGTCATGGAGCTTGTGGAGGGGATCACCCTCAAGAAGTACATTGAAAAGAAAGCGAGACTTTCCGTCAAGGAGGCTATCAGTATCGCCATTCAGGTGTCCATGGGGATTGAGGCGGCTCATAACAATCATATCATTCACAGGGATATCAAACCGCAGAACATCATTATATCAAAAGAAGGAAAGGTGAAGGTGACAGACTTCGGTATTGCCAAGGCTGCTACCAGCAATACCATTACTTCCAACGTTATGGGCTCCGTACACTATACATCCCCGGAGCAGGCGCGAGGCGGCTACAGTGACGAGAAGAGCGATATATATTCCCTTGGCATTACCATGTTCGAGATGCTCACAGGCAGGGTGCCATTTAACGGGGAGACGACGGTAGCCATTGCGATCAAACATATTCAGGAAGAATTTCCCTCTCCCAGAGATTACGTGCCGGAGATTCCGATCAGCGTGGAGCAGATCGTATTTAAATGCTGCCAGAAGAGTCCTGACAGAAGATACCAGTCGATGTCGGAGCTGATTGTGGATTTGAAGCAGTCGCTGATCAACCCGGACGAGGATTTTGTCAAGGTGACGGATCCCGACGAGGAGGCTTCCACCCGTATGATTACGGACAAGGACATGGTGCAGATCAAACGCCAGTCGGAGAACCGGGATTCGATGGATGAAGCGATGCGCTTAAAGAAGGATGTCAGAGACAGGGAGCACGGTCACGTCTATGAGGAGGATGAAGACGAGGACTGGGATGACGACGAGGAGGATTACGATCCAAAGATGGAGAAAATCACCACGATATTGGCGGTGGTGGCGGCTCTTCTGATCGGCTGTATCCTCATCTTTTTGGTGGGCAGAACCATGGGTGTGTTTTCGCTCGGCGCAGAGAAAGAGGAGGATGCGACAGGACAGGAGCAGGAGACGGAGCAGGTGGAAATGATCCGTGTGGTCGGCATGCATGTGGACGAGGCGAAACGTAAGTTGCTTGAGCTTGAGCTGTCACCGGAGATCAAATATGAAGTGAGCACTACTTACGATGCGGGAACCGTACTCAGAGCGAGTGTGCAGGATGGTTTGATGATAGATAAGGGGACGAATATCGTTCTCACGGTGGCGGAGGCCGCGGAGGGTGTGGAGGTTCCCGACACGACGGGAAAATCACAGACGGAGGCGACGTCCCTTCTGGAGAAGGAGGGATTTGTGGTAAATGCGGTGGAGAGTCATGACGCGACTGTGGAGAAAGGCATTGTGATTTCCCAGTCTCCGGAGGCGGGAACCACGGCCTCCAACGGATCCAGCATCACGATACGCGTCAGCCTGGGAGCCGAGGACAATAAGGTCAGGGTGCCGGATGTGGTTGGCATGACGGAGATGGACGCTACGGCTACCTTAGCGGAGAGTGGCCTTCCGGTAGGCAATGTCACGGAGACGTCCCACGAAGATCCGGCGCTTACGGACATGGTGTGTTATCAGAGCTACTCGGTCGGGTCTTACGTGGATAAAGGAACACCTGTGGATCTGCGGATCAGTACGGGGCCGTCACAGAAGACTTATAAGTACTCCGAGGGAATTACGGCGCCGACGGAGGATACGTCCTATCAGAGCGGCATGCAGGTGAACGTGACGCTGACGGCCCAGGACGGCACGCAGCTTTTGAATACTCAGACGACCACTTTCCCTGTGGGGGTGAATTATACGGGAATCAAGTCAGCCACAGGCACTATCCGCTTTACCTTTACGGTGCAGACGGAGCCTACCATTATTACCAATCCCGAGACAGGGGAGACGACGTCTGAGGGAGGCGGCACAGAGACAAAGACAGTGGAGAGACAGGTCAATTTCGTGGAAGAATAGTGATGGTATGCGTGGAAAGATTATGAAAGGGATTGCCGGCTTCTATTATGTCCATGTGGAGGGGAGCGGCGTCTATGAGTGCAAGGCAAAGGGAATATTCAGAAAAGAGGGAATCAAGCCTCTGGTGGGAGACGATGTGGAGCTTGATATACTGGACGAGACGGATATGATTGGAAATATCAGGAAGATTTTACCAAGAGGAAGCGAATTGATCCGTCCGGCGGTGGCAAATGTGGATCAGGCGTTGATTCTTTTTGCGATTGTGAAACCGAACCCTAATTTCAATCTGCTGGATCGCTTTTTGATTCGCATGGAAAGGCAGAAGCTCCCCACGATCATCTGCTTTAACAAAGAGGATATTGCTGCCCCGGAGGAAAAGGAGGCGCTCCGCAAAGCTTACGAGACATGCGGATATCGAGTGTTATTTATTAGCGTTTTGGAAAATAGGGGCTTGCATCAGGTGAGAGAGCTTCTCTCGGGAAAAACCACAACGCTGGCAGGGCCGAGTGGCGTCGGCAAATCTTCCCTGATAAACAGTCTGTCTCCGGGCACGCAGATGGAGACGGGAGAGATCAGTGAAAAGATAGAGCGAGGCAGGCATACCACGAGACATTCGGAAATTATCGCATTGGGAGACGGCACTTATATTATGGATACGCCCGGGTTTACTTCGCTTGATATCTCCGAGGCGACCAAGGAAGAGTTAGAGGGGTACTATCCGGAGTTTCGGGAGTATGCCCCTTTTTGCAAATTCCGGGGCTGCGCCCATATCAGCGAGCCCGACTGTAAAGTCAAGGAAGCTGTAAAGGAAGGCGCCGTCAGTCGTGTGCGGTATGAGAATTACAAAATCTTGTATGAGGAACTTAAGAATATCAGACGTTATTAAAATGAGGCGGCAGCCATATAGACGTCCGGGGATTTAGAAGTCGGCGCAGGGGTAAAGGTTATGGGTACGAGTGAAGAATATCAAAAAAACGGCTTTGACTTGTTGCGTTACGCGGCCGCGTTCAGTGTTATGATGCTTCATTATTCCAGCTATACCATGATATTGTCGAAAAATCTTCCTGAAAAAATAATGGATGTTATGAGCAGGATAAGACATACCGCCCTGTTATTTCCGGGTGTGGTGATGCTGTTTGCCATGAGCGGCTTTCTCGTGTCGGCTTCTTTTGAACGTGCAAAGACGAGGAAAGAATTTTTTTTGAAAAGGGCGTTCCGTATATATCCGGAATTGTGGATCTGCACGATCATCAACCTGACGATAGTGTGCATTCTTGTTCCGGGACTGCTTGACCGGAGTATTTTTTTATGGATTTTGACACAGTTTTTCGGGATAGCTAACACGCCGGCCTGTCTTGAGGCATTACCGACAGGCAGTGTGAACGGTGCGCTCTGGACAGTTTTTACAGAAGTACAGTTATATATTATATTGGGTGTTATTTATCCCTTCCTGCGAAAGATGAAAAACTGGCATTGGACGCTCCTTCTCTGTGCGCTTGCAGCTTCGAATCTTGTCTGTGGGTCAGTGGCGCGGGATGCCGGCGGCATTGCGGCCAAATTAATCGAGCGGATATTTCTTCCCTATGCGCTCTGGTTTTTTATCGGCGTATTTTGTTTTCAAAGACGACAGAAAATGTTACCTGTTTTCAAGAAGGCGTTTTTACCGTTACTTTTTGCCTATTTGATCATCGAGTCCCTGGATATCCGGATTCCGGGATACTATACCAATATAGTAGCAAGCGTTATGATTCCGTTTATGGTGGTTGGGTGCGGCTACTGTCTGCCAAGCATTCGTCTGAAACCGGATTTTTCCTATGGCATGTTTTTGTATCACTGGATTGTTCTGAATGTGATTACCCACTTTGATATCATGAATAAATTGCCGTGGTATGTCGGGTTGTTTTTGTTTATCACGGGAACAATGCTTGCGGCAGTCGTGTCATCGGCGCTGTATTTTTATTTTGCCGGCATGTGGAGGAAGCGTAGACGTTGACGATTGCCGAAGAGATGTGTCCGGGTAGAGGATAGAAACGCCGGAAGCCTGTATTTTAAGGCGTCCCGGCGTTCGCGTTGCCCGTCACTGTCTTCTTTTGTCGATATAGTCCGTCAGTAGTTTCACCGACCCGTCGATGCCCAGCTTACTGCTGTTTAAGGAAACATCGTAATTTCTGCAGTTTCCCCATTTGCCGACACAGAAACTGTTATGGTAACGTCTGCGGTTCATATCTTTCTCGCGAATTTTTTTGGCGGCCTGGCTTTCTGTCAGATGATACAGCCGCATAATACGTTCGATTCTTTTGTCCCGGTCGGCAAGAATAAATATAGATACCATACAGTCATACTGTTTCAGAATCGTTTCGCTGCATCGCCCGACAATCACAAAGGATTCCCCCGAATCCGCTTTCTCCCGCAGATAGTCAAATTGAAGATACAACATGTTTTCCTCCGGCGAGCTGCTGTACCCTCTTACCGTCCTTGAAGACAACGGATTTTTGTGCTTTTCGTCCAACGCCCTTAAATGATCCATCTTCACGTTTTTCTTCGCCGCGATCTCATCGAGAAGATTGTGGTCGAGCAGTTGGATTCCATAATGCTTTGCCAGCTTCTCCGCGATTTCGTGACCGCCGCTGCCGTATTCTCTTCCAACGGAAATGATCAGTTGCTTTTCCATCCGTTCCACCTCCCTTTATAAATACCGGAAATAAATCAAAAGCATCGATAGCAGGACAACTATTATCGTCGCCGGCATCATTTTCTTGCAGTAAAGTCCCCACTTTATCACATAACCTTCCCTCGAAGCGGTTGCCACGCCGACCACATTTGCCGATGCGCCTATGGGAGTGGCGCTTCCGCCGATATCCGTTCCCATAGCCAGTGTCCAGGAAAGCATGGTCAGATCGACGCCGTATGTGGCCGACAGACTTTTGATGATCGGTATCATTGTGGTGGCAAACGGAATATTATCCACAAAGGCGCTGACAACCGCTGACAACCATATGATAATCGCAATCATGACCATGACGTTTCCACCGCTGATTTTGCCTATAAATCCGGCCATGATTTCCAGCATTCCCGTCTGCTCCAGACCACCGATGACTACGAACAGGCCGATAAAAAACAACAGTGTCTTATAATCTACCTTTCTTAACAGCGGGAGAGCGTACTTCCAAGAGGTCAATAAAGTTGCGACTGCGACAAGGCACCCGATCGTGGAAACGGTAAGCCCTGTCTGTGCGTGGGTGACCAGCAGCAAAACCGCGGCGGCAAAGATAACGCAGCTCATGGCAAACCCCTTTTTATCGGTAATTGTGGATTCAGGGCTTGGCAGACTGCCGTAATCCACGGACTTTGACGTGTCCGCCTTGAGTTCCTTGTGAAATATCAGATAAAAATACAAAAGTACAGCAATCAGGCAGACGCCGGCAATCACACCGGTATTCGTCACAAAGTCTGTAAAAGAATAGCCGAGCGAGGTGCCGATAATAATATTTGGCGGATCTCCGCACATGGTAGCCGAACCGCCGAGATTTGCGCAAAAAATCTCGGATAAAATCATGGGGATCGGATTGAATTTCAAAAGCTGTGAAAGTTCAATCGTCACGGCAGCTAAGAACAGAATGACGGTAATGCTGTCTATAAACATTGCCAGTATGGTTGATAATATCATAAAAGTGATAAACAGCGGTATCACCTGATAGCGGACGAGTTTGGCGATGCGCATACAAAGCCATCTGAAAAAGCCGACGCGCGCCATCCCTTCGACCATAACCATCATCCCGAAAATGAATAGGATCGTTTCCCAGTTGATGCCGGTACTGCTACCGGATGTCTCGCCCGACAGATACCAGAATTCCGTCGTAAAAATGCTTCCGATATTCAGCGTCTTAAGTACCGCGGTCATGCTGTGCATTCCAAAACCAAAAACAAAAATGACCGTTAACAGCGCGCAGACAAGTGAAACAACATGTCTTTCCACAATTTCGGTCACAATAAAAACAAACATTGCAATAAAAATGATTACTGCAACAACCTGTGCCAACATATATTTCCCTTCTTTCTAAAACCGTTATTAAGTTATGAATATCTCCTTTCCGTGGATACAGTTTCAGATTCGCTTTTTTCCGTCTGACCGATACACATATTCCGTGATCAGCTCAGTTTGCGTCCGGTAAAATAGATATGTTGATGTATGATGTATAAAAGATTTTCCCTGAGATATAAAACCGGATCCGGCGTACAATAAATAGAGGGATTCATTGGTTTCCCTGTATCGCTGCTGATATTTTTCCCGCGCCTGCAGATCTATATTGTGTATGACAGGCAGGTCTGTCGGGCATATCGCGTCACTATCTATATCGGAAGGGACGGGAGCGATGCTAGCGGTCATATGTCCGGCCAAACCGTACGCAAATAAATCCTCAGCAGGAGTATCTACATACATTCCCGCGAAGAGCAGCGATATTGCCAATAATATACCGATTATCCTGTGTGCTCTGTTGTCCATCCTCTTATGATCCGACCTGTGCCGGCATGCCGTCTTAACAGTTGATTCTTAAACCGACGGTATTATATCACATTTTTATTTTTAGTGGAAGAATAATTTTATTTTTCGGATGTGGGCGGATTTAGAGTGGATTCAGGAAGAAAATTCAATTTGATTATTCCAAAATGTCATGAGATATGCTATAATATCAGCTTGTATCAAACTCTTTTTTGGGAAATACAGAATAAAGTTGATTTAATTGAAAAATATAGAGAAAGGAAGAAATCTTTGAAAATCAAGGTTTTCTGAGTAGGTAAGATATATTATGAAACTAGGAATTGTCGGACTCCCCAATGTGGGAAAGAGCACCCTTTTTAATTCTTTGACAAAGGCGGGGGCGGAATCCGCAAACTATCCGTTCTGTACTATCGACCCGAACATCGGTATCGTGACAGTGCCGGACGAGCGGTTGAAGCTTCTGGGGGATATGTACCATTCCAAGAAGGTGACACCCGCAACCATTGAGTTTGTGGACATTGCCGGACTTGTGAAGGGCGCTTCCAAGGGAGAAGGGCTCGGCAACCAGTTCCTCAGCAACATCCGTGAGGTGGACGCGATTGTTCATGTGGTGCGTTGCTTCGAGGATTCCAATATCGTCCATGTGGACGGTTCCATTAACCCGCTCAGGGATATTGAGACGATCAATTTGGAATTAATATTTTCTGATATCGAGATTTTGGAGCGCAGGATGGCCAAGACGGCAAAAGTCGCTAAAATGGACAAAGCGGCAGGAAAAGAGTACGCGCTCCTGGAACGGCTGAAAGCGCATCTCGAGGACGGAAAGCTTGCAAAAGTGTTCGAGACGGAGGATGAGGACGAGTTTGCTCTTCTTACCTCCTACAACCTGCTCACTTACAAGCCTGTGATTTTTGCGGCCAATGTGGCGGAGGACGATCTTGCAGATGACGGGGCCGGTAATGAGGGCGTGCGGAAGGTTCAGGCTTTTGCGGCAGAAAATGACAGTGAGGTGTTTGTGATCTGCGCACAGATCGAGCAGGAGATCGCGGAGCTGGACGACGAGGAGACAGCTATGTTTTTAGAGGATCTTGGGCTTGAGGAATCAGGTCTGCAGAAGCTGATCCGCGCAAGCTACCGTCTGCTTGGGCTAATGAGCTTTCTGACAGCGGGAGAGGACGAGACGAGGGCATGGACGATCAAGGTAGGCACAAAAGCGCCGCAGGCGGCCGGTAAGATACATACCGATTTCGAGCGGGGATTTATCAAGGCCGAGGTGGTCAATTACAAGGATCTCCTGGAACAAGGTTCCCTTGCGGCAGCCAGAGAGAAGGGACTTGTCGGTATGGAAGGAAAAGACTATGTAGTGCAGGACGGCGATGTCATCCTGTTCCGGTTCAACGTGTGACAGCATTGAGCTGCTGCACCTGCACAGATGTCATATGCGTGACCGCTCGCGGGCAAAGCATATGACATCTGTGCAGGTATAGGGCGAAAGCCCGACATGAAATAGAATGCGGCAGCATTCTATGAATGGAAGCGGGCAGAAAGGAGGAGGTCTGGTATGCAGGATATCATGGGAAACATGGATATTGCTTTTCCGAATTTGGGGATTTATTTAAAGGATGTGCCGAAAGCGTTCTCTGTCTTTGGCTTTCAGATTGCGCTCTACGGTGTGATCATCGCGGCGGGGGTGTTTGCCGGTGTGCTTATGGCGTCCCACGTGGCCAAACAGGAGGGGCTCGATTCTGACTTGATATGGGATTTTGCCATTTACGCGATCATTTTTTCCATCATAGGGGCGAGAATCTATTATGTGGTGTTTCGTTGGGACGCTTATCGGGATAATTTCCTGGGTGTGTTTAATCTGCGAAACGGAGGTCTTGCCATTTACGGAGCTGTGATTGCCGCCTTTCTCACGTTGTTTATCTATTGTAAGCGAAAAAAATTTGGTTTTTTACAATTTGCTGACATTTGTGTGCCGGGATTGGTGCTTGGTCAGGTAATCGGCAGATGGGGCAATTTCACCAACAGGGAGGTGTTCGGGGAATACACGGACAGTTTACTGGCTATGCGGCTTCCGATCCAGATGGTAAGGGCAGGAGATATCTCCGAGAGCATTTCCGCCCACATTGTCGAGAGTACGAACTACATTCAGGTACATCCCACATTTCTCTACGAGAGTCTGTGGAATCTGGCATTGTTGATGGTAATGCTGTTTTATCGGAAGCATAAGAAATTTGAAGGAGAACAGTGGTTATTATATTTGGGCGGCTATGGATTGGGCAGAGCATGGATCGAGGGCATACGCACCGACACCCTTTTTATTCCCCACACTACAATCGCGGTATCCCAGGTGCTTGCGGCAGCCTTGGTGGTGATATCCGTAGTGGCGGACATTCTTGTACGGCGACATTTAAACAAAAACACAACACCCACGGACAGGGTGGAAAAGACGGACATGGAGTAAAACTCTTGTGTTCGTCTTTTTTTGTTTATGGGTCGGATAGACCCATGTTGAGCGCATTTCCTTAAACCACCCGTTTGCAGGCATATGCCTGAAGGATATTCCTTTCCGAAGTCATACGTCAGCAGTCAGTACCGTAAGGCCGATGATGATAGAAGGAATAAATAGAAATTATGTAATGATTAAAAATAAAAATTTTCAAAATGGTGAAACATTTTGGTTTTAAGAGGTGTGTTATAAAGTAAGGGTACCCAATAACGATAAGAGAAAGAATCAGCTACTTTTTATTTTTAGAAGATATCGACACACAGGAAGAACTAAACAGAAATTTAGAAAAGAATTTGCGTATAGGACAAGCAGCAGGAGGCGCGTGTCCAGACACTGTATCGTATTTAAGTACCAGTTTTGCACATTCCCCTTGCATTCTCCTCCTATATGTTATAGAATTGGGTTAAAAGTGGTGAAAAGTGGAATGAAGTGGTGTAAAGTGGTGTGCATCTTCCCTTTTCGTGGCAGACCACTTCCTTTTGGAGAAAGCGTAGTGTACGGCGTTACATGCAGGCAGGGTGATTGCACATGTTCATGGGAGAATACAATCACACAATCGATGCAAAAGGCAGGCTGATCATTCCTTCGAAATTCAGAGAGATTCTGGGAGACGTATTTGTTGTGACCAAAGGTTTGGACGGCTGCCTGTTTGTGTACGATAACGAAGAGTGGAAACGCTTCGAAGAGAAACTCAGAGCCCTGCCTATTACAAACAAAGAAGCCAGACAGTTTGTACGGTTTTTTCTGGCGGGAGCTGCGGAAGTGGAAGTGGATAAACAAGGGAGAATCCTGCTCCCTAATGTGCTGCGGGAATTTGCGCAGATCAACAAGGATGTGGCGCTTTTGGGTGTGGGAAGCAGAATCGAGATTTGGGGCAGAGAACGTTTTGAGGATACGGCGGTCTTTGAGGATATGGATGAGATCGCGGAACACATGGCGGAGCTGGGACTTGGGATATGATAGCCTGGGGGCATAATGACATGCCTGCTCGCTCTTGAGGAATTGCGAAGCAACGGAGCAATTCGGGCATATAGTAAAAGGAAGGGTAGGATGGAGTTTAAGCACACATCGGTGCTCCTCAAGGAAACCATTGAGAATCTGAATATTAAGCCGGAGGGAATCTATCTGGACGGCACTTTGGGCGGTGGTGGCCATTCCTTTCATGTGGCAGGAAGGCTTACCGGAAAAGGCCGGCTGATCGGGATTGACCAGGACGGGGATGCCATTGCGGCAGCCGGGGAGAGACTGAAGGTTTATGGAGAACGGATTACACTGATCCGGGATAACTACGTGAATGCATCAGAAATACTTGCGGATATCGGGATTCAGGGGGTGGACGGCATTCTGCTTGACCTAGGGGTGTCCTCCTACCAGCTTGACAACGAAGAACGGGGATTTTCCTATAAATATGACACTGCTCTTGACATGAGAATGGACACAAGACAGGCTTTGAGCGCAAAGGAAATTGTTAACGGATATCCTGAAGCGGAGCTGTACCGGATTCTGAGAGACTATGGGGAGGAGAAATTCGCCAGGAATATAGCGAAACATATTGTGGCGGCCAGAGCGGACAAGCCTTTGGAGACGACGGGAGAACTCAACGAAATCATAAAGGCATCGATTCCAGCAAAAATGCGGGCGGTGGGGGGGCATCCCTCCAAGCGGACCTTTCAGGCGGTCAGAATTGAGTGTAACAGGGAGCTGGAGGTGCTTAAGGATTCGCTTGATGAACTGATTGGGCTTCTAAATTCCGGAGGAAGACTCTGCGTGATTACGTTTCATTCCCTGGAAGACCGCATTGTCAAATCCGCTTTCAGGAAAAATGAGAATCCATGTACTTGTCCGCCGGATTTTCCGGTGTGTGTGTGCGGGAATGTGTCAAGGGGAATGGTTCTTACGAAAAAACCGATCCTGCCTGACGAACGGGAGAGGGAGGAAAACAGCCGGGCAAAGAGCGCAAAGCTCCGGGTGTTTGAAAAGATATAAAATATATAGGTAATTGCGAAACTCCATTTCATCTGTTAAAGTTGTACAAATAGTATAATCAACACAGACGCGCTTTCGCTCCAATCCAAACGTAGTGGTACTAAGGTTCGAAAGAACCTCACCAAGTACCAACAGTTTTAATCCGA
>CAJUMJ010000020.1 GCA_910587095.1 uncultured Lachnospiraceae bacterium
ATGATCCTGCGGAACAAGCCCTTCGAGACTGACCATTTCCAGTGTATTTCTTTCCGACTTTTCTTTTATCAGCATGTCCTTACCCCTGATTTTATTATATCAAAAAAAGCCAGCTTTTGCTGACCTTTTTTGACAGTCTGGAGAACCTTGATTTTACAAGGTTCTCGTTTTTTATGTGTCTATAGAACTGACAGACCTCACGCATCCGGGGCGTTTTGGAGCTCCTCGGCGTAAACTTCTATCCCGTCCGCAATACCGGCGGCGATTTTAAGCTGATATTCATCCGTCGCCATAAGCATATCCTCCTCCGCGTTCGTCATATACCCCATCTCAACGATGCTCACCGGAACCGTGCACCAGTTGATCCCGCTCATGGTATCCGTCTCCCACACATACTGCTTTTTGCATCCTGTCCTTGAGACCAGGCCGTCCAAAACGCAGTCAGACAGCCTCCTGCTTTTCTCATACAAAGAAGCATTATAAGGGTTTGACGAAGTCTGGCAGATCGTCATGGCCCCCTTTACGGAAGAATCCTCCGAGCCGTTGGCATGGATACGGACGAAAGCGTCCGCCCCGGCTTCGTTGGCAATCTGCGCCCTCTCGCCGTTACTGATATTCACATCGCTGTCCTCCCGCACCATCACGACACGGTAGCCTCTGCCCGCAAGCTCAACTTGCAGCTTTTGAGCCACCAGAAGCGTCAGTTCATATTCGTGCAGGCCGCTTGCCACGCCCGACGTGCCGCCCGCCACCTTTGCCTTTGTCTCCGACGCCCCGGGCCCCACCGGCTCCTTCTCGCTGTTTCCCTTCCTCTGGTGGCCCGCGTCTATCACCACGAGAAAATCCTTTTCCCCAGGCGCACTCGCCGCATCCGGCTTAGTCTCTCCTGTCTTGTCGGCCTGCACTGCGTCCCCGGACGGTTCTTCTCCCGCATCCGCATCACCGGACGGCGACTCTGTCCCGTCCCCGAAAGCCGCTTCGCTCACGGCCGGATCACCAGGCGACGATTCCGCCTTGTCGGACTTCTCCTCCTCCCCGGACTTGTCTTCCCTCGCCGCCGGATTATCAGACGACGCTTCCGCCTTGTCGGACTCCTTCTCCTCCCCGGGGTTCTCTTCCCTCACGGCAAGATCACCAGGCGACGATTCCGTCTCCTCAGCCTCTTCTTCCACCGCCATGTAAACCGGCTCTCCCGCAAAATCCGCCCGGCTGCCGCAGGCCGTAAGCAGCAGCATACATGCGGTGAGCGTCAATACAACCGTTCTTTTCATCGATACCTCATTTTCTGTTCATATTCAACAATCAAATCCAAGTTCGCCACTTCGTACACGTTCAAAACCGAAACGTCGAAGTCCTCCGGCGCTGCCGTACCCGCCGTGTACCAGCTACAGGAATCAAAGTACGCCTGAAGGGACTCATCGTCAAAGCGTCTCCCGTGCCTCGCAAGTATTTCGTTCCGTGCAATCCGGCACTCCTCCTTCGACAACCCCCACAAATCACCCTCGACAAGATAGCGCGAATCGCTTTCCGGCAAAATATACTCTTCTGCCACCGCAAATCCCGCCTGCCCGGCCGTCACCGCACAGCCGTCAAACATCTCTTCCCAGCTTTCGAGACTCCCCACGTCAAATCCGCTCACGTCAAGCCTCGTCAGACTGCGGCAACTCGCAAACATAATATCCATATCCGTCACCGCACCGGTGTCAAACGATTCCAGATCAATGCTCTTAAGCGATGCGCACATGCAGAACATAGCGGACATGTCCGTCACCCTGCCCGTGTCAAAGCCGCCAAGATCCAACCCCTTCAAATTTGCGCATTCAAAGAACATGCCGGACATGCTTTCCGCAAGGCTCGTGTCGAAGCAGTCGTTGAAATCTATGGAAACCGCGCAAAAATACCCTGCGAAAAGTTCCTCACAGTCCTGTGCCTTTACGCCACCCTCCGCGCCGATGTAGAGATCATACATATCGTCATAGGATGCGCTCTTTTCAATCCACGCCATGACGCTCCCGTTCTGTTCCCAGGAAACGTCCCATGACAGCCCCGCCATGTCTTTGGCATCCGCAGTCCGATCCTGCGCCGTCGCCGGCATCTGATCCAGCGTATCCAAAAAGGTGACGGATGAAATGACATCGCGTCCGATATTGCTTCCGAGCACCGTCCCGTAATAGAGATTATCCTCACCCAGCCGGCCCGAGTCGTCCTTCATAAGGATGCCAGGCGACTTTGCCTCATCATCGGCAAATACCGGAGGAGACGTAAGCTGCGGTTTCGGTTCGGGCACTGCTTTCACAGACAGCTCCGGCTCCGACAGGGGCTCTGCGACGGCCTCCGCTTCCGACACTTCCTCCCTCACATCCGGCTGCCCTGCCGTCTCGGATACCCAGGCTTTGTCATCATGCTTCCCGACGGAAAGAAACGCCGCTCCCATCACTCCAACCACCGTTACAACGAGCACACCCAAAACAACCGCGACGGCTATAGCAGCCACCTTCGTTATTTCCATCTTTTTTCCGGAAGGCTCCTTTGGCACTCTAGAAGCGCTTACCTGCCCGGGCTGTGACTTTCCTTCGTCTGCCAATCCGGACTGCGGCCGCCCTGCACCCGGCCTCGCCGGTTCCGGCCGTAGCTGTGCCGCGCCTGCTCCTTCCAGTCTGGCCAGAAGCTCCCCCACCGTCTGAATGCGCTCCTCGGTGCGCAGCTTCAACCCGTCCCTGAGGGCGCAAGCCGCCGTTTCAGCGAAAGGCCCCGCAGGCATCATATCAAAGACAATCTTATCCTCATACATCCTATCCATAGCGTCGGGCAGCAATCTGCCCGTCACACAGTAATACAGCGTGGCGCTAAGAGCATACACATCCGTCCATGGCCCGATATGCCCCTTTTCCCGGTACTGCTCCGGCGGGCTGAACCCCTTCTTTGCCACCTGCTGGGATGCTGCGGTCTGCTGAAAGGATATGTCCTTTGCCGCGCCGAAATCCAAAAGACACACGTTCCCGTCCGGCTGTACCATAATATTGTCCGGGCTGATATCGCGGTGGATCATCCCCTGGTTATGCATCTTACCAAGGCTCTCCATAAGCGGGCGAAGCAGCTCCACACACTGGTCAAACCGCAGGGGGCCGGTCTTCTTTAGTCTCTGCTTGAGCGTCTCCCCCTCGATGAAATCCATGACGATGTATGCCGTCTGGTTTTCCATGAAGGTATCGCGTACACGCACAATGCCTGGAAGCGAATCAATTTTCGCCAACTTTCTCGCTTCCTTTAAGAAACCGTCACACCCTGCCCGCCACTGTTCCCCGTTAAACTGCGCCGTGTTCCACTGCACCTTGTTGGATACCGTGTTATTGCGGGTCACACAACCCGACGGAAAATATTCCTTGACGGCGACCCTGATATCCAGTGCCAGGTCATACCCGACATAAGTGACGCCAAAACCGCCCTGTCCGAGCATCCTTCCCGTCAGATACCTCCCGTGGAGAATCGTCCCCGGCCTGATCCCGAAAGGGGACTGTTCCTCCTTCTGCCCGTAACCGCAGTGGGGACAGCAGGCAACGCCTTCATCAATAGCTTTCATACAATTCACACAACGTCCCACATCCATCATATCACCCCGCATATAATCAATCTATGGTCTTTTTTGCTTTAACCGCTCGAGTTCAAACTGCGCTTTCAAGAGAAGCTCGGCCATATTCCGGTTTTCGGCTTCCAGCTCCTCTATCTTCTTTCCGTATTCCGCCGCCCGCTCTTTTAAAGCGCACTTCTTCACTCTCGTCTCGCAAAGTTTCTCCCTGATACGCGCGTTCTCCTCCGCAACCTCTCTCCACTGCGAACTTGCGTCCTTAAATTCCCGCATGGCTTCCAGATAGCTTTGTCTGAGCTTTTCCTCCCTGACCTCGGCCTCATGCAGTCTGTCAACCAAACCGGCAAGCTCTTTTGCCGCCCGTGCGCTACACTCACGCGCCCTCGCAAAGTCCTGCTTTACCACAAGGCCATTCTGGTAAAACCAGGCCAGATTATACAATGCCTGGGGCAGACCAAAAGCTGCGGCCTTCTCGTAGAAATCAAACGCCGATACAAGATCCGTCCCTGTCCCCTCCCCGTTCTGGTAGGCGTACCCGATATTAAAGTAAACCATAGGATTCGGATGCTCACAGTCGGCTGTCTTTATGTACCACGCAAAAGACTCCGCAAATTCGCACCGGCCGTAGTGATATTCCGCCACCTCGTAAGCGGCCTGCGCGTCGCCCGCCTGCGCCTCCTTGGTAAGCTTTTCAAGACGCGCCTCTGTCATGATCTCACCTTTCATCGCAGTCAACCCCTTCCCCATATTCCTCCTCCAGAAACGGCAAAATTTCAGGGACAATCTCCCTCTCCATATACCGCAAAAGCAAATGTATGGCGCCGTCCTTCACAAAATACCCTTCCCGACGCTCTTTGTACAGCCCAAGGATTCTCATGACAAACAGATGCAGTCTCCCGAGTTCCCGCACGGATAGCCCCTCCCGCACCGCTTTTACCGTCTGTGAGGCAATCTCAAACATGACGGCAAGACGACTGTCAACCATGTCATATTTTCGCTCTTTTCTCAGGATTCCGATCAGCTCCAGCATAAAGCGCTCCGTATCCGCATACCAGTGCTCCAACCCGGATTGATTCAGCGAAAGGAGAAACCGGCCAAGGCAGCATTCCGCCTCCCGCCTGACTCCCGCATCCTCCAAAATAGCCGTTGCTGCAAAAATAACACCGAGCTCCCCTTCGTCTGCGCCCTCCGTCTGAAAGGACGCCGACAGGGAATACGCTTCCTTGATTTCGGAACAGTACATCTTCACCTTACACGGCCTGGTCATTCCCTCCGTCCGCACTAACGCTTCGCCCTGTCTGAGAGCCGGGAGGCTCAGCCGGTCGCCCTCAAGCAGCAGGGACGCCTGCATGACCCTGATATCCTCCCCGTTGTCGATCCTGTGGATCAGCTTTGTCCCCGAATTTTTAATGACATCCTCCGCAATTTTGGTGGGACTTTGGTCGACGACGAGAAGCCCCTCTCCGAAAGCGCGTATCTCCGCCATGATATTGCCCAGGGAATCGACAAGCTGCCCAGCCGCGTCCGCCCCGTTCTCCGTATTTCCTTTCTTCTGCACGTTCTTAAACAGGCGGTGGGCCTCCTCGATCACCGTGATATGCGAAAGCCGCTTTCCCGTATCCTTAAAGTGCAGCTTGAGATACTCAAAATACTGAACCAGAATCGTGCCCATCACAAGACACTTATCCGCGTCGTCCGCCAAGCCCTCCAGCTCGATGATATTGCAGCCGTCCATAAATTTCCCATAGTCAGGATGCTCTTTGGTGTTTAACAAAAGTCCTTTAAAGCCGTGGATAAAAGACTTCATCCTTGTAGACATGGCCCCTCTGTAATTGCCAAGCACCTCATCCCCAAACTCCGCATGGTCGAGATAATCGTCGATCTCCTTTTGCAGATCGCTGAATGTGGGATACAAAAATTCCTCCGGTACCTGTCCGCGATAGATATTGCGGTTTGTGACAAAGTCCCAGCCTGTCTTCACGTAGACACGGGTAAGGCACTGCTCCAGAATGTTCGGCATCGCCGCGCTCATCTCGAAGGCTGAGGCGATGATCGTCTTGATACTGTCCACATGAAAGGCGAGACTGGCGTTTGCGGGAAACCAAAACGGGTTGATCCGCATGATGCGGACGCCGGCCGGCATACACTCGCCGGCTCGGAACGTCCAGACTGCCACATCCGGGTTTTTCTTTCTCAGGGATCGATACTCCCCCTTTACCGGCTCTATCACCAGATAGGGAAGCGCCGTTTCCTCCATGATTTTAAAAATCGTGTTGGTCTTTCCGGCCCCTGTCATTCCGCAGATAAAAGCATGTCTGTTTAAAGTCTGCTCGGGCAGAAAAAACTCTGAGACAGGCATTCCGTTCCACAGGATGCTTCCCATCCTTAGCCCGTCGCCCCGGGCCGCCGGCGACATCAGGGAAAACTCCTCGTTTTGCGAAAACGCAAACCCCGGAAACTCTTTTGTCGGAAACAGCAACAGGGAAAGCATTTCAGCCGTCCCCGCAGTCAGGGCGACGACAGGCTTCTCGCCCCACGAAAGCTCCATGCCTGCAGGCTTTAAGACCCCTGACACCGCACAGGCCGCCGCCTGCAGCGTATCCTCATCCTCCGCGGATACGGAGATGACCGCCTGCCAAACCATCGTTAGCTGCGCTCTCCTCAGACGACTGATCTCCCTGTCCAGCTCCCTCATAAAACGTTCGGCCCGTTTATCCTTCCGGCTTCTCGTCATGCCAAGATTGCAGCCGTAGCTGCTGGAAATGTCCTCCCGCCCCTGTATCACGTTTTTCAGCTTTACCGAATCGACAAGTTGTTCCCCAAGATTCTCGCGCCTGTTGTAATTGCTCCCGAGACTCGTGGCTGCGTTCCAGTTGGTTTCCGCGTAAAACTGGATTTCGTCATATAGCTCTTCCATCTTTTTGATGCGCTCCTCCACCCCCGCGTCGTCGCACCCAAGCGGCACAAGACGAACGCGCACATGATACCTTTCTCCCGCAGGCAGGGCAAGAATAACAGCCGTAATCCATGAAACCCATTCCTTCCCGTTCTCCTTCTCCTCCTCTGTCTGTCCCGGTTTTTTGTCCGCATCGTTTATCCTGACTGTGGCATATATGGTCTTTTCCTGCGTCAAAGGTAAATTCGCAGGCTCCGCCGAAACGCTTCCGTACACGCTGCGCATCATCGATGTGACCACGGCCCCGCTCCCGGCCGGGCCCGAAATGGCAAGACAGGGGTGCAGCTTACCCGGCGCACCGTCCTGAAAGACGTCCAAGGCGATATCCTCCTCATAGGCCGCCAACAAGTTGGCCATCCGAACCGCCAGCTTATTAAGCTGCGGCTCCAGGTCACTTAAAACGCCCTCCTTCGTCTTCCCCCTGCCAAGCCCCGTCACCGCCAGGCCCGACGCATATTCCCGCGCGCAGACTGCCGCGGACTTTTCCAAAAGCGCCTCCTTGGCCATGTCAAAAAGGCGCTCCATATCGCAGCCGTCCATTTCAGGGAAAGAGAGGCTTTCCAGAACTTTGGCATATTTCTCCGCGTCTTTTTCATTCTGTTTCGCGCCGAAAAAAGTTTTAATGTTTTCCAATATCTGATCCGTAAAAAAATTTCCGCCCAAGCAAACCTCCTTGACTCCCTCCGTAAACGCCAAAAACTACACATCGACCAATACATTACCCTTCATCCTGACAATACCCTCCTCATTCTCATGGAAATATGCCAAAGCCGCGTCAAACTGATTTTGAACCGCCTCCTTAAAGGCAAAGCATTCCATGTGCAGCGCCGAAATCTGTGCGAGGAGCGCCTCGTACGCCGACCTGTTTTCCCCGGCCGTGCCGGAAAGCTTCTTTGCCGTATCGCCCATTAGCTGTTCGATCTGGCCGCTCAAGTCCGTATAAATATCGATGATCTCCCCGGCCTGATCTATCCACCGGTTCAGTTTGCCGACAATCTCCTCGCTCCCCACAATACGGATATTGATTTCCATGTTGTCCTTCTCTTCCTGCGTGAGAGAAAGGTTTTTGATTTTCTCCTTGACGCCGTCCGGGCCGTCGATGATCAGGTAATTGCGCTTGCTCAAAAAGATGCCTTTCTTTATAAAATCTTTCATGCTCCCCTTGATCGCCCCTGTAAAACTCCCCGCCATAACCGAATTCTGCTTCATCACCTGCGATACCACGGCATTGCCCGCGTCCGTGATTCCCTCCCTCTGGATATCCAGATTTTGGCTCATGGCGAGAAGCTGCTTATCCACGAACTTAAGCAGCGCGTCACCCATATCAGACATCGCCGTCACGACCGTATCCTCCATCTGCGGCTTTGCCTTTGCATTTTCTATGCTCTTCCCGACGGACTTTTCCAGGGCTGCCTTAAGATTTTGAAGACCGCCTATGGACTTTTTGTAGATCAGATCAATCTGGCTGTCCACATAGCCCAGCACTTTCCCGTACTGGTCGTTTACTTCCGCCACATCCACGGGAAAATGATCCATCTCCCCAAGCAGTTTCCGGTATGTCCGCTGGTTCCCGCTGCCGACCACATCGATCTGCGCTTTCGATCCTAAACCGGCCCATGTCAGGTCAAAATCCTTCACGGTTTCCAAAAGCCCGCTCTTATACTGTTCAAGCGCTCTCTCGAAAGCTTTCTGGTAAAGGGATGTCTCCGCCTCAAGCATCGCCTCCACAACGGGCTGCGTCTGTCCCTTCACCTGCTCGATCCGCTCCTGCAGATCCCCCGTGTAAAAGTTGATCGGCTCCATGGACGCGTCCTTAAGCACGCCTGTGATATCGTCGACCGCCTCCTGCGTGGCGTCTCCCAATATCTTATACGCCTTCGCCTGGTTTTCCATCGGCGCTATGACCTGAATCATCAGATTCCTCACCGCATAAAGAGCGGCAATCGCTTTGTTGTATTTCCCTCTCTCCACATATGACGTGCGAAAAAAGTGTTTTAATTCCTCTATGCCTGAATTTTCATATTTTTCTTTCAGGTCGGAAGTCAGATTCTCCACAATGACATCGTCGGACAAATGCATCTTCCGCCCCATGGCCCACACCGATTTCGTGCCGGCGCTCTTGAAAAACAGCGCTCTTTTGCCGATGATATCCTGATACGCATACTCCCCGTAAATCGCGGAATAGGGAATAATATCGGCGGCGCTTTTTTTTACGTTCGCCCCCAAAAGCAATTCCGCAAATTTCTGCCGGCTTGACACAAGCTGCGCCTCCTCCAGTCGGTCCGCCTTATTCAAAACCGGTATGATACGCTCGCTCTTGTTCACGATCTCCTTTAATCTCGCGCTGCTAAGCATTTCCTTGAGCGCCGCGGTTCCAAGGTTTTTTACCGTGTCGTCTTCTATAAAGGCCATGGAATCGGATTCCTGGATTGCCTCTTTCGTGATGTCGTCATGACTTTTGAGAATTTTACCGTGAACCTCTTTCTCCTCCGCAAAAGCGCCCAGCCCCGGAAGATCGGTTATCACAAGTCCCGATTTAAGCAAGTCGCTGTCCCACTGCACGAGCACGGAATAATTGACTGTTTCCTCCGGAATGCCAAAATACTTTAAAAACGCCTCCCGCTTAGCGATAATTTTTCTCTTCTCGCCCGTCATTTCCGGATCGTTTTGACCGATATATGTGGAGAGAAGAATGAGCGCCAGCAGCGCAACCTCTCTCGGATTTTTCCTGTCCATCTCCATATCGTCCGGCGTCCACGTCTGATCCTTCTCAAAAATATTTTTCTCCGTGAAATAATTGATGTTCTCGATTACCATGACCGGCATTGCCAGGCAGGCGTATTCCTTCAACTTATTAAATTTATTCTCGGAGATATTTGCACAGTCCAGATCAAATATCCTCTTTCCCGTATCGTCGTCCGTCGCGATCACACGTATTTTTTCGCTGTAAATCAGACGTACTACCGTGCAGGTCGTGGTAATATTGCAGGTAGGCATAAGCGGGTACTGCAAAAGAGAGTTGATGACCGTGGACTTGCCGCAGGACTGTTCCCCCGCAAACCCGATGTTATAATAAAAATGCCCCAGCTCGCCGAGCGATTTCTTCGCCTGCCCGGAGACATCCATGCCATCATTTTCCGTCGATGTCTTTTCGGACAGCACGTTCAGCATACGCATCCCTTCCTTGTATATGGCCTCCTGCAAGCCGTCCGCGACGCCTCCTTGCTCCGACGAAACGGCGACGTTCGCAGCACCTTCCTGATCTGTCCTGACTCTGCCGCCCTCCCATTCCCTGTCGATTGCGCCTTCATCTGCCGAAGATAAATAACCATCGTTATTGTATTTCATACCTGCCTCCCCTTCTTTGCGTTAATCCGTCCCGCTATCCTTGCGAAGCAGCAGTTTTCTTCCAAAAACCCGGCGATACGCTCCTCCGTATAAGCCGCTCTCACCATCGGGAGTCCGTAGCTGTCCCACATCACAAACGACTCGTGCTCCGCAAGCGCGCTGTATCCGATCTCCCCGTCCCGGATTTCCCGGTAAAGTTTCTCGTACAGGAACTCACTGCAGTACAGGCATTTTCGGTAATCCGGGATATTCCAGCCGCAGGCGTTCATAGTCTCTCCCGCCTCGTCCGTCAGCTCCTCCCGCTCCTCCATGGCAAGAAAACCTCTGTTTATCCACACAAACCGTCTTGTCACCCCCACCGGAGGAGCCACAACGGCAAGCTCCTCCGGCTTCCTTCCTGCAACAATGACCGCATCCGCAAAGCGGTATTGCTCCTCCAAAGTAAGCCAGGAGGCTTGCGTCTCCCATAGCGGAAGATATCCCTCCACGACATCCCTCACCTGTTTTGCCAGATCCCGATTTTTTGAGACGACAAGACATCTTTTCCTCGTTTTGACAGGTATGGCGCACCTTTTCTTCGTCTCCTCAAGCGTCCGGCAGCAGTCAAACACTACGTCATAATGTGCGTCGGATGCGCCAAACGCCTGGTCGATCTGGCCGAGAAACTGCTTTTTGTAGCCGTCGTGCTCCACATCGAGAACCGCTATGATCCAGGAAAAAATTTGCGGTTGACCGGAAAACAAATCCTGATGATATTTTTTTATCCCGCCGGAAAGACAGGTGAGAAACACGCACCTGTCCCGGTTCCCGGCAATACTTTCGGGTATTTTCCACTGGTTCCCCCGAAAGTCCGTATCCTCCATAAAAATCACTTCCGCATCCCCGGAAAGCCCCATAAGCTCCCTGATCCGCTCTTTTTCTGCCTCCAGCGCATGGCAGTCAAAATCAACAATCACCAAATCCAACGCTTTTCCTCCCGCATTCGCACAAGATGTTCCGCCGTCAACTGTTACCGCACTCCTCAAGGACGGCGTCGCGTACGGCATCCAGCCACTCGCAGAGAATGGACGTATTCAGTTTGCACTGATTGTCACAAATGCTGTCAATCACCTGCCTTGTTTCCCCGTATTCCTTTCGAGAAGCTTCCGCGGAAATCTTGATGCGCGGTTTTTCCCTGCTTTCCTCGTAGGTCTTATAAGCTCCCGCCGCCATGATCACCAGTCCAACGCCCTTCACCAGAGCCGCCGCCTTGCCAAGCCCGGGTACAAACACCCAGCCAACGATTTCCACAGCAGCCCCGGAGGCGAGAATGGCAGGGCCGGAGCCCTTGCCGTTTTGCTGCCTTTGCGTCTTGCTCTCCCCGGTTCGATCACGGCCGTTTTGCTGCATATTTACCTGCCTTTCCTCCTTGCAGAGCCGTATCCCGGCCGTTCCCGCCTTTCTTTTCGCTCTCGCCCATATGATATTCACTTCATTATCCGATACGCCGGCCTCCGTCATCCTTGCACATACCGTTTTGCGCAAAGTCTGCTCCAGACTCTGGCAGTATGCGTTTAGTCTGGACGCCTCGGCTATGGTGATCTCCTTCGCCACCCACTCCACCGGCTTGCTTTTCGCCGCCTCGGCAATCTCCCCGTAAACAACCTCCATATCATTTCTGATTTCCTGCCGTTTTTCCTCAAAGGCGCGGCGGATGATTGATTCATTCATATTTCACTCTTACCTCCATGTCAGATACTGCAAATTGCATTACGTAACATTCGTTATTTTAACTTATCAAGCGCCCTCTTCCGCTCCCTGTCCAGCCTCTCCAGATAATTGCTGCTGGATTTCAGATCACTCGCACTTTTCGACGTGTCCCGTCCTCTCTCAATATCGTTTTTCAAATATCCCTCGAGCCGTTTGTTCCGGCGCTTTTCCGCGTCAACCTTCTTCGACATCTCCGCCGCCTTCTTTGCCGCCTCGGCTCTTTTCCCTACTTCGTTCATACTGTCTCCTTTCTGTCTCCGGCTAATTTTCTGAAAAGCCCGCCTGCTCGGCCGTGATGCCGCAGGATCGTTCCGGGCCTGTCACGAAAAGCGCCTCCTCCGATTTTGGCCTGTAGCCGCCTTGTTCCGTTTTTTTCTTTTCACTAAAAAGACAACCAGACAGATTACCGCTGCCAGCAGGACGCCCATCGGCATCACCAGAAAAAAGAGGATGCCCACCGGCATCACCAGAAAAAGCAGAACACCAATCGGCACCACCAGAAAAAGCAGGACGGCGGCTGCTGCCAGCAAGACATATTTCCGTTTCCTCTTCGACTGTTCCACCACCTGTGCGGATATCGGCTGTAGCCGCACCATGCCGGTATGCGGCTCCTCCAGCGTCATGCCGACCTGTGGCTGCACTGTCTCCGGCCATTCGGAAAACGGTGTCTGCACCGTGCCGCCAGTCTGCGCGCCCGCCTTCTTCGCGCCGTCAAACCTCCGAAGCAGTTCCTCCACTGTCCGAATCCGCTCCTCCGCGCGCAGCTTCATCCCTTCCGCAAGCACCCGTGCCGCTCCTTCCGGGAGTGGTTCTCTCATCGGCACGTTAAAATTCAAATCTTCCCCGTATATCCGATCCATGGCGTCCGGAACCATTTTCCCCGTAACGCAGTAGTAAATGGTGGCGCAGAGGGCATACACGTCCGTCCACGGCCCGATGCTTCCTTTCTCCCGGTACTGCTCCGGCGGGCTGAACCCCTTCTTCGTGATCTGCCGGGAAGCGGCGTTCTGGAAGGAAATGTCCTTCGCCGCCCCGAAATCCAGCAGGCACACGCTCCCGTCCGGCTGTACCATGATATTGTCCGGGCTGATATCCCGGTGGATCACTCCCTGCTTATGTACCTTGTCAAGACTCTCCATCAGGGGGCACAGCAGCTTTACGCACTCCGAATACTTCATCGCCCCCGTCTTTGACAGCCTCTGCTTTAACGTCTCCCCTTCTATAAAGTCCATCACGATGTAGGAGGTCTGGTTCTCCGGGAAGATGTCCCGGACACGGACGATGCCGGGGAGGGAATCTATCTTCGCCATCCTTCTGGCTTCCTTCAAAAAACTCTCACAGCCGGCCTGCCAGTTCTGCCGGTCGAGCCGGGTCGTGTTCCGTTGCACCTGGTTGGACACCATGCTGTTTCTTGTGGCCAGCCCCGACGGGAAATACTCTTTGATGGCAGTCTTGATTTCCAGCGTCAGGTCATATCCCACATAGGTGAGACCAAAGCCGCCCTGCCCGATCACTCTTCCCACCAGATACCGCCCCCGCAAAATCGTCCCCGGTTTTAAACCGAAGGGGGACGTCTCCCCCTTCTGCCCGTAGCCGCAGTGGGGACAGAAAGCAGTCTCCTCGTCAATCATTTTCATGCAGTTGATGCAATGTGTTTTCCCCATGGTAATCTCCTTCCTCTTCCTACCGTCTCCCGACCCGGTACTCGTAGCTGCCCACGCGGATCGTCTCTCCATCGTGGACAACCACCCTTCCCATAGACTTGATCGGAACGCCGTTGACGAAGGTGCCGTTTGTGGAATCCATATCCCACACATAGAGCTTTCCGTCCTCCCAAAGCATACCGCACTGTATACCGGACAGCTTTTTATCCTCTCTGTCCAAAATGACATCCGCCTTATCGTTTCTCCCCACTGTCACTTTCCTGCCCTGTTCCAGCCGGATGGTACGTACGATATCGCTGTAGCCGATGGCGTACAACCGCAGCTCATAGCCGGGAGCCGCTTTCTTTTGCGGATTTGCCGCAGAGCCGGTCGGCGGTACATCGTCCGTTCCCCAAAGTACTTCCCCGTCGGATGCATCCTCCGGCCTTTCCCCCGCCTGCTCTTCTCCGTTCCTCTTATGCCCCTTCCTCACCAGGACAACAATAAGGACGATAATGACGAGAAGCGCCGCAACTGCTCCGGCCACCCATGGAAAATACGCCTCATGCCCCGGCTCCGGGTCTTCCAAAACGGGTTCCGGCGCGGGCTCCTGGGCCGGTTCTGTGGCTGGCTTCGGGGTCGGTTCCGGCGCTTTCCCTTCCTTTGCATCCCCGGCTCCCCTGCCCAAATCCTCCCTATAGACCGTCAAAGTGTCCTCATAGACGGTATTATCAGCAGACTTATACACCATCCGCAAAAGGGCTTCATCCTTATCCGGCATTTCCACGGGCAATTCCGCGTTTACGACAAATCCCGCCTCCATGCCGCGCACGATGGACTGCCCCGCCTGCTCTCCTGTGCTCTCGTCCAGAACCGGCGCAAAATGCGCGCCCCCTGTGGATGTTCTGGCAAAGCTCCCCAGCAGTTTTGCGTTGGAAACGCTTTCCTCGTCGCCCGCGTTTTCCAGCGTGGCCACCGTGTAAACGGGGATGGAAGAGTCCGTCACCGCCTTGGCAGCCTCGTCCCGGGTAATGCCGGTTTTCTGGTCATCCTCCCCGTCCGATAAAATAATCAGGCATTTTCTCGGATTGACGGACGTATCCGCCCGCAGCACCCGAATGCTCTCCACGATCCCCGCATACAGGTTCGTGTCCTCCCTGCCCGCCTCAAGCGACGACACAACCCCTCGAAGCGCTTCCCTGTCCGTCAAAAAGCCGCTTGTCTCGGTCCGGTTGCCAAGTGTGCCGACTACCATATTGTCGCCGTCCTTCATGCCGTCCACCACCGCGAGAACCGCCTCCCTGGCCTGCGCCATCTGCTCCGCTCCCATAGAACCGGATACATCCGCCAGACAGTAATAGGTTACCGGTGTGCGGGCGTCCTTCTCACTCTCCACGGATACCACCGTAAGTCCCTGTCCGCCAAGCGATACCTCAACCCCCTGCGCATTCTCCTCCTCCGGCACAATATCGGAGCAGTAAATCTTAATCTTTCCCTCCTCCGATGCATACCCTTCCAGAAAGGCACCGTTTTCCGCTGCCAGCACACGGACAGGCAGACTCGCGAGCGCAAACAGGACGCTTATAAATAATATGTATAATTTTTTCATCCTTCCTCCATCACTTTCTATATTTCCACAAAAACGGCGACGGCCGTGTGGTTGTCATGCTCCTCCCCCTGCCGCTCCATAATCCTCAGATACAGCGATTTAAGCCACTCTGCGGGCGACGGCGATTTGCACAAGTCAAGAAGTATCTCCTCCTCCGTCACCGATTCCCAAAATCCGTCCGAGCAAAGAAGAAAGGCATGTCTGCCGGGTTGCAGCCGGGCGGGTCCATGAATCTCCGGCTTAAACTTCTCATCCCCCAAAACCCGCAGCAGTCGGCTCCGGTCACAGTGTCCGGGAATCTCCTCCCTCCTGATTTCCCCCAAGGCGACCGCCATCTGTGAGACACTGTGATCCAAGGTATAATCGCACAGGCTTTCCTTTGCAAAATGATAAAGCCTGGAATCACCGATATGCGCCCATATCGCCTGATCTCCATGAATGCACAGATACACCGCCGTTGTCTTCATGTGGTTCTCGTCCCTGCGCTTCTCAAGAATTTCCTCATTTGCCGCCGCAAAGGCCCGGTATATCTCCTCCTCTGTGGGAAGTGTTCCGCGCTCGCCACATGCCGACAGAAAGCGGACTGCCGTCTGAGAAGCCTGTTTCCCTCCGCCGTGCCCGCCAAGCCCGTCGGCGACGACGGCGCAGTAATTATCCCCATAATCCGCCAAACCGTAAGAATCCTCATTCTCGGGCCTTCCTCCCTGACAGGAATACCCGTATCCCACTGCCCTCTCCCGCATCCCGTTCCCCTTTCCCGAACATCTATAACATCTGTTATTCAAATTTCAAAAGCACCGCGGTGAAATTATCCTGTTTCGGCCTGTCATACGAAAGAATCCGTCCCTCCATCTCCTGCGCCGCCCGCTGCGGTTCGGGATACTCCGCAAGTATCCCGCAGATCTCCTCCTCGGAGAGCGTGTTGAAAACACCGTCGCTCATCAGCAGGAGCAGATCGCCCGCTGCGGCCTCCATCGGCTTTACACTTCCGTCTATATACTTTAATTTCCCCATGCCGATAAAACTTGTCAGGCTTCTGCGCTTCGGATTTTCCTCCGCTTCCGCAAAGGAAATTTCCCCGTTGACCGCCTGCCACAGCAGCTCTGATTCAAAATTATGCTCTCTGTTTAGCTGAATCAGTCTTCCGCTCCGGTACAGGCAGACGCGACTGTCCCCCACAGATACCCACTCAAAGCTGCCCTTCCCTGAAAGCACCGCCACTACGGTGGAACCGCTCACATACTGATCCTGCATCCCGAGCATCTGGTTCACCACATCGTTTGCGAGGGATACCGCCTCAAACAGCCTGCCGCTTTTTCCCGCAGCGCCCGTTCCTGAAAGCTCCTGCAGCATGGTCATGACAATCGTCTGGCTCACCTTATCCCCGTCAGAAAGCCCGCCCATGCCGTCCGCCACCACGGCAAACATACCGTCCGGTACGTCCGTAACACCCAGGCTGTCCTGCTGTGTACTCCGTTTGCCGATATGATGGACTTTCCCTATTCCGATTTTCCCGGTGGGAGATGAAAAACGTTCCGCCGCATCCCCCGCTGCTATCTGCTCCGTTCTTCCCCGGGAAGCTGAGAACCCCTGCCGGTTTTGCCCCATACGCCTCTCCTCACGCTTTTGCCTTGCCCGTTTTCCATACATCACGGACACGGCCAGGATACCGACGGCTGCCATAATCCCCGTAAGCAGGACGCTCCCCGAAAGCCTTTCTCTCCCTGCGCCATCCGCTCCGTCCGCCACGACCGTTCCCTCCAACAGCTCTTCCTCCCCCTCACTTGTTTTAATCTCAAAGGTGCCGTCGTCGTCCACCATCCTGGCATTACCCGAAACCGTTACCTGCTCCTTATTTTCCATTCCAGTCAAACCCTTCCCCGCACAGCGGTACAAACATCAGCTTCGTAGTGCCTACCGTCAGGACGTCGTGAAGCTTAATTTCCTGCGGGTTCATAACCATTTTCCCGTTCAGGCGCACGATGCTCTTCCCGTCAGCCGGGCCGAAGAAAAAGACACGTTCCTCCTGGTCGTAGGCAACCAACGCATGTCTCTCCCTTCCGATGGTATTGTCGCCCCTCACACAGATGTCCATATGCTGCGCCCTGCCGATGTAGTTGTATCCTGCCCGGATGCGATAATCGGCTCCTCTCGCCGGCCCCTCCACACACACAAGCCATCCCACAACAGGCATAAAACCCGGCGCATTGCCGCCTGCCGGATGTAACGGCCTTGTGACCTCGTCGTAGTTCTCCACACCGCTTCTAAATCCTGCGTCCGCAAAACCGCTGTCGCCGTCAACAGGCATGGTCACTCCCGGATCCGCGGCGGCAAAACCGCCAAGAGGTTCTGTCGCGCCGTAATCCTCCATGCCGCCCATCGCCCCAGGAGGCTGCGTCGCGCCGTAATCACCCATGCCGCCCATCGCCCCAAGAGGCTGCGTCGCGCCGTAATCCTCCATGTCGCCTACTGCCCCAAGCGGCTGCGTCGCGCCGTAATTCTCCGGCCCGCCAAAGCCCTGCTCCACCGCGCACTGCGGACAAAAAGCGTTTGCCTCGGCATCGTAAAAATGTCCTTTCGCACATCTTTTAATTTCCATGTCTTTCCTCCCTATCATCGTCAACCGAATATCCGCTACTGAATTTTAAAGCAATTTTTCTTTTCCCCTATGTAAAATACGTCTCCCGCCTTTACGGGCACCGGCTTCATGGGCTGCAACTTTCCCGCCTGTGTAAAAGTCCCGTAGGAAGAGCCGGTATCCATCAGCATCAACGTCCCGTTCTGCCAGAAAATCCTGCAATGCTGCCTGCTGACGCCTTTGGCGTCCGCCGGGAAACAGACTGTGGCCGACGCGTCGCGCCCGAAGGTGATCTCGCTTCCGCCGACGGGGTACTTCCTTCCGTCCATATAGCCGCCAACCGCAATGAGCTGTATCCCATGGCCACCGCCACCGCGCTGCTGCCCGGAAACCTGCTGACCGGCCGGCTGCCGGCAGGATGCAGGGGAAACAGGCCCGTTCGACTTGTTCTTCCTGAATACAAAGAATACGACCGCGCCTATGCCCGCAAGAATGATCACAACAAGCGCAACGATAGCCGCAACCATTCCGCCGTTGTCGGAGGACGCCGCAGGTTGAGGCGTTAGCCCTATGATATCGCCAGTCTCTTCTCCTCCCGTCCCGTCGTTTGTGTCCGTACCGGAACCGCCGCTTCCTCCTTTCGATCCTGAATACATGGTATATGCAATTCCGCTCTGGTTTAACAAGAGGATTGCCTCATCGATGCTCACCGCATAATACATGTCCGCATCTGTGGAACCGCTGCTGACGCTCCACGTATTGACGCCGACCACCACGCCGCTGCCGTCAAGCAAAGGCCCTCCGGAATTGCCGTGTCGAATCACACAGTCAATCTGCAAATTGACCCTGCCCGTCCCCTCCGTTGTAAAAATGCGGTTTACCGTTCCCTTTGTGACGGTTGCGTCCGTCACATCCCAGGCGGAGGACGGCTCCGCAATCACATTATCCGCCAGACCGGGATAACCCACCGCATAAACCGTAGAGCCCACCAGTGCGTCCGTAGGGCTGCACAGTGTGATCGGCTTGCGCTTGGATGTCGCCTTCTCCAGCTTTAAAATCGCAATATCCTTGCTCGCGTCCCCGCTCACAAGATACGCCGGTACATAGTCGTTGGCGTCAAAATACACCCTGATCTTGCTCCGCCCCTGTACCTGCATCCCGTCTATGTTACCGCTGATCAATTCTCCGCTTCCGTACCCGACAAAGTCGGCAATCACATGATAGTTGGTCACAAGATAAGTGGGATCCTTCCCTTGCTCTCCCACAAAAAAACCGGTGCCCCAGCCGAAACTATATTCACCGGCGCTGAGCTCCAGACAGGTGTAAACCACCGCCACACTCTCCCTCGACTCCGCATGGAAAGCCTCACCCGACGCCGATACGGGAAATGGTATTCCCAGTATCCCTGTCAGCAGCGCAGACGCAAGCATAAACGCAAACAGTCTCCTTTTTCCTCTGTAAATTTTCCAGTCCTTTAGTTTCCGCACGCTTTCATCCTCCTCTGCTCTTTTGTCCCGCCCAGCATTCCAAAAAGTGTACTTTTTGGAATG
>CAJUMJ010000021.1 GCA_910587095.1 uncultured Lachnospiraceae bacterium
AAAGCCGTTGTCCGCCGCATATTTGGAGAGGACTGCTTTCTGGTTCACAATGCTGTTGCTGTCGCCCTCTAACGTATCTTCCTGCGAAAGACGGGCGTATAATGCTGTTATCTGTCCGGGCTTATATGTATTTGCTGTCATATGTTCATTCCTCCTGTAATGAATGCCCGACAAACAGTATGTGCAAAATATCAAAAAATACCGTGGCACTTTTTGATATTGCTATTATAGCGCATTTATCTCTGTTTGTCATTGGGCGGTTTGACGGTTTCCGATTTTATGAGCCGTATCATCTTGTCGCGGAGCCGTTCCGAGCCGCCGCAGGAGGTAGACACTTCATAGTATGTGCCGTCGATTTTGTAGCAGACAGTTTCCTCTGTCGGTTTCCCTTTTTCCGGCAAATAGCCGCTGTCCTTGATTTCTGGTTCCCAATCCATTCTTTTCCCTTCCTTTCCGTATTTGCTAAATGATAAGTTTCGGAGCAAGCATAGGAAACGGGTACCCATTTCCGTAAATCTGCCCGTCCGCGCTACGGCTTGCCGGACAGATTTTGCTTGTTGGGAAGAATCCCAAACCCTCTGATAAGTCCTCTCACTACCTACAACACCGCACAGGGCGGTTTTGACGGAGTTTTGAGAAAAATAATTCAAAAAATTTTTTAATCTCTACTACGGAGTTATGTCCGATTTTACCAAACTAACACAAAAAAATTTTTGCAGCCCATATTTTGTCAAAATTCAGTATTTCTATTGACATTGACGGAAAATAAATCTATAATAACGAACAACAACTGAATAGAATGAATGTCTTCAAGGCAGGGTGAAATTCCCGATCGGCGGTAAAGTCCGCGAGCGTGCAAATGCTGATTTGGTGAAAATCCAAAACCGACAGTATAGTCTGGATTAAAGAAGGTGTATTGGATATGTCAGAATTATTCTGATAATGTGCACTTTTGTCTGTCTGTAAAATGCTTTGTTGACATTTTTCGATACACCTTAGAATTGTAACACCTAAAGGCATTCCATTGCTTTTAGGTGTTAATTTTTTTTAGGAGGTATTTTCGATGAACAGTAAAACAAAAAAACTCACAACAGTAGGTATGCTTTGCGCCTTTGCTTATGCAGCTACCGTAATTGGACGTGTTCCGCTTGTACTCTTTTTGAAATACGACCCAAAGGATATTATCATTGCAATTAGCGGATTGATTTTCGGTCCGCTTACCTCATTTTCCGTCGCTTTAATTGTTTCTTTAGTTGAGATGTTTACTGTCAGCGAAAATGGTATTTTAGGCTTATTGATGAATGTTATTTCAAGTTGTTCCTTTGCGTGTACCGCTGCATTTGTTTACAAGAAAAAACGCAAACTATCACGAGCCATTATTGGGTTATTTTGTGGGTGGGGGTGTATGGTTTTAGTAATGCTGCTTTGGAATTATTTAATCACACCTATTTATATGGGCTATCCAAGAGAAGCAGTTGTAGAATTGCTCATTCCGGCTTTTCTTCCTTTCAACTTGATTAAAGGCGGCTTAAATGCAGCGATAACCATGATTTTATATAAACCTATTGTTACAGCTTTAAGACACGCTCATTTAATAGAAACTAATCAGATAAAGCCTAAAACCAAATTGAATGTCGGACTTATATTGACAGCTCTGTTAATAATCACTACTTGCATACTGTTTATGCTATCCATTAAGCATGTCTTTTGAATGTATCTTAAATAGCAATGAGTTAGTTTACAATATTTTAAATATATGAAAATGTCTGCCGCACGACGGCAAAAGAAAAAAGCCGTCGTACAGTAGATACTTTTTCATGCGCTTATACGCGGCGGCTTTTGAGAAATCAAAGCCGCCGTTTCTTTCTGAATAGAGAAATATCTCTAATGTAACAGATATGGCGGTTAGAGGAGGTAGCCGTCATGAAACACAAATCATACCATAAAAAGCCGCCGGTCATTGATTTGTTAAAAAAATCCTGTCTTGTGAAGGGGGATATTTCGCCTATAGATATGAATACACATATCATATAGTATGTCTCAATAACTCATATTATTGGAATTGCTTTGCGAACTCAATAATCATGTATTACCCAAGAACCTATGCGGATATATTCAGCATGGTTTTTTGTTGTAATAGCCCCCTACTGGGAAGAAAGGGGGTGAGTGAAAATGAGATATTCTGAACAGTTCATGGAACATATCGAATATGCGTTTCATGCATTCTGTAAGATTGTTCTGCGCCATGAAGCTATTAACGCATGGCGGGATTTGAAGCGGAAAGAAGAACGGGAAATATCCCTCGACTATCTGATGTCAGAACGATATTTTGAACCGTCTGCTATGGACAGCTACTTTGAAAAGCAGGACAAACCGACCATATTTCTTGTGTTGGGAAAGGAAGTTATCGTTGATGATGAACGGTTAGCAACTGCATTATCAAGATTGCCGGAATTAAGGAGGGAAGTCCTGTTACTTTATTACTTCGTCGGCTATCGTGATGAAGCAATCGGCAGACTGTACGGGCGTTGCAGAAGCACTATAAACAGTCGGAGAAATATTGCACTGAAACAGCTACGGAAAGAATGGGAGAAATTGAAACATGAGGAACAAAAAGCTGATACCTTTTGAGGTAATCCAAAAAGCCGTTGCCGGAGAGCCGGAAGCGGTAGATGCGGTATTGCGGCACTACAACGCGCACATCAAATACCTGTCTATGTATAAGGGGCATATCAATGACGATATACAGGACAGATTAAAGGCGAGACTGGTTGAAGCCATATTGAAATTCCACTTTGACAAGTAGGTAGCAAAGACAAGAAACGCTGTCAAGGGTAAACTTCGCGCTACGCGCCCTTGACAGCTTTTCCCGCCTTTGCTGTTGGGTAGTCAAGAGGGCGAAATCAGTAGACTGCTTTCGCCCTCAATTTATTATGGGGATTGTTACGCAGTAGATGGTATTTTGCCCTTGATTTATGCGGCATTACGGGCGTTGAAATGACGGGGTAATGTTTTTTTATATGTCTGCCGTCAAAAATGGCGTTCTATTGCGTAACAGGAATAAGAATTATTTCTGAAAAATCAGAAGGTAATGGATAGAAATTTTCGTGTGTCTATGATAAAATGAAGCATACATAGTATTCAAAATATATTTATGAAATATTGATAAGGTGATTCATATGGTAGTATTGAATAATGATTATATTTTTCTTCCAAAGACTAAGAAAGATGATTCTCGTATATCGTCTAAAGGCACTGATGATACAATACGTATACAAGCGAGAAAAAATGTTCTTCTTTATATAAGAAATATTTTCGGCGAACCTATTTGTAAAGATGAAGAAAATATTGTGTTCAAAATTATTTATACGTATGAAATGGAAATTAAAAATATAATGTATGAAGTTATTTTTACAATATATAATATTACCCGCTATTCTTACCTTGATATATGTGTAAGGGGAAAAACAACTTATCAAGTTGTAAGTGCTTTAGAATACATACATGACAAGATAATTGGTTCTAATATAGAGCGGGATTACATTATGATTGTTTCATACGATTCTGTTTCTGAATATTATTGTAATAAAGCATATCCTAAACTTAATAAATTAGAAAGAAATTTGCGTAAACTACTATTTAATACGTATACGGTTAATTTCGGAGTAGACTACTATCAAAAAACGGTTTCTCCAGACTTGCAAAAGAAAATTAAAGGCGTAATACAAGCCAAAGGAAATGAAGAGAAAAAGCAAATAGAAAGATTGAAAAAATTTTTCTATTCTATGGAATTTTCAGATATACAAGCACTTCTTTTTACAAAGAAATGGACAACGGTAGAAGAAGAAAGCAAAGCTGAATTTCTTTCTAAGCATGAGAAACTTACGGAATTATCAGAAGAAGATATAAGAACCGCCTTTGATACATTTTCACCTAAAAGCGATTGGGAAAGACTATTTGCTGATAAAGTAGATAATAGTGAAATAGAAAATATGATTGAAACAGTCCGTTCAACTCGAAATGACATTGCGCATTGTAAATTTTTTTACAAGGAGCAATATAACACTTTCAATAAAGCGGTAACAGATCTTAATCATTTAATTCTAAAAGCAATTCAGCTTACAGAAGAAAAGGATTTTGTACACAAACAAGCTGAATCCTTTCGGATTGCTTTAGCAGGGATAGCTGATACATTAGCTCAATTCCAAAAGTATATAAAAGATAGTATCAGTAGTTCATTGCAATCATTTTCATTAGTAATGAATGAAGTAAAAAAGTCATTTGATGTAAATATAGGTAAAGTGCTTTCAAATATAGATTTTAGTAGACTTGCAACAATCGAAGAAGATGAATTGAATGATGAAAATGATGAAGAAGATAATGAGGAATCACCTACATAGTTAAGAATGGAATTGAAATAAACATGCAGAAAAAGAATATACTTAATCGTTTTAAGGATGTGTTGGGTCAGTATTGTGCAATTAATCAATTTGTTGAGTTGTCTAAAAGGTGCTTTATCGCAGATTATGATTCAGAAATACATACAAGGAATAGTTTTATCGAATTGGCAACGCAAAAAGAAATCACTTTAACAAGCTATGATTCTGAATATATGATTAATGCCATTTCAAGAAGTTATATTGTTAATGTGCATCTTTGCTTTGAAACATTTTTGAAAGAAATCTGTAATGAGATAAAAAATTTTGGCAACAATGTCTATCAAGAAAAATTACAGGAGGATTCTTGGTTAAAATGTGCAGTTAAAAATATTGTTAATGAAAAATTATCACAAGATAATCAAGCACTTTTTGATTTGTGTGAGTATTATAGGTTAGTTAGAAATACAGCTGTACATGATTTGTGCGACGTTAAATCTCACGAGAAAGAGTTTAGAAAATTACAAAATTATAATTTTAGAAGAGATACAAAATTTGCAAGATTGATTGCCCCGAATGAGTATGAAAAAATCTCCTTTGATGATTTTGTGATGTTTTCGCGTTCATGTGTGGAACTTGCAACATATTTGTATAATTTAGTTTCGTATGATTATATAAAAATCATAAATGAAATTCCACAATCTCAAATTGCGAGATGGAAAAAATATAAACCGGAACGATGTGAAAAAGCTATATTCGCTTATATTAATACTTCATTTAGAATTGATAAAGATTTAGAATCTCAAATATCATATTTAGTTGATTATGTTATGGCTCGATAGTCCATTGGTAGGACGTCCCCCTTCATAAGTATATTTGTTAAAATGTATTTATGAAGGGGAAAGATGTGGTTCGATTCCACATCGAGCCATTTTGAAGTTAATGAAAAATCTTCTTTTATTTTGTTGGATTTATTGTGGGATTGTTACGCGGTAGAGATTATTTATCCCTTGATTTATGCAACTTTGCGGGCGATAAAATGATGAAGCGAGGGTTTTATATGTCTACCCCCAAAACGGCGTTCTATTGCGTAACAGAAAAGCAGAGAACCGACCACTAATGAAAGTGATATATTCTCTGCTTTTGCTTGCACCCTGTTTGTCAGCGTTGATGATAAGTTGTTGTAAATACTTCCTTATCACCGTAAAACTAACATTTCTCAAGGTTTTTCAAGAGGCGCAGACCGGATTTGAACCGGTGAATCAGGGTGTTGCAGACCCACGCCTTACCGCTTGGCTACTGCGCCGTATTCATTTCCACAGGTCGAAAGACCGATGACTCCAACGGGAATCGAACCCGTGTTACCGCCGTGAAAGGGCGATGTCTTAACCGCTTGACCATGGAGCCTGACGAAAGGCCTCATGAAGCCTTAACGTATGTTATAATATCACATCCGGGAACATTTGGCAAGAGGAAATTTGAAAGAAACTTGCGGATTATGGTTAAGGCGGTACAATCACATAATTTGTACCGCCTTTCCGTCTTCTTTTGACCTTTTACACGTTTCTTTCTTTTCCCGGTCAGACTTTCCTCATCAGAACAGCCACGGCCCGCATATCCTCCGGGATCCGGCACGTCAGTTTTCCGTCTGCAACGAAAACGTCCGCATCCGCGTCCGAGTAAACCTCCTCGATCCGGTATGTGCCATCCGCGGGGAGGGGCGCTTCCAATGCTCCGTCATGCTCTCCGTTAAAGCTGTGGAACACCGCCATCAGTCCGTCCTTCTTCTCATGTTCCACATCGCCCTCTGTTCTCACAAGACACTGCCATCCCCTCGGGTGACGCCAGCTTACCACCTTCGGCCCGTAAAGCCTGCTGTATCCGTCCTTGATGATGGGCGCCGCCTTTTTATAAAAGGCGATTCCTCTGTCTATCACATCCCACTGGGCATTCGTCAGCTTCGTCACATCCCCCGACAGACACATTCTGCCAAGAAAAGTATTCGCGATAGAGTATGCGATTCTCCTGAGAGAATCATCCTCCCGGATCACGGCCCATATCTGGCTCTGTCTTGGCAGGATCACACGGTGAAGAGAGGCCGCGATAATCGGAATCTCCTCGCACTCATGGGCATCTGAAAAGGAAGCCATACTGCACTCGCTCATCATAAGCGGCTCCAGCTTATGCCCGCCCGAAGAACAGTTTTCCAGGATAAATCCGGGTATCCTTTCTTTCACTTTCCGTATAAAAGCAAGGGACGCTTCCATATTCTGTCTCAGTCCTTCACCCAGGGATTCCGCTCCGTCACAGCCAACGCCTATGGTATCGTTATAGTCCATCTTCATATAGGAGAAGCCGTATTTTTCCAGCGTGCCGATCACGCGCTCCTCCAGATAGCGCTGTACCCATTCCTTTCGCATATCCCAAAATCTTCTCATGGAAGTGGTAAGCGGCGCGCCGTTTCTCTTAAGCAGATGCGCCGTATCCTGATAAGCTTCCGCTTTCTCTCCCACATTGTCGATCTCAAACCAGATACCGGCTTTCATACCGTGATCGTTGATGGCTTTCACGGTCTTGTCAAGCCCCTCGGGGAACAGCTCTTTTGATACATGGTAGTCTCCCATGGCCACATCCCAGGGAACACCCTCCTGCTTATACCAACCACAGTCGATCACAAAGTAGGAAAAGCCTTTATCCTTGATGGCTTCCAGAATACCACTGATATTTTCATGGGAAGGACAGCCCCAGGTTGTGCAGTACTCGTTAAATATAATGGGGAGCTCCTGCTCTGACCCCGGCCCCCGATCCACAATACCCGAAAGAGCCGCCGTCATCCTCTGTGATATTTCTTCCGTTCCGCTGCCTTTGCAGACAGACAATATTGCCGTGGGCGTCACAAAGGTTTCTCCCGGAGCAACCGTTTTCATCCAATGCCCGAAATCATAGTCCGCAAGTCCCCCGGAAAGAGCTGCGTCATCCCCTCTGCGGTATACTTCCATCTGCCAGCTCGCATTGTGCATAAGCTGGGCTCCCCATAAAATACCGGATTTCGTATCCTCCACCACAGCGTAGGGAAAATACCCGTTGACCGGCATGGAGCCGACCTGCCCGAACCGTTCGCAGCGAACCGCGTGTCCTCCCCAAGACGGCTCAAGCTGCAAGTCTTCCAAAAGATGCGACTCTGTCCTTCCCTCCATGCTCCACACGCTTCGGATGCGGTGCAGTTTTAGGAAACCGCTCTCGTCCGCTCCCACAAAGGGCGAAATTCCGCTCAAGGAAAAGCTGGAAAGCATTTCAATTCCAACCGCCTCACCGGATGCGTTCTCAAATTCCGTAAAGGAGAGCAGGCTCTTCTTTCCCTCCTCCCAGGACAGATAATGCCGGTAACGATATCCTCTGTCATCCCTAAGCGATGTACAGATCACCGTCTTTTTGTTCTCCCTTTTCTCCTCCTGCCCTTCCAGTTTAAGCGCCAGCACGGAAGCGCTCTGTCTCATGGTTCTGCCGCCGGCATAACCGCCCGCATAGACATCCCCGGAAAGCTTCACCTGCACGAGAGAATCCGGATAAGGCTTTTCCCGGTATGAAACCTCATAAGCCACATCCGCAGGAAGCAGCACAAGCTCCACGCTCCCCGTCTCCTCATCCTTCACATAGCAGGCACGCATATCCCCCAATACAAATTCGCTGTATGCTTTCTTCATCCAAACCTCCAAATATTCTATCTACTCTACAAATATTCGCGAAACTCATTTCAACGCTATATTAATTGTACAAATAACATAATTATAATCATCCTTTGACCGCCCCAACTGTCATTCCTTTGATAAAATACTTCTGCAAACTTAAGAACAGAATGGAAATGGGCAGCACCGACACGACGATAGCCGCCATTGCGGTTGTATAATCGCTGGCCTGCGCCGAAAACAACGACTGGATGGCCACGGTCAGCGTTTTTAGTCCCTTCTTGCTCACATACAGGCTCGCCAGCAGGTAATCATTCCAAATCTGAAAGGACTGCATGATAATCAAGGTGGCAAAAGCCGGTTTGAGCAGCGGAAAAACAATGATGAAATACGTCTTCACCACGGAACAGCCGTCAATTCTCGCGGCCTCCTCCAGCTCCAGCGGCACCGTGGACACAAAGCTGTTCATCAGGAATACGCCGAACGAAATGCCCGTCGCTATGTACATAAATACAATACCGTATCTGGTGTTTGTCAGATGCATTTTGTAGCCGATCGTGTAAATCGGCAAAAACAGCGCCTGAAAGGGAATCAGAATACCGATCACGAAATAGACAAAGGAAAACTGGAAAAACTTTCCCTTTCCTCTGGAAATCGCCCAGGCAGTTATGCCACACAGAAGCGCCAGGATCAGTACGCTGATCGCGGTGTAAATAAAGGTATTCGTAAATGTGGTTGTCAGATTCAGTTTCTTTAAAGCCGCCTCATAGTTCGCCCACTGCAAGGAGTCCGGCAGCTTGAGAGGGCTTGTCAGATACAGCTCCTTCTTCGTCTTAAAAGAGTAATTCAAAATGACAAACAGGGGAAACAGGAACAGTAACGCCACCACCGTCATCACAACCTGTACGGCAAGCGTACTTTTGGTGTACGGCTTTTGATTCATCTCCTCCGCCATTTTGGCGCGTTTTAAGATTGCCATTACGACTGCACCTCCTTACTCTTTAATCCCTTCACCTGTATCATCGCCACCAGAAGCAGGATAAACACAAGCGTTACCGACATAGCGGAACCATATCCGTACTGTCTTCCGCTGATCGCCGTAGCGTATATCATCTGGATCACCGAAGTGGATGCTCTGCCCGGGCCGCCGCCTGTGGAGGATACGAGCAAATCATACACCTTGAGGGAACCCGTCGTAATGCCCACCACGCAGATTGTGATCGCCGGGGCAAGCATCGGGATCGTCACATTGAAAAACCGCTGCACCGCATTTGCTCCGTCCACCTTCGCCGCCTCATACAGATCCGACGGCACGGACTGTAATCCGGCCAGATAAATCAACATCCAATAACCGATCCACTGCCAGTTGTTGGCAATAACCAGTCCGCTCAGGACGGTCTTTCCGTCCCCGAAAAGCAGGAAATTTATGTTTGTCCCGAAAATTTCATTCAGTTCAGGCAGCACGTTCGAGTACAGCTTCAACCAGACGAAACCGACGATAACCGCGCTGACCAGACAGGGAATAAACAAAATTGTCCTGTACACTTTCTGCGCTTTGATACCGCTGTCAAGAGCTACCGCGAACAGCAGCGCGAACACGTTCTGTACTATCGTATTCGCAATCGTAAATTTGATCGTAAACCACCATGCCTGTCTGAAATTCGCATCCTTCCAGAGATTAATATAATTGGAAATCCCCACAAACTGCTTCTCAACGCTCATACCGTCCCAGCTCGTGACCGAGTAGCGAAACGCCAGAAGCAGCGGCAGAATAACGCCGACGGTAAAGATCGCCATACCCGGCAGGATCAGGAGTAAATATTGACGATTCATTTTGTCCTGCATCGTTCTCTTCTTCATATAGACCTCCATCCTTCTTATGGAAAAGAGGGGAGAAGAATACTCTCCTCCCCTCCCGCAATCACTGTCTTACTGTGCGCTGCTGGAACCGACTCGCGCATCGGAAGCCGACAGACACTCTTCAAAGCTGATATCGCCCTGCAGGTATGCCGCGATATCCGACGCGTTCTCCTCCTGGAAGCCGCCCCACACAAGCTGGTTATTGCCGAGCGTTACGTCTACGATCATTCCCTTGGACGCATATTCGTCAATATCCACCTGGCTGGGATTTGTGAAGGTGGGAACTACATCTTTCAACATGGAAGCCGTCTTGGTGAAATCCAGAATCTCCACTGCCAGATCCTTGTCGCCGGAAAGCACATCCAGCACGCAGTTTACCGCATCCTGATGCTCTGTCTCAGCACTTGTCATAATTGCGATATTCGGCTCGAAAATCAGCTTGGAATCACCCGTCTGGTTCGGGAACGGGAAGATACCGAAGTCAAAGTTTTCGTCGATGTCAAGGAAGTTCTGAATGGACCAGGAACCGGACACCTTCATAGCCGCCTCACCGAGTACCATTCTCGCATCACAATCTGTCTGCTCTGTCGAGAAAGTCTCGGGATAGGTGTTGTCAAAGATCAGTTTGTTGTATGAGTAAGCCGTCTGAGCCGCCTTGTCATCCGCGAAGGTCACTTCCCCTGCTCTGAACTTGTCGCCCCAGTCAGGCGTGTTGTTGAACACATCGTTCATCATAAACTGCATGGTCACGTTACCGATAGACCAGGTATCTACCATGTGGCTTGCAAAAGGTGTGATCCCTTTCGCCTTGCAGTCATCTATAATAGCCTGCAGCTCATCCTGTGTTGCGGGAACGGACCACCCGTTCTCGGCAAACATGGTCTTGTTGTAATATACGCCCTGATATAACGCATTATATACCAGGCCGTAGGTCTTGCCGTCGATGGTCACATTCTCTCTCGCCGCGTCAAGCCCTCTGTCGAGATAAGTCGCATCGATCTCACCCAAAAGCCCCTGGGAAGCGTACGTGTTAACATCCTGCGCCTTACCGATGATAATGTCGGGAAGACCGGACTGCATATACTGCTGCATCTTGGGGTGGAACTCGCCGTCCCAGCCTGTGCACTCCCACTCAAGTGTGATATTGGGATACTTCGCGGCCAGCGCCTCATCGATCATATCCTCAATGCCGGCATCCGTGGTGGACTGGCCCGCCAGCACCGTCAGCGTCACTTCCTCGCCGTCGGCAGACGCTGCGGGAGCTTCCTCCTGCGCCTCAGCCGTTTCGTCAGCGGGAGCTTCCCCCTCCGTCGCGGGCTCTGCAGCCGGAGCCTGCGCCGCGCCGCCGTCAGACGAGCCGCCGCATCCTGCCAGCGTACCGGCAATCATAGCCGAACATAAAATCGCACTTAACAATTTCTTTTTCATAATTCTCTCCCTCCATAAGATTGATTTATTTGTTATATTAACTATACAATCTTACGTTTCGAAAGAAGTATGCAATTTTTGAAAAACTGACTTGTAAATTTTTGAACTGCCTAAATTATATTAACCGGCTGCGGTATTCCCTCGGGCTTACCCCTGTGTGCTTTTTGAAAACCTTGCTGAAATAAGTATAATCGTCGTAACCCACCATGAAAGCCACCTCCGCGATATTGATATCCTCCCGCCGCATCAGCTCCTTCGCCTTCTCCATTCGCTTCCCCGCGATATAGAGCATCAGGTTTTCCCCCGTCTCCTGCTTAAAGAGTCTGGAAAAATAGGAGCTCTCCACCGCATACTTGTCCGCCAGCCCGGACAACGTCAGCTCCTCGAAGTAATTCTCGTTGATATAAGCCACCGCTTCCTTCACGTAATCCCTGATATTGCCGGACACCTCGCTTTTCTTCTCTCCCATAACATAGCTTTGCATCTGTGCGAGCAAGGACAAAAGCTGCTCCACATCCAGGCTTTCCACCATTTTATCCGCCATCTCTTCGAGACGGTTCAATTCTCTGACGCACTCTTTCGAGACGCTTTGCCCTGTAAGATGCTCAAGGAAGACAGCCGAGATTCTGTTTACAATCTGCTTCGTCTCCATAAAATTCCACTTTTCGCAAGAACCCAGCCCCATCTCTTTTTGCAGTAATTCCTGAAGCGTTTTTTCGTTTCCGGTCTTTAAGGCTGTTTTCAGGCGGTGCTCCATCTCCTGTGTGAAACATTCCATCACCTGATGCTTCATACTGCTCTTTTCCCGGTTGCTGAAAAGAATCACGCTCTCCGTATTGTAAGGTCTGGTCATCATGACGGAAATGCTCTGCACATAAGCGTCGTGCAGGCTGTCCATAGTGTAGGACTGCTCGCTGACCGCAATGGTGATGGGGCTGTCCGTCTCTTCCTTCAGTCGCTTCATAATCCTGAGCGCCAGCACCTGTTGTTCGGAAACATCCAGCTCGTTCACTACCAGGAATTCGTTGCTCCTGTTTATATAGTTGAAAATAATCAGATTGTGCTTCGTATCTGTCTCCCGCAGCTTTTTCTTGATCGAATAGGACAGATAATTCATATCATACTGATACCGACTCATAAGCGTTTGTAAATCATGAATCTTGACCAGCATAATACTGCATCCCACAGAGTCTAACACCGTCCCCGTCACCTGTGTCATGGAAAGCCGGACTCGCTCCTTTTCTATCAGAAGACTCAATTCCCGGTCCTGCAAAAGGGAGGCTGCCTTCAAAGTCTGCCTCTCGTTTTCTTCCTTCTCACTGATCAGCTCGAGCGCCTTTGAGACGGCGCGTATCAGATCGATCTTTGAGACGGGTTTTAGCAGATAATTAATCGCGCCTGCAACCAGCGTATCCTTCACATAAGCAAAATCATCATAACCGCTGAGTACAAGAATCACAATCTCCGGGTATTGCTCCTTCACCCTTTTCACCAGCTCTACCCCATTTAGAAAAGGCATGTTGATGTCCGTGATCAGAATATCCGGCCTGTCCGACTCAAGCATCTGCATGACCTCTTCCCCGTCCTGGGCAGGCGGCATGAAATCAATCCTGTACTCCTCCCAGGCGATCATCGTCCTGATTTTCTCTCTGGTCCAGTATTCGTCGTCCGCAATCAGCAGCCTATACCGTCTCTTTTCCATACAGTTCTTCCTCTTTCTTCGCCGCTACCACCAAATACACCTCCGAGCCTTGTCCCGGTTCGCTCTTTATCGTAAGACCGTATTCCTCACCGTAAATCATCTTTAACCTGGCATTGATATTGGAAAGCCCTATGGAATTGCCCTCCACTATCAGATTTGTGTCATTTTCCCGCAAGCGCCGGTTCTGCTCTTTTCCGTCCATCCCCACGCCGTCGTCCTTGACCATAATATAGAGCTTTTCCTCCGCCTGCCATATTTTTATATCAATGTTCTTTTCCCCGCGCTTATTTTTCAGTCCATGGTTAATCGCGTTTTCCACCAGAGGCTGCACGGAAATCTTGGGGATAGAATAAAGCAGCACGTTCTCGTCGATGTCAAAATGATAGCGTATCTCCTGCCGCATTCTCACATTCATCACAAAGATATAGTTTTTTAAATGCGAAATCTCCCGTGCCACCGTCGTGTAAGGATATTTCATGTCAAGGCTATAGCGGAAAATATTGCTGAGCGACTGGCACAGCTCGCTCACCAGATCGCAGTTTTGGATACTCGCGATACTGCTCATGGTATCCAGCGTATTGTACAAAAAATGCGGGTTTATCTGCGCCTGAAGAGCTTGATACTGAGCCTTGTTTACCAGGAGCTGGTACTGGTACTGCTGCCCGATCAGACTCTCAATGGAATCGAGCATATAGTTAAACTCCTCGCCCAGTTTTCCTATCTCGTCCTGCACCTGATAATTCACCCTAAGCTGCGTCTCCCCGCCGCGGATCCTGCCGATCGTATCCATCAGTTCCGCCAGCGGCTTGGTAAGGCTTTTCGTAATATAAGTATAGAGGATAATCATGAGAAAGCTCAGAGCCGTCACGCTCATAAGAATGGTCCTTGCAAGCATTTTCTGGCTGGCCTTTAAGACAGACTGCGGCAAAATCGCATAGGCGTCCAGATCATATTTCGTCTGCGACAGATGGAAAAATACCTTCTCCGAATCCGCCATATCCGCGGCCGCCTTACCCGTTTCCTTAATATTCACCATAATCTGTGTATAGAAATCGATAAACTTCCCGTCGGACTGCCCCAACATCGCAAAAGGCCGGTCTCCCGCCGGCTGCATCCAGACAAAAGTATTATCTCCCGCCTGATATTTTTTCATAATTTTCAACATAGTCGTCACATCCGCGTCGCAGACAATATAGCCGATCATGTTTTTTATGTTGGAGATATCGTAAATTTTTAAAACAAAGCGCACCATGTCGCCTTGTCTCGAGGGATTACGGTAGCTGGAAATAAGCATCCTGTTCTCGTCCGATTCCACATAGTCCCTCACACGCCCCGCATTATATGTATCCTCATCCAGATAAATATCCGCGGCAAAATTCCGCATCGGCGTAGAAGTTTTCCGGTATACACTGACAATCTCGTGGGAGCTGTTATAAAAATACAGCGCCATCATGCCGTCGTTGGCCGTAAAATGCTTCTCCGCGTAGTCCCTCGCATAGCGGTAATAATCCTCCCGCAGCTCCTGTGCCGTTTCATATTCCCGCAGCGCGTTTAAAAAACTTTTGTCATTGTAGATGTTAACCATATTGGTTTCCATCTGCCTGATATAGCTCCTCACCTCATTCTGCATATTGTCCAGAGAATTATAAGCCATATCCCGCGCCTGTTCATAAACCATGTTGGAGCTGACATTCAAAAGCAATATCGTCTGCAAGACCAAAGCGATAAGAGTACACAAAATACAAATCAACAGTATTTTATTTCTCATGCTTCCTCTTACAGATATTTTCCCGATCATCGCTCCCTCCATGCCAGCCCACTCACAGTAACAAATCAGCAGCGGTAATTATCCGATATGAAAATGCGCCACTTCCTCCCGCGTCGGTATGGAGGCCGTCGCCCCTGCCCTGGAAACCGCGATGGCCGACGCTTTTGCCGCCATCTCAAGCCCCTGTTCCACCGGTATTCCCTCCATCATGGATGCGATAAAATATCCCGTAAAGGTATCTCCCGCCGCCGTCGTATCCTTCGCTTCCACGCGAAAGATTTCCTGTCTGTGCACGACCTTCTTATCCTGATACACAGAACCTTCACTGCCAAGCGTCAGCACGACTCTTGCGTCCGGGTAAAGCTCCCGCAGTTTCTTTAAAATCTCCTCCGGTTCCTTCTCTCCCGTAATCTGCCACCCCTCGACCTCATTCATAAGGAACATGGTGATTTTCGAAAAATCACAAGCATCCAGGTTCCCGTCATAGGGAGACGGATTCAGGATAATCATCATCTCTTTCTCATAAGCCCTGTCGATAATATAATCCATCATATTGATCTCATTCTGCAAAAGAAGGATGTCCCCCCTTCCAAAATGATCCAGAACCTCGTCCACAAACTCTTTTGTGATACTGCGGTTTGCTCCCCCGTATAGCAGGATACAGTTCTGTCCGCTTCTATCTACCTGAATAATCGTGTGTCCGCTCTTGCCCGGAATTTCACGGATAAATTCTGTATTGACCCCTCCGGCTTTGCATGCGTCAAGGAGAATTCCCCCTTCCTCCCCGACCATCCCGGCATGATAAACCGAAACGCCGGCTTTCGCGAGCGCGATGGACTGATTCAGTCCCTTACCACCGCAAAATGTGTTCATTCCCCCCGTGGCAAGCGTCTCCCCGGCCATCACCATATGATCCACCGAATAGACATAATCCAGATTTAAAGAACCGAAATTTAATACTTTCATACCCCTTACTCTTTCCCTTCCCTTTCTTCCGGGCCATCCTCTAAAAAACCGACGCCCGGCTTTTTTAATGATAACGACTACGTTTTCATTTTATCATAAGTATGGGAATAAAAACAGCCGCAAATACCCTATACCTCTTTTTGCTTCCTGTAAATCCTTACAGAAAATATCGTAAGACCTATAAGCGTCGCCAGATACGGAATTGTTTTTACCAAATCGGAAGGAAGGCCTTGTGCCGCTGCCGCATTCGATACCGCGTCAGCCACGCCGAACAGGAGGGATGCCGCCGCCGAACCAAGGGCAGTCTGTCGTCCCATAGCTTCCGCCGCCAGCGCAATCCATCCGCGGCTGCTCAGCATATCTCTGGAGAACCAGGAAACATACCCCATCGACATAAACGCGCCGCCAAATCCGCACATCACACCGCTCAGCAACAATGCGATCGCCTGTGTTTTAGTCGTACTGATTCCCACCGACTCAGCCGCCTCTTTTTTCTCCCCGACCGCCCGGATATGATACCCAAGATCTGTGGACTTTAGTAAAAAATAGGTAAACGCCACCGCCAAAACGGAAACATATGTCAAAATATTGTGTCCCGACAGGATATCTCCCAATATCGGAATATTTTCTATAATCGGGATATGGATATCCGGGAGCGTCTTACTCGGCAAGGAAACGCTGGTTCCCTTATCGCTGGCCGCCAAATACAGGAAGAACACGGTGCCTCCGCTTGCCAGGCTGTTTAACGCGATACCTCCGAGAATGATATTTGTCTTGTAATACAATGTGAAAAACGCCAGTACACCCGCAAACACAATAGCCGTCAAAAGCGCCATCAGAAGCCCTATCAACGCGCTCTGGCTCAGATAGCTGAAATACATTCCCGCAAACGCGGCCATCAGCATCAGCCCCTCAAGCGCAATATTGGGAACTCCCGCAATATCCGAAATAACCGCACCCATGGAAGCAAACAAAAGCGGTGTCATTACACGAAATATCGAATATATAAAATCAACCGAAAAAACAAGATCAATGAACCCCCTCATTTTGCACCTCCCCTATCTTGACATCCTTTTCAATCCATCTCTGTCTGTATTTATGTAAAAACTTTTCTGCGGAAATCAACAAAATAATCAATGTCTGTAAAATGGAAATCATCTCCGTCGGAACATCCGCAAAGCGGTTCACCAAATCCGCGCCGACCCTGAGATACGCGACAAAAGCCGCCGCTCCGATCACTCCAAGCGGATTATTGTTTGCCAGCATGGCAATCATGGCTCCGTCAAACCCATATCCCGGCAGCGCCGTCCACTCAAACCTTTTATGCAGTCCCAGGCACTCCACAATGCCGCCGCATCCGGCTACGGCCCCGGCTATCACATGAACCATAATAATCACTTTTGTCACATTCATTCCCGAATATTTTGCAAACTTCGCGTTGGCGCCCGTAGCTCTCACCTGCAACCCCCACTTGGTCTTATACATAAACAGATAAACCAATACGGCGCAAAAAACGGCAATCAAAATTCCGGCATGTACTCTCGTCCCCTTCACGATAACAGGAAGCATTGCGGCTTTGCGGTATTTGTAAGATACCAACGTCGATACGGCAGGATCCCGCATCATATTATTTAAGATATAACAGCCGACTCCGTAACAGATATTGTTCATCATCAGCGACGTTACCACTTCATTTGCATTGAATTTCGCCCGCAAAATACCCGGGACAAGCATGACCAGAATCCCGACCCCGGCCGCCACTAAAAGACATACCAGCGGAAAAATGAAAACCGGAAGCCGCAGCCAGATCGCGGCGATGGAACCCGCAATTCCCGCCATAAAATATAGACCCTCGCCTCCCAGGTTAAAAAGGCTTGTCTGAAACAGTACCGCCATGGAAAGTCCGGAAAAAATCAGAGGGATAGCCGTCTCCACGATATTTCCCACATAACGTCCCGAAGAAAACGGCTGCAGCAGGAAAATCAAAATCGACTGCACCGGCTTGTCGCTGATCAGTATGATAATAACAAACGCTACAAGAATCGCCGCCAGCATCGCGACTGCCGTGCGCATTATATTAAAGGATTTCTCTCTATTCACCCTAGTTCACCGCCTTTCGAATCCGCTCCTGTGTATGCCTCTCTATCCCAAGCATGTAAAGACCAAGCTTTTCCTCATTTAATCCTTCAGTACTTTCAAAGAAAGCCACAAGCTCGCCCTCATACATAACGGCAAGCACATCCGACAGCTTTAAAATCTCCGCCAGATCAGCGGATACAAGAATCACGGAGCTGCCCTGCTCACAGAGCTTTACGATTCTTTTGTGTATGATATGGGCCGCCCCCACATCCACGCCTCTGGTCGGCTGCTCGGCTATCAAAATACCCGGGTTATGCCCGCACTCTCTGGCCACAACGACTTTCTGCATATTTCCGCCCGAAAGCATACCGACAGGCTGTGCGCCTCCGGCACAACGTATCTCGTAGTCTTTGATATTTCCGCCTACAAACTCGTCAATCTTTTTGAAATCCAACAACCCGTGCTTTTGAAAATCATTGCTTTCCAAATCATTGGAAATCATATTTTCACTTATCGCCACGGAAGCCGCCACACCTTGCTCCAGCCGGTCTTCAGGCACATAGCCAAACGGCAGCTCTCTGACCGTCCCCTGATTCAGACCGGAAATATCCCGGCCAAAAAATTCGACTTTGCCGCCCTGGACCGCCCGCTTCCGGCTCAAAATATCAATCAGCTCTACCTGCCCGTTTCCTTGCACGCCCGCAATGCCGAAAATCATACCTTCTCTGACATTAAAAGAAATATTGTTTAAAATTCGGACATTGCTTTTATCGGTGTAAGAGAGGTTTTCCACATGGACGTTCACCTCTCCGTACCTCTTTTCTTTCCGCTCGATGGAAGTGTTAAGCTCACATCCCATAATCGCATTGGATATCTGTTGCTCTGTCACGTCCTTGCACAAATATGTTTCAATGGTTCTCCCGCTCCTCATGACGGTAATTCTGTCGCAAATTTGTTTGATCTCGGGAATTTTGTGGGAGATAAACACGATGGTATGCCCCTGTGCTTTTAGTTCGTTCAGTTCATCAAACAACTGATCCGTCTCCTGCGGGGTCAGCACAGCCGTTGGTTCATCTAAAATGAGAATCTCCGCCCCTCTGGCCAGTGCCTTTAAAATTTCTACCTTCTGCTTCAGCCCTACCGGAAGATTCTTCGTAATCTCCTTCGGGTTTACCGGAAGATTATATTTTTCACCCATCTCCTCCGTAAAGCGCACAGCCTCCTCTCCATTTACAAATAAACCTTTTTTAGGTTCCATGCCAAGCACGATATTCTGCGCGACGGTAAAGGACTCAACCAACATGAAATGCTGATGCACCATACCGATTCCCTTCGCGATCGCATCTTTGGAACCGGAAAATACGGTTTTCTCCCCTCTCAGGATAATTTCTCCCCGTGACGGCTGTTCCATCCCGAAAAGGATTTTCATCAATGTTGATTTTCCTGCTCCGTTTTCCCCCACTAACGCGTGAATCTCACCTTTTTTCAGATTGAAATTCACGTCTGAATTAGCAACTACGCCATTTCCGTAAACTTTGGCAATATGGTTCATTTCCAATATATAGTCACTCATAAGAATCCAGCTCCTTTATTTTTCTGTCGGTTAAGGGCGCACCTGATCTCTGATTTCTACCAGTTCCTCCGTTGTCAACCCCATAGTCTCGGTAAGCTCCACTTCTCCGTTCTTAACTTTTTCTTTTAACTCTTCAATCAGCTTCCGATCGTCCTCCGACATCAGCTTTTCGTAAAACTCATTATCCGCAATGCCAACCGCTTCTTCCTTCAATCCGTAGTACTCCTTCTTTCCGTAATTCACTTCCCCATCCATTGCTTTTTGTACAATGTGCAAAGCATTCTGAGGAATCTTTTTAATCGCGGAAGTAATAACCACATTCGCCATCTCCGGCTGTGACTCCTTCAAAGCCTCCGCCTGATCCGAATCCACACCGATTACATATTTTCCCGTCTGTACCGCCGCGTCTATCACACCGATTCCTGACTGTCCGGCCGCCGTAAATACAACGGAAATACCGGAATTATAAAGAAGAAGCCCATTCTCTTTTCCTTTCGCCGTGTCGGTAAAGCTTCCTACATAAGAACTCTGCACCTTAATATCCGGCATAATCTTTTGCGCGCCTTCAATGTAACCGACCAGAAATTCATTGATACCGGGGATGTCCATGCCGCCCACAAAGCCGATCATACTTTCTCCCTGCTCCTGCGCCTTTAACGCTGCCACCGCGCCTGCAAGATAGCTCATTTCATTGTTTTTAGGCGCAATAATATAGACATTGGAAGGAATCTCATCCATCTCACCATCCAGGTTGATGAATTTCTGGTCCGGATACTCTTCCGCAATCTGCGTCAGCGCATCATCTCCATTGCTGGAAACCGTTAAAATCAGGTCATAACCACCCTGGCAGAGATCGACATACGCCGGATAATACTTGGATGCATCCGTCCCGCATTCCACATAGTCCACCTCCATGCCGTACTCCTGCTCCAAAAGACCGACCGCCTCGTAGGAAGCGTCAAAGAAAGACTTATCCCCAAGACTCCCGGGAATCAAAAGCGCCACTTTATAATCCGCCGCGATGCCCTCAAATTTTTCTTTTCCCGTCTGCTGCGCCGCACTTTCCGACTCCGTATTTTCCTCCGCCTCGACGCTTTGCGCCGCCGTATCTTCCTCCGGCTCCGGCGCGGCGCAGCCCGCCGCCATAACACCAAACATGGTACAGATCATCGCCAAAACAACTTTTTTCCTCATCTTCCGTTTCCTCCTCTGTTCTAATAAATTCTCTGTTTTATAAGTTTCCTGAATTTTTCCGTATCTATTGATTTTGCGTAGTGAAAATCTTTCCCGGTATCCGTATGTAACTCATAGGCGTTTGTATGAAACACGATAGCCCCTCTTGTATAAGCTCCCGACAGCTCAACCGTAAAATCGCTTTTCTCCATCCCGCAAATACTTTCATCCAGCAAATACGCGACGAGAAGCGCGTCATGGAACGTGTAGACATACCCTGTCTTTTCCCGGAAAATCCGAATCCCCCGCTTAAAGTACTGCATTCTCTCATTTTCATCGGGACATAATTCATCCATCATCTCGTCAGGGATCAGGCAGTGCTTTGTCACATCCAGCCCAAACATCTTTAAATGCCCCGCAAAGTCCATAACGATTCTGGCCGCTTCCGGATCGCATTTGATATTCCACTCGGGAGAACTGCCTGAAAAAACGCCTCCCATGGCAAGAATATCCACCTGCTTCATCAGCTCCGGTTCTCTGTAAAAGGCAATGCCCAGATTCGTCATACAGCCGATTGCCATGATCGTCAAATCCGGATGCTCCCTTACTTTTCGGATGATAAAGTCCGCTCCGTCAAGGTCCGTTATGATCTGCCCTTTCCGGCTGTTTTCCAAAATCCCGTATTGTATAGGCGCCGTGTGCGGATCCGGCCGCTCTATAAGCGGACAGGCCGCCCCGGCGCAAACCGGAATATCGTCTCTTCCATATTTGCCGCATAGCTCCGACACCAGTTCAGCCCTTTTGACGCTGTCCAGATAAACCGTCGTAATTCCTACAATCTCCAGCTCCGGTGAATTCAGCGCCATAATGAGAGCCGCCGCATCATCCACATCGTCACCTAAGTCCGTATCGATTAAAACTTTTTTAGGTAAGGTTTCCCTCATTTTATTCAATCTGCCTCCTTTATCCGTATTGGTAAAAATTATTTTGTCTGTTTTGCGACTTTACCATTCCATTTCCCCCGCCCTCCCTTCCATGATAGTCACAATTTTTTTCCTGTTTAGATTGTGATTTTAGTATATTCTTTTCAAAGCAAACGACGAAAGGTCATATGACCTTTCGCCGTTAAAATTGAAACCTGTTATATTCACCCTAACCACCATGATTCCGCTGTGCGGAATCTCAAAATCCGCGGACGAACAAGTTCGTCCTGAAAAACGCCCGTTTTCGGCGTTTTTCGGCGTGAAAGTGATTTGCGAAGCAAATCTAGTACTTCTCCGCGAAATGCCCTCTGGCATGAGCGGCTAGAAGTACTTCTCACACTATTGTAAATTAAAAGATGACAGCAACAATCTGTAATTGTTCTCGTCAATTACCACTTTTTTATCCCTTGAGCGAATCTCCCCGTTCATTTTCAATTTCTGAATGCTTCTTCCCACGGTGCGGATACTGATGCCGACACTTGTGGCAATATCGCGGTACTCCGCATAAACCGTAACTTCCCTATGATTTTCATGCAAATGTGTATTGTAGTAATCTACGAAGTAGTGCCTCACCCGATTGATCCCGTCCAAATAATAAAATCTTCCATCATTGGCGGAACGTTTATATAAGTCCTGCGCCACCAATGTGATGCATCGACGCAGCATCTCCTGATTTTCCATCACATACTCATAAATAATTTCGGCGTCTATACGGATTGCGGTAACCTCCGTGGTACACATGATCGAGGCAATATATTCCGGCTCGCGCGCAAACAATTCGAGCAGCCCGATACTCCCGTTTTCACAGTCTATCGCGAAATAGTTATACTCATTGCCATCCTCATAGTTTCTTGTCCCCAAAGCCTGGCCGCTTTTTATAAAATAGATATACCGGAGATAGTCTCCGCGAAACACAATAAACTGCTTCGGCTCATATGTCAGCTCTTTCCCATACCGCTGAATGTTCTCCGGAAGAATAGAAAAATTAAATATCGTCTCATTCGCATAGCGATCCCATTTTTTATGAATGCTCATAGATCCTCCTCTCCCTTTTGTGGTAAGAGTTTACCGCTGCCCGTAAAACATGTCAATCATTTTTTCCAACTCCCGCCTTTTCATACAAAAAATTGCCGGTGCTAAATCATTTGAGGGTTTCTCTTTCGTTATATACTTATGAGGGGACATCCCCGGGAGGAATAATCTTGACGCGTGAAGATGAATTGATACAAAGAATTGAGCAGGGAGATCCATGTGCGGTAAACGAATTGGTTGCCCTATTCTACCCTGACATTCTGCGCTACTGCCTTTGTCATGCTCCCGACCGTTCTCTCGCGGAGGATGCGGCGCAGGAAACCTTTCTGAAAGCAATACGCTATTTTAACCGCTATACACATAAAGGAAAATTTAAATCCTTTCTCTACCGTATCGCGGCAAACACCTGTGTGGATCTCCATCGGAAAAACCGCAAAACGGATATCGCGCTGGAAGAGTCGGCCATTGAGCCGGCCTACTTTGAGCCGGCTTTTGAGGCAATCCGCTCAGATATGGCAATGAAGCAGCTTGTGAACGTCCTGCCAAAGAATCAGTGTGAAATCGTTCTCCTGCGCTTCGGTCAGGGCCTGACCATGCGCGAAATTGCGGAAACGCTGCACCTGCCGCTTCGGACGGTGCAGTCCAGGCTGCGCTCGGCCTTAAAGCGGCTGAAAACGGAACTTTGTACGACGGAAGCGAAAACCGCTTCTCAAAAAGAAATGTCCGGTGACCACAAAACGCATCATAAAGAAAATCGCAGGAAGGAGACTCGTCATGAAGAGTGAAATGCTAAAAAATAATCCGTTTGAAAAGAAACAAAAATTGGAAGAAGCGTTAAGGAAATCCTTTCATCAAATCCCCTCCGAAACCAATGATGTTCACTTGTATGCCACAATTCTGCTGGCGAGAAAAGAAGCCTGCCGAAAACAAAGTCGGAGCCGCATTTCTTTTACCCGCTTTTTGGCCAGACAAATTCCTTTAATCGGCTGGAAGCTTTGGAGCGTGCAAGCCGTTTTCCTTCTGTTGGCTTGCGGCATCCTCTCTGATTCCTCCGGGTATCTGAAAAGTCCGCTGCGTCTGGCAAAGCTTCTATTTTGTCTGTCGATCACGGTTTTTATGACCGCACTGCCTTTTCTCTATCGCTCCGTCCGCTATCGGATGCAGGAAATCGAAGCGGCGACACACTTTTCGTCGGTAAGGCTGCTGCTGGCCAAGCTAATTGTCATCGGCATCGGGGACATTTCCCTGCTTGTCTCCATTTTCCTTGCCACGCTTGTGAAAATGTCTCTATCTCCTGACATTACTGTCATTTATTTGTGTTTCCCGTTTCTCCTTTCGGGCAGCGGTTGTCTGTTTATGCTGGGCCACTTCCCTCCAAACCGGTTTTTCGCGGGAAGTTTTCTCTTCTGCTTCGGTTTAATCTTGGTATTTGCCGTCCTTCCAGGGCAATACGCGTTATTGTTTTACCCGTCCTTTTCAGTGATTCGCACTGTCCTATGCGTTTTGCTCTTTGCCTTTTGCGCTTACCAGCTCCACTATATCGTAAATATTTCTTCCTATGAGAAGATGCAGATTGCTTAATTATTAGAAAAAATCAGGGGCGCATCCATGGTGTAATTGCCCCGGAATGGAGATGACTATGGAATTATATGTAGAACACCTTACCAAACACTTTAAGGATTTAACCGCCGTAAACGACGTTTCCTTGCAGATCACCCCCGGCGTGTGGGGACTTCTTGGCGCAAACGGCGCAGGCAAAACCACGCTTATGCGGATGATCGCCGGCATTATGAGTCCTTCCTCGGGACAGATTTGTTACGATGGCATTCCCATCAATGACCTGAAAGAAAGCTACCGGGATGTGTTCGGCTATCTTCCGCAGGACTTTGGCTTTTATCCCGAATTTACCGTAAAAGACTATCTGGAGTATATCTCGGTTCTGAAGGGCCTTACGCCTAAAGACAGCAAACGCAGGATAAACGAGCTGCTGGAACAAATGACCCTGTGCCAGGTCAGAAATAAAAAAATCATAAAACTGTCCGGCGGCATGAAACGCCGTGTCGGTATCGCGCAGGCGCTTTTAAACGAACCGGAAATTCTTATTCTGGACGAACCTACCAGCGGACTTGACCCGGGAGAACGAGTCCGTTTCCGCAACCTTCTCTCCGAGTTTGCTCATGACCGCATCGTCCTGATTTCCACACATATCGTCTCCGATGTGGAATATATCGCCACGCAAAACGCGGTAATGAAGAGCGGAAAGCTTCTCGCGAAGGGGACGACCGAAGAACTTGTGAAATTGGTGGACGGCAAAGTATGGACGGCCCGGATTCCGATGAACCGCCTGCCGGAGTACGAACGACATATGCCGATCGTAAATATCCGCAACGAGGACAACGGCCGAATATCCATCCGCTATTTGGCCGACGCACCCTACATCGAAGAGTCTGCCCCCGCTGCACCCCACCTGGAGGATCTATACTTATGGCTGTTTCCGCAAGAAACCGTCGGCAAGCAGTAACAGATTTGCGGCCTTGCGTTGGCAAAATAATGCCCAATGTCGCACAAGCGCATCGATAAGGAGGTCAATATGCATTTATTAAAAGTAGAACTTAAACGAATTTTAAAAACCCGGCTGACAATAATTTTGTTGTGCGTCGCCCTGCTGCTCTCTTTCGTCATGGCATGGCTGCCGATCACCTTTTCTTACAATAGTTATACAGACGAGCAGGGCAGGAGGGTGGAGCTGAAAGGGCTGAAATCTATCGCCTACGAGAAAGAATTGCAGGCTGATATCGCAGGAGACGTCACGTCGGAAAAAGTACGGCACGCCCTGGAAGAGTATCAGGCCTGTCTGACACGGTACGGCGTAGAAACTTCCTATGATCTGCCCGACGGCGTTTATGCGGCGGAAATTCTTCCCTACGCACCGCTTCTGCACGGCATCCGGGAAGCCTTTGCCGATCCGAATACGGGCATTGCGCCAGACATGATGGAAATTGAGCCGGAAAAAATAGACAATTATTATGGCATATGCGCCAGGCGTATTGCTTCTTTGATGCGACAGGAACAGAAAAACCATCCGGCTGCGCAGCAAATCTCCGTTCACTCATATGCACAGGTCAAAAAACCCTATCGGTTTTATCCCGGCTACAGCACCGACGCTATAGATTACCAGATTCTTCTTGCCCTGTTAGTCGTGCTTTTTTGCACTGTCATTGCCGCTCCTGTCTTTACTTCCGATTACCAAACCGGTGCGGACGACATTTTCCGCTGCACCAAATACGGAAAAACAAAATTTGCCTTCATCAAGATTCTGGCCGCGTTTCTGATCTGCACAACCGTCTACTGCCTCTGCGCGGCTATTTACCTTCTTGTATCAAACAGTCTTTGGGGCTGGGAATGTACCGAAACTTCCATGCAGATGCTATATTCGATTGTCAATCTGCCGGACATGAACATAGGACAGCTTCAGAGATTTATGGCCGTTTCGGGGTTGCTTAGCCTGCTGGCTGTAACCAGCCTTACCATATTTCTTTCGTCCCGGTTTAAAAATATTGTGACGTGTCTTTCCGCCGCGCTTCTGTTCTGTATTCTTCCGGTCGTCATCTACATGGCTCTGCCCAGTGAGATCGGTATCTGGCTTTACAGTGTCCTGCCCGCCGGAGCGGTCTGCCTTCAGGCAAGTATCCTGTATGCCGCCGCCGATTTTGATTTCTGGAACATCGGTTCCAACGCCATCTGGCTACCCCATGTGATGCTTGGGGCGTATGTGCTTGAGATTCCGGTGTTTACGGGACTGGCAGTGTATTCCTACACAAAATATAAAATAAACTGAAAAAACGGCCGGCCCACAAACAGGGTCGGCCAGCTTTGAAAACAGCCTCTGCTGCAATCACTGATGGTATACATTGGTGTTTGAGAAAAAAACCTGTAAACATCACGTCTACAGGTTTTTCGTCAAACTATTTAGTGTCTGCTGATTAAGCGAATATCTGCATACTCCAACATTTGTATCCATTCCCATATTGGAACAAATATAAAAGAGCGTAAAGTATCCGCTTGTGAATCTTAAACAGATTCGTCACGAATACGCATAATGCGATG
>CAJUMJ010000022.1 GCA_910587095.1 uncultured Lachnospiraceae bacterium
ATACATGTGTTTCACCCCGTTATCTATAAAAAGCTGCAAAAAAAATGAGCCTGTTTCACGGAAACCTTTGTAGATATTATATCAGATATCGGGGCACAAATCAGTAAAATCAAGCGTTGTAGAGTTAATCAGCAGACACTAAATAATTGTTTACATTGTTCGTCCTGTTCGGACAACTACTGTAATCGGCAGATCAACTATGAGACTATCTGTAAAACGGTTGACAGTATGCCTGGAATAGGAGTTAAAAGAGTCTGTCTGTCCGGCGGAGAACCGTTTTTGCATCCAGATTTGGAAAAAGTAGTGGCATACATAAAAAATAAGGGAATAGAGGTCAACATATATTCCAGTGGTATCTTAGAAGAAAACGGGAAAACGGCGCCTGTTTCTACAGAGAGGCTGCTTAAACTAAAAGGATGCGGTTTGTCGAAGATTATGTTTAATTTGCAGTCTACAAGCGAAGAAGGATACGATAGGATAACGGGAACCAACGGCAGATTCCCAATTGTGAAAGAATCCATACGAAATGCTGTAGAAGCAGGGCTATATAATGAAATTCATTTTGTCCCAATGAAATTTAATTTGGGGGATATCGACAATATGATAAAATTTGCCAAAGACAATAATGTCAATAAGGTGAGTTTTTTGAAACTTGTGCCGCATGGCCGGGCTTTGGCAAACAAGGAATTGATACAATTATCTTCAGAGGAAACGATAGAGCTAAGAAATAAGCTGGAAAATATAAAGTCAGAACATATCCGTATAGGAATCCCATTGTCACTCGATTTTGAATCTGATTTATGCCATGCTGCGAGATCCAAATTGTATATTAAATTTGACGGCACTGTATATGGCTGCGAAGCGTTTAAATATATTCGGCAATTGGACGATTCCGACAATGAAATACAGCCGCGTAATATATTTGACCATAATTTGTCTGATATATATAGCAATTCAGAGTACATATGCGCAACGAAAAAATTTATCGGTAAATATAGTTCCTTAAACAGCAGATGCGAATCATGTCCGGTTCAAAAGTATTTAGAAATTGCAGGAGGAAAGCTTTGATGGGATACACGATAAACGATAAATGCCTGATAGAGGAGATTAAAGAAAAATATAAATCTTACATAGGGGGAAAACTGGAAAACCCGTCAGATGAAATATTTTATTCGGGAATTATGGAAAAAATATACGAAAACACATTTGCTGTCGTTCAGAAGCTAAACAGCTCTATTGAGCAAAGCGAATTTATAAAAACATTTGACAAATTAGAATACCCGTTGGATGACGAAATTACACAACAACTCGTAGATATAATAGGGGATAAGGATGAGATACCATATTCAAAGGTGAAAGAACTGGACAAATTATGGTGCGATCTTCTCAGAAAATCTATCAAATGTCTTCGGTATTTTGATACACGCGAGCCATTCATGTTTGACGCGAGCAAAAATTCGGTTGCCTATGGGATAGATCAGTTGGAAGACTATCACAATAAATACACACAATTTGAAAGTTTGCTATATGGAGCGAGCGAATATTACCGGGATCATGTCTTTCATTCCGTCAGGACCTGGCTGGTCGGTGTATTTTGCCTGTTCCACGGTGAAACCGACAGTCGTTTTATTGATGAAATTCAAATAGACGGCGTTGCGGAAGAGGAGCCTTTTGCAAATAAAATTAATGTGTTTGAAAAACTCAGCATGTGGACTATCGCCGCTCTATGTCATGACTTGGGATATCCATTGGAAAAATCCCAGCAGATACTTGACAGAACTAAAAAAATGATGCAGGAATTTGTATCCAATCCCACTGTGTTCAGCAATTTTACTTTTCACGGCATTCAGGATAATATTAACGAATATATAGTTAAGTTTATGAGTACAAAGCTGAGAAGGGTAAAAACTTCAGAAAACGAAAAAGAAAATAAAATATCGGAAAATCCGGAGTATAATGGCAGAATTCAGCCCAAGTACTATTTGAAGTATACAAAATCGCTTGAAAAAAACAAGCATGGAATTATCAGTGCTGTAATTATTTATAAGATGCTCCTGTATTTTTTGGAATCGGATTTCAATCTGAATGACGATTATATTTATAAAACAGAAGATGCTCGCCAGTTTTATATCAGACGGGCGATATTGCGCTCCATAGCATCGCATACCTGCACAGATATATATAACATCAAAAATACGACCTTTTCAAGTCTTTTGTATCTATGTGATGAAATGCAGGAATGGGGTAGAAAATCGTGGAATGATTTATACAGCGGTGTGAATCCTGATGCAATCAGTCTGTCCATTGAAAAATTTGACCCGGAGGCTATTGTCTACAAAGAGGTAGTGGACATGAGCGGTATTCAGGAAACAGAGCTGATTATAGATAATATTGCGAAGCTATATACAAGGCAATTCGAGATATATCAATTGATTTTTAGAGACGGACAGGACTCTAATTCAAGGACTTTTAATCTGGAAAAACAAACTGACATTATATGTGTAAAACATGGAGCGGAAAACAATAATCTGAGCGTAACCTATCGCCTGTTGGCTAAAGGGGCAAATGTTTTTGAAATTAATATTTCTGGTTCGAAATTCAAGCAATCAGAATTGACGGATATGCTGCGAAAGAAACTGAAAGTAAAAAAATTGCCGGAAGTTATCAGTATAGTCGGGAAATAATCGAAATGAAAACCGAATTTTCCATAACCAACACTACCCCAGGAGGGCAGCAGACGATACATCTTATCATAGCCGACATTTTAGCTGATGAATTTATGAGTTGTATTGATACAAAAACCATCCGCAATCTTTGTGAGACAGGCTGTGTAAATTACGGAAAAAAGTGGAGCTGTCCTCCTTATTCTCTCAAGATTACCGATATCATTGCGGGCAATGACTACGACCGAGTAACTTTGTTCACCGGTTACATTTTTATGGACGACATGAATTATATTAAAAACTCATATCAAAAAGTCAAAGCGGCCAATATGATACTGAAGAGCAAATGTGAGAACTATGCCCGGACATTGGAAAAAATGACAGGCGGATACGCGTTGCTTAGCGGTAGCTGTAATCTATGCAAACCATGTTATAAAAAGAAAGATTTGCCATGCAGGAAGCCTGATGCTAAAAGATACAGTTTGGAATCGACCGGAGTTAACGCGGCTCAGGCTGCTTTGAAATTTTGCGGTCATGAGCTTTTGTGGTATAAAAAGGGCGAAAATCTGCTATACACCAGTGCCGTAACGGCTGTGCTGCATAAAGGCAATAATGCCCTTGACTTTATATATGGGGCTGTTGCAAAAGCAGATGGATAATCACTACCGGAGCGACAGCTCCGTTTTTGTGTCTAAAAACAGAAAAGAGGGTGTCGCAAAATCATCAAAACAGATGCTCGGGCGGCACCCTCCTTTTGTTCACATCCTGGGATTGAAAACCTCGGAATCTATTTTGTTGATTTCGTGTCTCAATTCTTCAATGGTCCGGTGGCCGTAGACGGAACGCTCCACGTCATTGCCAAGGCTGTGCCCCATCAGCAAATGTTTGGAGAGATCATCCACATAATATTTATCGCAAAGCCAGGAGAATGTGTGGCGGCAGTCGTGGGGTGTATGTTTTTTCCCGGAATCGGTGTATAGTATGCCAAGACTGTCCAAAAAAGGATAAAAGTGACTTCGGCGGAAACTGTTGCCGCGGAAATCTTTTGGCCGGAAAGCTTCTATAAAAGGAATAATGGAACGGTGAAACGGGACAATACGGTTCCTGCCGGCATGGGTTTTAACGCCGCCTTTAAAATACTGCTCCGTCATATTGATCTCTATTGATTCATAGGCGGAAATGCGGAAGCCGCTGTAAATCATCATGAGAGTGATCTGTGCGGTAGAGTCGCTCTTATGCTGCCAGAGCAGGTCGATATCTTCCTGAGTAAACGGTTCTCCGCTTTCGATATCGTTTTCCTGGCTGATGCAGACATATTGGGAATAGTTTTTCTCTACAATATCGTTTTCAAGGGCATATTTATACATCTGGGAATAAAGCTTCTTGATATTGGAAAGGCTTGAGTATCCAAGGGGACAATCGTCAAGGGCTTTTTGCATGTGATATTTACGGATGGCGCAGAATTTCATGTCGTGAAGAGCAGGTACATTTTTAAAAGCGGTAGTATAGTCCATGCGGCTGTGATCGGAAGGGCGTCTTTTGCTCTCCACAAATTTGGCTTTAAAGAAGGCATTAAAGATGTCTGTAAATGTTGCTGCGGAAGTGCTTCCAAATTGAAGACTGCTGTTAAAATCTTTGAGTGCGTTGTAGGCGGAGTACCAGTCTTCATAATAACCGATGGCCCGCATGGGGCAAAGTTCGGGAGCGCTGTCGCCAAGCTGCGCGGTGGGATAAACGGCGTAGGGTTTTCTGCGGTTGCCGCCGAGTTTTTTTATGCAACCGAATCCATTTGGCAGTTTTTCATGCTTTGTCATTAGTAAGACCTCCTTTTAACCACAAAGTTCATGCAGTTATCGTGAAGTGTAATTTGAGCTGTAATATTTACGTATATTTTACCTTACGGAAAACGGGCTTGCAATTGTGGGGAGCGGAAACGAGAAAAAGAACAAATGTTCTAAAAATCACTGTACAAATCCGATTCAGTATGATATAATCAAATCTGCTTTTACATGATCCCAAGAGCAAGAATTTCGTACCAATAGGTGAATTTATTTAATATGAATTTCGGAGGTAACCTTTGTGCAAACTGAACAAAAAATGTTCAAACTCCACAGCGAATACCAGCCTACCGGCGACCAGCCCGCAGCCATCGAAGCCCTTGTAGAAGGCTTCAAAAAAGGCAACCAATTCCAGACTTTACTAGGTGTAACAGGTTCCGGCAAGACCTTTACCATGGCCAATATCATACAGCAGCTCCAGAAGCCCACTTTGGTCATAGCGCACAATAAGACCCTCGCCGGACAGCTCTACGGCGAGTTCAAGGAATTTTTCCCTGAAAACGCGGTAGAATACTTTGTGAGCTACTACGACTATTATCAGCCGGAAGCCTATGTGCCGTCCACGGACACGTATATTGCGAAGGACTCTTCCATCAACGACGAGATTGACAAGCTGCGGCTTTCCGCCACGGCCTCCCTGACGGAGCGGCGGGATGTGGTGGTGATCGCCAGCGTCTCCTGTATCTATGGTTTGGGAAGTCCTGAAGAATATGCGGGCATGAGCATGTCTCTGCGTCCTGGGATGACGAGGGATCGGGACGAGGTGATTCGCGGCCTGATCGAAATGCAGTACAACAGAAACGATATGGATCTGGACCGCTGCTGCTTCCGGGTGCGGGGAGATGTTCTGGAAATCTGCCCGGCACAGGGCGGCGATTATCTGATTCGCGTGGAGTTCTTCGGGGACGAGATCGACAGGATCACGGAGGCGGATCCGCTGACGGGCCAGGTGCACGCGGTACTGGAGCATGTGATGATCTTTCCCGCCTCCCATTATGTGGTGGCCGCCGAGAAAATCCAGGTTGCCTGCAAGGAGATTGAAAAAGAACTGGACGGCCGGGTGAAATATTTTAAGGGAGAGGACAAGCTGCTGGAGGCGCAGCGCATCTCGGAGAGGACAAACTTTGATATCGAGATGCTGCGTGAGACGGGTTTTTGCTCGGGCATAGAGAACTATTCCAGACATCTGAACGGCATGGCGGAAGGTGAGCCGCCCTTCACCCTGCTTGATTATTTTAAAGATGACTTCCTTATTATTATAGACGAATCGCATATGACGATTCCCCAGATACGGGGGATGTTCGCGGGAGACAGGTCGAGAAAGAACACGTTGGTGGATTACGGCTTCCGCCTGCCCTCGGCGCTGGATAACAGGCCGCTTTGTTTTGAGGAGTTTGAGAATCATATTGATCAGATGCTTTTCGTCTCCGCGACGCCCTCCGATTACGAGGCGGCTCACGAGCTGTTCCGCACGGAGCAGATCATCCGGCCTACAGGGCTTCTCGACCCGGAAGTGGATGTGCGCCCGGTGGAAGGGCAGATTGACGATCTGATCTCGGAGATTAACAGGGTGACGGGAGAGCACGGAAAAGTGTTGGTGACCACACTCACCAAGCGGATGGCCGAAGACCTCACGGATTACATGAAGGATGTCGGGATCCGGGTCAAATATCTGCACTCCGACGTCGACACGCTCGAGCGCGCGGAGATCATACGGGACATGCGGCTTGACGTCTTTGACGTGCTGGTGGGGATCAACCTTTTAAGAGAGGGCCTGGATATCCCGGAGATCGAACTGGTAGCTATACTGGATGCCGACAAGGAAGGCTTTTTGCGTTCCGCCACTTCCTTGATCCAGACGATCGGGCGGGCGGCCAGAAACGCGAAAGGGCATGTCGTTATGTACGCGGACAATATGACGGATTCCATGAATGTGGCCATCACGGAGACGAACCGCCGCCGGAAAATTCAGCAGGCTTACAATGAAGAGCACGGCATCACGCCGAAAACAATACAGAAAGCGGTGCGCGATCTGATCAGTATCTCAAAGACCATCGCGAAGGAAGAGCAGCGTTTCGAAAAGGATCCCGAGTCCATGAGTCGCGAGGAGCTTGAAAAGCTGGTGAAGGAAGTGGAGAAGCAGATGAAGAGAGCGGCCGCGGATCTGAACTTCGAGGCAGCCGCAGAGCTTCGCGACCGGATGGTAGAGCTCAAGACAAAGCTGCGGGATTTTGATAAATAACGGCGGGGGAGAGCGGATGCACTTTTCCGCATCGTCACGCTCCTCCTTTCCAAAGAGATATTATATAGGCAATTGCGAAACTCTTTTAAGGTTGTTGAATTTGCACAAATAGCATAATCAACGCAGACGCGCTTTCGCTCCAATCCAAACGTAGTGGTACTAAGGTTCGAAAGAACCTCACCAAGTACCAACGTTTTCCTAGGGTCTGCTTATAATTATACTATTTGCACAAAAAAGCCACGATTTGATGAGTTTCGCAATTGCCTAGAGATATTAGTTAGGCAAACATAAGAGACAAAGTGAGAGGTATGAAATCATGTCAGATACAATAAAGATGCGCCCAAGAGATTATATTAAAATCCGTGGGGCAAACGAACATAACTTAAAGGGAATTGATTTGGATATCCCCCGCAATGAGTTTGTGGTGCTCACGGGCTTGTCCGGTTCAGGTAAGTCTTCGCTTGCGTTTGATACAATTTACGCGGAGGGGCAGAGGCGCTACATGGAATCGCTTTCCTCCTACGCGAGGCAGTTTTTGGGGCAGATGGAGAAGCCTGATGTGGAGCGCATCGAAGGGCTTTCCCCGGCGATTTCCATCGACCAGAAATCCACAAACAGAAATCCCCGTTCCACGGTGGGAACGGTGACGGAAATCTATGATTATTTTCGGTTGCTCTACGCCCGTATCGGTATTCCGCACTGTCCGAAGTGCGGAAAAGAGATTAAAAGACAGACGGTGGATCAGATCGTGGATCAGGTGATGGAGCTGCCGGAGGGAACGAAAATCCAGCTCCTCGCGCCTGTGGTGCGAGGCAGGAAGGGCGAACACGCGAAAGTTTTTGAACGGGCCAGAAAAAGCGGCTATGTGCGTGTGCGTGTGGACGGCAATCTCTATGACCTCACGGAGGAAGGCGAGGGTTTTAAGCTTGAAAAAAATTTCAAGCACAACATTGAGATCGTAGTGGATCGCCTTGTGGTTAAAGCCGGTATCGAGCGGCGTCTGACAGATTCCGTGGAGAACGTTTTTGCTCTGGCGGAAGGGTTGATGACGCTTGACGTGATAGACGGGGAGCCGCTTCAGTTCAGCCAGAGTTTTGCCTGCCCGGACTGTGGTATCAGCGTCAGCGAGATCGAACCGAGAAGCTTTTCCTTTAACAATCCTTTCGGCGCCTGCCCGAGCTGTTTCGGCCTTGGTTACCGGATGGAGTTTGACGTGGATCTGATGATACCGGATAAGAGTGTCAGTCTGGAGGACGGCGCGATCACGGTTCTCGGATGGCAGTCCAGCGGAGACAAGGGAAGCTTTACCAACGCCATCTTGCGGGCGCTTGCCAAAGAGTATCATTTCAGCCTGGAAACGCCGTTCGGAGAGCTTTCGGAAGAAGTGCAGGATTTGATTATTAACGGTTCGGACAGACAGGTGAACGTACATTATGAGGGGCAGCGAGGCAGCGGCGTTTACCCGGTGGCTTTCGAGGGAGTAGTCAAAAACGTGGAGCGTCGTTACCGTGAGACGGGTTCCGAGTGGAGCAAGCAGGAGTACGAGAGCTTTATGCGGATCACGCCATGTACGGAGTGCAAGGGGATGCGCCTGAAAAAAGAATCCCTCGCGGTGACGGTGTGTGACAAAAATATATTTGAGATTACCTCCATGTCCATCGCCAATCTTCACGCTTTTATCGGGGATATGCATCTGACGAAGCAGCAGGAGTTGATCGGTAAGCGCATTTTAAAAGAAATTCGGGCAAGAGTCGGATTCCTGATGGAGGTGGGATTGGAATATTTGTCCCTGTCGAGAGCGACCGCCTCTCTCTCCGGCGGGGAGTCCCAGCGGATTCGCCTGGCGACACAGATCGGCTCGGGGCTGGTGGGCGTATGCTATATCCTGGACGAGCCAAGCATCGGCCTGCACCAGCGGGACAACGACAAGCTGATCGCCGCGCTGAAAAATTTGAAGGATATGGGAAATACGCTTCTTGTGGTGGAACACGACGAGGATACCATGCTGGCGGCGGATCATATTGTGGATATCGGCCCCGGTGCGGGCAGCAGGGGCGGCGAAGTGGTAGCTCAGGGTACGGCGGAGGAGATTATGCAGGTGGAGGAGTCCGTTACCGGGCAGTACTTGAGCGGTAAACTGCAAATTCCCGTTCCGAAAACCCGGAGAAAGCCGACGGGATGGATCACGGTCAAAGGGGCGGAAGAAAATAATCTGAAAAAGATTGACGTCAAATTTCCGACGGGCATTTTTACCTGTGTTACAGGTGTGTCCGGCTCGGGGAAAAGCTCTCTTGTCAATGAGATTCTCTACAAGCATCTCGCGAGGGATCTGAACAGGGCGCGCTGTATCCCTGGCAGGCACAAGGCGATTGCGGGTATCGAACAGCTTGACAAGGTAATCAATATCGACCAGTCCCCCATTGGCAGGACGCCCCGTTCCAACCCGGCTACTTACACGGGCGTTTTTGATCAGATCAGGGATCTTTTCGCCACAACCCCGGACGCGAAAGCGAGAGGATACAAAAAAGGGCGTTTCAGTTTTAATGTGAAGGGCGGGCGCTGTGAAGCCTGCGGCGGAGACGGTATTATCAAAATTGAGATGCATTTTTTACCTGACGTCTATGTGCCCTGCGAGGTCTGCGGCGGCAAGCGTTATAACCGCGAGACGCTGGAAGTAAAATATAAAGGAAAAAGTATTTTTGACGTGTTGGATATGACGGTGGAGGAGGCGGTTCCTTTCTTCGAAAACCTTCCGACCATACGCAGAAAAATAGAGACGCTGAACGACGTGGGACTCTCCTACGTCAAGCTCGGGCAGCCCTCGACCACGCTTTCGGGCGGCGAGGCGCAGCGCATTAAGCTGGCGACCGAATTGTCAAAACGCAGCACCGGAAAGACCATCTATATTCTGGACGAGCCGACTACGGGTCTGCACTTTGCGGATGTGCACAAGCTGGTTGATATTTTGCAGAAGCTATCGGAGGGTGGCAATACGGTGGTGGTCATCGAACACAATCTGGACGTGATCAAGACAGCCGACTACATCATCGACATGGGCCCGGAGGGCGGCGAGGGCGGCGGTACGGTGGTGGCTTCCGGCACGCCGGAGCAGATCACGGAAAATGAAGATTCTTATACAGGCTTTTATATAAAGAAGATGCTCGACAGGGCAAAGTAAAGTCAGACGCTCTATAAAATCCCCTATTATGGCCGGCTGAAAGGTGAGGTCATGGAGGGGATTTTCTTCTTTTCATAATTATTTGAGCGTTATTATTTCATCATTGACAAAATTATGAAATATCGATATGATTAAATTGACTTATGTTTGTAGTCGAAGCAGACAATTGCGAAACTCTTCTTAAGAGCTGCATTAATTATGCTATTTGCACAATTTCAACAACAAAGTGGGAGTTTCGCAATTGCCTAATAGTCAAAATACGGCGAGGAACTGTCAAAGGAAGGAGGCAGCGAAACTTTATGGCACAGGATTCAAGAAAAGAAACCTTGCATTTTTGCCTTTCCCCGGCTTTTTGCTCTGCAAGGAGGGACGGGGAATGGAAAGGAATGACGGTCAATATAGGCGGCCGGAAATATCCGTTAAAGAGACATAGCCGGGAGACGTTGGCACAGGCGGCCAGGGAAAATATGGCGATCGCCTTTTTAAGTGAAAGCGCGCAGGAGAAGATTACGGCCTACGCTCGGATCGGGAGCGAGGCATTTAACCGGCAGGCATTAAGTATGATCATGGTGCAGGAGGAAGAGGATGGGCGATTGCCTGTCTTGCATCACTTTTCTTATTTTATACCGGAAAAATATCGTGCGGCCGTGCGGCAGCAGCGACGAAAAGAAAGTCTGCATACGGGAGAAGCGGAAAGCTTTTCGGGAATCTGCGCGAAAATGCAGTTTCTGGAAGAGCGGCCGGAGAGCATGGGAAGCTTTGACCGGGGCGTGGTGACAGACCGGGATGTGGATCTGGATGCCGTTAACATGGACGCCCACTATCTGATTACGGATATGGATACGGCGGCAAGTATCCTTTTTACCCATGTTAAACTGGGAAGCAACAAGCCCTATACGGCGGCTGTCGTCATGGATGAGGCGATTATGCCGGACAGGGATGTGGAGCCGGAGCAGTTTTACCAAATGTATCTGTTTGCGAAGGAAATACAAGACCAGGGGCCTGATCGGTGGGCTGTCCGCGATGTGGCGAGAGATTACAGGGGAAAACCCATTGTGTGCCAGAACGAAGCGCTCGGATACAAAAAGGGGGATCAGATAGAGATCTATCGGCTTTCGGAAAGAACGTTACAGGCGGCGGCAGCGCCGGTAAACGGAGCGCTTCGGCTTTCGGAAAACAATGAAAAACTTCAAAATACAAACTGGACGGTAAACATCGGATATCCGGTAACGTATGAGAACACGAAAGTCATGAAATCGGCCGGCGGACTGAACTGGAAGGCGGATAAAAAAGGAAGTCACCACGGCCTGGAAATGGTGGAGGACTCGATACGCTTTCAAAACAAAAGACTGACTGTTGCGGTTAAAAACCATTTTATACGGACGATGGGGGCGTACGCACAGTTTTTTGACGATGCGGGGAATGGGATTGTCAATCCCGAGGGCTGGGAAGAAAAACTGGACGAGTCTGTCAGGGAGATTAACGAGACAGACGAAAAGAAATTTATGGGGCTTGTGACGCCTGTTAACAGCATTATGGGAATTCCTTTTCCGGCGCAGCCGACGGAATTTACGTTTCATTTTCCCGATAACGCGGTAAAAGTGAGGCTCCTGTTCGGAACGCTTGGCTTTTACGGCTATGACGAAGACAAACAGGTCAACCTTCAGGGCGCGATGCTGACGGGTGTTTTTCAGTTTGCAATTCCGGCGTTTCTTCTGACGCTTTCCACCATTGTTGAGGATGGCAAGATACTTACGGATCTGATGATGAGCGGTGTGACCGCTCTGCTGAATGTTATTTTTGCCGTGACGGGGGCGGACGGAACGGAGGCGATCGACGCGGAGCGGATTATCAGCATTCTTGGAGATGCCATCGCGGGTATTTTGTTACAGCACGGAGCCGAGAAGCTGCTTCTTTACCTGACCGGAATGGTGACGAAACAGCAGTTGGAGCAGCAGATACCGGTGCTTGGCTGGGCGCTGAAGGTATATAATATTTCCGTAGGGACGGCGGGACTGATTGTGGCAACGGGGGAAATGGTATCTTCGCCCGCAACGTTGCAGATTGAAGTGAGGAGGACGACCGATTTAGAGCTCACATTGCACCCTGATCCGGCGCACGGGGAAAAGGGAAAACCGGAAACGGCGGTCTGGCCGCTGCTTGCGGACAACTACAAAATCGTGCTCACATACGAGGGGAGTACGAACCGGGAACTGACCGGAAAAATAGAAAAAGGAAACAAGCCGCTTCTTGTGACGTTTTCGGAAATTCCGGCCGGCGGGAGATGCCAGGTGAGCGCGAACCTGTATTCCAGGGAGGACTGGCTTTGCGGTGTCTGGAAAAGCGACTGGATGGCGGCCTTCCCGAATACGGAGAGCGGGATCAGGGTGGAAGGTTCCATTGAGGAGCAGCTCGTACCGCTCACCGCCGATACACAGTACAATCTGGTCTACAACAAAACGTATGAAAACGGCTCCTATTGCTGGAGAGAAAAACAGGAGATTCCAAAGGACACGATCGACGTGCTGGATGAGGGCGGATATCAGGACGGGCTGTGCAAGCTTTTAAACTTGTCTTTGAATGAGGCGAAGCAGACGATGGGATTTACTTACCGCGCGTCGGGTTCGGGACTTCCTGATCTCGTTGACGGCGGGAGAGCCGGAAACGCATGTCTGGCGCAGGGAATGAGCAAAATCGGGGATGGCAAGGTGCGCTCCTGTCTCTGTGAAAAGGGATTTAAACAGGATGTGTTGTTTGCGCTTGATAAGTACGGGGAAGGAGAGGACAATTATCTGCTCGAGCCGATGCAAAATACGTTTGAGCTGCGTAAAATCGATCTTTCCAAAGATGATTTTGATCTTGGCCACAGCCGGGAAAAAAGCTACGGCACCTTTCATTTAAAGAGCATCGACGCGCTGGCGGTGCACCCGGACAGGAAGGTGATCGCAGCCAGTTGGAAAGAGAATGTGGTGGAAGTGCTGGATTTAAAGGCTCGTGGAAAGAACGGAAAGGGCGCGGACGGCATCACGATGTGCGGAAAGGGAAGCAGGCAGGGGCTTCTGCACGGGCCGACGGCAATGACGGTTACGGCGGACGGACGGATCCTGGTCCTGGAGAGCACGAACAGGAGAATACAGGCGTTTGATTCCTCCATGAATCCTGTCCCGTGTTTTACCGGGGAAAAGATTTCAGACGGTGTCGCGGGATGCGTATCGCGGTTGGAACAGGGGATCGTGCCGGAAGAGCTGCTTAACCGCATCGGACAGGTGGGAGATACCTTTGCCGGAGAAGTTGCGGTAGGCGAAGATATCAGGAAGCAGCTTGAAGAACTTATCCTTTCGGAAAAACTGCTTGGCCTCCTGTTTGACGGGGGGATCTATCCGGCTTCAGGAATCGACCCGCAGACCCAAAAGTGGAAATACCTGAGTGTGGAAAAGGGGTTGAATAGAGGCGAATGGATAATAAAAGATGTCTGCCAGGAGAAAAGCTGGAAATTACGGGACAAGGGTAGCGCTCTCGAAATAACGCGCGTATTAAAACATATCCAGGTGGAGACGGTGGCGACGGGGAAAGAGTGGGTTTTGCATGATACGGAAATGGCGAGAAGCTATCGGATTGTCTGCACGGACGAAAACAGAGGGCTGGTGGACATTTACCGGAAGGAATCTTTTGTCAGGCTCCGCGATAACGGAAACTGTGTCCTGCTGGATCTGGCGGCGGAGGAAAAAGGATATCTGTACGTGCTTTATTATCGGAATGGCGGGCATACGCCGCAGGATTATCTGATCGATATTTATACACCGGAAGGGAAGTGGCTCGCGCAGCTTCCGGATACGGAAAAGTATCCGAATCAGCCGTACATTGTGGCGGGGAAACTGGATGTCGATCATTTCCGCACGCTGTTTGCAATGCATTTTGAGAGTGAGAAAGGGAACAACGGACGCAGGGAGCCCAAGCTTACGCAGTGGATTCCCAGCGCACCCAAAAAGTGAAAGAGGTATCGGTATGGAAAAACGGGAGATTATGCAACGGCAGTTGGAAGGGAAGCTGGCTTTCCTGGAGGAGAACCGGTCGGAGGGACTTGCGGATTTTACGGCAAAGGCGGATGATACGGCGCTTGTGCACGAAGTGAACGAACACACCGCCGCATCCCTGGGATTTGATTTTTACCGGGTTGAGGTGCCTGACATACAGACATTGAAGAAACTGGTGGGAACGCCGGACGAGCTGATAGAGGATGGATCGTTGCGGGATATCACGGCAGAGCCGGAGCCGATGAGCGTGGAGCGGGAAAAGGAATTGCTGCGCGCGGACCGGAACGCGTTTCTTTCGCAAACATGCCAGGCGTTCAGAAGCTACATATACGGATATTCCAACAAGGCAAAATCCTATGAAAAAGTGATAAACGCGCTCCGCTTTCCGACAAGCGTGGAAACCTATACCATTCCGGAACTGCATATAAAACGCGGGGAAGTGTATGAGTTTGGCAAAGACGATCCGGAAAAACATATGGCGCTGGTCATTGACAGGCTGACCATGGAGGAGGGCGCAAAAATCAATAATTACTGTTACGCGGATATAACCGTAGGGCAGGGAAACATGAATAAGGGCTCCGTCATAGGCAACTGCGGGACGGACGGGAAGGATGGTATTACACAACAGGGCACGGGACTGCCTGGAAATGTGGGTACAAAAGGTTCGGATTCCAAAAGCGGTAAACACTCTTGCGACGTCAACGCCGGCAAAGGGGGAGTCGGAGGACCGGGTCAGCCGGGTAAAGACGGCGGCAACGGTGGCAACGGCGGTAATGGCTCCACGTTGACATGTACGTTCAGCCATGTAGAGGGGGCATTCCCGAAGGTGTGCTGCTACGGCGGCGCGGGCGGTAAAGGCGGTAACGGAACCAAAGGCGGTACAGGCGGCGTGGGCGGTCAGGGAGGCAATTCGTCCGGCCACTGCTCGGCCGGCGCACAAGGCGATGGTGGTAGCGGCGGAGTCGGTGGCAACGGCGGCAACGGGGGTGACGGCGGTAACGGAGGCGATGTCATTCTGACCGTTTTTTTGGATGAAGGGCAGAAAGCCTTCGACATCGAGATACAAGCGGAAGGCGGATCGGGCGGAGTCGGCGGCACAGGCGGCGACGGTGGCGACGGCGGCGCGGGTAAATCGCGCGGAACGGTTGGAGCGCCCGGTAAAAGCGGAGACAGCGGAAACAGCGGCAATGCGGGTAAAATAAATATCACGCAGATATAAGAGGAGAAATGCGATGACGCCGGAACAATGGGAGAAGATCAAAAAAACCGGATTTGCGGACAGAATGAATTTCACGGGATTTTCCTTTTGCGGGGAAAAGCTGGCCGGATTTCAGTTTAGAAACTGCATTTTTGACGGGGTGGATTTTCGGAATACGGCATTTACAGCAGTCTCCTTTCAGGGGGAAAACACGGTGTTTTCCGATAACAGCCTCATAGAAGGAACATGGGAAAGGGTGGTATTCCAGGTAGACGAAATAAGCAACTGCAAATTTGAGCAGAGTGATTTAAAGCAATGTGTATTTCAGAATATGAAGAAGGAAGCGCTGGAAACAGAACATAATTCTTTTGCCGGAAGCCGCTGCAGAAAGCTTGCTTTCCAAAATGTAAGGGGAGTTGGCGAAAATTTCAGCCACGCTCTCCTGGATCAATGCGTATTCCAGGAATGCAGCTATGAAAACAGCGTCTTTTTCCGGTGCCAGGCGTCAGGCTGCGCATGGGCAAATACGGTTATGGTCAATACGACTTTTGACGAGGCCGATTTTTCCAGAATGAATATGAACGGATGCCGCTGCAGTGGGACAAAAAGTTCTTTCAGAAAGACAAACCTGGCAGAAACGGTATGGGAGCGGCCACAGGCGGCGGAAATGAATTTTTACGGCGCGGACTTGAGCAACGCGGTATGGAAGAGCGGCAATTTCATAAAGAGCAATTTTACGGGCGCGGTATTTGACGGGGCGGATTTTTCCGGGGGTTCCAATTTCAGAGGAGCTACCATGTCGAATGCCAGTATGTTTCGGGCCGATTTGAGCGGCGCGCAGATGGGAGCCGTCAAAGAAAGCGGTGAGAACGGCGCGGATTTGAGCGGCGCGTATATGGAAGAGGCAAATCTTTCGGAGGCGGATCTGTACAATGTCAATCTCGCCGGCTGTGCGTGGTACACTGTGAAAAGCGGAAGCGCAAGACCGGAAATGGCACGAAAGACAAGGCTCGATCAGGCAAACTTGTCAGGGGCGTTTCTGCTTGGTCTGGATTTGGGGCAGGCGACTATGACCGGAGCGAATTTTGACAAAAGTATTTTATGCGGCGCAAATTTCAGCGGTGCAAACTTCGGACTGAGCGCGGAGGGACGGAGGGTGAGCTTTTCCGGTGCATGGCTTTTGGGCGCCGATTTTTTAGAGTGCAGAATGAACAGTACCGTTTTCAGCGACGCGTCCGTCATGCTTTTGGACGAGCCCTACTTTTGGAGGCCGGCAGAAGACGCCGCCGAACTGGATGAAGGGGTCTGGCCGAAAGCATATCCGGAGATATTTGAGGAAGAGGGAAGAATTTTCGACGCCGGGGCATTCCTGGAGGTGGTGAGGAAGGGGAAGCTGTGGAAGATTAAAATTTCCAATAAGGATTACTGCCTTGTCTATTGGCTGCATGCGGAAAACGGAAAAATTTCGGTCAGGGGAGGGGTGATGGGTGTTCCGCTGTTTGCGGTTGACACAAAATATGCCGAACCGCTGGAACAGGGGCGGATGCCCTCTGAGCTTGCAGGCATATTTTCCGAAAACGGATATCCTCTGCCCGGGAACGTGACAGTAAAAGTAAAGGAAGCCGGACGGTTTTGGAAAGTAGATCACTTGTTTACGGATACAGGTTCCTGTTATGAGGCGTACAATCTGGTAAAAAGCGGGGAAGTCATCTGGTGCAACGGGTATACCCCGGTCCTGTCTTTTCCCAAAGGCAGGAACCGGGAGAAAAGAGACATCTATATCTGCGACTATACCCGAATATTTCCGGAGGATCTCGGAGCCGAAACCATCTGTCCGGATGGCGAATATTTCAGCGAATATCCGAAACGCAGGACGTTTGAAGAATTAATGCGGGCAAAGTACCCGGCAAGATATTGAGGCGGGAATACCCTTTGCGTCAAAGCATCCGATATCTTGCCAGACATGCAAGGATTTCCTGCTCGCGCACATAGGCGGCAGGGCCGGCTCCGTAATTTTTCGGTGTCAGGGAGAGAATACCATCCTTTTCCAGTTTTGCGTAAGCTTCTTTGGCAAGCTGGGGGATGGTTTTTTTCCCGTCGGCCAGCCGTTCTAACATATACTGCATAATATAGGCGAGGGAGGCGGTCTGACTTTCGCCGACAATCTGTTCCAGATAGCGCAGATCGATTTCGTTTTTGTCGAGGCTTATAGTATCCCATCCATGTACCTTTGCCTTTTCGATCCGTTTCTGGCGGACGGTTTTTTTCAACCAATTAGTTTTTGCGGCCGGTTCCTCTATAAGTTCCACGGCCAGTTCTTTCGCCCGGGCGGTGACATCTTTTGTCTCGTAGCAGTCCATTTGCAGCACGGTGTCCGCCACCGAAAGATAGTCGCCCGAGCTTCCGGCCACCAGTATGGTGGAAATATGGAGATCACGGTAAAGACTTCTTATTTTTCGGATGAAAGGGGTGATGGGTTCTTTCTCGTCACAGACAAGCTGCGCCATGCGCCCGTCACGAACCATAAAGTTGGTGGCGGAGGTATCTTCGTCAATTAAAAGGACGGTGCTGCCGCTGGCCAGAGCCTCCACCGTGTTTGCGGCCTGGGAAGTGCTGCCGCTGGCGTTCTCCGTCCGGAAACGGGAGGTGTCCGACTTCATGGGAAGATTGTTTATAAACATGGAGATGTCCGTCTCGTGGATACAGCGATGTTCCTCTGCGCGCAGCTTAAACGCGCTTTCGTCGGTGAGGACAAGCTCTCTGCCGTCCCCCGCGATGTGGTTGTATACGCCCCGCTCCAGGGCTTTTAGCAGGGTGGATTTACCGTGGAAACCGCCGCCTGCGATCACTGTGATTCCGCGACGGATACCCATGCCGCGCACTTTGCCGCGGTTTGGCAGATCCAGTGTGACGGCGAGAGAATCCGGGCTTTTGAAAACGACCGCGTCCTTCATGGGGCGCTGCGACACGCCGCTCTCTCTTGGCAAAACGGAGCCGTCCGCCACGAAAGCGACCAGATCATGTTCGGGAAGAGCTTCCCTTATAAACTGCTGGTCGTCCGCAAGGGCGGTTACTTTATCCAGATCCTGCTTCATGCGGGGCTGCATACGAAAGGTTTTCTGCGCCAGGTCGGGGAGAAGGTGGAAGAGAATCTGAGAAAGCTCCCCCGCCGCGATGGTGCGCCCGAAAGCGGGAAATCCCACTTCGATACGGGCCTCGATAACATCCTTTGCAATATGCATGGCGGTTGTCTCCAAAACTTCCTGTCCTGTCCGGCATGCCGTCACCAGCCCGCTTTTTCCCGAGCCCTTGGCGGCGCGGCCATCCCCGCTTCGCAGATTGCGGTGAAGGCTTCGGAGCAGATAGTCCTCCACGGCGATTCTGCGATGCCTGCTTTCGAAATAGGAGGCGGGAATATTTCCCTGATTCCGGTATACAATCCGAACACGGGAGGGGGAGGCAAAGGGATCTCCCTGCACATGGTCAATCCAGAGCCTATACGCCCCGAAATCATATTCTCCCTCCAAAACCTTATATGCCTTGTAGCCTTTATGGTCGATATCACGTAAAAGTCTTTGCAGTTCTGTCTGCGTTTTCATTCCATATAACTCCTTTCCGGCTAATTCTGTTAGGCAATTGCGAAACTCATCAAATTGTGGCCTTTCTTTGTGCAAATAGCATAATTATAAGCAGACCCTTAGAAAGTGTTTAAATCCTTCGGATTAAAACTGCCGGCACTTGGCGAGGTTTTTTCGAGCCTAGTGTACTGTATCATTCACATTTCACCAAATAACTTGCTTGAATTTTCATCCGCCGTGTTGTCGTCGGTCAACGATGCCACCGCATCGACTCCCTCCTCCGCCTTGCAGAATGAAAATTCATTCTGCGTCATTTGGCTGAAAATGAATGATACAGCACACTGGTACCGTTGCGTTTGGAATGGAGCGAAAGCGAGTCTGCGTTAAGAGTTTCGCAATTGCCTACAATTTTGTTTTTGCCTGTCATGATTTTCTAAATTATGATAACAAACGCTATCGGGAATGTAAATACGATGTGTTTTATTTATTTTGCGGAAAATACTAAAGAATTTGTCGATTCTTTCCGATTATATATTTGACGGAAAGCATGGATGCTGAAAACAGGGCGGAGGGAACCGCTCTGCTTTTGGCGTTTTTTAATTTTTTCTAAAAAAAACAAAAAACCTTTGAAAAACCTCCTTAATGAGGGTATAATGATAGATGCTATATTCTCGGGAAGGGGATTGAAAATAAATGCAGTTTACAGATATCGGTATTGATCTTGGCACAGCCAGTATTTTAGTATATATAAGAGGGAAGGGCGTAGTACTGAAGGAGCCTTCCGTGGTAGCCTTTGACAGGGACACAAGCAAAATTAAAGCGATCGGCGAGGACGCGCGCCTTATGCTCGGCAGGACGCCGGGCAATATCGTGGCGGTACGACCACTGAGGCAGGGTGTTATTTCCGACTATCAGGTTACCGAAAAAATGATGAAGTATTTTATTCAGAAGGCTCTTGGCAGAAAGAGCTTCCGCAAACCCCGCATCGCTGTCTGCGTTCCGAGCGGCGTCACCGAAGTGGAGAAAAAAGCCGTTGAGGATGCGACTTACCAGGCGGGAGCCAGGGAGGTTTCCATCATTGAAGAGCCCATTGCGGCGGCGATCGGCGCGGGCATAGATATCTCTAAGCCTTGCGGCAATATGATCGTGGATATCGGCGGCGGCACCTCCGACATCGCGGTGATTTCCCTTGGCGGTACGGTTGTCAGCGCCTCGATTAAGATAGCCGGGGATGACTTTGACGAAGCTATCGTGCGTTATATGCGAAAGAAACACAATCTGCTGATCGGTGAACGGACAGCGGAGGATTTGAAGATAAAGATCGGATCCGCCTACAAGCGGCCCGAAGTGGATTATATGGATGTGAGGGGACGTAATCTTGTGACCGGACTTCCGAGAACCGTCAAGGTTTCATCGGAGGAGACGGAGGAAGCTCTGCATGAGACAACGGTGCAGATCGTGGAGACGATTCACAGCGTGCTCGAGAAGACGCCGCCGGAGCTGGCGGCGGATATCGCGGATCGGGGTATTGTCCTGACGGGGGGAGGGAGCCTGCTTCGCGGTTTGGAAGATCTGATCGCGGCTAAGACGGGTATTAATACCATGACGGCGGAAGACCCCATGACGGCGGTTGCCATCGGCACCGGAAAGTACGTAGAGTTCCTGGCCGGTTACCGTGAAGACTAAAGCGGCGTTTTCGGTGCATACAGAAGGGAGTATAAGTAAATGTTAAAGGGGCTATACACTGCCTACACGGGCATGTTGAACGAGCAGCATCGGATGGATGTGCTGACCAACAATCTGGCAAATTCTACCACCAACGGGTTTAAGAAGGAGGGCACTACCAGCCAGTCTTTTGACACCGTGCTCGCTTACAAGATCAAGGATTTATCCGAGCCGGGGAACCTGCCGCGGCCGCTGGCAACGAACAGACCGGTGGACGAGGCGGAGGCGAACAACCCGTTTAATGAAAATTATATGCAAAAGAGAGTGAGAAGAACGGGGCTGAATCTCGGCGTGAAGATAGGAGAAAATTACGTGGACTACTCCGAAGGGCCTATTAAGGAGACAGGGAATCCGCTGGATCTCGCGCTCTCGGACAGAGGCTTTTTCGCGGTGGAATATACGAACAAGGCGGGCGAGACTTCTACCAAGTACACGAGGGACGGCAATTTTACAATGAACCGCCAGGGCTATTTACAGACCCAGGACGGCGACTATGTGCTTGATGAGGATGGCCGCAGAATCCAGATGGATACGACTCTCCCGATCAGCATAAACCGAAACGGCGACATCAGCCAGGACGGAAATACGGTGGCGACGATCGGCATCGCCGATTTTGAGGATTATAATTATCTCGAGCGGTTCGGCGAGAATTATTTCCAGCCCATAGAGGGTGCGACAGAGCTGGACAGGGAGAATACGGAACTCGAGATCGACACGCAGATCCATCAGGGTTATCTGGAAATGTCAAATATTTCCGTTGTGACTGAGATGGTTAACATGATTACTCTGCAAAGACAGTACGAGAGCAACCAGAAGGTACTCACTACCTACGACGATACGCTCGAACAGGCAGTGAGCCAGCATGGCAGACTCGGTTAGTTTATAATTTAGAGGGGAAAATATAAGGGGATCAAGGGGGACTACCCCGGAATGGAGGACACGATGGTCAGAAGTTTATGGTCCGGCGCGACCGGCATGAATGCTCAGCAGACAAATGTGGATACGATAGCGAACAACCTCGCTAACGTCAATTCTGTAGGATATAAGGCGCAGGTGGCGCAGTTTAAGTCGCTCCTGTATCAGAATTTACAGTCCGTTACTACTACGGCGAACGGCGATCCGAAGCCGACCACCTCGCAGGTGGGACTTGGTGTACGCACCGCTTCTCTGAACCAGATTTTTACGCAGGGAAGTCTTCTGGATTCCGATTCCGATACGGCGTTTGCCATTGAGGGCGACGGATTTTTCGCATTGAGAGGGGAAGACAACGAGATTTTTTACACGAGAAACGGTGACTTTACATGGGCGATCGCCAGCAACAACCGCATGACGCTGACGAACGCGGACGGTTTGCCGGTACTGGACACGGAGGGGCGCGCGATCGTTCTTCCAACGGAGTATCTGGCGAGCAACCTCTCCATCACGGAGGACGGGCAGATCTGCTATCCCGATGAGCGGAACAATCCGCAGCCCATCGGTGTGACGATCGGCACTTTCCAGTTCAACAATCCCGGCGGTCTTCGCAGAGTAGGAGACACGCTTTTCCAGGTGACAGACGCCAGCGGCCGTGCCCTCAACGAGGACACCGAACCCGACGTAGCCAAGAGCCGCATTATCCAGGGATACCTCGAAGGCTCCAACGTGCACGTGGCAAACGAGATGGTGAACCTCATCGTTGCCCAGCGCGCCTACGAGATGAACTCCAAGTCCATCACAACCTCCGACTCCATGCTGGAAGTAGCTAACAACCTGAAACGCTAAGAGCCGTGCAAAATTACGGCTAAGCAGGTCGCCCATGCTTGCATGAGGCGAACGGCTTAGATGTAATTTTATAGGGCGACAGCCCGCATGAGCAAGTAGCAGCGAAGCAGCGGATTGCGAATGGGCACGGCTCGCACTCGGCAACATCGAGGCTAAGCAGGTCGCCCATGCTTGCATGAGGCGAACGGCTTAGATGTAATTTTATAGGGCGACAGCCCGCAATGAGCCTTGCGAATGAGCACGGCTCGCACAAATGTATTACATACAGGAGATTTTACCATGACTGATTTGACAAACTTATCCGCCTATACGGATTACATGACGGACACAAGCCGAGTGGCTGCGGACAATCTGCAAAAGAACCTGCGAAACGTCGACCAGGCAGCGAAGCAGCAAGAGGACGACGCGCTCTTTAACGCCTGCAAGCAGTTCGAGGCATATTTATGGGAGCAGGTTTACAAGGAGATGCAAAAAACCGTGAATCTTTTCGGCGACGACGAGGACGGTTATGCTTCCAATATGGTAAACTACTTCAGCGATTCTTTTGTCCAGGAGATTTCCGAGCAGACCGCGACGCAGGGTTCCAATTCCCTGGCACAGATGCTCTATGAGCAGGCAAAGAGAAACTACGGACTTTAAACGCTTTGCGGCGCGTCTTTCTCTTGACGCGCCGCCTGTAACATTCATCCGGCAATTCTATCTATCATAAAAAGGTCAAGAGGTTTTATGGAGACCATCAAGGGATTTATCGATCATATTATTTACCGCAACAAGGACAACGGATATACGGTTTTAAATCTTCTCACGCAGGACGACGAACTCACTTGCGTGGGCTTTTTTAAGACGATGGACCAAGGAGAGACGATTGAGGCCCAGGGAGAGTATACCCAGCACCAGTTATACGGTAAGCAGTTTAAAATAGAACAATATAAGATATTACCACCCAGCGATGAGGCGAGCGTGGAGAGATATCTTTCTTCAGGCGCGGTAAAAGGCGTGGGGGAGGCGTTGGCCAGACGGATTGTGAAAGCTTTCGGAGCGGACACCTACCGGATTATCGAGGAGGAGCCGGAGCGCCTGGCGGAAGTAAAAGGAATCAGCGCGCGCAAGGCGAGGGAAATTGCCGCTTCTCTTTACGAAAAGAGAGACGCCAGGGACGCCATGACTTTTTTGCAGGGATATGGCATTTCCAATACGCTGGCGCTGCGGATTTACGAAACGTACGGCATGGGACTTTACGGCGTCATGAAGGAGAATCCCTATCGTCTGGCGGAGGATATTCAGGGAATCGGATTTCGCATTGCGGATGAAATCGCGGAGAAAATCGGTATTCACACCGATTCCGATTACCGCATCAGAAGCGGACTGCTCTACACCTTACAGCGGGCGGGGAGCGAGGGACATTGCTATCTGCCGGCCGACCGGCTTTTGGGAGAGGCGGGGGAGCTTCTCGGGCTCGAACCTTCCCTGATGGAACCCCAGCTTCAAAATCTTGCCATGGACAAAAAGCTGGTGATCAAGATGCCGATGCCGGAGGAGACGCAGCGCAGGGTTTACGCTTCCCAGTTTTACTATGCGGAGCTGAACTGCGCCAGAATGCTCGGCGAACTGAATATCAGGGAGCAGCTTTTACCGGCCGAGGAGGAGGCCCTCTTAAAGAAAATTGACCGGGTAGAAAAGGAGCTTGGATTAGAGCTTGACTTCCTGCAGAAACAGTCTGTTTTGGAGAGCATCAGAAACGGTGTGTTCATCCTTTCAGGAGGCCCCGGCACGGGAAAAACCACTACGATCAATGTCATCATCCACTATTTTTTGTCACAGGGAATGGATATCAGTCTGGCTGCCCCCACAGGCAGAGCCGCCAAACGTATGGCGGAGGCCACGGGATACGAGGCCCGCACTATTCACAGACTTCTGGAACTTTCCGGTGCGGCTTCCCTGGAGGGAAAAGCGGCCCGCTTTGAGAGAAACGAGGAAAATCCGCTGGAGGCGGACGTGATCATCGTGGATGAGATGTCCATGGTGGATATTTTTCTCTTTCAGTCGCTTTTAAAGGCTGTTCCTGTGGGCGCGCGGCTGATTATGGTGGGCGATGTGAATCAGCTCCCTTCCGTGGGCCCCGGGCAAGTGCTGGCCGATCTGATCAGGAGCCAGGCTTTCGAGACTGTGATTCTGGAAAAAATTTTCCGACAGGCGCAGGAGAGCGATATTGTGCTGAACGCACACCGGATTCATGCCGGGGAGGAGCCGGTTCTTGACAACAAGAGCAGGGACTTTTTCTTTCTGGAAAGAAACGACGTAAATGTCATATATAAACATATGATCCAGCTCATACTTGAGAAACTGCCCCGCTATGTGAACGCCGGGCCATACGACATCCAGGTGCTCACACCCATGAGAAAGGGAAAGCTTGGCGTCGAGACGTTAAACGGCATCCTGCAGCGGTACTTGAATCCGCCGGACGACAAAAAGCGCGAGTACCAATCGGGGGACACCCTGTTCAGGGAGGGCGACAAGGTGATGCAGATCAAAAATAATTACCAGCTTCCCTGGGAGGTGGTGAGCCGCTACAATATTCCCATCGATCAGGGCATGGGCGTCTTTAACGGGGACATAGGCATCATCCGTTCCATCGACGAATACGCGAAGGAAGTCGTGGTGGAATTTGACGAGCACAGGCGGGTCACTTATCCCTTCTCCGGGCTTGACGAGATTGAGCCGGCCTACGCCGTCACCATACATAAGTCCCAGGGCAGCGAGTACCCGGCGGTCATCATGCCGTTACTCACCGGCCCCCATATGCTGTTTAACCGCAATCTCCTGTACACGGGCATTACACGCGCGAGGACATGCGTCACCATTTTGGGAAGCCGCGCCACGCTTTCGGAAATGATCGCCAACAATCAGGAAAATCGGCGCTTTACGGGTTTTGCCGATCAATTTGCAGGAAAGGACATTTCATGACCTCACTTCCGAATACGCTTCTGACGCTCCTGTTTCCCCGGCGTTGTCCTGTCTGCGACGAGCCGGTCAAACCGTGGAATGCCCTGATATGTGCGGACTGTGCTCCGCATCTGCACTACAATGGCCCGCCGTGGTGCTTAAAGTGCGGGAAGCATATCGGGGACAGCCAAAAGGAATACTGCGGCGACTGCGCAGCTCATTCGCATCTGTACGACCGCGGACGCGCCTTGTTTACATATCGCAGCGCGTCTGCTTCGCTGTCGCGCTTCAAATATCATGGCAGACAGGAATATGCCGCCTTTTACGCCGTCTGCATGGCAAGGTATATGGGAAACTTTATAACTTCCTGCGGGGCGCAGGCGTTTGTGCCGGTGCCGCTTCACAAAAGCAGAATGAGAAAGAGGGGGTACAATCAGGCCCAGGTTTTGGCGAGTCAACTTTCCGCTCTTACAGGCATACCTGTTTATGCGGATTGGATTGGCAGAGTGGAGAAAACCGTGCCTATGAAAGATTTACCTGCGTCTGAGAGACAAAATAATTTGAAAAGGGCTTTCAAAATTCTCCGCAATGATGTAAAATTAAATACGATTATAATTATAGACGACATCTACACGACGGGCAGCACCATAGACGCCATGAGCCGGGAGTTTAGGAATGTGGGTGTGAAACGAATTTATTTTATCACCTTAGCCATAGGGAGAGGCATATGATATGACAGATAGCCTGCACCGCGCGGGTGAAATTACTTCGTATGATTAAGAATGACAGGAGGATATAATATGAACGTAAAAAATTGTAGGAAATGCGGCAATCTTTTTAACTATGTTTCCGGGCCGCCGATTTGCATGACATGCAGGGAAAAGATGGAGGAGAAGTTTCAGGAAGTAAAAAAGTATATCCAGGATAACGGTCATGCTTCCATCCCCCAGGTGGCGGAGGCTTGCGACGTTTCCACCAACCAGATACATCAGTGGCTCAGGGAGGAGCGGCTTGAGCTTTCGGCGGATTCCGGCATTACGCTCACCTGTGAAAACTGCGGTGCTCCCATCATGACGGGACGCTTCTGCTCGAAGTGCAAAAATTCGATAACGAACGAACTGAGCAGCAGCATCAGGAAGCCCGAGCCTCCAAAGGTACAGAAGAAAAAGGACACGAAGGAAAATCCGAAAATGCGGTTTTTGAATTAGTATGTATTTCGGAAACTGGAGAGGCATATGTTAAACGAGGAGAGAGTCGTTCTGATGACAAAGATGGCTTCCTACGAGGCGAACGAGGGGAAGAAAAGTCTGGCTATCGGCAGTTACTTCAGGAGCGACTATATAGGGTGGCAAGTACTAAAATCCATTATAAGTGCAACCATCGCATTTGTAGTGGTATTTGCCATGTACATTTTTTATGACTTCGAGGTCTTTATGATGGAGATCTACAAGATGGATCTTCTGGAATTTGCCAGGAATGTCCTGTTCTTTTACCTGGGGACGGTGGGAGCCTACGCCTTCATCTCCTATGTGGTGTACTCGGTGAAATACAGTCGCGCAAGGAAGAGCCTGCGGATATACCACTCCAATTTGCAGCATCTTGCTTCCTTATACAAAAATGAAAAGAACGGATAAAAGGATTAACTTACATGACGACTTTATTGGTTATAAAACAGGCTTTGGTTACGGTATACAGCAAATATGAGGTGTACATAACGCCCCTTTTAAAGTTCCTTCTGGCACTGATCTCGCTGCTTTTGATTAATTCCGGCCTGGGATATATGGAGAGTATTGACAGGATGACGGTGGTAATGATTGTGGCGCTTATGTGCTCTTTTATGCCGACGGGCTTTATTGCCTTGATGGGAGCGGTATTTGTCCTGCTGCATCTTTACAGCTTCAGCCTGGAGTGCGCGGCGGTGACCGGGGCGGGTTTCCTTCTGCTCTTTTTGCTGTATTTGCGTTTTGCGCCGAAAGATACGGTGGTGGTAGTGCTTTTACCGATCTGCTTCCTGCTTCGCATTCCGTATGTGATCCCCATTTCCATGGGGCTGATCGGGACACCCGCCTCTGCGGTGTCGGTGGCCTGCGGTGTAATCGTCTACTACATGCTCCATTACGTGACGCAGAATGCGACGGTGATTGCGGCCATGGCGGACGAGGAGACGGCGGCCAAGTTTCGGTTTATCATTGACGGACTGATCAAAAACAGAGAGATGGTGGTGACCATCGCGGCCTTTGCCACCACCGTAATTATCGTGTACCTCTTACGGCGCATGAGCATAGACTACGCCTGGACTATCGCGATGACCGCGGGGGCGGTCGTAAATATTATGGTACTTCTGGTAGGGGATCTGATTTTTGACATTAACGAATCGCTTTTGAGCGTGATTCTCGGAACGGTGCTTTCTTTTCTGCTTGTGCTGGTTTTACAGTTTTTTGTTTTTTATGTGGATTACAGTCGAACGGAAAAGGTTCAGTTTGAAGATGACGAATACTATTATTATGTGAAGGCGGTACCGAAGGTCACTGTGGCAAAGCCGGAAAAGAAAGTGAAACAGATCAGTTCAACAAGAACCGGACAGACAAAGAGCCAGCCGAAAGGTCAGACGAGGAACAGCCGGCCGGTACACCGTTAAAAATAACTTGATATTGACACAGAGGGCGGGTGATGAGAGATGGAACAATTAAATAACTGGATCGGGGTCTATCTCGCGAGGCTTCATATGCCTACTATCCACTGGAACGACGTGGCGGAAATTGCTATTTTGACATTTGTGGCATATCATATTCTGGTATGGATCAAAAATACCAGAGCGTGGGCGCTGTTAAAAGGCGTTATCGTGATTTTGATTTTCATTGTGATTGCCGCGCTTTGCAAAATGAATACGATCCTCTGGATTGTACCGAATATTATCAGTATAGCGGCTATCGCTTTTGTGGTGGTTTTGCAGCCGGAGCTGCGGGCCGCACTGGAGGAGCTTGGACGGAAAAACTTTCTGGCGTCGCTTTTGGATTCCAATAAACGTGAGGACGGCCGGTTTTCGGATCGCACCGTAAACGAGATCGTAAAAGCATGTGTGGAAATGGGAAAGGTGAAGACGGGGGCCTTGATCGTGATCGAGCACAATCAGTCTCTTCAGGAGTACGAGAGAACAGGTATTGATGTGGACGGCATTATATCAAGCCAGCTTCTGATCAATATATTCGAGCATAATACGCCGCTGCACGACGGCGCGGTGATTGTGCGCGGAAACAGGGTGGTATCCGCCACCTGCTATCTGCCTTTATCCGATAATATGGCGCTCAGCAAGGATCTCGGAACGAGGCACAGGGCAGGCGTCGGCATTTCCGAGGTGACAGATTCCCTGACGGTGATTGTCTCCGAGGAAACAGGAAAAATCAGTGTGGCCTACGGCGGGGCTTTGGAACGGGGCCTGGATGCGTCGAGGCTGAAGGAGCGCATTTTTGAGATTCAGGATAAACCCGTGGAGGAGAAAAAGCGCAAGCTCTGGAAAAGCAAGAGCATAGGAAAGGCAGGGGTTAAGGATGAAGAGTAGGCTTACCCGGAACTGGGGCTTAAAGATCGCGTCCTTCCTATGCGCGGCGGTACTTTGGCTGGTCGTCACCAACATAAACGATCCCATTGTGACTTACCGCGTGACGGATGTGCCTGTCACTATTAAAAACGCAAATCTGATTACGGATAGAGGGCAGGTGTACGAGGTGCTGGATGGCACGGACATGATTGACGTGGTTACGGTGTCCGCGCCCCGGTCTGTCATCGATTCGCTCGACAAAAGCAATATTGTTGCGGAGGCGGATGTCAACGACCTGACAAGCGTTGATACGGTGGCTATCAAGCTCTCTACAAATAAGTATAGCGACAAGCTGGACAGCATACGCGGCAATATTGACAGCGTGCGTTTGAGCATAGAGGAAAAGCAGACCAGATGGGTGCCGCTGAAATGCGGGACCACGGGCGAGGTGCGCGAGGGTTATATGGTGGGAAGCGTCAGCTCGGACCAGAACCTTCTCAGGATTTCCGGCCCTCAGTCCATTATTTCGCAAGTCAGCAAAGCGCAGGCGGAGGTGGATATCTCTGACGCCATAAACAATATCAATACGGATTCCGACATCAGGCTTTACAATGAGGCGGAGGATGAAATTATCGCTGATAATATCGAGAAGAGCGTTTCAAAAGTGCGGGTCAGCGTGGAAATTCTGGAATATAAGACGGTACCTCTTGTGTGCGAGGTATCCGGCACGCCGGAGGAGGGCTATCAGTTTACAGGCGAGATCGCTTTCAGCAAAAGTATGGTGAGAGTGGCTGCCAGATCCAAAATTTTGGAGAACATGGAACGTATAGAGATTCCTCAGGGAGTGCTGGATGTGACGGGCGCAACGGAGGATGTGACGGTACTTGTGGATATCAACGAATATTTGCCGGAAGGCGTGACCTTGATTGAGGATAATTTTGTGGGACGGGTCAATGTCACGGCGAAAATTGAAACCGAGAGGGAGCGCGCCGTGCGTATTCCGGTGGGACAGATCCGTTTTGACGGTCTTCCCGCGGGATATCAGGCGGTTATTACGGAGCCTGCTAACGAGTGCAGTATTATGTTTGCCGGCCTGCTCTCGACTCTGGACAGTCTCACCGCTGAAGAGGTTTCGGCCGTGGTGGATCTGGAAGCGTGGATGGCCGGAGAGGAGCAGGAAGAGATCATGGAAGGAAGCTATTGGATGCCCGTAAAGGCCGCCGTGGAGGGGAAAAAGCTCAGACAGAGCAGCGTCACGGAGGTTCGGGTACATATCCTTACCGATGCGGAAGAATAGTGTGAGAAGAGTTTCTAAAGACGTCCCGCCATAGGACGGGACGCCAAGAAACTCTAGGAGTTGCTTTGCAACTCCCTCTCACACAGGAGAATGCCTGAAATACGGGCATTCTCCGCACGGATTTGAGATTCCGCATAGCGGAATCATGGAGGTTAGTGTGAGAAGAGTTTCTAAAGACGTCCCGCCATAGGACGGGATGCCAAGAAACTCCAGGAGTTGCTTTGCAACTCCCTCTCACACAGGAGAATGCCCAAAATACGGCATTCTCCGGGACGAACTTGTTCGTCCGTGGTTTGGAGTCACAGCAAAGCTGTGACATGGCGGTTAGCGAGAAAATATAAAAACACGGAGGTGTGTATGAGCAGATTATTTGGTACGGACGGTGTACGCGGCGTGGCAAACGAGGAGTTATCACCGCTTTTGGCCATGCAGCTTGGTCAGGCAGGCGCTTATGTCCTGACAAAAGAGAACGCGCACAAGCCTACGCTTATGGTCGGATGCGATACGAGAATTTCCGGCGATATGTTGGCGAATGCTCTGATGGCCGGTATATGTTCGGTGGGAGCAAACGCGGTGTACGTGGGTGTTGTCCCCACGCCGGCGGTGGCTTATCTCACCAGAAAGTATAAAGTGGACGCGGGTGTTGTGATTTCCGCTTCCCACAACACGGTAGAGTTTAACGGCATTAAGTTTTTTGACGGAGACGGCTATAAGCTGCCGGATTCCCTTGAGGATGAAATCGAGGAGCTGATCAGGAACGATATGCGGGGCGTCAAGTTCCCCACAGGCCCCAGCGTGGGGAAAATCAAGTACCGCACGGATGCGAGAGAGGAATACATCAATCACGCGATGAGGGCCGTGAACGTGGATCTGCAGGGCATGAAGATTGTGCTTGACTGCGCGGAGGGCGCATCCTTCTACACTTCCGTGGAAACCATGAAGGAGCTGGGGGCGGATGTGGTGGCTATCCACAATAATCCCGACGGCACCAATATCAACGCAAACTGCGGTTCCACCCATATGGAAGAGCTGCAGGCCAGAGTGGTTTATGAAAAGGCAAATTTGGGCCTTGCTTTTGACGGCGATGCGGACAGACTTTTAGCGGTGGATGAGCTTGGACACGTTGTGGACGGCGACCAGATCATGGCGATTGTCGGAAATCACATGAAAGCCCAGGGCAAGCTCAACAAAAACACCATTGTGGCTACGGTTATGAGCAATCTCGGCTTTTTCCTGATGGGCGAGAAGAACGGTATCAAAATCGAGCAGACCAAAGTGGGTGACCGTTATGTGCTGGAGCGCATGAGGGAGATCGGCGCGAGCTTGGGCGGCGAGCAGTCCGGCCATGTGATCTTTTTAGACGAAAATACTACGGGGGACGGCCTCCTGAGCGCTCTTCATCTGCTGCAGGTGATCGTGGAGACACAAAAGCCGCTCTCGGAACTCGCCTCTGTCATGGAGGTGATGCCCCAGGCGCTTGTCGGCGCGAAGGTGCCGAACCACAAAAAGGAAAAATTTATGGATTACCCCGAGATTGCGGAGGCAATTGCCGCTCTCGACAAAAAGTTTGCCGGCGAAGGCCGCGTGCTGATTCGTCCGTCCGGGACGGAACCCCTTGTCCGTGTCATGATCGAAGGCAAAGATCAGAAGATTATCACCGCGGAGGCCAGAAAACTGGCGGAACTGATTCAGAATATTATGTTATAAAGCTTGAGATATACGTAAAAAGATGGTATACTCATACTAATCTCCATCTCGGAGTATTTATATGACTCGGGGTACTACTTTGCCGACGCAAAGCTGCAAATCCCAAATTTGCGTTTGTTACGGCGAAAACGAGTGGAACAGACAGTGATGCGAACCTATCATGCAAGAAAGAGGAAAAGGCTATGGTAAGTCAAAAAGTAGTCATCAAAAACCCGACAGGGCTACATCTAAGACCGGCAGGCATCCTATGTAAGGAAGCGATGCAGTTTAAATCTCTGATAACCTTTACATTTCGTGAAAATACAGCGAACGCCAAGAGTGTTCTGAGCGTGCTCGGAGCATGTGTTAAGTGCGGCGATGAAATTGAGTTTGTGTGTGATGGTGAGGATGAGGAGGAAGCTCTCAAAACGTTGGTAAATGCGATTGAGAGCGGTCTTGGAGAATAACGTCACGAATCTAACCAGGCCCCGCTGTATCTTGCAGCGGGGCTTTTTGCGCGAAAGCAATGAGCAGTGCCAAAGTGTAAGATGACAAATAGGCTGCGTGCAGACTGATTTGTCAGATTGCACTTTGATAGGGCGAAGCCCGCGATGAGGAAAACCGCAGGATTTCCGAATGCGCACTGCGAAAGAAGGGGAGGCAAAGGGCAAGATGACAAATAAAATAATTAATGGCAGGGAGGATAAATACAGTGTTAAATTATAAGCGGTATCGCAGGAACCCGGTAGTGGATTACCCGGAAAGAGAATGGCCCAATAAACAGATCGTGAAAGCGCCTGTCTGGTGTAGTGTGGATCTGCGCGACGGCAATCAGGCGTTGATTGATCCCATGGTGGTTTCCGAGAAGATTGAATTTTTCAATTATTTGATCAAGCTCGGTTTTAAGGAGATTGAGATCGGGTTTCCGGCGGCCAGCCAGATTGAATATGACTTTCTCAGACAGCTTGTCGACAGAAGACTCATTCCGGACGATGTGGTAGTGCAGGTTTTGACACAGTGCAGAGAGGAGCTTGTGGAGCGCACTTTCGCGTCCATTGAAGGCTGCAAACAGGCGATTGTGCATATTTATAATTCCACGTCCACCTTGCAGAGGGATGTGGTTTTTGGAATGAGCCGTGAGGAAATCACGAATATTGCCGTGGAAGGCACGAAAATGGTAAAGCGACATGCGGAGAAATTTCCCGGCCGCATTATTCTGGAGTATTCGCCCGAGAGCTTTACCGGAACCGAGTTGGATTACGCCCTGGAAGTGTGCAACGCCGTTTCGAGGGAGTGGGGACCGACGAAGGAGAATCCCATGATCATCAATCTTCCTTCCACGGTGGAGATGACAACTCCCAATGTTTTTGCGGACAGAATAGAGTGGATGAACAGACATCTTGAAAACAGGGAGAGCATTATCCTGAGCATACATCCCCACAATGACAGAGGAACGGGTGTGGCCACGGCGGAGCTTGCGCTGCTTGCAGGTGCGGATCGTGTGGAGGGTACTCTTTTCGGAAACGGGGAGCGCACCGGAAACGTGGATATTTTAAACATTGCCTATAACATGTTTTCGCAGGGAATCGACCCGGAACTCGCTATCGGGCATGTGAACGAGAGCATTGAAATTTATGAGAGGTGCTGCAAGCTTTCCGTGCATCCAAGACATCCTTATGCGGGCAAGCTGGTGTTTACCGCTTTTTCCGGCTCCCATCAGGACGCCATCAACAAGGGAACCAAGGCCATGAAGGAACGGGGAGGCGAATACTGGGAGGTGCCCTATCTCCCCATCGATCCCGCGGATATTGGCAGAGAGTACGAGCCCATTGTCCGCATCAATTCCCAATCCGGGAAGGGCGGCGTAGCCTTTGTCATGGATACTTATTTTGGATTTAAGCTGCCGAAAGGTATGCACAGGGAGTTTGCAAACGTGATACAGGCCATCTCCGAAAAACAGGGTGAGGTGAGTCCGGACCAAATTATGGAGAGCTTCCGTCAGGAGTACCTGATGAAGAAGGAGCCCATTCATTTCAGAAAGCTCCGTGTGGATGATCTGAGCGACGAGACGAAGTCCGAATTTGATACGAAAGTAACGGTGCTCTACACTAACGCCGGCGTGGAAAAGAGGTTTGAGGCAGTCGGCAACGGCCCGATCGATGCGGTAAAGCGCGGCTTACAGGAAGAGCTGAATATCTCCGTCAAGATACTGGATTACGAAGAGCATGCCCTCCAGAGCGGTTCCAACTCCCAGGCGGCTGCGTATATCCATCTGCTTGATGCGGAGAGCGGCTGCGTGACCTACGGCGTAGGCGTCAGCTCAAATATCACGAGAGCATCCGTGCGGGCGATCTTTTCCGCGGTCAATCGCCTGGGATTGGGAGAACACAAAAAGTAAGCGGTCCGCCTTTCGCCATAGTGTGTATATTTTGGGAACTTCCGGTATTTCGGAAGCGATACAATGTGCAAAAATGCAACAATAAGGAGGTATGGATATGAACCAGGTGGAACAGTTGAGACAGTGGATAAACGAATCGGACAACATCGTATTTTTCGGCGGCGCAGGAGTTTCCACGGAGAGCGGTATCCCGGATTTCAGGAGCGTGGACGGCCTTTACAACCAGCAGTACGACTATCCGCCCGAAACCATTTTGAGCCATACCTTTTACAGGCAAAATACGGAGGAATTTTACCGCTTTTACAGAAATAAAATGCTCTGCCTTGACGCAAAGCCAAACGCAGCGCATCTAAAGCTTGTCCAGTGGGAGCGGGAGGGAAAGCTAAAGGCCGTGGTGACACAGAATATTGACGGGCTTCATCAGGCGGCCGGAAGCCAAAAAGTGTATGAACTTCACGGTTCGGTTTTGCGCAACTTCTGTGAGTCCTGCCATAAGTTTTACGACGTGAATTATATCGCGGATTCGGAGGGAGCGCCGAAGTGCAGCTGCGGCGGTTCGATCAAGCCCGATGTGGTACTCTATGAGGAGGGCCTTGACCAGAATACCCTTACAGGTGCAATACGCGCTATCAGCCAGGCGGACGTGCTGATCGTCGGCGGGACTTCTCTGGCTGTATATCCCGCGGCGGGGCTTTTGGATTATTATAGCGGAAATAAGCTCGTGCTTGTGAACAAGACGCCTACGGCCAGAGACGGGATTGCGGATTTGGTAGTGCAGGGAAGCATCGGGGAAATATTCTCGCAGTTAGACTAATATGTACTATGGGAATCTCTCTTGCACCTGCCTTGGTGGCAGACTTTCCGCCAGATGTAGATAAATTTAACCAACGTACGTTCCACGTATGCCTCATAAATTTATGCACATCTGACAAAAAATCATCGCACAAAATCAGGTACAAAGAGACTCCGAGATTACATTAATATAAGGCGGACACAAGCAATGGATATTCAGGTAGGCGATATTCTGAAAATGAAAAAGCAACACCCCTGCGGCTCCTCGGAATGGGAGGTGCTGCGCATCGGCGCGGACTTTCGTATGAAGTGCGTCGGGTGCGGACACCGGATCATGATTTCCAGGCCAAAGGCGGAAAAGAATATACGGGGAATCCGTCGGGAATAACGTTTTTTTTACAAATCGAGGAGGCTTCCTTGCTGTATTCCGTCGCAGGCTCGTCTTGACGATGGCGGCGGTATCCTCTATAATCTACATTGATATAAAAATTTGGGATGTATTTTTTCAGGAGTACATGAAATCCTATTCTTAAAATCACAGATACGGAGGTAAAGAAGATGGCAGATATTACAAAGGACATGACAATAGGAGAGGCGCTGCGGATCAACGCGGATATCGCGCCTGTGCTGATGGATATCGGGATGCACTGTCTCGGCTGCCCTTCCGCTCAGGGAGAGACGCTGGAAGAGGCTGCTATGGTGCATGGCATTGACGTGAACGATCTTATGGCGAAAATCGCGGCGGTTTAGGCCGGGCGTCAAAAGAGCCGGATATCAAATCCCGCGCCGTCTCCGCAAAATACGGAGGGCGGCGCGGGATTTTTGTGTCTAAATTTTTGCAAGGGTTTCCACCGCATTTTCTCTAATCAAAGGTTCGTAGTGCTCTTCCAGAAAGGCTTTCGTGGCTCCGGCTGTCTTCTCGAGGCGTCCGTACTCCGAAATCAGGCCGCACAGCCGGTTATAATCCGAGGCGTCCTGGTTGTCGGGGTTGACTAACAGCAGATAGTGACCGCTCCCCTCGTCTTTGTACAAGACACTTGCACCCTTGAAGGCGCCCAGTACACGGGCGAGTCTCGTGACCTCACGCAGGGAGTGGAAAGAGTAAAGACGGCTCGGCGTTTTTTCTTTTTCGGGCAGGGCGGCTTTCTGGATGTTTGCGGATGCGCGTCTTGCGGGAATCGAAGCTTCCTCCGTGCCGTTCATCCGGCGAAGGAGATTTAACACTTCATCCGCGCTGTCGGCAAACGCTTCCATCAGCGCTTCGTTGTCCTCACTTTCCTCGGGATCGTAGTTGTCCTCATGGACGGAGGGGGCGAACTTGGCAAAGCGTGTATCCAGCTCCTCGGGATCTTCCACCTTGGTGACGATCAGCACGATACACTCGGCGTTCAGGGGGATCGCCTCGATCATCAGAGGAATATCCTCCGCTTCAAAGCCGCATTCATAAGCCGCCTGCTGCATCAGGTCGCGGAAAAGGTTTTTGGCTTTTTCCGTGCCGTAAGCAAGCTCACTGATTTTCAATTCCCTGTTTAACAGGTCTTCTCGGGTGAGAGTGCAGCGAATCTGCTGCTCATTCACTTTTTCTATTTTCATATCGGTGTTCGCTTCCTTCTATTTTTTATATGGTATCCGTGCCGGGAGTTGTCTGCCGCTTGTGTTCAGACATCGCGTCAGAGCCGCTCTTTCACATTTTCCGGATTAAGTGTATCTTAATCCAGAGGTCGGTTTTAGTCAATAGCGCGCGGAAAGTGTTTAAAAAATTTTAATATTTTTAGAAAATGCTTGCATTTCCTGTCAGATTATGGGTATAATTGTACTACAAGGTGTCTTCTGGCAGTCCGCAGGGAAAGGAGGCATGCAAAATTTAATAAATAACATCTGTGTCTTCGCGGAGTCGAATGCGGAGACAGTCTTATGGGCAATGAGCCCTGTCAGATGCCATATCATATTCCGCTTCTTTTGTTCCGGTGAAACTTTTCGCAAACGGTTTCGGGGAACTTACGCACCACACAAATTATAATTCACAAGGAATGGGTAGGTTATTCAGTTATTTTTCAAATTTATCTGCATGTCGGGGATATCTTCAGAACGTTTTCCGCCCTTCTATATCATATGCCGCAGGTATATCACGGTTGAGTTATTTTATTGTTTTTTCATTTTTCCTTTTGGAGCAGCGGCACGGGGCCTGTTGTCTTCCGATTTCAGGAGAATAAACGGCGTGCTAAAAAAAACGGCAGGTGAAAAACCTGTGACAGCACAGGGAGCGTTCCCGCTACGTGCGACGGTAAGCCGGAAACGCCTAAAAAAGGGGATGACTGGAAGGAAATAGTTTGTTATAATCGTAATAAACGCGACGGGCAGGAAAGGGAAAGCTTCCCTGCCTGGTCGGCGTTTACTACAGACAGTCAAAAAGGAGCTGGACGAATGAAAAAAATAATTCCGGTGATAGTTGCGATCGTCCTTATTATAGTGATTGCGGCTGTAGGATTTGGAACGAAAGTATTGGAGAAGTATTCTTACTCGAAAGAGCGGGCGGATCTGACAGAATATTTCGGAAACGAGGGAAGCGATGACGTACCCATCATTTTGCAGGATGGGATGATAGAAGAACATGCGAAAATATTTGACAACATTTGTTATTTTGATATAGCGACCGTGCATAAATATTTCAACGGCAGATTTTACGAGGACAAGTCGGAAAGCAGGCTTCTTTACACGACACCGGACGCGATTCTTGAAAATCCTGTCGGCACGGGAACGCTCGTAAGTCTGGACGCCGATTTTTCGGAGAGTCAGACGGAGTATGAGTATACGATTTCCCGCTACGAGGGGGATATCCTTTATATTGCGGCGGATTTTGTAAAAGAGTACGCGAATTTTTCCTATGAGCTGTTTACGGAGCCGAACCGTATGCAGGTTTATACCGAGTGGGAGAGCAGGCAGGAAGCCACGATTGCGAAGGACACCCAGGTGCGGTATCAGGGAGGTATCAAGAGTGAGATTCTGACCGACGTAAAAAAAGGGGATCAGGTCGTCGTGCTGGAGGAGATGGAGACGTGGACAAAGGTAAAGACGAAAGACGCCTTTATCGGATATGTGGAGAACAAGCGGCTTGGTGAGAAAAGAGAGGAGACGCCGGAGCCGGTGACGGACTATGTGGAGCCGGTGTATGAGGCAAATACCCGGGATCACAAAATCAACCTGGGCTGGCATGTGATCGGCGGCGTGGGAGGAAATGACACGCTGGAATCCGTCGTGGCGCAGACAAAGGGGCTCAACGTGATTTCCCCGACCTGGTTTACGCTGATGGGGAACGAAGGGGATTTCAACAGTTACGCCAGCGCCGCCTATGTGAAGAACGCGCACGAGATGGGTCTTGAGGTGTGGGCGCTTCTCGGAAATGTAGACAGCGTGGATGTGGACATGTACGAGGTGCTGGGGAAGACAGACAACAGACGCAGGCTGATTCAGAGCGCGGTGGCGGTTGCCAAAGACTACGAGATAGACGGGTTAAATATTGATTTTGAGAATATAAGTCTGGACGCGGGAGAACCTTTCGTCCAGTTTATCAGGGAACTTTCCATCCCGTGCAGAAAATACGGTATCGTGCTCTCCGTGGACAACTATGTGCCCATGAACCACACGGATCACTACAACAGAGCCGAGCAGGGCGTTGCGGCGGATTACGTGATTATCATGGGATACGACGAACACTATAACGGCAGCGACGAGGCAGGCAGCGTAGCTTCCATTGATTTTGTAGAAAACGGTATCAAAAATACGGTGGAGGAAGTGCCGGCCGAGAAGGTGATCAATGCCCTTCCGTTCTATACAAGAATTTGGGAGACAGGGGCCGGCGGTATCGAGAGCCAGGCGGTTGGCATGGAGATGGCGGCGGCCTATGTGGCAGACCACGGGATCGAAACACGCTGGGACGAGACAACCTGTCAGAATTACGGGGAGTTTCAGGACGGGGACGCTCTGCATCAGGTATGGCTGGAGGATGCGGAGTCCATTAAAGTGAAGCTCACGATTATGGAAAAATACGGCATAGCAGGTGTGGCGGCCTGGCGGCTCGGTTTCGAGACGGCGGATATATGGGACGTAATTGGGGAATATATGAATCAGTAACAGCAACGCGGTCTGCATTTATTATACACTTTCTTCATATACATGTACAAAGACAGTCTGAGGACGCCTTCGCGGAAGCGCTTCGGCGTGAGAGCGGCGGCACGGGAAAAATATGAAGAGTGTGGGTGGGGATAAATATGACAAAATTGTCAGAATAGTATTGTTCCTGTTACTGTTTGCGGCTATGGGATTTGCCATGCGGGGCGGCGCGCGGCTTGTGTCCTCCGGCAGCGTGGAGAAGGCGGGCAAAGAGAAGCTTTGCGTTGTCATCGACGCCGGACACGGCGGGGCCGATCCCGGGAAGATAGGAGTTGACGGCAGTCTGGAAAAGGATCTCAATTTGCAGATCGCAAATAAGCTTGCCACGTTTTTGCGGGCGGCGGACGTTGAGGTGACGCTGACCAGAGAGAGCGATGCGGGGCTTTACGATGAGAATGTCTCCAACAAAAAGGTGCAGGATATGAAAAACCGGGTAGCGCTTATCGAGGAGAAAAAGCCTGCTTTGACGGTGAGCATCCATCAGAACAGCTACCATGAGGAGTATGTACACGGCGCCCAGGTGTTTTATTACGACGGCAGTCAGGAGAGCAAGGAGCTGGCGGAACGCATACAGCGCGAGCTGGCGGAGCAGATTGACCCGGACAACGCAAGACAGGCCAAGGCCAACGACAGCTACTACCTGCTGAGAAAAACATCGACGCCGATTGTAATCGTGGAGTGCGGTTTTCTCTCAAACTATGAGGAGGCGCAGAAGCTTTCCTCGGAGCTTTATCAGGAGAGGACGGCCTGGGCCATTCATCTGGCGGTACTGGCTCATTTGAATGCGGCGGATTAACGTGCTTTGTAAAGACAGATTGAGGGACGGAATGTGGATACAAAAGTGATCCGGGTAGACGAACAACATATGGATGAGGCTGTAATCCGGGAGGCCGGCGAGATCATAAAGGCCGGCGGCCTTGTGGCATTTCCGACGGAGACGGTTTACGGATTGGGGGGAGACGCACTGAATCCGACGTCCTCCAAAAAGATTTATGAGGCCAAGGGACGCCCTTCGGACAATCCGCTGATCGTGCACATCGCCGACATGGAGGCTCTGCCCGCCATTGTGAAGGAAGTGCCGGAGGCGGCAAAAAAGCTTGCGGCGGCGTTCTGGCCGGGCCCTCTCACCATGATATTGGAAAAATCGGCGGCGGTGCCGGGAGAGACAACCGGAGGACTTGACACGGTGGCGGTGCGTATGCCATCCGATCGCGTGGCGAGGGCTTTTATCAAAGCGTCAGGCGGTTATGTGGCCGCACCCAGCGCCAATCGCTCGGGCAGGCCAAGCCCTACCAGGGCGGCCTATGTGGAGCAGGACCTGGCCGGGCGCATCGAGCTGATACTTGACGGCGGAGACGCTTCCCTGGGGTTAGAATCCACCATTGTGGATTTGACGGTGGAAACGCCTGTTATTCTAAGGCCGGGATTTGTCACGGAGGAGATGCTAAGAGAGGCGCTGGGTGCGGTGGAGGAGGACGCTACCCTCTATCGGGATGACAGCGGACAAGCTCCGAAAGCGCCGGGTATGAAATACAGACACTATGCGCCGAATGGTGAGCTTACGGTCGTCAGGGGAGCAGAGAGGGCGGTAGCGGCATATATCAATGAACGGCTCGACGAGGGGCGGCTGGAAAATAAAAAAACAGGCGTTATAGCAACCGATGAAACCTTGGAAGGCTACCGGGCGGACGTGCCGCGCAGCGTGGGGAAAAGAACTGACGTATCGGCGGTGGCGAAGGGGCTTTATCGGATCTTGCGGGAGTTTGACGATGAGGGCGTGGAGCTGATCTATTCGGAGAGCTTTGACGGGGCAGGGGTTTCACAGGCTGTTATGAATCGGCTGTTAAAAGCGGCCGGACATAAAATAACAGATGTGTGATTTGCTGATGTGGGAGAAGCCCGAGTTACACCGGAGCATATATTTTGTAACAATAGTTATTTTTTTGGCTGCGGCTTTGTGCGGGAGCGTCCCAAAGCCGGTTAGCCGGGAGCGCGAATCGAATGTCCGACTCGCGTATTTTGCTTACGCTCCAGAAAGAGAGGAAAATATGATTGCAATTGGAAGTGACCACGGCGGATTTGATTTGAGACAGAAGGTGATCGCGCACCTGAAAGAGCGAGGACTTGAGTGCAAGGATTTCGGATGCCCGGATAAAAGCTCGTGTGATTATCCGGTTTACGGAGCGGCGGTGGCGAAAGCGGTGGCGTCTGGCGAGTGCGATAGAGGTATTGTCATCTGTACCACGGGAATCGGTATTTCCATCACGGCCAACAAGATGAAGGGAATACGCTGCGCGCTCTGCGGAGATCCCGTATCCGCCAGACTTACCAGGGAGCACAATGACGCGAACGTGCTTGCTATAGGCGCGGCGATTGTCGGGGAGGCGGTAGCTCTCAATATCGTTGACATTTTTCTCGATACGCCTTTCTCACATGGCGAGAGACATCAGAGAAGGGTGGATTTGATCGAAAACAGCTACGACTGCTAAAACCGTGCCCGGAGCCTCGGCTTCGGGCGGAAAGGCACGATTATATTATGGAAATGAGATGGAGACTGGCCCTTTGTCTCGGACTTGTCTTTTTCTGCGCAGCCATGCCGCTTTCCGTGCAGGCCACAGAGGAAACCAGGCGGCAGATTGAGGAGGCGGAGCAGCAAAAGGAAGAGACAGAAAGCAGACTCGACGAGACGGAGGAAAACCTGAAGGGCTTAAACGAACAGCACAGTTCCTTGCAGGGGACGCTTTCCACTTTAAATACGGAGCTGACTCAGGTGAGCAATAACCTGAATGAGCTCGAAGGGCAGATTGCCGAAAAGGAGGAGGAAATCGAGAACCTTGAGGAACAGATCGCCCAGGTGGAGGAGGAGCTTGCGGAGGCGATCGCCTTGAAGGATGAGCAGTATGCCACTATGAAAAAACAGATACAGTTTACATACGAGCGCAGCAGCAATCTGTATCTGGAGGTGTTTTTTTCATCGGGGAGCCTGTCTGATCTGGTGAATAAAAACGAGTATGTCGAGCAGCTTTCGGCTTATCAGAGAAAGGTGCTTGACGAATATAAAGCGGCTCAGGCGGCCATGGAGCAGAAGCAGGAGGAGCTGGAGCTTGCCAAGGCGGAGCAGGAGGAGAACAGGGAAGAGCTTGCGGAATACAAAGTGCAGGTGGTGGCGGAGCAAGGCCGCGTGTCCGGGCTTGTCAGCCAGACTTCCAGCTCTTTAAACGCGACGGCGAGCCAGATTTCGGAGGCGGAAGCGTCCGCGCTTGCCTACGAGCAGAAGCTGAAGGAGCAGGAGGAGAACCTCACTGCGCTCCGGGCGAAGCTTGCGGAGGAAATCCGTATGGCGGAGTTGGCTGCGCAGTCAAGCTGGCGTGATATCTCCGAGGTGAGCTTTGCGGAAGGGGACAGGTATTTACTTGCCAACCTGATTTACTGCGAGGCGGGCGGAGAGTCGTACAGCGGGCAGGTGGCCGTCGGCGCGGTAGTTATAAACCGTGTGCTCAGCGCGGTGTATCCAGATACGGTAACGGGTGTGATTTATCAGTCGGGACAGTTCCAGCCGGCGGGAAGCGGCAGGCTCGCGCTCGCGCTCGCGGAAGGCAGGGCCACCTCAAGCTGCTACCAGGCGGCGGACGAGGCCATGGGCGGCGCCACAAACGTGGGAAACTGCGTCTACTTCAGAACCCCCGTCGACGGAATCAATCCCAAATACCGAATCGGGGGTCATATTTTCTATTAAGCATTGAGCCGTGCAGATTATCGGCAGAGCAGGCGGACGAAAGCTAGCTTTCGGAAGGATGGGCTGACGGTAATCTATAGGGCGAAAGCCCGAGAAGAGCAAAAAGGAAGCCGCGAAGCGGCGTTTTGCGAATCGCACGGCGGAGTAAAGGAGAGAAACGAAGCAGAGCAGCCGGACGAATCAACAGTACGTTTCCAGAGGTTTTTGCAGACTTTCGAATCCGCCGTCATAAATGATCTGCAGCAGATGATTGAGGGTAAGAAGTGCTTTTTTGAGCATATCGTCAGAGAGAAGGCCGGCCTCCTTCGCGGTGGCCAGCTCGTCGATATCGACGACCTTTACGAAGCCGTCGGGATAGACGATCACATCCGCGAGAAGATCCGTGACTATGTATGTATCTTCCTTTTCCCGGTACTCATAGTCAACGATATCGCAATACCAGTAAAGAAGCGAATTTTTTTCATTATAAAAACGGCTCACCTTGAACCCCTCCTGCAAATAGTAACAGGAGCAGCCGTGGTGGATGTCCTTGCGGGGCTTGATGGTGTTCCAGGCGGTCACAAGAATACGGTCGTCGCGGTGGAGCAGCCTGTCGTTTTTCAGTAGTATGCACTCCTCCGGAATCAGCCTTTTGCGGTAAAGAATCGGATCTGCCATTTTGTCCCCTCCTATCCGTTTTCTATACGGTACACCGCCGAATGGGAAAAGTCAATAATTTTGCTGGACATAAGTACCTAAAATAGGTATAATTTTCTTGTTAGGCTTGGGAGAGATTTTGGTGGAATTGGGAAGGCGGTACTTTTGAAGTATAGTAAAACTGTTTACCAGGCTTTGATGATGATCACACAGTTTGGCGTCAACATGCTTGTTCCGATTTTTCTCTGCTCCTTTGCGGGGATGTTTCTGGACAGAAAGCTCGGAACCGATGTGTGGATGGTGGCGCTCTTTTTTGTGGGTGCGCTGGCCGGGTTCACCAACGTTTTCCGGTTTGCGAGAAGGATTTACGAGACGCCCGCACAGACGAGAAGGCAGGCGGCGCGGAGAGCGGAAGGAGACTTGCATGGGGAAAAGACTGAGAAGTAGGATAGACCCGACCTTGTTTGAGCTTTGCTTTGGTATTTTGTTGTACGGCGTTGCCTTCCAGGCCGCGATCCTTGTTTTTTCCGGTAAGCCCGCTTACAGCGCGGGGCTCTGGATCGGCGTATTTTTGGCGGTGGCGGGTGCTTTTCATATGTGGTGGTCCCTTGACAGAGGGCTCGACTTGCCGGAGAAGGATGCCGTGAAGAGCATGGGGACGCAAAATATCATCCGCTATGTCGTACTGGTGGTCGTGATGGGCGCGCTGATGTGCACGGATTTTGCCAATCCGATTTTTGCTTTCTGCGGCTACATGGGGATGAAGCTTTCCGCTTACCTGAACCCGTTAATCCACAGACTGGTCGCCGGCAAGAAGGGGCAGGAGCAGCAGGAAATCCCGGACGGTACTGCTTTGTAATAGCGCAGTCCGCTGTTACATGTTTTAAATATATTTATGGATTATAATGTGTAGAAGGAGGTGAAAGTATGGGACAGGGAATTTTGTTATCCGGCGGTGCGGATATCGACTTTATGATTCATGGTGTCTTCTCCTATGAGCTGTTTGGACAGACCGTGTGGATCACCACCACCCATGTGTGCGTGCTGATCGTTATGCTGGTGATCATAGGTTTCTGCATTGCGGCGAACCGTGTTATCAAGCGCGCCTCGGATGTTCCGGGAACTTTCCAGAATATTGTGGAGATGGTGGTGGAGATGCTCGACAAGATGGTTGGCGGCGTGATGGGAAAATTCAGCCCGCAATTCCGCAATTATATCAGCACGATTTTTATCTTTATCCTGCTGAGCAATATCTCCGGCCTGTTTGGGCTGCGGCCGCCGACGGCGGATTACGGAGTAACCTTTGCGATGGGTATTATGACGTTTACGCTGATCCACTTTAACAAGTTCCGGTATCAGAAGGTGAAGGGCGTGATCGCCGGACTGTGCGACCCGTGGCCGATATGGGCGCCGATCAACGTCATCGGCGATATAGCCGTGCCGATTTCGTTGTCGCTGCGTTTGTTTGCAAACGTTCTGTCAGGTACGGTTATGATGGCGCTTGTATACGCGCTCTTATCAAAGATCGCGATTATCTGGCCGGCAGCGCTGCACGTATACTTCGACCTGTTCTCGGGAGCGATCCAGACTTACGTGTTCTGTATGTTGACCATGACGTACGTCACGGATGCCTGCACGACGGAGTAGTGAAATACCCCGTGCAAGCTACGGGGCATCATAGCTTGAATGCGCAGCAAGCCGCGGGGCATTACGTTTTCGTGGCAGTCGCCGGGGTTATGCAGATACGACTTTGGCTCATTGCTCGCAGGAATAAACTGTAAAACTGCACATCCGCAAATAAGCGGAGGATCAAAAGCGGTGCATTAAATTACAAGGAGGAAATGAAAAATGGGAGAATTTAACAACAATTTTATCTTGGGATGTTCGGCGATCGGCGCTGGTCTTGCGGTTATCGCAGGTATCGGCCCCGGTGTAGGTCAGGGTATCGCGGCAGGTCACGCCGCTGCGGCAGTGGGCAGAAACCCGGGCGCTAAGTCCGACGTTACTTCTACGATGCTTCTCGGGCAGGCCGTTGCCGAGACGACAGGTCTGTACGGTCTGTTGATCGCAATGCTGCTGCTCTTCGTTAAGCCTCTCCTTCCATAACAAAAGCTTTCATAAGTTATGGGTATCAGGCCGGCCCGATATCGCTTCGCGGCGGGTTTGATGTATGAAAAATTTAGGCGTTCTCACAGTCGGCGCAGTAAATGTGCAGGACTTGTGAGAAGCAACGAAAGGAGGGCTAACGCTTGAATGCGACAGTTGCGAATTTAGCGCTGGCGTCCGCGGAGATGGCGCCGAGGCTCTTTGACCTCGACTTGCAGCTCATTGCGGATTCCGTGTTGATGATTATAGCTGTGTTTTCACTCTTTTTGATCGCGTCCCATCTGCTGTTCAATCCCGTGAGGGATATGATGCAGAAGCGACAGGAGCGCATTAAGGGCGAACTTGATACGGCGGCGTCCGACATGGAAAACGCCAAGGCGCTGAAGGAAGAGTACGAGGCTAAGCTGAGGGATGTAGATAAGGAAGCCGAAGCGATTCTCGCAGAGACGAGGAAAAAGGCTTTGGCAAACGAAAATAAAATTATTTCGGAAGCGAAGGAGGAAGCGGCCAGAATCATCGAGAGAGCCGGCGTGGAGGCGGAGCTTGAGAAGAAGAAGGCGGCCGACGAGGTGAAGCGCGAGATGGTGGTGCTTGCATCCATGATGGCGGCCAAGGTCGTGAACGCGCAGATCAACACCGCTGTACAGGACAGCCTGGTGGAGGAGACGCTTAAGGAAATAGGGGAAAACACATGGCTAAGCTGATTTCGAAGACATACGGTGACGCGTTGTTTGAGCTGGCGGTGGAAGAAGATAAGGTAGATGTCCTGTTGGAGGAGACGCAGCAGCTTCAGAAGATCCTTGCGGAGAATGAAGATTTTGGCAAACTGATGAATCATCCGAAGATCATCAAGGAGGAGAAGATCAAGGTGGCCAAAAACGTGTTCGAGGGGCGGATATCGGAGGAGCTGTTTGGATTTCTCACTATCATTATCTCGAAAGACCGTTACGGGGAGATCGACGGGATCCTTCAGTACTTTGTCACGAGGGTGAAAGAACATAAGGGAATTGGCATCGCCATGGTGACGACGGCAGTTCCGCTTAAGGATAGCCAGCGCGAGGCGGTTGAGAAGAGACTGCTCGAAACCACACAATACCGATCCATGGAGATGCATTACAGTGTGGATGCTTCCCTGATCGGGGGCATGGTGATCCGAATCGGTGACAGAGTTGTAGACAGCAGCATCAGCACGAAGCTGAACGAGCTGCAGAGGGATCTGTTAAAAATTCAATTGTAAGATAAGAAAAACGAAGAAAGGTGCGTATGATCCATGAATTTAAGACCAGAAGAAATCAGTTCAGTCATTAAGGATCAGATCAAGAGATACGCTTCCGAGCTGGAAGTGTCCGAGGTGGGCACGGTTATCCAGGTGGCGGACGGTATCGCTCGTGTGCACGGACTTGAGAATGCAATGCAGGGAGAGCTTTTGGAGTTCCCCGGTGAAGTTTACGGTATGATACTTAACCTTGAGGAAGATAATGTGGGCGCCGTTCTGTTCGGCAACCAGCACAACATCAACGAGGGCGATACCGTAAAGACCACAGGCCGCGTGGTGGAAGTACCCGCCGGCGACTGTATGCTCGGCCGTGTCGTGAATGCTTTGGGCCAGCCTATCGACGGCAAAGGTCCGATCCAGACTGACAAATATCGTAAGATTGAGAGAGTTGCATCCGGTGTTATCACGAGAAAATCCGTGGACACACCGTTACAGACAGGTATCAAGGCTATCGACTCCATGGTGCCGATCGGAAGAGGCCAGCGCGAGCTGATCATCGGAGACAGACAGACCGGTAAGACGGCTATTGCCATAGATACCATTATCAACCAAAAGGGACAGGGCGTGAAATGTATCTACGTAGCCATTGGCCAGAAAGCGTCCACGGTTGCTTCCATTGTGAAAACCTTGACGGAGTACGGCGCGATGGCATATACCACCGTAGTTGCCGCGACTGCCAGCGAGACGGCTCCTTTGCAGTATATCGCCCCCTATTCCGGCTGCGCGATAGGCGAGGAGTGGATGGAGAACGGCGAGGACGTACTTGTGGTCTATGACGATTTGAGCAAACAGGCGGCTGCGTATCGTACACTCTCTTTGCTGCTCAAGAGGCCGCCAGGGCGTGAGGCATATCCCGGCGACGTGTTCTATCTGCATTCCAGACTGCTTGAGCGTGCGGCGAGAATGAGCGAGGAGTACGGCGGCGGTTCGCTTACCGCGCTTCCGATTATCGAGACGCAGGCGGGCGATGTGTCGGCGTACATTCCGACTAACGTTATCTCTATCACGGACGGGCAGATTTATCTGGAGACGGAGATGTTCAATTCCGGTTTCCGTCCGGCTGTAAACGCAGGTCTTTCCGTGTCCCGTGTGGGCGGCGCGGCGCAGATCAAGGCGATGAAGAAAATTGCGGCGCCTATCCGTACCGAGCTTGCACAGTACAGAGAACTGGCGGCTTTCTCTCAGTTCGGCTCCGAACTTGACGCGGATACCAAGGAGAAGCTTGCACAGGGTGAGAGAATCAAGGAAGTTTTGAAACAGCCGCAGTATAAGCCGATGCCGGTACAGTATCAGGTTATTATCATCTATGTGGTGACAAATAAATATCTGCTCGACGTTCCGGTTGAGGATATCACAAGGTTTGAGGCAGAGTTTTTTGAGTTCCTCGACACGAAATATCCCGAAGTGCCGAACGCGATCGCACAGAATAAGGAAATTAGCGACGAGACGGATGCGAAGCTTAAAAAAGCCGTTGAAGAATTTAAGGCGCAGTTCACAGTGTGAGAAGAACTTCCAGCCTCTCACAGCGGAGGCTGATTTCGTAAAGGCAGCATAGCTGCCTTGGAAGTTCTGGATTTGCTTTGCAAATCACTCTCACATGGGAGAATGCCCAAAGACGGCATTCTCCGCAGCGGTGAGAATTGATATAGGAGGGTAATGCTATGGCCTCGATGAGAGACATAAAAAGGCGTAAAGGCAGTATTCAGAGTACGCAGCAGATTACCAAAGCCATGAAACTCGTTTCTACCGTTAAACTGCAAAGGGCGAAACAGCGCGCAGAACAGTCGAAAGCATATTTTAACTGCATGTACGAGACGGTGACTTCCATGCTGGCAAAAACCGGCGGCTTAAACCACCCCTACCTGACGGCCGGGGAATCGCAGAAGAAGGCTGTGATCGTGATTACTTCCAACAGAGGTCTTGCGGGCGGTTACAATTCCAACATTGTGAAACTGATCACAAAGGGCGATTTTAAGAAGGAAGACCTGCGTATCTACGCAATCGGCAAGAAGGGCAGAGACGCCCTGAACCGTGGCGGCTATGAGATTGTGGAGGAAAATTCCGACATAATTGAGGAACCGTCCTATGTGGATGCGATGGCCCTGTGCGAAAGGCTGCTTGCCTCCTTTGCGGCGGGGGAAATAGGAGAGATTTATCTCGCCTATACGGGATTTAAGAACACGGTGGTTCATGTGCCGAAGCTTCTGAAACTTCTTCCCGTGGAACCGGTACAGGATGCGAAGGAAGAGACGCAGGACACAGGAAGCAAGGCGATGATGAACTTCGAGCCGGAGGATGACGAGGCGCTGAATATGATTATCCCGAAATATGTCACCAGTCTGATTTACGGCGGTCTGGTGGAAGCGGTAGCGAGCGAAAACGGAGCGAGAATGCAGGCTATGGATGCCGCAACGAGCAATGCTGAGGAAATGATAGATCACTTATCACTGATGTATAACAGAGCGCGTCAGGGGTCTATTACGCAGGAATTAACAGAAATTATCGCAGGCGCAAATGCGATCACATAATTTTGCAATACGGTTTGGCCCCGGTTTGCGCATGAAAGTACGGTTTTGCGAACGGGCGAGGGCTGAACGGAAAATTAATATGAGTGAAAGGACAAAGAGATGGCAGAAGTAAAGACAAGTGAAAATCTTGGAAAGATCACTCAGATCATCGGTGCCGTACTTGACATTAAATTTTCGACGGGAAACCTGCCGGAAATCAATGACGCAATCAGGATTCCGCTCAAAGCCGGCGGAGAGCTGACTGTGGAGGTGGCGCAGCATTTGGGTGACGATACCGTCAGATGTATCTCCATGGGTCCTACGGACGGGCTTGTGAGGGGTATGGAGGCGGTTGCAACAGGCGCTCCCATCACAGTTCCTGTAGGAGAAAATACACTGGGACGTATCTTTAACGTTCTGGGAGAACCGATTGACAATAAACCCGCTCCGAAGGATGTGGGACATGAGCCGATTCACAGACCGGCTCCGACGTTTGAGGAGCAGTCCACGGCGACGGAGCTTCTGGAAACGGGTATCAAGGTCGTAGATCTGCTGTGCCCGTACCAGAAGGGCGGTAAAATCGGCTTGTTCGGCGGTGCCGGCGTGGGTAAGACGGTATTGATCCAGGAGTTGATCCGAAATATAGCGACTGAGCACAGCGGTTATTCCGTATTTACCGGTGTGGGAGAGCGTACGAGGGAAGGTAACGACCTTTATCACGAGATGGAGGAATCGGGCGTTATCGATAAGACGACGATGGTCTTCGGGCAGATGAACGAGCCGCCCGGGGCGAGAATGAGAGTCGGCCTGACAGGGTTGACCATGGCTGAATATTTCCGTGACAAGGGCGGAAAGGACGTGCTGCTTTTCATCGATAATATTTTCCGTTTTACACAGGCAGGCTCAGAGGTGTCCGCGCTGCTTGGCCGTATGCCTTCCGCAGTGGGTTATCAGCCTACGCTGCAGACGGAGATGGGCGCGCTGCAGGAGCGTATCACTTCCACAAAGAGCGGCTCCATCACTTCCGTGCAGGCGGTTTATGTGCCGGCGGACGATTTGACGGATCCGGCTCCGGCGACTACGTTCGCTCATCTGGATGCGACCACAACACTCTCACGTTCCATCGTGGAGCTTGGTATTTATCCGGCAGTTGACCCGCTGGAGTCCACTTCCAGGATTCTTGATCCGAGAATCGTCGGCGAGGAGCATTATCAGGTGGCCAGAGGCGTGCAGGAGATTTTGCAGAAATATAAGGAACTGCAGGACATCATCGCCATTCTCGGTATGGATGAGCTTTCCGAGGATGATAAGCTGGTGGTTGCCCGTGCGAGAAGAATACAGAGATTTCTGTCCCAGCCGTTCCATGTGGCGGAGCAGTTTACCGGAATGAGCGGTAAATATGTGCCGATTTCCGAGACAATCCGCGGATTTAAGGAAATTCTGGAAGGTAAACACGACAGTATTCCGGAGAGCTATTTCCTGAATGCGGGAAGCATTGATGACGTGGTTGCCCGTAATAAGAAATAGGACACTATAATCGCTGCAATTCACACGCAGGAGGCGAATCCACGGGAAAGCCGCCGGGCGTGGATGGTGAAAGCGTAGGAAGCAGGTAGTATATGGCTGAGGATAGCAGGAACTTTAAATTAAAGATTATCACCCCGGACAGAGTTTTCTATGAGGATGAAGTGTCCATGGTGGAGTTTAACACGGTTGAGGGCGAAGTCGGCATTTATAAACAGCATATTCCGATGACAATGATTGTCGCGCCCGGAATCCTCACGATCACGAAAGATCAGGAGGTGTCGGAGGCCGCGCTTCATGCCGGTTTTGCGGAAGTACTGCCGGAGCAGGTTACGGTGCTTGCGGAGATTATTGAGTGGCCGCAGGAAATCGACGTGGAGCGGGCGGAGGAAGCGAAGTCGCGCGCGGAGGAACGAATCAGGGAGAATTCACCCGGAACGGACATGCGCCGGGCGGAGCTGTCCTTAAAGAGAGCCGTGGCAAGAATAGAGACGGTTAAAAAATAATCGGATTAGTTAAGGGGGACGGAAGAAAGATCCGTTCCCCTGTTTAGACGAAGGAAGGGGGAGGCCCGAGGCCGGAACAGATGAAAAAAATACAGACTAAAATTGTTGTGATGGTTGTGCTGGCAACACTTTGCGTTTCATTTGTCGCGGGGTTGATGGGTATGTTGGTGACACGTTATTCCACCACATCGGCACTTGAGAAAAATCTCCTGGAGACGGCGAAACTTGCCGCGCTGGCGGCGGAAAACATGATCTCCACGTACACGTTGACTATCGCGGAGATAGCTTCAAATCCAATACTTGCAGACGAAAATACCTCACCTGAGGATAAGCAGGCGTTTATACAGGCAAGGGCGGAAGCTTATTATATGCGCGCCGGAGGAATGGCCGATACGAACGGTTATGACGCGGTGAATGATGCGGACATTTCCGCGGAGCCCTTCTTTCAGGCGGCAGTTTCGGGAAAGAATTACATGTCCGAACCATACATAGACGGCGACGATATATTCCTGATGGTTTCAGCACCCGTACGGGAAGGTGACGAGGTGAAAGGGGTGCTCTATTTCCAGTGCGACGCATACATATTGCAGTCCATTATCGACGGTTTACAGATCGGCGAGGAGGGAGAGGCATACATTCTTGATAAGAACGGTACCACGATCGCCTACGTGGATCAGGAAACTGTCATGAGTAAGGAAAACGTGATCAGGGAGGCGGCGGAGAACCCGGGAGATGAAGGTCTGCAGATGGTAGCGGCCATTGAAAGCAGGATGATTGCCGGTGAGATTGGCGTGGAGCGTTTTTACTACGCGGCGGATGACTCCAACAATATGCAGAGCTACGCGCCCATTTCCGGCACGGATGGATGGTCTATCGCGGTGACCATCGATGAGGATGAATTTATGCGTCCCGCTTATTTCGGGAATGTTTTCCAGATAGTAATCTGCGTGACTTCCTGTATACTTGTGATCATTATCTCCATGAAAGTCAGCCATACCATCGCTTCACCTATCGTAAGGTGCACGAGACGGCTCCAGGCTCTTTCCCAGGGGGATTTGAAGAGTGAGGTCGTGCGAGTAAAGAGCAGGGACGAGACAAGAATACTGGCGGATTCGACTGCCCAGCTAGTCAGAGATTTTGGGACTATCATAAACGAGATGCAGGAGGTTCTTGGCGCGATAGCGGAGGGAGATCTGAGCAGGGAAGTTTCCGGGCAGCGTTATCCCGGTGACTTTGCCGTTTTGTGGGATTCCCTGCATATTATCAGCGAAAAACTGAACGATACCATGGCGGGTATTATTTCCGCCTCAGAACAGGTTTCCGCAGGGTCAGATCAAGTCGCGTCCACCGCGGAGGTTCTCTCCCACGGGGCGGTGGAGCAGACGGAGTCGGTGGATGAGCTTTCCGGAACCGTTTCGAATATGAGTACGGAGGCAAAAGGGATTGCCCAGTTGACCGGTCAGGTTAAGGCTGTGGTGAACGAAGCCGGTAAAAAGCTTCAGGAGAGCGGTGAGTACATTGAAAGCCTGAATCGGGCGATGAATGAGATCACGGAATCCTCCGACGAAATCGGCCGTATCATAGACACGATCGAAAATATTGCTTTCCAGACTAATATTTTGGCGCTTAACGCTGCCGTGGAGGCGGCCCGTGCAGGGACGAGCGGCAAGGGTTTTGCTGTGGTGGCGGAAGAGGTGAGAAGTCTTGCGATCAAGTCGGATCAGGCGGCGAAAGCGACAAAGGAGCTTATCGAAGGATCCGCGAAGGCTGTCGGAGGCGGCAGCCGGGTTGTGGGGAGAGTAACGGATTCGGTGACTACGGCGGTGAACCTTGCCGACCAGGTGGTAGAACAGATGGAGCTTGTCGCGAAAGCGGTGGAAGAGCAGACAGACGAAATTGTTCAGGTAGCTACGGGAATCGAACAAATATCCGACGTAGTACAGACAAACTCCGCGACGGCGCAGGAAAGCGCCGCAACGAGTCAGGAGTTGTCAGGACAAGCCGATATGCTCAAACAGCTTGTAGGCAGTTTTCGCCTGAAGCGCGGATAAACGCACATAAAATTTCGAGGCCGTTTTTCACATTCCCGGGCGCCTGCCATATGATAAAATAAATTGATTATCTATTGTGGTGAGCATATGAGACAATCGAGAATTTTACCTTTCTATATGTCTTATCCGATGCCGCTCTTTTATCAGGAACAGGACACGGTTTCGAGGGATTTGGAATATTTGCAGGAGATGTATCCGGCGGAAGCGAAGAAGTATCAGAAGGTGATTGCGGAACTTCTGGATCGGTTAGACTATGAAGGCAGTATGATTTATGACGAGTATCCCGACAGATGGCAGATTTACCGGTTGACACGGATTATCGTGGATAAGATCAAACAGGCGGATTCTGACAGGGATGGCGGAGAAAATGCGGAGGTCGTTAAGACGGAAAAGAATTGGGAGCGCATGGAAGAATTTGTACAGGTACTCCTATGCTATGAGATTTATAAAAAAAGGCACAGCAACAGGAATGGTATATTAAAGTTTTAGCTACGGCTTTGCGCAACGTGAGGAATCTATGAAGAGAGCGATCATAAAGGGACTTCTCCTGGGATGTATATTTGCGCTTGCGCTGCTTATTTTAAGCAGAGTGATGAACCAGGGAAATACAGATATGACAACCGAGATGGGGGAGGCGACGTATCCGGTGCTATCCATGACTGCGGGCAGGCACCGGGTAGGAAGCCTGCATGGCTATGCGGAGAGTATGGATTGCGCTTATTTGCGGGACAACCTGCAGCCCATAGGAGAAGACCGAAAGATTGACGTTCATATGGATACTTACGGGCAGCGTATTGACGGGATCGGTTTTGAAGTGAGAAGCCTTGACGGTGAGCGCTTGGTGGAGAGCACGCCGGTTCGGGAATACGACCAGGACGGAGATGAGATCTCTTTTTCTATTACTTTGAAGGATCTGATCGAGAATGATACGGAGTATATGCTCGTATTTCTGGTCACGGTAGGGGAGAGGACGCCCATCCGCTATTATTCGAGGATTATTCTGAGCGATTCTTTGTATGTGACGGAAAAACTTGACTATATCATGGATTTCCATGAGCGCACATTTGACAAGGACGCAGCGGCGGAGTTGACAAAATATTTGGAGTCCAATGCGGAGGGCAACAACACCACCTTTCATAAAGTGACAATTCATTCCAGCTTTAACCAGGTGACTTGGGGAGACTTGCAGATTACCGAGGCAGGGCGACCCTGTATTACCATAAAGGAACTTGCGGAGCAGACAGGTTCCTTTACACTCGAGTATCTGGCACAGATCAGACAGGGAAGAAAGACGGACTATTACCGCATCAGAGAGTTTTACCGGGTGCGCTACACGCCGGAGCGCATGTACCTTCTTGACTTTGAGCGGACGATGGAGCAGGTGTTCGACGAAAAGGCGGAAGTCTATGTCAATGACAAGATTATGCTTGGCATTACCGGGGAGGATGTGACTCTTAAGGAAAGCGACGGCGGAAACGCGTTTGCCTTTGTGGTGGCGGACAAGCTTTACAGCTATAATGTGACGGACAACAAACTGGCGAGACTTTTCAGTTTTTACGGCAATACCGAGGAACTGACGGATCCAAGGAGCGCTTACGACAGACATGATATCAGGGTGCTTTCCGTGGATGAGACGGGGAACACGGTTTTCCTCGTTTACGGGTATATGAACAGAGGACGGCACGAGGGCTGCGTGGGTGTGGCGCTTTACTTCTACAACAGCTTGGGCAATACGGTGGAAGAGCTGGTTTATATCCCGTACGATAAGTCCTATGAACTTTTAAAAACGGATATTGAGGAGCTTTCCTATCTGAGCCGAAAGGGAAATTATTATTTTATGCTGGACGGCAGCGTGTACATGGTGGACGTTTCTTCCCTCTCCTTGCAGACTTTGGTGACGGGACTGAAGGAAGGCGGTTATCATGTGTCTTCGTCCAACAAAATGCTTGTCTGGCAGGACGGAAAGGATTTATACGCTGCCACGGAACTGGTGCTGATGAATCTGAATACGCAGACGCAGACGAGGATTCAGGCGGGAACAGGAGAGTATATTTCCGCTATTGGTTTTATGCAGGAGGATTTGGTTTACGGGCTGGCCAGAAAGCAGGACGTCAGGGAAAATCGGACGGGCAGCGTCATTTTTCCTATGTACAGTCTGAAAATCCAGGGAGATGACGGCGATGTGCTCAAGACCTATCGGAAGGACGGGGCCTATGTGGTGGACAGCAGGATCGAGGAAAACCAGCTCACTCTTACCCGGGTAGTGTATGACGGGGAGAGCGACAGTTATATTCCGACCGAAGACGACCAGATCATGAACACGGAGGAGGTAAGAAACGGAAACAATGTCCTTAACTTTGTGGTCACGGAGACTTACGAGACTATCTGCCAGATCGATGTGAAAGACGAGATTGACGGCAGGAGTTTGAAACATCTGACTCCCAAGGAAATTCTTTTCGAAGGCAGCAGGTCGGTGGGAGAGCTGGAAAGCGAAATGCCGGAGAGGGCCTTCTATGTCTACGCGAAAGAAGGCATTGAAGATATTCTGGTCAATCCAGGGAAGGCTGTGGATTTGGCCTACCGCACGGCCGGCGTGGTGGTTGACGACGACGGGGATTACGTGTGGAGAAGGGAAACCAGAAGCGCGCGTAATCAGATTATGGCTATTACGGAGGAGGAGATCACGGAGACGACAAGTTCACTTGCCGTTTGCCTGGATACGATATTGAAATTTGAGGGGATTTCACGAAACACGCAAAGACGCCTGAATCAGGGAGATACCGTGTTTGATATTTTGGAGAGTGACTTGCAAAACTGTACCATACTGGATCTGGCCGGGTGCAGCCTGGATTCCGTGCTGTACTATGTGAATAAGGACATTCCGGTGCTTGCCATGCTTACGGACGGCAATGCGGTGCTTATCACGGGTTTTAACGAATTAAATATTGTGGTTATGGATCCGGTAGCAGGGACGCTGGAAAAGAGGGGTATGAACGATTCTACGGAGTGGCTTGAGGAGAACGGGAATCAGTTTATCGCTTATATCAGAAAAGATAAGTGACAGGAGAGCATGTGATGGAGAGATCGGATATTGCGGTGATTTTTGATATGGACGGCACCATTTTTGACAGCGAGAGGCTTGTTTTGGATTGCTGGAAGATGCTGGGGGAAAAATACGGGATTCCTGATATTGAAGAGGTGTTTATGCGATGCATCGGGACGAACAAAGGCAGGACAAAAGAGATTGTGTACGGTCACTATGGGAAGGACTTTCCCTATGAAAAATTCAGCGGTGAGAGTTCCGCGCTGTTTCGTGAGATGACAGAAAAAGAAGGGTTGCCGGTCAAAACGGGAGCGCGGGAGATACTGGCCTGTCTGCATGAGCGGAGGATTCCCACCGGGCTTGCCTCCTCCACCAGACTCGCCGTCGTCACGCAGGAGCTTAAGGATGCCGGGCTTTACGACTGCTTTCAGGTAGTGGTGGGAGGCGATCTTTTGAAAAACAGCAAGCCGGCTCCTGATATCTATCTGATGACCTGCAAGCGCATGGGGATTCTTCCTGAAAACACGTATGCCATAGAGGATTCCCACAACGGCATACGATCGGCGCACGGCGCAGGTCTGCATCCCATTATGGTACCGGACATGATGCCTGTCACGGAGGAGATGGGGATGCTGAGCGAGGCCGTATTTGACAATCTGATTCAGGTAAAAGAATATTTAGAGAAAAAGTTTGAGGGCAGTATCTAAAAGATACGCCCTTTCAGACTGTCAAAAAAGGTCAGCAAAAGCTGGCTTTTTTTGATATAATAAAATCAGGGGTGAGGACATGCTGATAAAAGAAAAGTCGGAAAGAAATACACTGGAAATGGTCAGTCTCGAAGGGCTTGTTCCGCAGGATCA